>NZ_JAVDSR010000001.1:0-890621 GCF_031455455.1 Stenotrophomonas sp. 1337 | reverse complement strand
GCCTGAGCGCACCAGAGGGCGTTGCTCCTGAGGCTGCCGGCCAGCGGCCGGCACTACCGTGCCCGTTTACCGGAAGGGCTGGCGCTCCTCCAGCACACAGTTGCTACAAGGACGTACTTGCGGCGTCCCCGCCATCCGACACCGCCCCGCCATCCCACGGAACGCCCGCTGTTGCTGTTGCTGTTGCTGTTGAGGTTGCCGGCCAGCGGCCGGCACTACCACGGGTGCCGGGCGCAGCCCGGCCGGAACCCTTACTCTGCCGGCTTGGCCGCTGCGCTCGCGGCGACGCTCGCTGCACGCCGTGACAGCACTGCTTCGCGATGGGCGATGTAGGCGTTGGCGGCGAGGATGATGCCGGCGCCAATGATGGTCCAACGATCCACCGTCTCGGCGAACAACAGCCAGCCACACAAGGTCACCAGCGGCAGTTGCAGGAAGCTGATCGGGGTCAACGCGGAGACTTCGCCCAGGCGCAGTGCGCGTGTCCACAGCAACTGGCCGATGGTGCCCAGCACGCCAGTGGCCAGCAGCCAGAGCCAGGCGATGCCGGTGGGCCAGACCCACACGAACAAGGCCGGTATCAGCGACAGCGGTACCCAGAACACGTAGGTGTAGAGCACCACGGTGTCGGCGCTGTCGATACGGGTGAGCTGCTTGATCTGGATCGCCACCAGCGAGCTGAGCACGGCGGCGGCCACGGCGATCAGGCTGCCGGACGTGAAGCCGGCGGTGCCCGGCCGCACGATCACCAGCACGCCGATGAAGCCGACCACCACCGCTGCCCAGCGCCGTACGCGTACCGTTTCGCCCAGCCACAGCACCGCCGCGATGGTGACGAACAACGGGGTGGAGTAGGACAGCGAAACGGCCTGTGCCAGGGGCAAGTGGCCCAATGCCCAGAACGCGCACAGCATCGAGCCCAGGCCGATCGCGCTGCGCAGGAAATAACGCGGCAGCTGCTGGGTCTTCAACGGTGCATGGCCTGGGCGCAGCAGCATCGGCAGCAGGGCAAGCAGGCCGAAGGCATTGCGGAAGAACGCCACTTCCTGGGTCGGCACGTAGCGGGTGGCGTAGCGGATCGCCACCGCCATCAGGCCGAACGCCATGGTGCTGCCGAGCATCAGCAGCGCCGCCCGCAATGGGGTGGCGCTTGCGGGTAGGGCGGGTGTGCTCACCACTGTGCGCCGAGCAGGCGGGGCTCCGGTTCGATCGGCACGCCGAACTTCTCCAGTACCGAGGCGGAGATCCGCCGTGCCAGCGCCAGCAGTTCAGTGCCGGTGGCGTTGCCGTGGTTGACCAGCACCAGCGCGTGGCTGGGCGCAACGCCGGCATCACCTTCGCGGAAGCCCTTCCAGCCACAGGATTCGATCATCCAGGCCGCCGAGACCTTGCGGCGGTCGTCGCGGTCTGCCGGGAACACCGGCAGCTCGGGGAAGTGCTGCAGCAGCACCTCCACCTGTTCCAGCGGCAGCACCGGGTTCTTGAAGAAGCTGCCCGCGTTGCCCAGTACGTCGGGGTCGGGCAGCTTGCGGCGACGGATCGCGATCACCGCATTGGCCACGTCCACCGCGCTCGGCAGTTCCACGCCCTGCGCCTGCAGTTCTTCGCGGATGCCGGCGTAGCCCATGCGCAGGTCGTGCAGCAGCGGCAGTTTCAGTTCAATGGCGGTGATCAGGTAGCGGTCCGGCTGCTGCTTGAACACGCTGTCGCGGTAGGCGAAGCCACACTGTTCGTTGTCCAGCCGTACCCAGGTTTCTTCCTGGCAGTCCCAGGCCTCTACGGTCTGGATGAACTCGCCGACCTGCGCGCCATAGGCGCCGATGTTCTGGATCGGCGATGCGCCGGCGGTGCCGGGAATCAGGGCCAGGTTTTCCAGGCCGGACAGGCCTTCCTGCAGCGACCACATCACCAGCCCGTGCCAGGACACGCCGGCTCCAGCGCGGATCACGGCGTGGTCGGCACGGTGTTCGAGGAAACTGATTTCGCGGTTGCCGAACACCAGCACGGTGCCGGGCAGGTCTTCGGCGATCAGCACATTGCTGCCGCTGCCAAGCACCAGCAGCGGACCATTGGCCACTTCCGGCAACGCCAGAACCTCCGGCAGCAGCGCGGCATCGTGCAGTTCCAGCAACTGCGCTGCGCTGGCCTGCACGTGGAACGTGTTCAGGGCCTGCAGTGGCGCGTTGTGGGTGAGGGTCCAGCGCAGCGGTGCTGCAGCGTTGTTGGTGTCGTCCATGGGCATGCTCACAGGGGTGCCACCGCGCCGCGACTGGGCGCCTCGCGTCGGCGGCGGATCGCCTCCACGCAGTCGGCGACCAATGCCGGGCCCTTGAAGATCAGGCCGCTGTAGCACTGCACCAGCGCCGCACCGGCGGCCATCTTGGCCACGGCGTCGGCACCGGACAGGATGCCGCCGACACCGACCAGCGGCACTGATTCGGGCAGGCGTGCACGCAGGCGGCGCAGTACCAGGGTGGACTGTTCCAGCACCGGTGCACCGGACAGCCCGCCGGCTTCATTGGCCAGCGGATCTCCGGCAACCCGGCTGTGGTCGATGGTGGTGTTGGTGGCGATCACGCCGTCCACCTGCAGTTCGCCAAGTACGCGCGCGGCGGCATCGATGTCGCGCTCGCTGAGGTCCGGGGCCACCTTCACCAGCATCGGCACGCGCCGGCCATGCTGCGCGGCCAGTGCTTCCTGGCGCTCACGCAGCTGGCTGACCAGCTGCCGCAGCGCGGTCTCTTCCTGCAGCTCGCGCAGGCCGGCCGTGTTGGGCGAGGAAATGTTGACGGTGATGTAGTCGGCCAACGGGTACACCTTGTCCATGCAGGCGATGTAGTCATCGGCCGCCTGTTCGTTGGGGGTGTCCTTGTTCTTGCCGATGTTGATGCCGAGCAGGCCGCGCCGGTTGCGCGCGCGTTCGACGTTGCGCACCAGCGCATCCACGCCGGCGTTGTTGAAGCCCATGCGGTTGATGATCGCGTTGTGCGCCGGCAGCCGGAACAGGCGCGGCTTGGGGTTGCCGGCCTGCGCTCGCGGCGTGATCGTGCCGATCTCCACGAAGCCGAAGCCCAGCGCGAACAGTGCATCGATGTGCTCGCCATTCTTGTCCAGGCCGGCAGCAAGGCCGACCGGATTGGGGAACGTCAGCCCGAACACCGTGCTGGGCATCGGCGCGATGCGTGCGGCCACCAGCGGCGTGGTGCCGGTGCGATAGGCCAGGTCCAGAGCGGACAGGCCGAGACCGTGGGCGCGTTCGGCGTCGAGCGAGAACAGGAAGGGGCGGGCAAGCGAATACATGCGTTGGTTTCAGTCCAGCGTGCCGAGGAAGGCTCGGGTTCGATATTCAAAAGCGACCTGGCCGTCGACCGCATGGGCGGCGAACAGGTCCTGCAGCGCAGCCAGCATCGGCGCGTGGCGCGGATGGCCGGGCTGCGGCGCGTAGGAAGAAGACAGCAGGCGCCCGCGCAGGGCGTCCAGGTCCAGGTGCTGCACGTTCGGCAGCTGCACCATGCCGCGCAGGCCGGAGCCGAACCAGGCCTGCATGGTGGCGTCGTCCTGGTAGCGTTCGGCCACTGCGGTGTAGTCGGTGCCGTAGTCCAGCAGCAGTTGTTCGTAGCCGACCAGGAACGGGCTGGCATCGAGCAGGCGCGAATTCCAGTAGATCAGCGCCAGGCCGCCCGGGCGCAGGATGCGCTGCCATTCGGCGCGCACGGCCACGGTGTCGAACCAGTGGAAGGCCTGCGCGGCGCCGACCAGATCAACGCTGGCATCGGCCAGCCCGGTGGCCTCGGCGCGGCCATCGACGGCGGAGAACTGCGGATACTGCGGCGCAAGCCAGTGCTCGGCGGCGGCGCGCATCGCCGCGTTGGGTTCGACGGCGACCAGTGGATGGCCGGCGGCCAGGAACTGCCGGCTGGAGATGCCGGTGCCGGCGCCGATGTCAGCGACACGCGCGCTGGTTGCCACGGCCATGGAGCCATGCAGCCAGTCCATCAGGGCAGGCGGATAGTCTGGGCGGTAGCGGACATAGTCCGCGACGCGGCTGCTGAAGCGTTCAGTGCTGTCGGCGGAGGTCATCGTGCTTTCACCAGCGCAGTCCAGGTTTGGCGTCGGCGCCGGCGGCCACCATCGCGAAGATCAGGATGGCCACCAGGCCCACCGCAGCGAGGATGTTGAGCCAACCCATGATCAACCCGGCCAGGGCCATGCCATCGCCGTCCTGTTCGCCGGCGCGGCGGCGGATCTCGGCGCGGGCCAGGTGCCCGGTGATGATGGCAACAAGGGCGGCGACACCCGGCAGCACGGTCCAGCTGCAGATGCCCGCGATCAGGCTGACCACGGCCAGGGCGTTGCTCTGTCGGGGTGGCACGCTCATCGAGTCCTCCGTGGCAGTGCCGACATGATAGTGCGTCTGCCCCGGCAATCCCATGGTCCGGCCAATGCAAGGCTGCCAGGCAAGGTTGGCAACCATCGGGGCCGAGCGCGGGGTGGCTTTGGCAGGCGTCGACCTTGGTCGACGAATGCGGCGCCAACCAAGGTTGGTAGCTACCGAGGGATCGGCGCTAGCCCATCAGCACCTGGCCGCCATCGACATTGAGCACGTGGCCGGTGATCCAGCGCGCAAGCGGCGAGCACAGGAACAGCGCGGCGTCGGCGATCTCGCGCGGCTGCCCGAAGCGGCCGAACGGAATCCTCGCCAGGGTGCCGTGGTACAGGGCGGGATCTTCGACACGACGTCGATCCCAGAGGCCATCGGCAAATTCGATCGAGCCCGGTGCGATCGCGTTGACCCGGATCCGGTCCGGCGCCAGTGCCAGGGCCTGCGACGTCGTGTAGTGCGACAGCGCGGCCTTGGCCGCCGCATACGGTGCGCCGCCGGGACGCGGTTGCTGCGCGGCGATCGAGGATAGGTTGAGGATGCAGGCGTCGGACGAGGCGCGCAGCCACGGCAGCGCAAGGCGCGATGCGCGGACCGCCGCCATCAGGTCGATCTGCAGGCTGGCGGCCCAGCCGTCTTCGTCATCGGCCATGCCGTAGCCGGTGGCGTTGTTGACCAGCACATCGATGCCGCCGAGCGCGTCGGCAGCGGCCTGCAGCCAGGCGCCGATGCGGCCGAGGTCGCCCAGATCGGTGGCGAAGGTGTGCAGCTGCGTGCCCTGGGCCTGCGCATCGGCCTGCAGAGCATCCAGCCCCGCCTGGCCGCGGGCGCAGGCCGAGACCTGCGCACCGGCGCGGGCGAAGGCCAGCGCCAGTTCGCGGCCGATGCCCTTGCTGCCACCGGCGATCAGCACCCGGCGGCCGGTGAACTCGAGGGTCGGAGCCCCTGTGGGGATCCGACCCTGAGTGGTCGGCACGGCATGGGTCGGATCCCCGGAGGGGCTCTGACCCATGTGCATGGCCGGACCGTTTGCCATCACAGGTCGAACTTGATGCCCTGGGCCAGCGGCAGCGAATCCGAATAGTTGATGGTGTTGGTCTGGCGGCGCATGTAGACCTTCCATGCATCCGAACCGGACTCGCGACCACCGCCGGTGTCCTTCTCGCCACCGAAGGCGCCACCGATTTCCGCGCCCGAGGTGCCGATGTTGACGTTGGCGATGCCGCAGTCCGAACCGGCCGCCGACAGGAAGCGCTCGGCAGTCTTCAGGTTGGTGGTGAAGATCGACGAGGACAGGCCCTGCGGCACGCCGTTCTGCATGTCGATGGCTTCGTCCAGCGTGCTGTACTTCATCACGTACAGGATCGGCGCGAAGGTCTCGTGCTGCACCACTTCATCGCTGTTCTTCAGGCCGGTGACGATGGCCGGCAGCACGAAGTTGCCGGGGCGGTCGATGCGCGTGCCGCCGGTTTCGATGGTGCCGCCGCTGGCCTTGGCCTTTTCGATGGACGCCAGGAACTGCTGCACGGCACCGTCGCTGTTGAGCGGGCCCATCAGGTTGGCCGGGTCGGTCGGATCGCCGATCTTGCCTTCCACCTGCTTGTACGCCTTGACCAGCGTGGCCAGCACGTCGTCATGGATGGATTCGTGCACGATCAGGCGGCGGGTGGTGGTGCAGCGCTGGCCGGCGGTGCCGACCGCACCGAACACGATGCCGGGAATGGCCAGCTTCAGGTCGGCGGTTTCGTCGAGGATGATCGCGTTGTTGCCGCCCAGTTCCAGCAGGCAGCGGCCAAGGCGGTGGGCGACCTTCTCGGCCACCGTGCGGCCGACCTGGGTCGAGCCGGTGAAGCTGATCAGCGGCACGCGCTTGTCGGCCACCATCTTTTCCGACAGCGCGGTGCCGGCGTCGTTGATCAGGAAGAACAGGTCCGGGAAACCGGCATCGCGCAGCGCTTCATTGCAGATGCGCATCGAGGCGATGGCGGTCAGCGGGGTCTTGTTGGACGGCTTCCACAGGCAGATGTCGCCGCAGATCGTGGCCAGGAACGAGTTCCATGCCCACACCGCCACCGGGAAGTTGAACGCGCTGATGATGCCGACCAAGCCGAGCGGCTGGTACTGCTCGTACATGCGGTGGCCGGGGCGCTCGGAATGCATGGTGTAGCCGTACAGCATGCGGCTCTGGCCCACGGCGAAGTCGGCGATGTCGATCATCTCCTGCACTTCACCGTCGCCTTCAGGCTTGCTCTTGCCCATTTCCAGCGCGACCAGCGAACCCAGCGCATCCTTGTGCTTGCGCAGCGCTTCGCCGCACAGGCGCACGGCTTCACCGCGACGCGGGGCCGGCGTGGTGCGCCAGACCTTGAAGGCTTCCTGGGCGCGCGCGATGACGGTTTCGTACTCGGCTTCGGTGGTGGCGCGGACCTGCGCGATCGGCTCGCCCGTGGTCGGATTGATCGGGGTGATCAGTTCACCACCGGTAGCGCTCGACCACTCCCCGTTGCCCAGGTAGGTGCCAGCGTTGATCGCGTCCAGACCAAGGGACTTGAGCAGCTCGGAAGACATGCAGACTCCTGTGTTTCGTTACGTTGTGTTTGGTGCCGCCGCGGGCAGGTGGGGGCGCGACGAACTGAGCCGCCGATGGTAGCAGAGCGCCCGGATTGACCATGGTGCGCCGCGCCAGTGGCAATGGTGTGGCAGATGAAAGCTTGGAGGGCAGGGCGGCTTGCCTGTAAACTTGGCGGCTGCATGGCCCCGTAGCTCAGCTGGATAGAGCGTCCCCCTCCTAAGGGGAAGGTCGCCCGTTCGAATCGGGCCGGGGTCACCATAATCAATGGCTTAGGCCATTCGGCGCATAGCCATTCGGCGCATAGCGTCTACTCCACTGTTTTCGGCATATCCATGCCGTTTGGTCACAGTAGTCACAGTCGGTCTGCGTCTGCGAATCTATCTGGCAGGAAGCCGAGCGCGCGGGGTGTCCTTCATGAGCGTGGCGCGAATGGCGGCGAGCCTTTCCGCCGACGTTCGGGCGGAGCGCATCACGGCATCGATGCCAGGCTTCCAGCGGGTCAGCTTTTCGGTTTCGTGGTTCCAGTGGAGGATGTCCCGTATCGCGACGCCGTCCACAACCCGCATCACCAGATGGTTGCCGGTTCCATTCGACGCGAGCGCCACAAGATCAAGTGATCGAAGGTGCATTCCCCACGCACCGCGCAGGTTCTCATACGTGACCGATCCGGCCGTCTTCCGCGGGTTGCCAGGGTCAAAGACCGGGAAAAATCGCCACCCACCCGGTAGCTCGGTGCCGTTGTGCGTGAGCCAGACGGCCCTGAGTTCAACTGGAAACACAACGCACAGCTCCCGCTCTGCCTCGTCAATGAGCGCCGCAGTGGCAACGGTGGTACCTCCCGGCATCGTCGTCTCCTTTGTTCGGGACTGCCGATTGTACGAAACGAGCATCGGGCCGGGGTTACCAAAATCAATGAGTCAGGCAAGCGCAGTGGCGTGCAATTCCCACTGTTTCCCGCATATCCACAGGATTTGGTCCCAGCGGCGCCGGTCAGTACCGGAGCTTCGCCACGGCGCCATCATCGCCTTCAGGCGTCAAATGGGCGTAGTACTTCTCGGTCGTGGCGTAATCAGCGTGCCCGGCCAGGATCTGCACCCTTCGCAACGGCACCCCGGCCATGACCATGTGGGCGCAGAAGGTGTGCCGTAGCCGGTGGAGGCTGCCGCCGATTCCCGCACGCTTGGCATCCGAGGCGAACCAGTCGGATACCGTGTCCTTGTGCACGGCGACCAGCGGATCGGGTAGCTGGCGCAGCGCCCAGCGCGCATACCGATTCAGTGGCACCTCGCGCCACTTGCCCGACTTCGTGCGTCCCTGGCCATCTTCGTCCGGATCGCTCTCGACCCTGAGCCTGCGCCCGGCCACCGAGTCCTTGCCCAGTCCGACCAGCTCCCCGCGGTACAATCCCGTGTGGGCCATGAACAGCCACAAGGGGCGCCCGGCGGGAGTTCGCACGGTACAGCTTCCGCATCGCCGCCCGGTCGTAGATCCGCGGCGAGCTGAAGCAGCCGCGCGACGGCAGCCAGCACTATCTGATTCACAAGATCGGCCATCTGATGATCGACAACGTGGAAGGTTGGGAGCAGCTGGACCCGCATGACGCGGTGAAGCGTCTGCCCACGTCGGGCGCATGGACGCGCGCCCGCAACAGCGCCGGCGCCATGGATTACGTCCTGCAGCCTGTCCAGCCTTCGCAGTTTGCCGTTGTTGCCGGCTGGCTCGACTCACCTGAGGCGACCCTGCGCTGGGCAGGTCCCGGCATTCCCTTCCCCTTGCCTGCCGAAGCCTTCGCCGCTGCATTGGCGTTGCCTTCGCGTCCGGGCTGGACACTGCAGGATGCCGACGGCGCCTGCCTGGGCTTCGGCCAGTATTGGCAGACAACACCTGACAGCATGCACATCGGGCGCATCATCGTGTCGCCGCAGGCACGCGGCCGTGGCCTTGGCCGGGTGTTGATGACGGCACTGTGCGCCGAAGCCCTTCGCAGCAGCGCTGCCGTGCAACTGACGTTGAAGGTCTATAGGGACAATCAGGCGGCCGTGGCGCTGTACCGCGACCTCGGCTTCGTCGCCAGCGAAGACGCCTCCACGCCGGAGCTGCTGTTCATGGCCTGCCGTACAACCTGAGGGGGAAAGGGCAGGGCTCTGCACTCCCGCTGCACATCCTGTGCACGCGCTGCTGCAAGCGGACTCGGCAGTCTGGTGCCGTCCCCATCGGTTGCCTAGGAGCGCCCCCATGAATACCCCCGGCACCCCCAAGCCTTCGTGGCGCCAGCGCAACGTGCTGCTGACCGTCGCCGCCGTGCTGCTGGTGATCGTGCTGATCCTGCTCTTCGTGCCCTGGTAGAAGCCTGGCTGCCGCCAAGCGCGGCGCGATCCCCCTTCCACTTCAGCTCCCGCCGGTAGCCCATGGCCCGGCGGTTTTTCTGTGTGCGCCCCACGCCGGATGCATCGCGCCGGCTCCGAAAATGCGTGACGAATTGCCGGAAAGGGCGGTGCGGCTGCCGGATCCGTGCACGAGGCCCCCGGGGCCCGTTGCTACAACTGTGTTCGTGGGGCCGGCGCCAGATTTGGCAAACTTAAATGTGACCTACATCACACAATTGTTTGTATTGTGTTATCTTCGTCACAGTTTTGCGAACCTGACCAACAGGGTCCAGGGACGGTTGTAGTCGCCACGGAACCGGCAGACACGCATTCGTACGCGTCTCCGGGTCCGGCAGAACCCTCCCCGGTACCCACTGAACAGCGGCTCCCCTGTGGGGCTGATGACGGGGAAAAACCAACATGTGGCAGTCGACGACGTCGCGCATCAGCGCGGGCGGTGAATCCGTTCATCCTGAAAAAAGTGCACATCCCGGCCGGACCGGGCGATGGCTGGCCGCCGGTCTGCTGTTGCTGCTGCTGTCGGTGGTGCTGCCATCGTCGGCCTGGGCTGCGGCCTACGCGACCGGCGGCACCAGCCCGTACCGCAACACGGTGCTGTGGCTGACCTGGGGGGGCGGCACGGACTTGGGCACTGCCGGGGTCACGCTCAACAATGGTGATACCTCGTCGATCTCGATGCCGGTGGCCGCGGGCATCAACCTCAGTGTCAGCTGCAGTCTGGCCAACATCAGTGGCGGCGGACTCCTGCAGAGCTATCGCCCGGGCAACTTCAGCGGCGACAGCCTGGACGACCTGTACAACGTCGGTGGCACTGGCGGCGCCAACCAGCTGATCGCAGGCATCTCGCGCAGCAGCGGTACATCCTCTTTCGAAATCAACTGCGTCTCGACCCTGGGCGGTGCACCGTATCGCCTGCGCGGCGTGGTGATGGCCGACGCCGAGTCGATCAACAACAGCGGCGAGTTCGTCGAAGCCAGTGCACTGGGCACCTGGAACGTGGTGGAGATGCGCAAGAACCTCAGCGCAGGTGCCTACAACGTGACCAAGTCCAGCAGCGGCGGCAACAGCGTGATCCGCTTCGGGCCGGGCAACGACAACAACACCGCTGCGGTCACCTTCCTCAATTTCGACAATGCCGCGCACGCGCCGGGCAACCTCGCGGTGAACATGGGCTTCTCGATGCGCGGCGGCGGCACCACCGCCATCGCCATCGGCCTGCTGGTGCCGTACGCCGACTTCGGTGATGCGCCGCAGAGCTATGGCGACGCCATGCATGTGGTGGACGATCTGCAGTTCCGCCCGGATGGCCTGCCGGTCAACGCCACCCCCACCAACATCAACACCGCCGGCTATACGCCAGGTGGCCTGGCACCGCCGCTGACCGATTTCCTCGGCACGATGGGCCCGGATACCGAGCAGAAGAGCAGCTACAGCGCCGATGCGAAGGGCGACGACAACTTCCCTTCGGGCAATCCCAACGAAGAGAATGCCTGGCCGGCGAGCTACGTGCTGACGGTGATGCAGGCCGGTACCCAGATCAGCCAACCTGTGGCGTGCGTGGGCAGCGGCAGCGTGGCCGGCTGGATCGATTTCAATCGCAACGGCACATTCGACCCGGGCGAGCGCAGCAACATCGCTGCATGCAGTGGTGGCGGGGCCAACCTGAGCTGGACCGTGCCCGCGCAGGTAAGCGCAGGCAGCAGTTACGTGCGCCTGCGCTATGCGACCAATGCGGCGCAGATCCAGCAGCCGACCGGCGTGGCCGACGACGGCGAAGTGGAAGACCACCTGATCACCATCACCGCACCCGCGCTGAAGGTGGTGAAGAGCAACAATGCCACCGGCGGCATCTGGAACTACGGCCAGGCCGGCACCCAGTACACGCTGACGATCAGCAACACCACCAACGTGCCGACCGGCAATCCGCCGAACGTGCCGGCGGGTGTCATCACTGTGCGCGACCAGTTGCCGGCAGGGATCGTCCCGAACTGGACCGGTACCCTCAGCAGTGGCAGCTGGAGCTGTACGGCGAGCGGCCAGGCGGTGAGCTGCACCAGCAGCCAGGTACTGTCGGCAGCCGGCACCGCCGGTGACAGCAGCAGCTTCACCCTGCCGGTGACCGTGTCCGCATCGGCAAGCGGCCTGTTGCGCAACCACGCCAGCGTCGGCGGTGGCTACGATCCGTTCAATGGTGGCAATCCGCCCGCACCGGGCGAGGCCTGCACCGATGCCAACCACTGCACCCGCAGCGATGTGACCGTTCCGGTTACACGGGTGAGCTACGCGAAACGCTCCAACACCACCGGTCCGGTGGCGGTGGGGGCGACGGTGAGCTACACCGTAGATGTCACCATTGCCGACGGCAACAGCCGCGACGTGCTGACCCTGACCGATACCCTCGGCACCGGTCTGGATTTCGCCAGCGTGACCAACGCCGGCGCCTTTACCTGCAATGCCGCCAATCCGCTGGTGTGCACGCTGCCAGCGGGCACCGTACCGGGTACCTACAGCCTGACCTATGCGGCCACCGTCAACGCGCAGGCCAGCGGCCAGGTGGTCAACACGGTGGTGGGTACCGGCACCGACACTCCCACCTGCAGCAGCAACTGCACCACCACCACGCCGGTGGCGGCGCCGCGCGTCTCGGTGTCCAAGGCCAGCGCTACCGCCGGCCCGGTCGCGGTGGGCGACAGCGTTGCCTACACGGTGAGCGTGGTCGTGGCCGATGCGCGCACCACCGCTGCCGTCACATTGACCGATACCCTGGGCACTGGCCTGGACTTCGGCGGCATGACCAATGCCGGCGGCTTCATCTGCGTGCCCGGCAATCCGCTGGTATGCACGCTGCCCGCCGGCACCGTGCCCGGCAGCTACGCGTTCTCCTATACCGGC
This sequence comes from Stenotrophomonas sp. 1337, assembly GCF_031455455.1. Classification (NCBI taxonomy): domain Bacteria; kingdom Pseudomonadati; phylum Pseudomonadota; class Gammaproteobacteria; order Lysobacterales; family Lysobacteraceae; genus Stenotrophomonas; species Stenotrophomonas sp. 1337. Next base: position 878,389 of record NZ_JAVDSR010000001.1, on the reverse strand, counting down.
ATCGTCAACGCACAGGCGGTTGGCCAGGTGCGCAATGCCGTAGTGCCGAGCGGTCCGGACAATCCGTCGTGCGTCGGCAGCTGTGATACCACCACGCCGCTGGCCAGCCCGCAGGTGAGTTACGCCAAGCTGGCCTCCACCGGTGGACCGGTACGGGTGGGCGACAGCATCGGCTACACGCTCAGCGTGACCGTTGCGCGTTCGCGCACCACCGATGTGGTTACCCTGACCGATACGCTGGGCAGCGGCCTGGACTTCAGCAGCGTGACCAGCGCGGGCATCTTCACCTGCAATGCGGCCAACCCGCTGGTGTGCACGCTGCCTGCAGGGACGGTGCCGGGCACCTACAGCCTGAGCTACTCCGCCACGGTCAATGCGCAGGCCAGTGGCACGGTGCGCAATGCCGTGCTCGGCACCGGCACCGACACGCCCTCGTGCACGACCAACTGCGATACCACCACGCCGGTGGCGACGCCGGGCGTGAGCTATGCCAAGTCGGTGAACAGTGCCGGCCCCGTGTCGGTGGGTGACAGTCTGGCCTACACCTTGACCACGGTGGTGACCAACTCGCGCACCACCGACGTGGTGACGCTGACCGATACGCTGGGCAGCGGCCTCGATTTCGGCAGCGTGACCAGTGCCGGCGCCTACACCTGCAACGCGGCCAACCCGCTGGTGTGCACGTTGCCGGCCGGCACTGCGCCAGGCAGCTACAGCCTGTCTTACACCGCAGTGGTCAACGCCCAGGCCACCGGCCAGGTGACCAACGCGGTGCTCGGCAGCGGTGGCGACAACCCCAGCTGCACCGTCAACTGCGATACCACCACGCCGGTGGCTGGCAGCCAGATCGACTACCGCAAGACCTCGGCTGCGGCCGGCGCGGTCAAGGTGGGCGACAGCATCGCCTACACCCTGACCGCCGTGGTCAGCCGCTCGCGCACCACCGCTGTATTCACCCTGACCGACACGATGGGGCAGGGCCTGGACTTCGGTTCAGTCACTGCCACCACCGGCTTTACCTGCAATGCCGCCAACCCGCTGGTGTGCACGTTGCCGGCGGCCACCGCACCTGGCACCTACACGGTGAACTACACCGCGACGGTGAACGCGCAGGCCAAGGGCAGCGTCAGCAATGCCGTGCTTGGCAGCGGCACCGGTACCAACACCTGTGCCACCGACTGCACCACCACCACCCCGGTGCTGGCGGCGACGGTCACCTACCGCAAGTCCTCCAGCACGGCATCGCCGGTCAACATCGGCGATGCGGTGGACTACAGCGTCGAGGTGGTGGTCGCCAACTCGCAGACCACCGATGTGCTCACCCTGACCGATACCCTGGGCGCAGGCCTGGACCTGCAGTCGGTGACCCAGCCAGGCGCCTTCACCTGCAATGCCAGCAATCCGCTGGTGTGCACGCTGCCGGCAGGTACCGCACCCGGCACCTACACGCTGGGCTACCGCGCGCAGGTCAACGCGCAGGCCAGTGGCAGCGTCCGCAACGCGGTGCTGGGCAGTGGGGGCGATACGCCCAGCTGCTCGGTAACCTGCAGCACCGAGCACGTGCTGGCCGAGCCGCGCGTGGTGCTGGAAAAACTGTCCGGCCCTGCAAGTGGCAGTGAAGTGCGTCCGGGTGACCGGTTGCGCTACACCCTGCGGGCCACGGTCGAGCGCGCCTCGCTGCGCCAGCCGTTGCAGCTGCTGGATACGCCCGATGCGGGCCTGAGCGTGGACACGCTACCGGCAGGCTGCGTGCAGCAGGGCACCGACATCGTCTGCACCCTGCCGACCGGTACTCCCGTTGGGCAACATGAATTCGTCTACCAGGCCATCGTCAACCAGGAGGCGCGCACGGAGGTGCTCAACCGCCTGCGCGGCCAGTATCCGGATGGATCGCCACCGCCGGAGTGCACCACCTGCGAAACGCGGCACAAGGTGATCTCGGATTTCGCGCTGCGCATCACCAAGACCGCCAACCCGCGGCTGGTGAAGGTGGGCGACCTGGTGCGCTACCAGCTGGTGGTCGAGAACGTCGGCAGCAGCCATTGGCGCGACGGCGTGGTGGTCGATACGCCGCCGCCGGGCTTCAGCTATGTGGATGGCTCGATGCGCGTGGCCGACGACGACGGCGCGTTCTCGCTGGGCGGTAGCCAGACCCCGCTGCGCATCGGTGCGGTCGACATCGTCGTGGGCCGCAGTGCCACCATCACCTACCTGTTGCGGGTGGGCGCGGGCGTGCGTGCCGGCAACCACATCAACCAGGCCGTGGCCACCGCTGACGATGGCACGCCGCTGTCGAATGTGGCGACCGCTGAAGTACGCATGGATGCCGACCCGCTGCTGGAAGACAGCCTGGTGTTCGGCACCGTGTTCGATGACCGCGACGGCGACGGCTGGCAGGACAGTGCAGAACTGACCGGTGTTCGCGTGCAGGGCGGTTTCGCGCCTGCCGCGTACGTGCCGGGTTCGACAACGCTGGATCGTGGCGATGGACCGCAGCCGTTGGCCGATGCCAGCGCGCCCCTGCTGCATGGCGTGCAGGTGGGCGTGGTACACGGCCTGGCGTCTACGTCGGACACGGTCGAGAGCCATCAGGTGGTGATCCGCCAGCGCCTGCGCGAACTGTCCTTCACCGATGATTTCGTGCTGGAAAGCGCCCAGGGCCATCGCCTGCAGCTGGATGCGCAGGGTGTGGCAACCGTGCAGCGCAGTGGCGAGGCGGCCAAGGGCCTGACCGCAGCCGAGCCGGCCGTGCATCGCGAGATCGCGCGGGTGGCCGAGGGCTATGAAGTGGCCTACGTGATCCGCAACAGCGGCATCCAGGAGCAGGGCATTCCCGGCGTGCGCCTGGCCACCGTGGAGGGCCTGCTGATCGAAACCGATCCGTTCGGTCGTTACCACCTGGCCGATGTGCACGGTGGCGATGCGCGGTTGGGCCGCAACTTCATCGTCAAGCTGGACCCGGCAACGGTACCGGCGGGTTCCGGACTGACCACCGAGAATCCGTTGCTGCGGCGGGTTACCCAGGGCGTGCCGACCCGCTTCAGCTTCGGCGTGCGCCTGCCGCCGTCGCCGCAGGCGTCCGCCGAGCGCGCCGAACTGGCCTTGGGCGAAGTGTTGTTCGCCCCGGGCAGCAGCGAGCTGCGTGCCAGCTATCGTCCGGTGCTGGCGAAGATGGCCGAGGTGGTCGATCGCTACCAGGGCGGTGACGTGGTGATTGCCGCCAACGGCGAAAGCCAGGCATTGGCCTTCGCCCGTGCGGTGGCCGTGCGTGATGCGCTGCAGGCCGAAGTGGCTGAGGGTTCGCGCGCTGGCCTGACGGTGCAGCTGCGTACCGACGTGCGCGATCCGCACTCGCTGGTCGCTGGCGTTGATGCCGGCGGCGCGCTGCTCGGCAACGTGCTGTTCGACACCGACAAGGCGGTGATCCGCGAGGAGTTCAAGCCGCTGCTGGCTGCCATCGCCGCGCGCCTGGAGCAGATGGGGGGCGGCCAGGTCAGCCTGGTCGGCCATACCGATGTGCGTGGCAGCCACGCCTACAACCAGGCGTTGGGCCTGCGCCGTGCCAATGCCGTGTTCGAAGCGCTGCGCGTGCAGCTCAGCCCTGCCGTGCAGCAACGCCTGCGCGTGCGCAACGAGGAGACCGCCGCCACCCGCGCGGCGGCCCACCAACAGGAGGCCCGCCGATGAGCGCCCACCACTCTGTCGTCCGGCGTCCCGCCCGCCTGCACCGCGCTGCGTTGTACCAGGCACTGCTGCTGGGTCTGGCAGCAACCGCACAGGCCGCGCCGCCGCCGGCCAACGACGCGCCCATCGATGGCGCGCCCATCCACTGCGAGGGCAACCAGTGCAGCGCCGCGGGCGACCTGCTGTTCACCCTGCGCTCGCGCAGCTTCGATGAGCCGGTGACCGAAGGCACGTCGACGCGCTCGTCATCGCAGGTGCTGCAGCCGGACCGGCGCGTAAGCGTGGCGCTGGACGAGCCGGGCAAGGCGACCGTCCGCGGTGAATTCATGATCCGCCTGCCGGAAGGTGGCGCGATCTGGGCCACCGAAGACCCGGCCATGGGCCAGCCCGAGCTGTCGATCTCGGCGCCGGGCATGGTGGCGTTCGACCAGGGCCGCATCGTGCGTCCGGTCGAATTCTTCGTGCGTGGCAACTACACCGCGTTCATCAAACGTCTGGAGGTCAGCCTCTACCGCGGCAGCGACAGTGACCGGGTCGCGCCCCTGGCGACCTTTGAACTGCCTGTGGCTGCGGTCGGGCAGGGCAGTTGGGACGGTGCGCTGCCGGCGTCCACGCCGCTGCGTCGTGGCGACCGCCTGGTCTATGTGCTGCGCGCGTACGATGCCGAGGGCAATGTCGATGAGACCTCGGCGCAGTCCATGCAGCTGGTGACGCTGGCTGAAGTGGAGCGTGGCAACCAGCAGCTGCGTGACGCCCTGGAAGATCGGCGCGGCACGGCTGTCGATGCCAACCAGGCCGCTTCGTTGTCGCTGCTGGAGCAGGTGTTCGACAGCAACGGTCTTCGCCAGCAGAACATCCCGGTGTACGGCTCGCGCGTGCGCCTGCGGGGCCGTGACCTGCCGCTTGGCGCGGCACTGAAGATCAATGGCGAAAGCTATCCGCTGGACCAGGACCGCAAATTCGCCGCTGAATACCTGATGCCGATCGGTCACCACGTGTTCGACGTGCGGGTCGAGCGGCCCGACGCGCCGGCCATCGCACGCACGCTGGAGGTGGATGTCAGCGGCAGCTATCTGTTCGGTGTGGGCCTGGCCGATGTCACGGTGTACCAGAACAAGGCCAGTGGTGCGGGCCGCGATGTCGCCCGTGGCGAGCGCGATGACGATGTGCTCAGTGACGGGCGCCTGGCGTTCTATTTGAAGGCCAAGACGCGTGGTCGCTATCTGTTGACGGCGCAGGCCGATACCCAGAACCGGCCGCTGGACGAGCTGTTCACCGGTTTCACCACCGCCGATCCGCAGGACCTGTTCCGCAGCCTGGACCCTGACCTCTATTACCCCACCTATGGCGACGATTCGCTGACCCAGCGCGACGTCGACAGCATGGGCCGCTTCTACCTGCGCATGGACTGGGACAAGAACCAGGCGCTGTGGGGCAACTACAACACCGGGCTGAGCGGCACCGAGTACGCCCAGTACGTGCGTTCGCTGTACGGTGCGGCGCTGTCGTGGCGCTCACGCGGCGCCAATGCGTGGGGCGATGCGCAGACCGAACTGCGCCTGTTCGGATCGCAGGCCGAGACCGCGCCGGGCCACAGCGAGTTCATCGGCACCGGCGGCAGCCTGTATTACCTGCGCCACGCCAGCATCCTGCGCGGCTCGGACCAGGTGGTGCTGGAGATCCGTGACCGCACCACCGGCCGTGTCGAACAGCGGGTGTCGCTGGTGCGCGGTGCCGATTACGAGATCGACGCGTTGCAGGGGCGCATCCTGCTGACCCGGCCGTTGGCCCAGGTCAGCCGCGAGAACCTGCGCCGGATCAGCCGCGACGTGCCGCTGGACGGCTACGAGCAGCGCCTGATCGTCGACTACGAATGGGTGCCGACCGGCTTCGACAATGACGACATCACCGCTGGCGTGCGTGGCAAGCACTGGTTCGGTGATCACGTGGCGGTGGGGGCCACCTATGTGGACGAACAGCGCGCTGGGCAGGACTATTCGCTGCGCGGTGCGGACCTGACCTTGCAGGCCGGGCGTGGTACCTACCTGAAGGTCGAGCACAGCCGCAGCGAGGCGACCAGTGCGCCGGTGTTCTTCTCCGACAATGGTGGCCTGAGCTTCACCCGCCTCAACCCCGAGGGGCCGCGCGAAGGCGAGGCGACCGCGGTGGAGGCACGGGTGAACCTGCGCGAGCTGGGCTGGACCCAGCGCGACTGGAGTGCCGGCGCCTGGTGGCGGCAGGTCGAGGGAGGCTATTCGGTGGGCCGCTTCGACACCGGCCAGCGCGTGCGCGAACAGGGCGCCGAACTGCTGGGCTACGTGACCGACGATTTCAGCCTGTATGCGCGTTACAGCGAAGCACGGCGTGGCAATGAATCGTTGATCCAGGCCCAGGCCAGCGCCGAATGGCGGATCGGTGACAACGACCGCGTGTCGGCCGAGCTGCGACGGGTGCAGGAAGACCGCGGCATCGGCAGCAACGCAGGTGTGCTGGCGGCAGCGCGCTACACCCATCGCATCGGCACCGCGCTGGACATCTATGGTGGCGGCCAGCTGACCGTCGATGACGATCATGGCCGCTACGCGGACAATGATGCGGTGGTCGCCGGTGGTACCTACACCTTCGCCAACCTGTCCACGATCGGCGCGGAGGTGAGCGATGGTGATCGGGGCAGTGCCACGCAGGTCAATGCCGAGTACAAGCTGACCCCGCAGCACAGCTTCTATGGTGCGTTCACCCAGTCCACCGACCGCAGTGAATACGACCCGCTGTTCAGCCCGAATGCGCAGGATGGTTGGACACTGGGCCAGCGCTGGCGCCTGTCCGACCAGGTCAACGTGTTCAACGAGAGCCAGTTCCTCAAATCCGGCCAGGAATCCGGCCTGGCCAATACGTTCGGCATGGATTTCTATCCGGCGGTGGGCTGGAATGCGGGCTTCACCCTCAGCGACGGCAAGCTGGATGCGAGCAATGGCCAGGTCGACCGCAAGGCCGTCAGCCTGTCCGGCGGCCGCACGTCGCCGGGTACCGACTGGCAGAGCAAGCTGGAGTGGCGTCGCGATACCGGTGCCGAGCGCCGCACGCAATGGGTCAGCACCAACCGCCTCAGCCACCGTCTCAATGACAGCTGGCGGATCGCTGCGCGGTTCAACTACGCCGACACCGACGATGCGATCAACCCGGTGGCCGGCGCCCGCTTCATCGAGGGCAATCTCGGCTTTGCCTACCGCCCGTGGGACAATGACCGCTGGGCGCTGTTCGGCCGCTACAGCTATCTGTACGACCTGTCGACGATGGGCCAGGTCAACGGCGTGGACTACGACCAGCGTACCCAAGTGTTGTCGCTGGAAGGCGTGTACCGCATCGACCAGCGCTGGGAAGTGGCGGCCAAGCTGGCCCGCCGCGAAGGCGAGGTCCGCTATGGCCGGGGAACCGGTCCGTGGTTCGATTCAGCCACGAACTTCGGCGCCGCGCAGCTGCGCTATGACCTGTACTACCAATGGCATGGCCTGCTGGAGTACCGCCTGCTGGACGTGCGTGATGGCGGTCGCCGGCAGGGTTGGCTGGCCGGCGTGGACCGCGACGTCGGCCGCAACTTCCGGGTTGGCGTGGGCTACAACTTCACCGACTTCAGTGACGATCTGACGAAGTTCGACTACACCCACCGCGGCTGGTACCTGAACCTGGTGGGTCGCTATTGAGGACCGGGCAACGCCAGGCCATGCCTGGCGGGGCCGCAACGGTCGCTATCCAGTAGTGCCAGGCCATGCCTGGCAGGGGCGCGGCGGCCGCTACCCAGTAGTGCCAGGCCATGCCTGGCAGGGGCGCGGCGGTCGCTACCCAGTAGTGCCAGGCCATGCCTGGCAGGGCGGCAACGGCTCAGGCCTGCCTGAGCAGCTCCACCAGCTGCCGCAGGCGGTAAGGCTTGGGCAGGAATTCCACCTGCTCGGGCAGCGGCGGCAACTGCGAGCGTGCGTAGCCGGAGGAAAGGATCATCCGCGCCTGCGGCTGGTCGCGCGCAACATGCTCGCTCAGCTCGATGCCCGACATGCCGTTGGGCATGCTGATGTCACTGAACACCACGTCGAAACGCGTATCGCCCTGCAGCAGCGCGACTGCTTCCTGCGCATCGGCCGTGGTAGCCACGTCGATGCCGAAGTCGCGCAGTGCCAGGCCGATCATTTCGCGCAGATCGGTCTGGTCCTCCACCATCAGTACGCGGATCGGATCATCGGTCATGGGTTGGGTTCCTCTGTGGCGGGTAGCAGCAGGCTGACCGTGGTGCCAACACCGGGCGTGGTGGACACGTCTACGAAGCCGCCGCTCTGGGTGGTGAATCCGAACACCTGGCTCAGGCCCAGGCCGCTGCCCTTGCCGATGTCCTTGGTGGTGAAGAAAGGCTCGGTCGCGCGTTCGGCGATGTCCGGGGCCATGCCGTGTCCCTCATCGCAGACGCTCAACGTCACATAGGTCCGTTGCCGGGATGTGTCGGCGTCGGGGTCCATGCGGTGCTCCAGCGCGGTGGCGATCAATACCCGGCCGCCACCCACCGTAGCGTCCGCAGCGTTGCCGACCAGGTTGGCGAGCGCGGTCTGCAGCTGCACGGTATCACTGAGTATGGCAGGCAGGCCCGCAGCCAGCGCGGTTTCCAGGGTGACGCCGGCAGGGCAGGTGGCCTGCAGGGCGGGCAACCAGTCGCGGATCCGCGCATTGATGTCCAGCGTTTCGCGGATCAGGGTCTGCCCGGTGCTGAAGGCCAGCAGCTGCCGGGTCAGCAGTGCGCCACGATCACTGGCCGCCTGCGCAGTGGTGAGCAGGGCGTTGGCACGCTCGTCATCACCCATGCGTGCGGACAGCAGGTCCAGCGCATTGACGATGGTGGTCAGCAGGTTGTTGAACTCATGGGCAAGGCCGCGGCTGAGCTGGCCGACCGTCTCGAACTGCTGGGTCTGGCGCAGCGCCCGCTGCGCGTCGCGCAACAGCCGTTGCGCCTGCCACTGTTCAGTGATGTCGCGGGTGATCTTGACGAAGCCCACGAGCTCACCGTTCTCGACCACCGACTCGATGACCACACTGGCACGGAAGGGAGACCCATCTCGGCGCACCCGCCAGCCTTCGGCGGCATGGTGTCCGCATTCCGCCGCCAGCCGCAGCAGGCGCTGTGGCTCTCCCGTATCGCGATCAGCGGGCAGGTAGAAGCGGCCGAAGTGGGTGCCGATGACTTCTTCCGACCGGTAGCCCTTGATGCGTTCGGCGCCGGGATTCCAGCTGCAGACGATGCCATCGGGATCGAGCAGGTACAGCGCATGGTCGCGCACGCTGTCGATCAGCAATCGCAGCTGTCGGGAAGGGTCCGTCAACACGGACGGCGTCGAAGCGGCAGCGACCACGATGAAATGCGTATTACCTCTGTCAGGCACGAGAACGTAGGCAGTGGAGTGTGAAGAGGACGTGCATGCGACGCCTGTGCCATTGGTCGTATGCGGCTGAATGCGACAAGGAGTAACATCAGTCCCCTTTTCCAAACTGGAACCGACCTGCATGCGTCCTGGTGCGACTACGCGTGACCGCTGGATCTGGATGACGTCGGCGGTACTGGTGGCGGCTACGGCCGCGCTGGAACTGGTGGTACCCCTGGGCTATGCCGTGTGGCTGGCCTATTTCATGGCCATCGGCGTCACTGTGTTCCAGCGCAGCGCCCGGGTGCCGTTCGTGGTGGCTGTCAGCGCCTGCGTGCTGCTGGCGGTGGGCTACAACGTGGCGCCGGCCAGCAACAACTCATCCTTCTCGTTCGTCAACCGGTCGATCGGTGGCGCGGCTTTCCTGATGATCGCACTCATCGCCTCGCGCGCCATCCAGGCGCGACGCGAGGCGATGCGTGCGCTGTGGCTGCAGGAGGCGGAGAACGCGGTCGCGCTCAGCCTGCGCGGTGAGCTCGGGCCGGAACAGATCGCCGAAGCGGCGGTGTCGACGCTGGCGACCCAGCTGGGTGCCGATGTCGGTGCGCTCTACCGGCTGGAAGGCGGACGCCTGCAGCTGACCGGTGGGCTGGCGTTGCCGAACGGCATCCCGGCCACGTTGGGCCTGCAGGAAGGGGTGGCAGGGCAGGTGGCCCGCGACCAGCGGGCGCGGCATCTGCAGGGGGATGAAGCGGCACCGCTGGAGCTGCAGACCAGCCTGGGGCGCGTACCTGTGCGTGAACGGATCCTTGCCCCGGTCAGCAGCGACGGCGCGATCGTGGGCGTGCTCGAGCTGGGCCGGGCGGCGGTTGGCGAACAGCGGGCGCTGGATGACGAACTGCTGGAGCGCTGCGCCGAAACGATCGGCATGGCCCTGCGTACCTCGATGCTGCGCGGGCAGCTGATGGTGCTGCTGGAGGAGTCGCAGCGCCAAGGCGAAGAACTGCAGGCACAGCAGGAAGAACTGCGCGTGGCCAACGAGGAACTGGAAGAGCAGAGCCGCAGCCTGATGCAGTCGCAGACGCATCTGGAACAGCAGCAGGCCGAGCTGGAACAGAGCAATGTGCAGCTGGAAGAGCGCACCCACGAGCTGGAGGCGCAGAAGCAGGCGCTGCTGGTGGCGCAGGGGCAGCTGGTGCGCAACAGCAATGAACTGGCGGCCACCTCGCGCTACAAGTCCGAGTTCCTGGCCAACATGTCGCACGAGCTGCGCACCCCGCTGAACAGTTCGCTGATCCTGGCCAAGCTGCTGGCCGACAACAAGGACGGCTTGCTCAGCGACGAGCAGGTCAAGTACGCCCGCGCCATCCTGTCGTCGAACAACGACCTGCTGGCGCTGATCAACGACATCCTGGACCTGTCGCGCATCGAAGCAGGGCACGTCGAACTGGCCGACGAAGTGGTGGTGGTCGACAGCGTGCTGCAGCGACTGCGCGAAACCTTCGAGCCGATGGCGCGGCAGAAGGGCCTGACGCTGCAGATCGAGTCCGATGGCCTGGCCCCCAGCCAGCTGGTGGCCGACAACCAGCGCCTGCAGCAGATCCTGAAGAACCTGCTGGCCAATGCGGTCAAGTTCACCGAGCACGGCAAGGTGAGCCTGCACGTTCGCAGCGGCGGCAATGGCCGGATCCGATTCGAAGTGGCCGACAGCGGCATCGGCATTGCACGCGACCAGCTGCAGCTGATCTTCGAAGCATTCCGCCAGGCCGATGGCAGCACCCGCCGCCGTTACGGCGGCACCGGCCTGGGCCTGTCGATCTCGCGTGACCTTGCGGTGCGCATGGGCGGTGACATCCAGGTGGACAGCGAGCCGGGCCGCGGCAGCTGCTTCATTCTCGAACTGCCGCTGCAGGGCGCGCCGGCAGCCGAGGCCGCCGCAGGCGCCGCAGCGCCGGTGCCGGTGCAGCCGGTACCCGCCACCCCCGTGGCACCAGCCCCCCTTGCCCAGCGGTCCAGTGCCGCGCCGGTGGCAGCGGTGGCCGATGACCGTGGCCGCCGCCACCATGCGGGACGCTTGATCCTGGCCGTGGAGGACGATGCGGTCTTCGCCGAAGCCCTGGTGACGCTGGCGCACGAACTTGATTTCGACTGCGTGGTGGCCACCACGGCCGAAGAGGCGCTGGCGCTGGCGGCGGACCTGCGTCCCAACGGCATCCTGCTGGACATCGGCCTGCCCGACGTTTCGGGCCTGACCGTGCTTGAACGGCTCAAGCGCAACCCCGACACCCGGCACATTCCGGTGCATGTGGTCTCGGGCATGGACCGCGGCCAGGTGGCACGCGAACTGGGCGCGATCGGCTTTGCGATCAAGCCGACCACGCGCGAGCGCCTGGTGGCTGCCATCGAACAGCTTGAACAGACCAGCCAGCGCGACGTGCGGCGCCTGCTGATCGTGGAGGACGACAACGATCTGCGCCGCAACCTGGAACTGCTGCTGGGCCGCGATCAGCTGCAGATCGCTGCTGTCGGTACGCTTGCCGCAGCGGTGGAGCAGCTGAGCACGGTCACCTTCGACTGCATGGTGATGGACCTGTCGCTGCCCGACGGCAGTGGCTACGACCTGCTCGAGCACATGGCAGGCAACGATGATGTCGGCTTCCCGCCGGTCATCGTCTACACCGGCCGTGCCCTCAGCCGCGAAGAAGAGCAGCGCCTGCGCCGCTACTCCAAGAGCATCATCATCAAGGGTGCACGCTCGCCCGAGCGCCTGCTCGACGAGGTGACGCTGTTCCTGCACAGCGTGGAGGCCAACCTGCCCAGCGACCAGCAGCGCCTGCTGCGCGAAGCGCGCCGCCGCGACACCGTGCTCGACGGACGCACCGTGCTGCTGGCCGAGGACGACGTGCGCAACATCTTCGCGCTGTCCAGCGTGCTGGAGCCGCTGGGGGTGACGCTGGAGATCGCCCGCAACGGCCAGGAGGCCGTCGACCGCCTGGCCCAGCGCGAGGTGGACCTGGTGCTGATGGACATCATGATGCCGGAGAAGGATGGCCTGCAGGCGATGCGCGAGATCCGCGCGCAGCGCCACCTGCAGGACCTGCCGATCATCGCGCTGACCGCCAAGGCCATGCCCGATGACCGTGAACGCTGCCTGCAGGCCGGTGCCAACGACTACATCGCCAAGCCCATCGACGTGGACAAGCTGGTATCGCTGTGCCGGGTCTGGTGCTCGCGGCAATGAACGAGCAGGCGCTGTTCGACCTGGAGCTGAAGGTACTGCTGGAAGCGCTGTACCAGCGCTACCACTACGACTTCCGCAGCTATGCGGTGTCCTCGCTGCGCCGTCGCGTCAGCCAGGCCATGCAGCGCTACGAGTGCGAGCGCCTGTCGGACCTGCAGCATCGGCTGCTGCACGAGCCGGAGCTGTTCGCGCAGGCGATGCAGTTCTTCACCGTGCAGGTTTCGGAGATGTTCCGTGACCCGGAGTATTTCCGGCAGATGCGCGAACAGGTGGTACCGGTGCTGCGCACCTATCCCTCGGTGAAGCTGTGGGTGGCCGGCTGCAGTACCGGCGAGGAAGTGTGGTCGCTGGCGATCCTGCTGCACGAGGAAGGCCTGCTTGAGCGCAGCATCGTCTACGCCACCGACATCAACCCCGCGGCACTGGCCACGGCTGAGGCCGGCGCCTACGGCATCGATCGCCTGGCCCAGTTCAGCCGGAACTACCTCGCCGCCGGCGGCACCGCTTCACTGTCGGACTATTACAGCACCGCTTACGACGGCGCGGTCTTCGACCGCCAGCTGCGCCGCAACGTGGTGTTTGCCGACCACAGCCTGGCTACCGACATGGTGTTTTCGGAAGTGCACCTGGTCTCGTGCCGCAACGTGCTGATCTATTTCAACCGCGACCTGCAGGATCGGGCGGTGGGCCTGTTCCGCGAAGCCCTGGTGCATCGCGGCTTCCTCGGCCTGGGCAGCAAGGAGTCGCTGCAGTTCGGTCGCCATCACGATGCCTTCGAAGCCTGTTCGCGGGAGCACCGCCTGTACCGGAAGGTGGCCTGATGGCGGCGATGTTCCGCCCTGACGTGGTGGTGATCGGCGCATCGGCCGGTGGCGTGGCCGCCCTGCAGATCGTGCTGGGTGCGTTGCCGGCCACCCTGCCGGTGCCGGTGCTGGTGGTGCTGCACCTGCCGCGCGACCGTTCCAGCCGCATCGCCGAGGTGCTGGCGCCGTACTGCACGTTGGTCCTGCGCGAAGCGGAGGACAAGCAGCCCCTGCAGGCCGGAACGGTGACGTTCGCGCCGCCGGACTACCACCTGCTGGTGGAGGACACGCAGGCCATCGCATTGTCGATGGACGAACCGGTGTTGTTCTCGCGGCCGGCCATCGATCCGCTGTTCGAATCGGCCGCGGCCGCGTTCGGCACGGGTGTGCTGGCGATCCTGCTGACCGGTGCCAGCAGCGATGGCAGCGATGGCGTGGCCGCCGTGCGCGCCGCTGGCGGCCAGGCCTGGTTGCAATGCCCCGAGGAGGCCGAGGCATCGATGATGCCGGCCTCTGCCCTGCAGCATGCCGGCGCCGACGCCGTGCTGCCCCTTGAACTGATGTGCCGCCGCCTGAAGGAGTTGTTTGCATGAACCTGCTGCCGCCGGACCCTGCCCAGTCGCAGGCGCCGGTCAACCTGCTGATCGTCGACGACGTGCCGCAGAACCTGGTGGCCATGCAGGCGCTGCTGCGCCGCGAGGGCGTCAACCTGTTGCTGGCGGACTCTGGCGCGCAGGCGCTGGAGCTGCTGCTGGAGCATGAGGTAGCGCTGGCGCTGCTGGACGTGCACATGCCGGAGATCGACGGTTTCATGCTGGCCGAGCTGATGCGCGGCTCGCAGCGCAGCCGGGATGTGCCGATCATCTTCCTGACCGCCTCGCCGGATGATCCGTTGCGGGTGTTCAAGGGCTACGAGACCGGCGCGGTGGATTTCCTGCACAAGCCGGTTGCACCGCAGGTGATCCTCAGCAAGGTCAATGTGTTCATCGAGCTCTACCAGCAGCGGCAGCTGCTGAAGGCGCGCAACGAAGCGCTGGAGCGCGCGTTGAAGCTCAACGAGACCATGGCCGCGGTGCTGACCCACGACCTGCGCACGCCGCTGTCGGCCATCCTGCTGTGCGCCGACAAGCTGTCGCTGGAACTGCCGGACGACAATGCCGGTGCGCAGCAGACACTGAGCTACCTGGAGGCCAGCACGCTGCGGATGGCACGCATGGTCGAGCAGTTGCTGGACTTCTCGCGGATCCGCAGCGGTGGCCTGCGCCTGCAGAGCAGCGTCTGTGACCTGGCCGAGGTGACGCGTGCGGTGCTGGTCGAGGCCGGTGCCGGCCATCGAACCGACCGTATCGCGCTGGATGTCCGTGGCGATTCGACGCTGCAGGGCGACATGGATCGCCTTGGGCAGATCGTCGCCAACCTGGTCGGCAACGCACTCACCCATGGCGCCGACGCGACGGTGCAGGTGCAGGTCGATGGTGGCGATGCACGGGTGGTCGCGCTGCGCGTACGCAACACCGGCCATGTCGATGAGGCGTTGCTGCCGCGCCTGTTCGAACCCTTCAAGGCCAGCTTCCACCAGAGCAACGGGCTCGGGCTGGGGCTGTACATCGTTGACCAGTTCGTGCGTGCGCATGGTGGCCAGTTGAGCGCGCGCAATGAGGCAGGGCACGTGGTGTTCGAGGCGCTGCTGCCTCGTCGATCCGATTTGCGCAGTCCGGCGGTTTCCTGAATTCTTCAGCTGGCGCGTGAGCGAACTGAGACGGGCTCGTCCGCAACTGCTACCGTGGCACCACTCTTGCAAAGGAAGCTCCATGCCACTGCGTGCCATCGCCTATGTCAGCCAGGCCAAGCCGGATCTGTCTGCCGCACGTCTGCAGACGCTGGTCGAGGATGCCGCGCGCTTCAACAAGATGGCAGGGGTGACGGGTGTGCTGCTGCATGACGGCGAACGCTTCCTGCAGTACATCGAAGGCCCGCCTGATGGCATCGATTCGGTATACGAGCGCATCCTGCAGGCCGGCAGCCATGTCGACATCGTCGAGCTGGCGCGTGGCCGGCTGGGCCAGCGCCAGTTTCCGTACTGGGCAATGCGCGGGCTGCCGGTCGACGCCGCGCTGCTGCGCCAGCTTTCCGCAGGCGACTGGTCGGGATTCGCCCGCTCGGTGAACGGTGACAGCGTCGTGCTTACGGCGGTGGATCTGTTGGCCGAGGTCGTGCGGCCGGTACTCAGCGCGGGTTGACCGCTAACGTTGCGGGGCGCAGTACGCCGCGTGCAATGCCTGCAGCACTCCCAGCGCCGGACCCTCCAGCAGCCGATAGTGCAGTGTCTGTGCCTGCCGCCGCGTTGCCACCACCTCCAGATTGCGCAGCACGGCCAGATGCTGTGACAGCGCCGATGCGCTCAGGCCAGTCAGGGCCTGCAGTTCCGGCACCGGTGCTTCGCCTTCCACCAGGCGACACAAGACGCGCAGTCGCGCCGGGTGTGCCAGCGATTTCAGCAGGGCAGCCGCTTGTGCGGCATGCGTAGCCATCGCGGCACTGTCGGTGGTGATGCTGGGCACGGCTTGACCCGGTAGTTCAGGAAAGTCTAATTTAGAGAAATCTAAATTGAAGGGCAAGCCGATGCGCGCGATGCAGAGGGGCAGGGCATGAACCTGCCATGGGCGGCAATTGCAGGCGGCGGCCTGATCGGTGCGTCGGCGGTGCTGCTGCTGGCCACGCTCGGTCGGGTGGCGGGCATCAGCGGTATCGCTGCTGGCGCCGCTGCCGCGCCGCGCGGTGATCGTGGTTGGCGCTGGGCTTTCCTGCTCGGACTGATGTCGGCGGCGTCAGCGGTGTTGAGTTGGCAGGCGGGTGCAGGACAACCACCACGCGCCTTGCTGCGCGACGCGCTGCCGGCCTGGCAATTGATCGCTGCCGGTGTCCTGGTGGGCCTGGGTACGCGGCTGGGCAACGGCTGCACCAGCGGCCACGGTGTCTGTGGCCTCGCCCGCGGATCGCGGCGATCGCTGGTGGCGGTGCTGGTGTTCATGGCCTGCGCGATGCTCACGACGTTCCTGCTACGTCACGGCGGAGGCCTGGCATGAGCCGCAGGTTGTGGGCGGCAGGTGTGGCCGGCGGCCTGTTCGGTGCCGGCCTCGCGCTGGCCGGCATGACCGATCCGCGTCGCGTGCTGGGGTTCCTCGATGTGGCTGGCGACTTCGATCCCACGCTGGCCTGGGTGCTGGCGTCGGCGCTGCTGGTCAGCGCACTGGGTCAATTCTGGCTGCGGCGGCGGCAGCGGCCATGGTGCGCCGAACGTTTCGAGCTGCCGGCGACGCAGGCTGTCGACACGCGGTTGCTGCTGGGTGCGGCGCTGTTCGGTATCGGCTGGGGCTGGGTCGGCTATTGCCCAGGGCCCGCGCTGGCCGCGTTGGCGGTGGGCGCGCGCGAAGCCCTGTGGTTCGTGCCAGCGATGGCTGCGGGTTTCTGGCTGCATGATCGCTGGCTGCGCTGAGGCTTCACGTTCGTCTCACCGTTGCGGGGTTCAGATCACCTTTCCCGGGGAACGGAGGACGACATGGCACGGATGAAATGGAAAGGTGGCGCGTTGCTGGCGGCGGCACTGGCGACGGCGGCAATGCCGGCGATGGCCTGCACGCGCGCGGTGTATCTGGGCGACAACGGCGATGTCATCACCGCCCGCTCGATGGACTGGAAAGTGGACGTGGCCACCAATCTCTACGTGTTGCCGCGTGGCATTGCGCGCACCGGAAAGGCGGGGCCGGGGTCGATCGCCTGGACTGCACGCTACGGCAGCGTGGTGGCCACCGGCTATGACATTTCCACCACCGATGGCATGAACGAGAAGGGCCTGGTCGCCAACCTGCTGTGGCTGGTCGAGTCGGAGTACCCGGCCCAGCGCAGCGGCAAGCCCGGCCTGTCCATCTCGTTGTGGGCGCAGTACGTGCTGGATAACTTCGCGACGGTGGAAGAGGCGGTGACCGCGCTGCAGCGCGAACCGTACTCGATCGTCACCGACAAGGTGCCGGGCGAGGACCGCCAGGCGACGCTGCACCTGTCGCTGTCCGACGCCACGGGTGACAGCGCGATCGTCGAATACATCGGCGGGCGCCAGGTGATCCACCATGATCGGCGCTACCAGGTGATGACCAATTCGCCGATCTTCGACCAGCAGCTGGCATTGAACAGCTACTGGCAGCAGATCGGTGGCACGGTGATGCTGCCGGGCACCAACCGTTCGGCCGACCGCTTCGCGCGGGCCTCCTTCTACATCAACGCGATTCCGAAAGCGGAAGATCCGGTGGAGGCGCTGGCCAGTGTGTTCAGCGTGATCCGCAACGTGTCGGTACCGTTCGGCATCACCACGCCGGGCGAGCCCAACATCTCGTCCACCCGCTGGCGTACGGTCGCCGACCACAAGCGGCGCCTGTATTTCTTCGAGTCGGCACTGACGCCCAACACCTTCTGGGTCGACCTGACCAAGGTCGATTTCGGCGGAAAGGTGCTCAAGCTCGATCTCGGCCGTGACCAGCGCAATACCTTCGCCGGCGATGCACTGGGCCATTTCGTGCCCAGCGCACCGTTCACCTTCCTCGGCGTCGACGGCTAGTTCGACGCCTGGCTGGAGGCCGGGTAGACCGCCTGGATCGTGCAGGCGCCGCGGCGGGTGAAGCGGGGCAGCGGCGCCACCGCGTCGCTGCGCTCGTCGAAGCTGGCGAAATCGGCCGTAACCACGCGGTCGCCGGGGTTGCCGCAGATCAGGCCGTTCTGCATGCCGGATTGGAAGCTCAATTCCGGTGAGCGGTCGAGCTGGAGGCAGTGGCTGCCCAGTTCAACACGGTAAAAGCGATGGCCGCCGCTACGCAGCGGGTTGGTTTCCACCAGCATGCCCTGCGTGTCGGACGACCAGCCGCGCACATTGCGGGTGGCGAAGCAGTACGAGGCCGAGCCGCCGAAGCCGCGACGGACGTCCTTGCGTTGGCGGATCGTCAGGGCGGGCAGGGTGGCCGTGCGCAGGCTGTCGCTGTCGCGGGCCACGCTGGCATAGTCGCGGGCCTGGACCGGGGTGACTGCACTGACGGCACAGCTGTGGCCATCGACCACAACGCGCTCGCTGGGACGACCGCAGGCCCAGCCGGCGGGTGCTTCCAGCTTCAACGTGGTGGCTGCGCGGACGCCGGGGCAATCCTCGGCGAAGTCGATGCGATAGGCTTGGCCGGAGGCGGCACGCAGCGCGATCGAGCGCGGTGATGCCTGCTCCACTTCCTGGACGCCGACAGCGTCCATGCAGTGCGGGGCCGGTGGCATGCGTTCCTGTGCCGAAGCCGTGGCGGTGAGCACCAGCGCGAGGCTGGCGGCCAGTACCATGGATGCGTGCCTGTAAGTCATGTCCTGCACTCCCTGCGTTGGATGACGGGCCGACTATAGCAGCGGTTTGCACGGCAAGTGTTACACGCGCAGACTGCTCGGATGGGCGCCATCTTCCATCTACGGCACTACGGTCAGGCCACCGGCCTGGATCGCCACGGCTATGCGCAGTGGGTGCTGCCGCTGCAGGGTGAGCTGCAGTTCGAGATGGAGGGCAGGGGCGGCCGTCTTGACCTGCTGCAGGGGGCATTCGTGGCGGCCGGCGAAGCGCACGACCAGATGGCCGAGGGTCCCAACGGTTTCGTGATTGTCGACTGCGGGCCGGGCGTGCTCGATGACGCGACCCAGGAGCACCTGTGCCGGCAGCGCTGGCTGCATCTCCCGCTGTCGCTGCGGCAGCGGCTTGCCCAGGTGCGGACAGGCCGGCCTGTGCCAGCGCTGCTGCCGGAGCTGCTGCGGGTCTTCGCGCCTGCCGGTAGTGGTGCGCGCCTGCAGGGCCTGTGCGCTGCGGTCGAGGCGATGCCGGGGCAGGCGTGGTCGGTAGCGCGCATGGCTGCCTTTGTCGGCATCAGTGAAAGCCGCCTGCATGCGGTGTTCCGGAGTGAGTTCGGGCTCAGCCCGCAGGCGTGGCTCAGTGCCAGCCGCCTGCGCTGGGCCAAGCACCAGTTGCGGGTCAGCCCGGCATCGATCAGCGATATCGCACTGGCCGCAGGGTATTCCGAGCAGAGTGCACTGACCCGTGCGCTGCGCCGCGAATGCGGGCAGACGCCGGCGGCATGGCGGCGAGCCACACCCAACGCTGCGGAAGCGAACCGGCAGTAGCCTCGGTCAAGACCGGCCGGCAAGGGGCCGCTTACACTGCGCGGCCCGTTCCTGCTGTGAACCTGCAATGCGCAACAACCCGATTGCCCTGGGCATCGCCAATGGCATCGCCGCCGGTGCGCTGTGGGGCGTGGTCTTCCTCGCGCCCGCTGTGTTGAGCACGTTCAATGCCCTGCAGCTTTCCGCCGGCCGCTATCTGGTCTATGGCCTGATCGCCGTGGTCCTGCTGCTGCCGCGCTGGAAGCGGCTGGCGCCGAAGCTCGGTCGCGCCGAGTGGATCGGCCTGTTGTGGCTGAGCCTGGCCGGCAACCTGGTGTACTTCCTGCTGTTGGCCACGGCGGTGCAGTGGGCCGGTGGCGCCGCTGCTTCGTTGATTGTCGGCCTGATTCCGGTCGTGGTCACACTGGTGGGCGTGCGCGAGCAGGGTGCGGTGCCGTTGAAGCAGCTGCTGCCGGCGCTGGCGCTGTGCGTGCTCGGCGTAGCAATGGTCGGCTGGGAGGCGCTGATGTCCGAGCATCTGGGCACGCCTTGGCGGCAACGCCTGATCGGCCTGCTGTGCGCGTTCGGTGCGTTGTTCTCGTGGGCGCTGTATTCCATCGGCAACAGCCGCTGGCTGTCGCGGCGGCCCGACCTTTCCAGCCACGATTGGTCACTGCTGACCGGCGTCACCACCGGCGGGTTGTCGCTGCTGCTGGTGCCGATGGCGTTCAGTGGACACAACGAGGCGCATACGGCTGCGCAATGGGGTGGGTTCTGGGCCATCAGCGCCGGCGTGGCGGTGGTCGCCTCGATCCTCGGCAATGCGTTCTGGAACCGGGCCAGTCGCCTGCTGCCGCTGACCCTGACCGGGCAGATGATCGTGTTCGAGACCCTGTTCGCGCTGCTGTACGCCTTCGCCTGGCAGCGGCGCTGGCCCAGCCTGCTGGAACTGCTGGCGATCGTGCTGCTGGTGGGCGGGGTGCTGTTGTGCGCGCATGCGCATCGCACGCCGCGCGCAATCACCGAACATGTCGGCTGAATCGACGCATTGAGGGCGACGATCACCTGTTGGTCTCAGTTGCAACCAAATGCCGGCACGTTGGCCGATGATCGCTGCATGGAAATATTGCGCCGCAACACTTGACAGCGGCCATCGCGGCGGTGTTTTCTGTAGGCCATGGTCCTTGATGCCGCCAACGCCCGCCTGATCGCCCCCGCTACCGCGGGCCGTTCGACTGCGCCGGTCGCCATCACCACCACCATTACCACCACCACCGTCACCACTGCCCTGGTGCGGCCCGTCGTCTTCGTGTAACTCCCGAAAACAACGGCCCCGCACCATCCAGGTGACGGGGAAACTCGACCACCTGCATGCGACGGGGCCTCCAACCGAGGTCTGCATGTCTTCCATCGCCCCCGCCCATTCGCCTGCCGTGTCCGCACTGGCCGCGCCGTCCACTGTCGTGCACAAGTTCGGCGGCACCTCGGTGGCCGACGCCGAGCGCTATCGCCATGTCGCCGGCCTGCTGCTGGCCCGCCCCGAGTCGTTGCAGGTCAGCGTGGTCTCGGCCATGAAGGGGGTTACCGATGCGCTGATTGAACTGGCGCACCTGGCAGCCCAGGGCGATGCCGGCTGGCAGGAGGCGTGGCATGCGCTGCGCGCGCGGCATCGGGGTGCCGCGGTAGCGCTGCTGGGTGAGCAGGTGGGCGATACCGTGGACTGGATCGATGCACGCTTCGACCAGTTGGCCGAGGTGCTGGCCGCGCTGGCGGTGATCGGCGAACTGCCACGCGAGGTGCTCGACCGCGTGCAGGGCCTGGGCGAAGTGTTCTCCGCACAGTTGCTCGGTACCCACCTGCGCGCGCTGGGCGAGGACTGCGCGGTGCTGGATGCACGCGATGTGCTGGTGGTCGGCCACGGCGAACTGGGCGTGGATGTCGACTGGGATGCCAGTGCCGGCCGCCTTGCCGCGTGGCGGCTGCAGCACCCGCAGTCGCGCGTGGTCGCCACCGGTTTCGTCGCCCGCGACCGCCAGGACCGCGTCACCACGCTGGGCCGCAACGGCAGTGACTACTCCGGCGCGATCTTCGCCGCACTGTTCGCCGCCGATGAACTGCATATCTGGACCGACGTCGACGGCGTGCTGTCGGCCGACCCGCGGCTGGTGCCGGAGGCCGTGCAGCTGCACGCGCTGAGCTACGACGAGGCCTGCGAGCTGGCCTATTTCGGGGCGAAAGTGGTGCATCCGCAGACGATGTCACCGGCGATCCGGCTGGGCCTGCCGATCTTCATCCGCAATACCTTCCAGCCCAGCCATCCGGGTACGCGGATCAGCGCCGAGCGCTCGCCACGTGGCCCGGTGAAAGGGCTGACGCTGAGCACGGATCTGGCCCTGCTGAACCTGGAAGGCACCGGCCTGATCGGCGTGCCGGGTACCGCCGAACGGGTGTTCGCCGCGCTGCGCCAGGCACAGGTCTCGGTGGTGATGATCTCGCAGGGCTCTTCCGAACATTCGATCTGCTGTGTTGTCCGCGCAGGCGAAGCGGCGCGTGGTCGCGATGCCGTGGTGCAGGCGTTCTCGCACGAACTGGCTGCCGGCCAGGTGCAGCGGGTGCAGGTCAGCGAGGGCGTCAGCGTGCTGGCCGCCGTCGGCGATGGCATGGCAGGTCAGCCGGGTGTGGCTGCACGGCTGTTCGAATCGCTGGGCCGGGCGCAGGTGAACATCCTGGCGATCGCGCAGGGGTCCTCCGAACGCAACATCTCGGTGGCGGTGGCAAGCGCCGACGCGACCCGCGCGCTGCGTGCCGCGCATGCCGGGTTCTGGCTGTCGCCGCAGACGTTCGCGGTGGGGGTGATCGGTCCGGGCAATGTTGGCGCTGCGCTGCTGGACCAGCTGCTGGCGGCGCGCCCGCAGTTGCTGGCCAAGGCCAATGTCGATCTGCGCCTGCGCGCGCTTGCGTCACGCTCGCGCATGCGCCTGGAGGCCGATGGCCTGCATGAAGACTGGCGCCAGGCGCTGCAGGAGGCCGGCCAGGCCAGCGATCTGGACCACTTCACCGAGCACCTGCTGGCCGCGCATCTGCCGCACGCGGTGGTGATCGACTGCAGTGGCAGTGCAGAGGTTGCCGAGCGCTATGAAGGTTGGCTGGCCGCCGGCATCCATGTGGTGACCCCGAACAAGCAGGCTGGCGCCGGTCCGCTGGCACGCTACCAGCGCATCCGCGCGGCGGCGGCGGCCAGTGGTGCGCGCTTCCGCTACGAGGCCACGGTGGGTGCCGGCCTGCCGGTGATCACCACGCTGCGTGACCTGGTGGATACCGGAGACGAAGTGCTGGCGATCGAAGGCATCTTCTCCGGCACGCTGGCCTGGCTGTTCAATCGTTTTGACGGCAGCCAGCCGTTCTCGGCACTGGTCGCGCAGGCGCGCTCGATGGGCTACACCGAGCCGGATCCGCGCGACGACCTGTCCGGTGTGGATGTTGCGCGCAAGCTGGTGATCCTGGCCCGCGAGGCCGGTCACGCGCTCAGCCTGGAGCAGGTGCAGGTGGAGAGCCTGGTGCCGGCGTTGCTGCGCGAAGGAAGCGTGGACGATTTCATGGCCCGCCTGGGTGCCTCCGATGAGGCGCTGCTGGCCCGGCTGCACGATGCCCGCCAGCGCGGTGCGGTGCTGCGCTATGTCGCGCGGCTGGGGCCGGATGGCGCGTCGGTCGGGTTGCAGGAGCTGCCGGCCGACCACGCGTTCGCCAACCTTCGGCTGACCGACAACGTGGTGCAGTTCCGTACCCGCCGCTACTGCGACAACCCGCTGGTGGTGCAGGGCCCTGGGGCGGGCCCGGAAGTCACCGCTGCCGGCGTGTTCGCCGATCTGCTGCGGGTGGCGGCCGGCGAAGGAGCGCGGCTGTGATCGCACGCGCTTTCGCACCCGCATCGGTGGCCAACGTGGCGGTCGGCTTCGACATCCTCGGCCACGCCATCGCCGGTATCGGCGATACGGTGAGCGTGCGCCGCATCGACGAACCGTTGGTGCGCATCGATGCGATCCGTGGCAGTGCGGTCGAACTGCCGCTGGATGCACCAGGCAATACCGCCGGCGCCGCGCTGATCGCACTGCGTGCAGCGCTGGGGCTGGGCTTCGGTTTCGCCATCGAGATCGACAAGGGCATTCCGTTCGGCTCCGGCATGGGCGGCTCGGCGGCCTCCTGCGTGGCCGCGCTGGTGGCAGCCAATGCGGTGCTGGACATGCCGCTGCCGCGCGAGGCGCTGTATCCGTTCGCACTGGATGGCGAAGCCGTCGCCAGCGGTGGCCGCCATGGTGACAACGTCGGCCCGCTGCTGCTGGGCGGCGTGGCGCTGTGCACGGCTGATCGCCTGGTGCCGATTCCGGTGCCGGCCAGCTGGCACAGCCTGCTGGTGCATCCGCATGCGGTGCTGGAGACCCGGCGGGCACGACAGGCGCTGCAGGGCAGCTATGCGCTGGGCGAATTCGTCGCGCAGAGTGCCCACCTGGCGCTGGTGTTGAGCGGTTGCCATCGCAGCGATGCCTCGCTGGTGCGCGCCGGCCTGCGCGATGTGCTGGTGGAACCGCGGCGGGCGGGCCTGATCGTGGGCTTCGACGCGGCACGCGATGCTGCACTGGCCGCCGGCGCGATGGGCGCGGGCATTTCCGGCGCCGGGCCCAGCGTCTTTGCCTGGTTTGAAGATGCCGACCGGGCGCGCGCGGCAGCGCAGCCGGTGCGTGCGGCGTTTGCCGCTGCCGGCTTCGACAGTGATGCCTGGATCTCGCCGCTGGATGCACCCGGAGCCTGCTTGTGCTGAATCCTTCCTCCCTACCGGATATCGACCTCATGCAATTCGTTTCGACCCGCGGCCAGTCGCCGGCCGTTGGACTCAGTGCGGCCATCGCTGCCGGTCTCGCCCCCGATGGTGGCCTGTACGTACCGGAGGTGCTGCCGGCGCCGCGCGCGCTGCAGGCCGGTACGAGCCTGGCCGATACCGCCGCTGACCTGCTGGCGCCGTTCTTCGCGGGCGATGTGCTGGCCGAGGCCTTGCCATCGATCTGCCGTGAGGCCTTCGATTTCCCCGTGCCATTGCGCGCGCTGCGCAACAGCGGTGACCATGTGCTGGAGCTGTTCCACGGGCCGACGGCGGCGTTCAAGGATATCGGCGCGCGCTTCCTCGCCGGTGTGCTGTCGCGGCTGCAGACCGGCAAGGGCCGCGATCTGACCATCGTCGTGGCCACCTCCGGTGACACCGGTGCAGCCGTAGCGGCGGCCTTCCATCGGCAGCCCGGTGTACGCGTGGTGGTGCTGTATCCCGATGGGCGGGTGTCGCCGCGACAGGCGCACCAGCTCGGCTGCTTTGGCGACAACATCCAGGCGCTGCGGGTGGCCGGTTCGTTCGATGATTGCCAGGCGATGGTGAAGCAGGCGCTGGCCGACCGCGATCTGCAGGCACAGGTGCCGCTGAGCTCCGCCAACAGCATCAGCCTGGGCCGGCTGCTGCCGCAGATGAGCTATTACGCGCACGCAGCGCTGAGCCATCATGCGCAGCATCAGCGGCGCTTGAACCTGGTGGTGCCGACTGGCAACCTCGGCAATGCGATGGCGGCAGTGCTGGCGCGCGCGCTGGGCGTGCCGATCGGGCAGATCGTGCTGGCCACCAACGCCAACGCGGTGCTGCCGCGCTATTTCAGTGGCGACCCGTACCAGCCAGCGGCCAGCATTGCGACCGTGGCCAACGCCATGGATGTCGGCGCGCCGAGCAACTTCGAGCGGCTGCGCTGGCTGTACCAGGGCGACGATGCCGAGCTGCGGGCGGCGTTCCGCGCCTTCGCAGTGGATGACGTGACCATCCGCGCGTCCATCGCCAGCGCCCATGCCAGCGACGGTGAACTGTTCTGCCCGCACACGGCCACGGCGGTGAAGGTGCTGCAGGATCTGCGCGCCGGTGGCGCCAAGGGTGACTGGGCGGTGGTTGCTACCGCGCACCCGGCGAAGTTCGAGGCGGTGGTGGAACCGTTGATCGGCGAAGCAGTGGCGGTGCCGCCGGCCTTGGATGCATTGCTGCAGCGTCCGGCACATGCCGAGCCATTGGCGGCGGACTACGCGGCATTGCGTGAGGTGTTGTTGCGTTGATGGAGGCGCCTGCGTGGTTGCCGGCCAGCGGCCGGCACTACCAGAAGCACGCATCACGGGTAGTGCCGGCCGCTGGCCGGCAAGCCGCAGAGGTCACCAATCGATCACGGGTAGTGCCGGCCGCTGGCCGGCAACCGCAGATGTCACCAATCGATCGTGGTAGTGCCGGCCGCTGGCCGGCAAGCCGATACTGATCGGGCGCTCAGCCCTGCACGTCACCGGCCAGCGTGCGCAGGCCATCCTCGTCGAGGATCTCAACCACGTTCAGATGGGGCAGGGCGATCAACCCCTGCTGGCGCAGCTTGGTGAACGTGCGGCTGACCGTCTCCATCGTCAGGCCCAGATGATCGGCGATGTCGCCGCGGCCCATCGGCAGGGAGACGCGCAGGCCATCTCCGCCCAGCTTGGCCTCGCGCGCGGCCAGGCGAAGCAGGAAATCAGCGAGTTTTTCCGCCGGTTGCAGGCGTGCCAGCGCCAGCGCGGCATCCTGTGCGGCGTCCAGCTCCTGGCAGGCGCGCTGCAGCAGCTTGCGCTCCAGGTGCGGATAGCGGGCGCGCAGGCCCTTCATCTGCGGCAGGGCAACGCGGCACACGCGGCTGTCGGCGATGGCCTCGATGTCGTAGCGATGGTGGTCGCTGCCGCTCAGGCCCAGGTAATCGCCAGGCAGCACGAAGCCATTGATCTGGCGACGGCCATCGGCAAGCGTGCGCACCAGCCGCAGCGCGCCACCGGTCAATGTATAGACATGCTGGCGCTCTTCGCCGCTGCGGGCGAGAGTGCTGCCCATCGCCAGCTGCTGCGACACGGTCACCTGTTCCAGCGCCTGCACCTCATCGGGCGACAGCGCAGAGCACACCGCCAGGTGGCGTACCGAGCAGTGCAGGCAGTCCAGCGTGGCGCAGGACGGCGCGGCGGGGTCGTTGGTGGCGGGCGGAGCGCCGGAAGGCCGGGACATGTTGCGTGGGCGTATCGCGGGCGGGGGAGGGCTTTATGATACTTCAAGCGGCCGTTGGACCCCTTATCTGCGGCTGAGCGATGCGGGGCGCTAGAATGTCGCCCCCTCCCACGTCCCCGATTCCGCAGGAGCTCCGCCCGTGATCAAGCCCCGTACCCCGCCCGGCACCCTTGAACTGCTGCCGCGCGAGCAGATTGCGTTCCAGCGCATGCTGGACGTCATCCGCCGCAACTACGAGCGCTTCGGGTTCCTGCCGGTGGAGACGCCGGTGTTCGAGCTGTCCGATGTGCTGCTGACCAAGTCCGGCGGCGAGACCGAGCGCCAGGTGTATTTCGTGCAGTCCACCGGCGCGCTGGCCAACGCTGCTGAATCCGGCGATCGTTCGCTGCCGGAGATGGCGCTGCGCTTCGACCTGACCGTGCCGCTGGCGCGTTACGTGGCCGAGCACGAACACGAGCTGACCTTCCCGTTCCGCCGTTACCAGATGCAGCGCGTGTACCGCGGCGAGCGCGCCCAGCGCGGCCGCTTCCGCGAGTTCTACCAGTGCGACATCGACGTGATCGGCAAGGACAGCCTGAGCGTGCGTTACGACGCCGAAGTGCTGGCGGTCATCCATGCGGTATTTGCCGAACTGCGCATCGGTGACTTCAGCATCCAGTTGAACAACCGCAAGCTGCTGCGCGGCTTCTTCGAAAGCCTGGGCGTGGCCGAGGGCGAACGACAGCTGGCAGTGCTGCGCGAAGTGGACAAGCTGGACAAGCGTGGCCCCGACTACGTGCGCGAGACGCTGGTGGGCGAGGGCTTCGGCATTCCGGCCGAACAGGTCGAGAAGATCCTGGCCTTCGTCGCCGTGCGTTCGCAGGGTCATGCCGATGCGCTGGCACAGCTGGCAGCGCTGGAAGACGGTGCGGGTTCCTCGGAGATCCTGCGTGCCGGCGTGGCCGAGCTGCGCGAAGTACTGCAGCTGGTGCAGGCACTGGGCGTGCCGGAAAGCGCGTACTGCCTGAACTTCTCCATTGCACGTGGCCTGGATTACTACACCGGCACGGTGTACGAGACCACGCTGACCGACCACCCGCAGATCGGGTCGATCTGTTCCGGTGGCCGTTATGAAGACCTGGCCAGCCACTACAGCAAGTCCAAGCTGCCGGGTGTGGGCATTTCCATCGGCCTGTCGCGCCTGTTCTGGCAGCTGCGCGAAGCTGGCCTGATCGAGGGCATCGAGGCCAGCAGCGTGCAGGCGCTGGTGGCGCTGATGGACGAGCAGGGCATGCCGCAGTCGCTGGACATCGCCCGCCGCCTGCGCGCCGGTGGCATCAACACCGAAGTGCAGATGGAGCCGAAGAAGATCGGCAAGCAGTTCCAGTACGCGGCCAAGGCCGGTATCCGTTTCGTGGTGCTGGCTGGCGAAGACGAGCTGGCGCGCGGCGTGGTGGCGGTGAAGGACCTGCTGCGCGAGCAGCAGTTCGAAGTCTCCCGTGATGAACTGGCCAGCACCCTGCAGGTGGAACTGGAGCAGTCGCGGGTCATGCCGTGACGCGTGCCGCTGCAGGAACACTGATGCTGTTCCTGCTGGCGGCATGCCAGAGCGATCCGGCGTTGCGCAGCACCCGGATCGGCCCTGCGAATTACCAGCTGGTGGCTGATCGCTGCCATGTGATGGATCGAGCGCAGCTTGAGCAGGATCTGCAGGCCCTTGCCAAGCGGGCGTGCCCGGGCCGGGCAGGAACGCTGCAGAACCTGCAGTCCCGTCCAAGCCGGCAGGGCAGCCTGTTCGGTGAATGCCTGCGGCGCGGCGCGCTGCAGGCAGAGGTCCGCTGCCTGCCCTGATCGAAGCCCTGTCCATTGCCGCATCCGAACGCCCACCGCCCGGTGGGCGTTTTCGTTTCCGCTGCCTGAACGGGCCTGGCGGAACCTGGCCGTGCCTTTGACGCGGCGTGCAAGAATGCGTTAATGTACTAACACGCTATTACATTGATGCAAGAGCCCCGCCCGTGAAAGCCCGCCCCGACATCGCCGCCAAAGACCCGCACGCCGACCTTGAATCTCTGGCCCAGGCCTTTGCCGCGCTGCGCGAGCCGGAGCAGGTGGTCGCCTTCCTGCGTGACCTGTGCACGCCAGCCGAGCTGGAAGCCATGGCCGACCGCTGGAAGGTGGTGCCGCTGCTGCAGCAGGGCGTGCCCTACCGCGAGATCCACGAGCGCACCGGCGTCAGCGTGACCACCACCGGACGGGTGGCACGCACGCTCGAGCATGGCCATCGAGGCTATGCCGCCGCTGTCGACCGCCTTGCTTCGCGCTGATCCGCGCCCCGTTCCAGACTTCGAGACCTCCCCCATGAGTGCAACCCAGGCAGCGCCGGCGCGAGACCGGCTGCGTATCGCCATCCAGAAGAGTGGCCGGCTGGCCGAGCCCGCCCGCAACCTGCTCAGTGCCTGTGGCCTGAGCTGGCGCGAGAGCCGCGACAAGTTGTTCTGCTACGGCGAATCGCTGCCGGTGGACCTGTTGCTGGTGCGCGACGACGACATTCCCGGCCTGATCGCCGATGGCGTCTGCGACCTGGGTATCGTCGGCCGCAATGAACTGGACGAACAGGCGGCCGCGCGTCGCCAGATCGGCCTGGCCGATGCCTACCAGGCATTGCGGGGGCTGGGCTTTGGCCAGTGCCGCTTGATGCTGGCGGTGCCGGAAGACTGGCAATGGCAGGGGCCGGCACAACTGGCCGGTACCCGCATCGCCACCAGCTACCCGGCGATCCTCAAGCAGTGGCTGACCGCGCAGGGCGTGGATGCACAGGTGGTGGAACTGTCCGGCTCGGTGGAGATCGCGCCGCGCCTGGGCACCGCCGACCTGATCTGCGACCTGGTCTCCAGCGGCGCCACGCTGCGTGCCAACCAGCTCACCCCGGTACACAACCTGCTCGACAGCGAAGCCGTGCTGGCCGGTGCGGTACGCGTTCCCGATGATGCGCGCGGCGCGCTGCGCAGCATGCTGCTGCGCCGCCTGGACGGTGTGGTGCAGCGGCAGGACCGCAAACTGCTGATGTTCCGCGCCAGCGAGGACCGCGTCGACGCGTTGTCGCAGCTGCTGGCCGATGCCGAACCGTTGGTGCGTTTGCCTGCCGATGGCGGTGCATTGCGCCTGCAGACCATGTGCCCCGGTCCATTGACCTGGCAGCGCATGGAAGAACTGGAGCGCGCCGGCGCCCAGGGCCTGATGGTACTGAGCGTGGAGCGGTCGCTGGCATGAATCGTCTGATCTGGTCGCAACTTGACGAGGCCGCACGCAGCGCGGCGCTGACCCGCCCGGTGCAGACCGTGGCGCAGCAGACCCGTGATGCGGTGGCCGCGCTGATCGCGCAGGTGCGCACGCAGGGCGACGCCGCGCTGCGCGCGATCACCGCGCGCTTCGATGGCGTGGATCTGCAGGATTTCGAAGTTTCCGCAGCCGAGTTCGCAGCTGCCGATGCCGTGGTGCCGGCCGAGCTGCGCCAGGCCATGGTGGAAGCGGCCGAACGCATCACCCGCTTCCACGCGGCCGGCATGGGCCAAGGCTATACGGTGGAAACCGCGCCGGGCGTGGTCTGCGAGCGCATGCTGCGGCCGATCGGCCGGGTTGGGCTGTACGTGCCGGCCGGTAGTGCGCCACTGCCGTCCACCGCGCTGATGCTGGGCGTGCCGGCGCAGTTGGCCGCTTGCCCACAGGTGGTGCTGTGCACCCCGCCGCGTGCCGACGGTACGGCCGATCCTGCGGTGCTGGTGGCCGCGCGCCTGACCGGTGTGCAACGCGTGTTCAAGCTGGGTGGTGCGCAGGCGATCGCGGCGATGGCCTATGGCACCGAAAGCATCCCGGCCAGCGACAAGCTGTTCGGGCCGGGCAACAGTTTCGTCACCGAAGCCAAGCAGCAGGTGGCACAGGACGGTGCCGCCGCCATCGACATGCCGGCCGGTCCCTCGGAAGTGCTGGTGATCGCCGATGCCGGTGCCAACCCTGCATTCGTTGCCGCCGACCTGCTGTCGCAGGCCGAGCACGGCCCGGATTCACAGGTGCTGCTGCTGACCGATGACGCGGCGATGCTGGCCGCCGTCGAGGCCGAAGTTGAACGCCAGGTGGCCCTGCTGCCGCGGCAGGATATCGCCCGCCAGGCCCTGTCGGCATCGCAGTTGATCCAGGTGGATTCGCTGGCCGATGCGTTTGCGATCAGCAACCGCTACGCCCCCGAACACCTGATCCTGGCCCTGCGCGAACCGCGCGCGTGGCTGGACAAGGTGCAGGCGGCCGGTTCGGTGTTCCTCGGCGACTACACGCCGGAAGCACTGGGTGACTACTGCAGCGGCACCAACCACGTGCTGCCCACCGCCGGTGCTGCGCGCGCCTACAGTGGCGTCAGCGTGGCCAGCTTCCAGAACCTGATCAGCGTACAGAGCGCGACCGCCGCTGGCCTGGCCGCGATCGGTGGCTGCGCGCGCATCATCGCCAGCGCCGAAGGACTGGATGCGCACGAACGTGCGGTGGCACTGCGCATGGAGGTGGCCGCATGAGCGCGGATATCGACGGCGTGCTGGCCCTGGTACGGCCGGACCTGCAGGCCTTTGCCGGCTACAGTTCGGCGCGCAGCAGCGCTGTGCAGGGCGAGGTGTGGTTGAACGCGAACGAATCGGCGTGGGCCAATCCGGCAGACGCCGCCGGGGGCAGCCGCCGCTACCCGGAGCCGCAGCCGGCTGCGCTGCGTGATGCGCTGGCGTCGCTGTACGGCGTGCAGCCGCAACAGCTGCTGGTAGGCCGTGGCAGCGACGAGGCGATCGATCTGCTGGTCCGCGCCCTGTGCGTGCCGGGCCGCGATGGCGTGCTGGTGACGCCGCCGGTATTCGGCATGTACGCAGTCTGTGCGCGGTTGCAGGGTGCGCCGTTGATCGAGGTGCCGCTGATTGACGATGGTGAGGGCCTGCGCACGGACCTGGACGCGGTTATCGCTGTGGCCCAGGGGCAGGGCGCCAAGCTCGTTTTCCTGTGCGCGCCGTCCAATCCTGCCGGCAGCGATATTCCGCTGCCCGAGATCGAAAGGGTGGCTCGTGCCCTGCGCGGGCAGGCGCTGGTGGTGGTGGACGAGGCCTATGTCGAGTACGCGCAGCGCGCTTCGGCGACCACGCTGCTTGCCGCGCACGCCAACCTGGCGGTGCTGCGCACGTTGTCCAAGGCGCACGCACTGGCCGCCGCGCGTATCGGCACCTTGATCGCCGCGCCGGAACTGATTGCCGTGCTGCGCCGATGCCAGGCGCCGTACCCGGTGCCGACGCCGTGCGCCGAGCTGGCCGTGCAGGCGCTGCAGCCGGCCGCGCTTGCGCGCACCGCTGAGCGGGTAGCCACGGTCATCACCGAGCGCGAGCGCCTGCACCACGACCTGCAGGGCCTGCCTGGCATCGGCCGGGTATACGCCTCGGCCGGCAACTACCTGCTGGTCCGCTTTGCCGATGCGCAGGCGGCGTTCGACGCGCTGCTTGCTGCCGGCGTGGTGGTGCGCGACCAGCGCGCCGCACCGCAGCTGGGCGATGCACTGCGTATCAGCATCGGCAGCCCCGAAGAGAACGACCGCGTGCTTGCGGCCCTGTCGGCACGGAGGGCCGCGGCATGACGCCGATCCTGTTCATCGACCGCGACGGCACCCTCATCGAGGAGCCAGCGGATTTCCAGATCGACGCCTACGAGAAGCTGCGTTTCGTGCCGCAGGTGATCCCGGCGCTGCTGAAGCTGCGCGATGCCGGCTACCAGTTCGTGATCGTCACCAACCAGGATGGCCTCGGCAGCGAGAGCTACCCGCGCGCCAGCTTCGATGGCCCGAATGACCTGATGCTGCAGATCTTCGAAAGCCAGGGCATCGTCTTCCGTGACGTGCTGGTCGACTGCAGCTGGCCGCACGACAACGCGCCGACGCGCAAGCCGGGCATTGGCCTGATGACGGACTACCTGCAAGACCGCAGCATCGACTGGGCGCGCTCGGGCATGGTGGGCGACCGCATCACCGACCTGCAGTTCGCCGACAACCTCAACATCCGTGGTTTCCAGCTGCGCACCGAACAGTTCGGCGGCGAGTGGGACTGGCCGGGCATCGCCCACGCACTGGCCGATGCACCACGCACGGCAGTGGTCCAGCGCAATACCAAGGAGACGAAGATCCGCGTCGAACTGGATCTGGATCGTGCCGGCGATGCGCACATCCACACCGGCCTGCCGTTCTTCGACCACATGCTGGAGCAGATCGGCAAACACGGCGGTTTCGCCCTGGACATCCGCGCCGAGGGCGACCTGCACATCGACGAGCACCACACCATCGAAGACACCGGCCTTGCACTGGGCCAGGCCCTGCGCGAGGCGCTGGGCGACAAGCGCGGCATCGGCCGTTACGGCTTCACCCTGCCGATGGATGAAACCCTGGCCAGCGCTGCGCTGGATTTCAGTGGCCGCCCGTATTTCGTGTTTGAAGGCGAGTTCAAGCGCGAGCGCGTGGGCGACATGCCGACCGAGCTGGTCCCGCACTTCTTCCGTTCGCTGTGCGATGCCAGCGGGCTGAACCTCAACCTGCAGGTGCGTGGCGACAACGACCACCACAAGGTTGAAGCCTGCTTCAAGGCCCTGGCACGTGCACTGCGGCCGGCACTGGCGCGGCAGGGCACCGCCTTGCCGACCACCAAGGGGGCGCTGTGAGCGAGGTCGTGCTGATCGATGCCGGCGGTGCCAACCTGGGTTCGGTGCGCTACGCATTGGAACGGCTTGGTGCGACGGTGAAGCTGGTCCGCGATGCCGAAGGCCTGGCAGGCGCGCAACGGGTGATCCTGCCCGGCGTCGGCGCGGCCGGCCCCGGCATGCAGCGCCTGCATGCGCAGGGCCTGGTCGAGCCGCTGCGCCAGCTGCAGGTGCCCTTGATGGGCATCTGCCTGGGCATGCAGCTGTTGTTTGACCGCTCCGAAGAGGCCGGCGTGGATACGCTGGGATTGATCCCCGGCGTGGTGCGCAAGCTGGTGCCGGCCTGTGGCATCCGCGTGCCGCACATGGGCTGGAACCGGCTGCTGCCGCTGCGCCCGTCGCTGCTGCTGCAGGGGGTTCCCGAGCGCGCCAGCGCGTACTTCGTGCACAGCTATGCCGCGCCGCTGAACAGCCATACCGTCGCCGCCTGTGATCACGGCGGCCTGTTCACCGCCGTGGTCGAGCAGGGCCGCTACTTCGGCGCCCAGTTCCATCCCGAGCGGTCCGGCGATACCGGTTCGCTGATGCTGCGCAATTTCCTCGAGGGCACCGCTGCATGAGTTTCATCGTCTACCCCGCACTGGATATCCGCGACGGCCGCGTCGTGCGGCTGCGCCAGGGCGACTACGCGCAGGAAACCCACTATGGCGACGACCCGCTGCCGCGTGCGCAGGCATTCGCCGCACAGGGCGCACAGTGGATGCACCTGGTCGATCTGGATGCCGCACGTGCCGGTGGCTACACGTTGGCGCCGCTGTTGGCCGCGATCCGTGCGCAGACCCCGCTGCAGGTGCAGACCGGTGGCGGCGTGCGTGGCCGTGACGACGTGGCACGCATCCTCGATGCCGGCGCCAGCCGCGTGGTGATCGGCTCACTGGCGGTGCGCGAGCCGGCGCAGGTGATCGGCTGGCTGGGCGAGTTCGGCCCGGAGCGGCTGACCATCGCCCTCGATGCACGGCAGGACGCGCAAGGGCAATGGCAGCTGCCGGTGCATGGCTGGACCGAGAACGCGGGGGTGACCCTGGATGCGCTGGCCGAGCGCTATGCACAGGCCGGCATGCGTCACCTGTTGTGCACCGACATCGCCCGCGATGGCATGCTCGCCGGGCCCAACATCAGCCTGTACCAGCACCTCGCAGCGTTGCTGCCGGGCGTGGCGGTACAGGCGTCAGGCGGTATCCGTGATGTGGCCGACGTGGCTGCGGCACAGGCCGCCGGTTGTGGCGGCGCGATCCTCGGCAAGGCATTGCTGGAACAGCGCATGGACCTGGCGGAGGCGCTGGCATGCTGAGCCGCCGCATCATTCCGTGCCTGGACGTGCGCGATGGCCGCGTGGTCAAGGGCGTGCGTTTCCGCGATCACGTCGACATGGGGGACATCGCCGAACTGGCGCAGCGCTATCGCGACCAGGGCGCCGACGAGCTGGTGTTCTATGACATCGGCGCCAGCCCGGAGGCACGGTCGGTGGACGTGGCCTGGATCGAGCGCATCGCGCGCCTGATCGATATCCCGTTCTGCGTGGCCGGCGGCATCGACAGCGTAGAGACCGCGCGTCGCGTGCTGTTCGCCGGTGCGGACAAGATCTCGATCAACTCACCCGCGCTGGGCCGCCCGGAACTGATCACCGAACTGGCCGAAGAATTCGGCGTGCAGTGCGTGGTGGTCGGTGTCGACTCGGTACGCGAGGACGACGGCCAGTGGCGCGTGCGCCGTTTCAGCGGCGACCCGGACAAAACCCAGGCAGTGCCGCTGCGCACGCTGGACTGGATCGTCGAGGCGCAGCGCCGGGGTGCCGGCGAGATCGTGCTGAACTGCATGGACAGCGATGGCGTGCGCCGTGGCTATGACGTCGAGCAGCTGCGCCAGGCACGTGCGCTGTGCCAGGTGCCCCTCATCGCATCGGGCGGTGCCGGTACGATGGAGCACTTCGCCCAGGCCTTTGACCAGGCCGACGTTGACGGTGCGCTGGCGGCCAGCGTATTCCACAGTGGCGCCATCGCCATTGCCGACTTGAAGCGCTACCTGCGCGAGCAGCAGATCGAGGTGCGGGATGTCTATTGATGTGCGGCCGTCGCCGCAGGCGCTGGAAACGCTGGACTGGGACAAGGGCGATGGGCTGCTGCCGGCCGTTGTGCAGGACGCCGACACCCTGCAGGTGCTGATGCTGGGCTACGTCAGCGCCGAGTCGCTGGCAGCGACGCTGGCCATCGGCCACATGACCTTCTTCAGCCGCAGCAAGCAGCGTCTTTGGACCAAGGGCGAGCAGTCCGGCAATGTGCTGGCGGTGCAGTCGATCAGCGTCGATTGCGATGCCGATACGCTGCTGGTGCTGGCGCGCCCGGCAGGCCCGACCTGCCACACCGGCGCGGAAAGCTGCTTCGACGGCGCGCCGAAGGACTTCCTCGGTGGCCTGGACCAGCTGGTCGCCGTGCGTGAGGCGCTGCGCCCCTCCGGCAGCTATACGACGTCCCTGTTCGAAGGCGGCATCCGCCGCATCGCGCAGAAGGTGGGCGAGGAAGGCGTGGAGACGGCGCTGGCCGCGGTGGCGCAGGACGATGAGGCCTTGCTGGGCGAGGCGTCGGATCTGCTGTACCACCTGCTGGTGCTGCTGCGCGCGCGCGGGCTGTCGCTGGAAGATGCCCGCGACGTGCTGGAAAAGCGCCATCGTTAGAGGTGCGGTAGCGCCGGCCGCTGGCCGGCAACCCGATGATCGTGGGACGCCTGGTGGAATGCCGGCCAGCGACCGGCACGACAGGAAAAGCGGCAATCGCGTGCGCGATGTCATCGCCGGAATCTACAATAGGCGGTCTCTTTTTCCCGGACCGCCCCCATGAAACTGCCTGCCGCCTGGCTGTGCTGCCTGTTGCTGACCTCGCCGGCGTGGGCCGCCGATACCGTGGTCAGCGGCAAGGTCTATCTGGAGCGTGACGGCAAGCCGGGCCGCGGTGCGACCGATCCTGGCCTGGCCGGCGTGCAGGTGTCCAACGGCGAAACCATCGTCAAGACCGCCGCGGACGGCAGCTACAGCCTGCCGGTGCGTGACGGGCAGACGGTCTTCGTGATCAAGCCCGATGCGTATTCCTTCCCGAAGGCCGCCGACGGCCTGCCGTCGTTCTGGCGGCACTACCGGCCCAACGGTTCGCCGGCGCTGAAGTACGGTGGCATCGCCGCGACCAGTGACGTTGCCCGCAACTGGGACTTCGCCCTGCAGAACGACCGGCATGACAGCCGCCGTGGTTTCCAGATGCTGGTGTTCACCGACTCGCAGACCGCCAGCCTGCAGGACATCGGCTACTACCGGCAGTCCATCGTGGCGCCGCTGGTGGGCCAGACCAAGGCCCGCCTGGGCACCACCCTGGGTGACATCGTCAACGACGACCTGACCCTGTACCCGGCGATCAACAAGGTCACCACCGAACTTGGCGTGCCGTGGTTCCACGTACCCGGCAACCACGACCTGGATGTCGACGCGGCCAATGATGCGCATTCGCTGGACAGCTGGCGCAACATCTACGGCCCCGACACCTACGCAGTGGAAGAGGGGGGCGCCAGTTTCGTGTTCCTCGACGACGTGGTGTACGACCCCAACGCCAAGCCCAGGTATGTGGGTGGCCTGCGCGAGGATCAGTTCGCTTTCGTTGCTGCCTACCTGAAGGGCCTGCACAAGGACCGTCTGCTGGTGCTGGGCATGCACATCCCGCTGTTCGATGCGGCACCGGGGCGCGAGACCTTCCGCCATGCCGACCGCCAGCGCCTGTTCGACCTGCTGAAGGACTTCCGCAACGTGCTGGTGCTCAGTGGCCACAGCCACACCCAGCAGCACGTCTACCACGGCAAGGCTGACGGCTGGCAGGGCGCCAGGCCGCTGCACGAGTACAACGTCGGTGCCAACTGCGGTGCGTTCTGGTCGGGCGTGAAAAATGCCGCCGGCGTACCGGACAGCACCATGAGCGACGGCACGCCGAAGGGCTATGCGTTGCTGGACGTGGCCGGCAACGGCAGCTATCGCCTGCAGTACCGGGTGGCCGGTGCGGCCGCCAGCGAGCAGATCGGCCTGCATGCACCGAAGGTGCTGCGCAAGGGCGCGTACCCGGCGTGGGGCATCTATGCCAACGTGTACATGGGCGAGGACGCCAGCGTAGTCGAGTACCGCGTCGATGGCGGCGGCTGGCAGCCGATGAAGCAGGTCAGCCAGCCTGATCCGCGCCTGCTGGTGGAGAACGTGGCCGACGATCTGGCCACCACGCTGCGCGGTTACGACCGCTCGCCGGAAGCCACTGCCTCGCCGCATCTGTGGCGTGGCGCGTTGCCGACCGACCTGGCCGTGGGCAACCACAAGGTCGAGGTGCGCTCCACCCAGCCCGATGGTGCGGTGTTCACCGCCAGCACCAGCTACAGCCTGCAGACCGCGCAGCCCTGAGCGCGGGCGCGGGCCGGGCTTCGATCACCAGCTTCCATCACGAAAGGACGCAGCATGGATATCCGCTTCATGGCCGGCACCACCCCGGTCACCCTCAGCCGCCACTGGTTCACCGGCGCGATGATGCTGCAGAGCGCCAGCGAGAAGGTCTGGGTGCAGCATCCGCTGCATCCGGGCACGCACTTCTCGTTCTCGCTGGTACAGTCGTGGCAGCGCCATATCGCCGGCCATGAAGTGCTGGTGGAGCGGACCCGGCCGCTGCTGTTCGCCGGGTTCCGCCCGCAGCGCCTGCGGGTGCTGGTGGACGGTGTGCAGGTGGCCGAGCAGGAAGGCATGTGACCCGGGCGGCGCTGTCGCCGCGCTAGGCAAAGGCCGTCCGATGCCTGAGAATCGGCACGATTCAATCGATCCAAGCAGGCCAGCGTGAACGTTGCAGCAGTGTCCCCGGCGCCATCCGAGTCCGCCCGCAGCGGCGTCCCCCGCAGCCTGGTCGTCGCCGATGTCGGCGGTACCTTCGCTCGTCTTGCGTTGGCTGAGACCCTGCCGGGGCAGGCGCCGCGGCTGGGCAGCTACCGCACCTACGCCTGCGCCGACCACCCCAGCCTGGCGGCGATCCTGGCCGATTTCACCGCCAGTCTCGGCCAGCCGATGGCCAGTGCGGTGGTCGCCATCGCCGGCCTGCTCGACGGCGATACCCTGATCAATGCCAATCTGCCGTGGACGGTGTCGCTGTCGGCGACGCGCCGCGAGTCGGGCCTGCCCGACCTGCAGCTGATCAATGATTTCGAAGCAGTGGCGTTGGCCATTCCCTACCTGCAGGCCGACACGCTGGTGCCGCTGAATGGCGATGCCGATCCGGCCAAGACCTTCCCGGCACTGGTGCTGGGGCCGGGCACCGGCCTGGGCGCCGCGTTGCGCTTCGCCGATGGCGAGCGCCCGGTGCTGGCCAGCGAGATCGGCCACGCTGCGTTGGGCGCCGGCAATGCGCTGGAACTGCATGTGCTGGGCCAGCTGCTGCAGCGCTGGCCGCATGTGGACAACGAACGCGTGCTGTCCGGCAGCGGCCTGATGAACCTGTATCCCTGCCTGTGCGAACTGCGCGGCGTGGCTCCGCAATGGACCAGCACCGAAGCGCTGATCGCGGCTGCGCGGCAAGGCGACGACGCGCTGGCAGTGGAAACCCTGCAGGTGTTCTGCGCCTGGCTGGGCAGCCTGGCCGGCGACGCGGCGATCGCCGTGGGCGCGCGCTCGGTGTACCTGGCCGGCGGCATTTCCACCCATGTGCAGGACTTCCTGGCCGACGGCCGTTTCCGTGAGCGCTTCCTCAACAAGGGGGTGCTGACCGACGTGCTGCGCCAGGTGCCGGTGTGGCGGGTCGAACATGGCCAGCTGGGTGTGCTCGGTGCCGCAGCCTGGCACGCAGCGCGGACCCCCGCGCACGATTGATCGGCGCTGCCGGCATCGGGCCGGCGGGCGCAGCATGCAGACGGAGGCGAAGATGGTGGATCGCAGGCAATTTTTGCAGGCCGGTGCACTGGCCGCAGGCGTGGCAGCGTTGCCGGCGGTGAAGGCGCGTACGCACGGTGGCGCCAAGGTGGTCTCGACCTGGGACTTCGGCGTGCCGGCCAACCAGGCCGCGTGGAAGGTACTGGCGCAGGGCGGCAGTGCGCTGGATGCGGTGGAAGCCGGTGCACGCTGGGCCGAAAGCGAGCTGTGCAATCCCACCGTCGGCCATTGTGGCAACCCGGACCGCGACGGCGTGCTGAGCCTGGACGCCAGCATCATGGATGGTGACGGCCGCTGTGGCGCGGTTGCTGCGCTGGTCGACATCCTGCACCCGGTGTCGGTGGCCCGCAGGGTGATGGAGAACAGCCCGCATGTGCTGCTGGTGGGCGAGGGCGCCCAGCAGTTCGCCGTGCAGCAGGGCTTCCAGCGCCAGCACCTGCTGACGCCGAAGGCCGAAGCGGCCTGGCGTGAGTGGCTGAAGACCGAAAAGTACGCGCCGCAGATCAATGCCGAGCGCCGCGGTCTTCCCGGCAACAGCGACAACCACGACACCATCGGCATGCTGGCACTGGACGCCAAGGGCAACCTGGCCGGTGCCTGCACCACCAGCGGCATGGCCTGGAAACTGCACGGCCGGGTCGGCGACAGCCCGATCATCGGCGCCGGCCTTTACGTGGACAACGACGTGGGCGCGGCCACCGCCTCGGGTGTGGGCGAAGAAATGATCCGCAACGCGGCCTCGTTCCTGGTGGTCGAGCTGATGCGCCAGGGCCGTTCGCCGGCACAGGCCTGCCGCGAAGCGATCGACCGGGTGGTGCGCAAGCGCCCCGAGGCCAGCCGCACACTGCAGGTCTGCTTCCTTGCCATGAACAAGCAGGGCGAGGTGGGTGCCTATGCACTGCATCGCGGCTTCGTCTACGCGGTGTGCGATGCGCAGCGCCAGGACGACCTGCGCGACTCACCGTCGATCTATACGAGCACGCAGGCGTGAACGCGCGCCTGACGCTGGAGATCGCCAGCAATTCGGTGGCTTCGGCGTTGGCCGCGCAGGCCGGTGGCGCAGATCGCATCGAACTGTTCGACAACCTTGCCGAAGGCGGTACCACGCCGTCGTTTGCCAGCATCGCCATCGCCCGCGAGCGGCTGCAGATTCCGTTGTTCGTGCTGGTGCGGCCGCGTCCAGGTGATTTCCACTACGACGCGCTGGAAACCGAGCTGATGCTGCGCGACATCGCCCAGTGCCGCGCGCTGGGCTGCGAGGGCGTGGTGATCGGTGCGCTGGATGCGCAGGGCGATATCGACCTGCCGCTGTGCCGCGAACTGCTGCGCGCGGCCGGCCCGTTGCAGGTGACCTTCCACCGTGCCTTCGATGCCGCGCGCGATCTGCCGGCGGCGCTGGAGCAGGTGATCGGGCTGGGCTGCCAGCGGGTGCTGACGTCCGGCGGCCAGGCCAGCGCCGACGCCGGTGCCGATGTACTGGCCGCGCTGGTCGCGCAGGCGGCCGGCAGGATCAACGTCATGGCCGGCGCAGGGCTGGGCCCGGGCAACATCGCCGCCGTCGCGCGGCAGACCGGCTGTCTCGAACTGCATGCCTCGGCCAAGGGGCAACGACGTTCGGCCATGCAGTTCCAGAACCCGGCCCTGCGCGGGCTGGACCCGGACTGGAGCCAGACAGACACCGCCACGGTGAGTGCGCTGCGGAAGGCGCTCGACGGCTGACCGAATCCGCCGGGCATGGCCCGGCGCTACCGGGGCGGGTCCGCACCGCGATGGGTGCATGCGCGGTAGCGCCGGGCCATGCCCGGCGAACGCGCAAACCCGATCACGGACAAAACCGTTCTGCGCGCGACTGTCGCGATCGTGTCATCGACATCTGTGCTGCTTCCATAACGATGTCGTGCAACCCATTGATTCATCTGCACCCCAACAGGCAACAACGACGTGTGTCGGATGGATGCTGCGCCGCCACATGCTGGGCGTGGTTCAGCTGTGCTTTAGTTTGGATCGATCCACAGGGGAGGGCGGTCGAATCGAGATGGATCGATTCAACGCCCGGGATCGCCATCCGACCGCGCGTCCACCATCCAAGAGCAACCACCCATGGCTCAGTCCGTCCGCAACCGCCGTCATCTGCTGTCCCACGCCCTCGCCCTGGCCCTGCTGCCGTTCGCCGCTGGCGCACAGGACGCGGCCCCGTCGCCCACCAAGGATCTCGATGCGGTCACCGTCACCGGTTCGCGCATCAAGCGTGCCAGCGTCGAGGGCCCGGCCCCGGTCAACGTGATCAGGGCCGCACAGATCCAGAAGGAAGGCTTCGTCACCGTCTACGACGCACTGAAGACCCTGACCGAGGCGACCGGCACGGTCGAGGCGGCATCGCAGTGGGGCTCGCACACCCCCAACGCGAGTGGCCTGAACCTGCGCGGCATGGGCCCCAACCGCAGCCTGCTGCTGGTCAATGGCCGCCGCGTGGCCGACTATCCGCTGCCCTATGGCGGCGAGACCAATTTCTCCAACTACAGCAACATTCCGGCGGCGGCGGTCGAACGCATCGAAGTGCTGACTGGCGGCGCCTCGGCGATCTACGGTTCGGACGCCATCGCCGGCGTGGTCAACGTCATCCTCAAGACCAACTACGACGGCGACGAAGTGCGCGTGCGCGGCGGCACCTCCACCGAAGGCGGGCGTGACACCTGGGATCTGTCCTGGGCGGGCGGCAAGACCGGCGACAACTGGAGCGTGACCTACGCCCTGCAGTACACCAAGCGCGATCCGCTGTTCGGCCGCG
Organism: Stenotrophomonas sp. 1337; assembly: GCF_031455455.1. Lineage (NCBI taxonomy): Bacteria > Pseudomonadati > Pseudomonadota > Gammaproteobacteria > Lysobacterales > Lysobacteraceae > Stenotrophomonas > Stenotrophomonas sp. 1337. The sequence continues at coordinate 836,546 of NZ_JAVDSR010000001.1, read as the reverse complement.
ACCGGCCGCAGATGGACGACGCCGACGATGCGCTGTACCCGTCCTGGAACATGGAGCAGCGCAAGGTCGGTTTCCGCCCCACCGCTGGCCTGGCGTTGATCGACCCCAGCAACGGCCAGCGCCTGGCGCCGCCGGACGGCACCTGCGAGAAATTCGCTGGCGAGTACTACACCGCCGACCGCCTGGTCTACAACTACAACGCCAATACGGTGAGCAACACCGGCCGCCTCTGCGGCATGAGCGCCGACTACGCCAACTGGCTGTTGACCGGCGGCTCGGAGAACCTGTCGGGCAACCTGTATGCCACCTTCGATTTCGGCAACGATCTGCAGGCCTGGAGCAACCTGGCGGTATACCGTTCCGAAGCGATCTGGGGCACCAATCCGCCGAGCGTGTCGCTGATCGACGATGCCAACGGTTACTACTGGGATGCCAACCGCAATCGCCCGGTGCTCGGCGTGCGCCAGTTCACCCCGAACGAAGTCGGTGGCCTGGACACGCTGCGCAATACCAACCGCGAGTTGTCGTGGGATATCAGCGCAGGCCTGCGCGGGCGTCTGGCCGATCGTTTCGATTGGAGCGCCACGGTCGGCCGTTCCTACTACCGCGTTGAGGAGCGGCAGAACGTGGTCGACGAGCAGAAGTCGTACGACTTCTTCCTCGGCCCACGGCTGGGCACCACCGGCGATGGCGAGGCGATCTACGCCTTGAACGAGTCGCGCTGGTGGAACCCGATCACCCCGGACCAGTACTGGCAGATGGGCACGGTAGCGAAGAACCGGGCGTCGTCCTATGTCAACCAGGCCTCGGCCGACATCACCGGTGAACTGTTCCAGGGCTGGGCCGGGCCGATCTCGTTCGCCGCGGTAGCCGAAGTGGCCAAGCAGGGCTATCACCTCAGCCCGGACCCGCGCGCGGGCATCGATTTCGATCTGCAGAACGTCGATCGCGGCGGTGGCGAGCGTACGCGTTATTCGGCAGGCGTCGAGTTCAAGATCCCGTTGGCCGACAGCCTGATCGCCACCGCGGCGGCACGCTACGACCGGTACGGCAGCTACAAGGCCGACGGCGGCGGCGAAGCGCTGGATATCGGCAGCCAGAAGGAAACCACCTGGAACGCTGGCCTGGAATGGCGGCCGTTCGAGTCGCTGCTGGTGCGCGGTTCCTACGCGACCAGCTTCCACGCGCCGGACATGCACTACCTGCTGGGCCAGGCCAGCAGTTCCGAAGTGCTGACCTACGACCGCCTGCGCTGCATCGAGAGCGGCGCTTATCTGGTCAACAACTGCGGCGTGGGCAATACCGATGTGTGGTACGCGTTCGATGTGAACCGCCGGGGTACGCCGCTGCTGCGCTCGGAAACCGGCGATTCGTGGACGGTCGGTTTCGTGTGGGACGTGCTGCCGAACCTGTCGATGAGCGCTGACTACTGGGCGATCAAGCTGGAAGACATGATCGTCGACGTCGGCGCGGACGAGGTGCTGGCCAGCGAGGCCGGCTGCCTGACCGGCAAGAACATGGATGGCACGCCGTGGGCGAACCCGGCGGGTGAGGCTTACTGCGCTGGCATCCTGGCCCGGGTGAACCGTGACAGCAGCGGCCGGCTGGTGTCGATCGAGCGCGGGCCGTTCAACCTGGCCAGCCGCGAAGTGCGCGGCATCGACCTGAGCGTGCGCTACCGGCTGGAGACGGCCGCATGGGGCAGCTTCCAGCTGGGGGTGAACTACACCAACCAGATTTCGACGAAAGAACAGCGTTACGCCAACGATCCGAACCCTGAGCGTCGCGACCGTGACCTGCGCAGCAAGCTGCGCGCCAGCCTGGCGTGGCAGGGGGGCAACTGGAATGCGAACGTGTATGCCGACCGCATCGGTTCGGTGCCGGGCGTGCGCTACCACTGGGGCACCGACCGCCTGGACAACCCCGGTGGCTGCCTGCCGTTCGCCGATGGCTACGTGCCCAGCGACAGCCCGTCGCTGAACTGCCTGGAGCCTGCCACGCGCCCGGATGGATCGGCCAATCCGAACCCGAATGCGGGGCAGCAGACGGCGCGCTACTACGGGCGGGTGGGGCCGTTCATTACCTGGAATTTCAACGTCGGCTACCAGGTGACCGAGTTCATGAAGGTCAATCTGTACGTGAACAACGCTTTCAATGCGACCAGCTGGAACCACAAGGACCCGTACAAGGTCGACTACGATTTCGCCCCGACCCGCCTGCTGGGTGCGGTGGGACGCGAGTTCGCGCTGGAGTATGTGTTCACGTTCTGAGGGAAGGCGGCGCCGGGCATGGCCCGGCGCCAGCCACGATTTGACGGGCAGCCACGCATGGCGTGGCTCTACTGTGGCTTTGATGGAACATTGGCGGGGTGGGGTGGATTTGACCTTCCCACGATGGCAAGGTCTAGGCTGGTCGCCATCCTCCAGATGGAACCAGGGAAACCAGGCCATGAGCACCTCCAGCCCCACAGCCGTCCACGGGACGGCTTCCACCATCAGCCTGCCGATCGAAGGCATGACCTGCGCCAGCTGTGTTGGCCGCGTTGAAGCGGCCCTGGCCAAGGTCGAGGGGGTCGCCAGCGTGTCGGTCAACCTGGCCACCGAGCGCGCAGACATCCGTTCCTCTGGTCCGGTCGACCGCGATGCGCTGATCCAGGCAGTAGAGAAGGTGGGCTACGAAGTACCCGCCGCGACCACCGAACTGGCCGTGGAAGGGATGACCTGCGCGTCCTGCGTCGGCCGCGTGGAGCGCGCGCTGCTGGCCGTACCGGGCGTCAGCCACGCCAGCGTCAACCTGGCCACCGAGCGTGCGACCGTGCGCGGCGTTGCCGGCATCGATGCACTGGTGGCGGCGATCGACAAGGTTGGATATGCGGCACGCGCGATCGATGGCGGTACCCAGGTCGACGAGGAAGCGGCGGAAAAGAAGGATGCCGAGCGGGTGGCGCTGAAGCGCGACCTGATCCTGGCCAGCGTGCTGGCGGCCCCGGTGTTCGTGCTGGAAATGGGCTCGCACCTGATCCCCGGCATGCACCATTGGGTGATGTCCACGATCGGCATGCAGGCCAGCTGGTACCTGCAGTTCGTGCTGACCACGCTGGTCCTGGCCATTCCCGGCCGGCGTTTCTACCAGAAGGGCTTCCCGGCGCTGCTGCGCCTGGCGCCTGACATGAACTCGCTGGTGGCGGTGGGTACCGCGGCGGCGTTCGGTTATTCGGTGGTGGCCACCTTCATCCCGCGCCTGCTGCCGGCGGGCACGGTGAATGTCTACTACGAAGCGGCGGCGGTGATCGTCGCGCTGATCCTGCTCGGCCGGTTCCTGGAGGTGCGCGCGAAAGGCCGTACCTCGGAGGCGATCAAGCGCCTGGTCAACCTGCAGGCCAAGGTGGCGCACGTCAGCCGCGAAGGGCGCATCGTCGATATCCCGATCAACGAGGTGCTGCTGGGCGATCTGCTGGAAGTGCGTCCGGGCGAGCGCGTGCCGGTGGATGGTGAGGTGGCCGAGGGTCGCAGCTACGTCGACGAATCGATGATCACTGGCGAGCCGATCCCGGTGGAGAAGTCGGCCGGCAGCAGCGTGGTTGGCGGCACCGTCAACCAGAAGGGCGCGCTGACCCTGCGTGCGACGGCGGTAGGTGGGCAGACCATGCTGGCGCAGATCATCCGTCTGGTTGAACAGGCACAGGGTTCCAAGCTGCCCATCCAGGCCGTGGTCGACAAGGTGACGCTGTGGTTCGTGCCGGCGGTGATGCTGGCGGCCCTGGCCACCTTCCTGGTGTGGCTGATCTTCGGACCGTCGCCGGCGCTGACCTTCGCGCTGGTCAACGCGGTGGCCGTGCTGATCATCGCCTGCCCATGCGCGATGGGGCTGGCCACGCCGACCTCGATCATGGTCGGCACCGGCCGTGGCGCCGAGATGGGCGTGTTGTTCCGCAAGGGCGAGGCGCTGCAGCTGTTGAAGGACGCCAAGGTGGTGGCGGTGGACAAGACCGGCACTTTGACCGAAGGTCGCCCGCTGCTGACCGATCTGGAAATCGCCGACGGTTTCGATCGTGCGCAGGTACTGGCGCGGGTGGCCGCGGTGGAGTCGCGCTCGGAGCATCCGATCGCCCGCGCCATTGTCGAGGCGGCGACGGAGGAGGGCATCGCGTTGCCGGCGATGATTGATTTCGAGTCGGCGACCGGCATGGGCGTGCGTGCCAGCGTCGACGGTGCGCGGGTGGAAGTGGGTGCCGATCGCTTCATGCGTTCGCTGGGCGTGGACATCGGCATGTTCGCTGCGCTGGCCGACCGCCTCGGCAACGAAGGAAAGTCGCCGCTGTATGCCGCCATCGATGGCCGCCTGGCGGCGATCATCGCCGTCTCCGATCCGATCAAGCCGAGTACGCCGGCCGCCATTGCCGCCCTGCACCAGCTGGGTCTGAAGGTGGCCATGATTACCGGTGACAACGCCGCCACCGCGCAGGCCATCGCCCGCCAGCTCGGCATCGATGAAGTGGTGGCCGAGGTGTTGCCCGAAGGCAAGGTGGAGGCGGTGCGCCGGTTGAAGGCGGCTTACGGGCAGATTGCGTTCGTCGGTGATGGCATCAACGATGCGCCGGCGCTGGCCGAGGCCGATGTGGGCCTGGCGATCGGCACCGGCACCGATGTCGCGGTGGAGTCGGCCGACGTGGTGCTGATGTCCGGCAACCTGCAGGGCGTGCCCAATGCCATCGCGCTGTCGAAGGCGACCATCGGCAACATCCGCCAGAACCTGTTCTGGGCCTTCGCCTACAACACCGCGTTGATTCCGGTCGCGGCGGGTGCGCTGTACCCGGTATGGGGCGTGCTGCTGTCGCCGGTGTTCGCCGCCGGTGCCATGGCCCTGTCCAGCGTGTTCGTGCTCGGCAATGCGCTGCGCCTGCGGCGCTTCCAGGTGCCGATGGTCGAGGCGTCCCATGCGGCCCAGTAAAGGAGTGATGGCATGAACATCGGTGAAGCATCGAAGGCATCCAGCGTGTCGGCCAAGATGATCCGCTACTACGAGCAGATCGGCCTGATTCCGCCAGCTGACCGTACCGGCGCGGGTTATCGCGCCTATTCGCAGGCCGACGTGCACCGGCTGCGTTTCATCCGTCGCGCGCGTGATCTCGGCTTTTCGGTGGCCGAGATCACTGACCTGCTGGGCCTGTGGAACGACACCTCGCGGCACAGCGCCGACGTCAAGCGCCTGGCCGAGCAGCACATCGATGATCTGGAACAGCGCATCGAGAACATGCGGCAGATGGCCGATACGCTGAAATCCCTGATCAGCTGCTGCGCCGGCGATGATCGTCCCGAGTGCCCGATCCTGCAGCGGCTGGGGGAAGGCGAGGAGGGCGCTGCGCCGGTGGCGGCGCCCACCGGGGCGGTACGCAGGCGCGCGCGCAGGACCTGAAGACGACATACGGAAAAGAAAATACCCGCCCCGGCAGTTGCACGGGGCGGGCATCGTTCATGCAGTGGCTCAGGCGATCAGGCCGGGCGCGGCGGGAAACCCGCTTCGGTCAGCGCTGCAATGATCTGCGCTTCGCTGGCCGAGGTCTGCACCTGCACGCGGCGGCTGGGCGGGTCGGCCGACACCGTCGCCGCCGGGTCGACCAGCTCGATCGCCTTGGTCACGCTGCGCGCGCAGCCGCCGCAGGTCATGCCTTCCACATGGAATTCCATCTGTAGCTCCTTCGATGCACTTGGGGGTGGAGGCAGTGTGCACCTTGCAACGATGGCAGGGTCAAGCGCTCCCGCGGCGCAGGGGCCACGAAAAACGGCAGCCACCTGTACCAGCGCGGCTGCCGTGGAGGATCGTCCCCGCCCGCAGGCGGGGGTTAATGCCTTAGAACTTCCAGTTCACGCCGAAGTACAGCTGGCGCCCGGCATACAGGTTGGACAGCAGGCGGGCCTGGCTGTCATTGCCGATGTAGCTGCGCAGCTCGGACTTGGTGGCGTTCAGCACTGCCGCGGTGACCGTCCAGTCCGGCGTGAGGTTGTAGGCCACGTTCAGATCCAGCTGGCTGTACGGCTTGGTGTAGGTGGTCAGGCCGTTGTTGAGCCCGCCCACCACTTCGCCGCGACGGTTGTACGAGGCACGGGCCAGGAACTTCTCGTTCTCGTAGAACACGGTGACGTTGGCTTGGTTCTTGGCGCTGCCGACCAGCGGCGACGAACCGATCTCTTCGCCATCAAGCACGATCGAGGCCAGGTTGGTGTCGTTGTAGGTGTAGTTGGCCTGCACGCCCAGACCGAAGTCGAAGGTGTACTGGCCATACAGCTCCACGCCCTGCGACACGCCGTCGCGGCCGTTGGCTTCGGTGCTGTACTTCTGCACCACCACCGTTTCACCACCGACGCTCATCTGCTGGTCGCGCACGACCGGCACGGTGAAGTTGTCCACGTTCTTGCGGAACAACGCCACGCCTGCAACCGAACCCGGCTTGAAGTACCACTCCAGGCCAAGGTCGAACTGCACCGCCTTGAACGGCTCCAGTGCCTTGTTGCTGCCCGAGCCGTACCAGCCGGGGGTGTCGGTGCCGCCAGCGACCCGACGATCATTGCTGTATTCCTGGCTGATGTACTGCAGGCCGCCCGGATAGGCGATGCTGGTGTAGCCCGGGCGCGCGATCACCTTCGACGCGGCACCGCGCAGCACCAGGTTGTCGGTGATGTCCCAGGCGATGTTGAAGCTCGGCAGGAAGTCCGTATAGGTCTTTTCCAGCGAGCTGAGGGTATAGACCTTGTCGCGCACCTGGTTGTCCGGCAGACGCACGAAGCCGCCCTGGCAACGCAGGTTCGGATCGGCAGCCGGGTCATCGCAGCTCATCGGCGCACCAGCGGCGTTGTCCACGAAGTAGTCGTTGAAGCGCTCGACCGAATCGCTGGACTGGGCGAACTGCTTGGTGCGCACCACGCGCACGCCGACGTTGCCGCGCACGCGGTCGGTACGGAAGTTGGCCTGGAAGTAACCCGAGTAGATCTTCTCGTTGACGTCGTAGACGAAGTCTTCCTCGGTACGGTTGTGCGAGCCACCGTAGGTCTGGTTGAGGTAGTCGATGTAGGCCGGGTAGTTGATGCCGGGGAACACGTTGGCATTGAAGCCACCGGCGATGTTGCTGATCGGGTTGGACAGGAAGAAGCCCGGCTGCGCATTGCCTGCGGTCGGATCGCAACCGGCCTGGTAACGATTGTTGTCATAGTCGGCCGGGTCCAGGCCCTGGCAGACCCAGTAGGTGTTGCCGGTATTGCGGTGCACCTGGCCGTCGCGGTACTTGGCGCCGAACTGGATGGAATCCAGCCAGCCGGCTTCGAACATCTTGGTGACGTCGGCCTGGAAGTAGTTCTGCTTGACCTCGGTCTGCATCCACGACGAATCGGTGGAGCCGGTATCGACCTCGGCGATGCCGGCCATCAGCTGCTGCTGGATGTCCGGCGAGACGGTCAGCGACGGCGTGCCGGTCAGGTCCCACGCGGTGTACTGGTTGCCCGCCTGCCACTGGTCACCGACCTTGCGGCGGGGCTTGGCCGACATGCGGAAATTCATCGACGGGCCACCCTTGGACCAGGTGCGGCCGCCGGTGAAGCTGGCCTTCCACAGCGGGCTGATGTCCCAGTCGACGGTCAGATCGGCCGTCTGCGAAAGCGCCTTTTCCTTGCTGTAGCCACCGGTCAGCTGCGGAGTGGGGATGGTGCAGTCATCCGGACCCCAGCCACCCGGGGGCAGGCCAGCTGCGGCGGCCTGGTCTTCGCTGCAGTAATAGGTCTTGCCGGCAAGCTTTTCGTACTGCGCGCCGGTGACGATGCTGCCACTGGGATCGAAGCTCAGCCCGTTGAGCAGGCGCCCACCGGCCCAGTTGCCATCGCCGTTGTAGCGGGCCAGGTTCCACTCCGGCACCTTCAGCATGTTCTGGGTGTAGTCACCCTGCAGTTCGAAGCGGAAGTAGTTCGCGGTCAGGGTCAGGTTGTCGATCGGCTTGAACTGGAAAGTCAGCTGGCCGCCCTTGCGCTCGCGCTTCTCTTCCTTCACCGCGAAGTTCACCGAGGTCGGCATGAAGAATTCGCTGTAGTTCGTGCCGGTCTGGTTGTTGAAACCGGATTGGCCCCACCAGTAGTGGATGCCATCCTGTTCCAGCAGGTTGCCGTTGGCATCGCGCGCGGTGGTGTTGTTGCCGTACCACTGGTAGTCCTCGGTGCTGGTCTCCATGGTGCGGCTGGTGCGCTTCTGCTGGGTCACGCCGACCAGCACGCCGAAGCGCTCGTCCTTGCTGTGCCAGGAGTACAGCGCCGACACCTGCGGGTCGACGTCGTGGCTGGTATCGGACGAAGTGCCTTCCAGGTTGACGTAGCCGGAGTTGGCTTCCATCTCCAGCGGGCGACGGGTATGCAGGATCACCGTGCCGCCGATGCCGCCTTCGTCGATGCGCGCTTCCGGCGACTTGAACAGCTCGGCGCTGGACAGCATGTTCGACGGCAGCAGGGTGTAGTTGAACGAGCGGGTAGCTTCGTTGTTGGTTTCCGACGAGGCGACGTAGTTGCCGTTCAACTGGGTCAGGGTCAGGTCGGGCGCGAGGCCGCGCACGCTGACCGACTTGCCTTCGCCACCGCTGCGGGTGATGACCACGCCGGGCACGCGCTGCAGCGCGTCGGCCACGTTCTTGTCGGGGAACTTGCCAACGTCCTCGGCGGTGATCACTTCGACCACGGCGTTGGCGTCGCGCTTCTGCTGCAGGCTCTTTTCGATCGCGTAGCGATAGCCGGTGACCTGGACGCTGTCCAGGGTGGTGGCGTCCTGCGTGCCGGTCGTAGCTGACGCCTGCTGGGCGGAAGCGCCAAGCGGGGCGACGGCGGCGGCCAGGGCCAGCGCGATGGCCAGCGACAACGCGTCGTGGCCCTGCGTACGTGTTGAATGCTTCATTGCCATCTCTCCCTCTCTCCTGGATTGATCCGGTGACTGACTGACGCGGAAACTTGAATCGATCTAATTCGTGATGCCGATCTTGCCTTCGCCCTGCAGATGCGACGAGCGCCTGGCAGATGGCCTGACACGTCCTGTCCTGCTCCCCAACTCCCGGGCCATCGCGATGTCGTCTTGGATCGATCTAAGCGATGGGCGGGGCGATTTTTAGCACGGCCAACGCGCCGACGCATGTTGCTGCGCAATATGGCAGCGACGTGTCGTGCAAATGACCCTTCGCGGAAAAATGCTGTAAGCGTTTACATGCGCAGACGGGGTGGGCCGGCCGGGCTGCGCCCGGCACCCGCAGAGGCCTTCAGGCCAGGGCAACAGCACAGCAACTGCAACAGCAACAGCTGGTTTCCTGCGGGATGGCGGGGTGGGTCCGGTTGCGGGGGACGCTGCAAGTACGTCCATGTAAGCTCGGTCGCGCCATCCATGGCGCTCACGCCCCCGCAACCGGACCCACCCCACCTTCGACAGATTCCCGCGATTTGTCGGAATGGCATGGCGTGGTCCTGGTGGGTGTCGACCTTGGTAGACACGTGGATCCATGCCATGCATGGATGAAATCCAATCGATGATTTCGAAATCGGTAGGAACATCCATTCGCGCACGGCGTGGATCTACCAGATCTCGGGAAACTGTCAGGGGTGGGGCGGTATGGGCAGGCAGGACCGTTGGCGCCATGGATGGCGCCATCGAGCCCCCATGGATGGGTCTACGGCGTGTCCTGCCTGCCCATACCGCCCCGCCCAGCTCGGTAGCCCGCCGTTGCTGTTGCTGTTTTCTTGGCTTGAAGGCCTCTGCGGGTGCCGGGCGCAGCCCGGCCGAAGCCCCCGCTCATGCTGCGCCGCAGAATGCATTGGGCGAAATTCCCATGGTCTACTTGAATCGATCTAAATCCGCCGGGGTGCGGATTTGTACCGATGGAAACGAGGGCTCGGCCTGTGCGGCCGGTTCTTCGCTGCCGCCCTGCCGCCAAGGAGTCCTGCCCGTGACCAGGTTGTCCCGCCGTCGTCCCGCCCGCCGCCTGTCGGCATTGTCCCATCGGCCCCTGGCCCGCATCGCCTGCCTGCTGGCACTGGCGGTGACGCCCTGGCTGCAGGCCGCACCGGCCGCGCTGGAGCGCGAGGTCAATACCTTCATCGGCAGCAAGGATGACGGCAACACCTTCCCCGGTGCCTCGGCACCGTTCGGCCTGATCCAGGTCAGCCCGATCGGCAGCCACTATTCGGGCTGGCGCTACGACGACGACAAGATCCGCGGCTTCGGCCACTCCTTCCTGTCCGGCGCCGGTTGCTGGGAGCAGGGTGGGCAGGTCTCGGTGCTGCCGGTGACCGGTTCGATCGGCCCCGGCGGCGACTTCGATACCGCCGATGCGAAAGCCTTCAATCACAAGACCTATGCGTCGGCCTACAGCCACGACGGTGAGATCGGCCAGGCCGGCTACTACAAGGTGCGCCTGACCAGCTACGGCGGCATCGACGCCGAAGCGACCGCGCGCACCCGCGCAGCTGCCGAGCGTTACACCTTCAGCCAGCGCCAGGGCGATGGCCACGTGCTGGTGAATGTCGGTCAGGCCAACGAGCGCCACTCGGTGATCGGCAGCGTGGTCGATGTGGTGGGTGACCGCGTGGTGGAAGGCAAGCTGGTCACCAAGAGCTTCTGCGGTGGGCACCAGTACACCACTTGGTTCCGCATTGAGTTCGACCGCCCGTTCAAGGCGCATGGCACCTGGGGTGAGGGCGGCGGCCTGCCGGGCGCGCGCCACAGCATGGAAGGCGAACAGAAGCCCAACGGCGCGTGGCTCAGCTTCGACCTGGCCAAGGGCCAGTCGGTCACCGCCGTCAGCGCGATCTCGCATGTGGATGCCGAAGGTGCGCGCACCAACCTGCGCGCCGAGGGCATGCAGGGCGGGGCGCTGCTGGGCTTCGAGCGCATGCGCGCGCTGTCGCAGCAATCGTGGCGTGAGCAGCTGGCACGCGTGCGCGTGCAGGGCGGCAATGGCGATGACCGCACCGTGTTCTACAGCGCGCTGTACCACGCGCTGCTGCAGCCGCTCACCGGCAGCGATGCCGACGGCCGTTACCGCGGCTACGACGACGGCATCCATCGCGCCGATGGCTGGACCTACTACGAGTACTTCTCGCTGTGGGACACCTACCGTGCACAGAACCAGTGGCTGGCACTGACGCGCCCGGATGTGGCGCGCGACATCGGTCGCAGCCTGCTGGCGATCGATGAGCAGGGCGGCTGGCTGCCGCGCTGGGGCTATGCCAACTTCGAGACCAACATCATGACCGGCGATCCGGTCACCCCCTTCATGGTCGACCTGTGGCGCTTCGGCGCGCTCAAGGGCCGCGAAGGGCAGGCATGGGATGCGCTGCGCCGCAATGCGTTCGGTACGCCGCCGCTGAACTCGCGTGCTGCCGGTCGCTCCGGCAACCCGACCTACCTGGACAAGGGCTACGTGGTCTACGACCGTGCGTTCCCGTCCAAGGGCATGGATGTCGATCCCCATCATGGTGGTTCGGCAACGCTGGAGTACGCACTGGCCGACTGCGCGCTTTCGCAGATGGCCGATGGGCTTGGCCATGCCCAGGATGCGGCGGTCCTGCGTGAGCGCGGCCGCAACTGGCGCAAGGTATGGGACCCGCAGGTGCGCGACGCCGAGACCGGCTTCACCGGCTTCCCGCGCCCGCGCACCGAAGATGGCCAGTGGTACACACCGGCCGATGGCCATTACAGCCCGCGCTCGCATCACGGTTTCCATGAAGGCACGGCGTGGCAGTACCAGTGGCTGGCGCAGCAGGACGTGCCGGGCCTGGTCGAAGCGATGGACGGCCGCGAACAGGCCGGCCGCCGCCTGGATGCTTTCTTCGCCATGGACGCTCTGCAGGCCGACCCGCTCAATGCTGCCCGCAAGGAGTGGGTGGTCGGGCCGTACAGCTACTACAACCAGTTCCGCTACAACCCCAACAACGAACCCGACCTGCATTCGCCGTGGCTGTACACGCTGATCGGCCAGCCGTGGAAGACCGCAGCGGTGGTGCGTGCAGCGCAGCAGCTGTTCACCAATGCACCCAACGGCGTGACCGGCAACGATGACCTCGGCACGATGTCGGCCTGGTACCTGTTCAGTGCGATCGGCGTGTACCCGGCGGTGCCGGGCAGCGGCGAGTTCCTGCTGCATACGCCGCGCTTTGCCAGGGTCGAGGTCGAGCTGGGCAATGGCCGCACCCTGCGCATCGAGGCACCTGGCGCCGATGGCCGCCGCCTGCAGTACGTGCAGGGCGTGCAGGTCGACGGCCAGGCACATGCCCCGGTATGGCTGGGCTGGAGCCAGCTGCAGCAGGGCCCGAAGCTGCGCTTCGCGCTGGACGGGCGGGCGCCGACCGAGGGCTGGGGCACTGCGGTCAAGGACCTGCCGGTGTCCTGGTGCGCGGCACCGGGCAGCCAGCTGCACTGAGCCGGGCTGTGCCGTTCGAGGCAACCCAGCGAACGGCACGGCACGACAGGGCCGCGATCCATTAGGCTTGAGCATCCATCGGAGTGCGGGAAGACGATGAACGACAACAGCGACAGTTCCAGCAAGCGTTCCGGCAAGGCGGTGACGGTGACCGACATCGCCCGTGCCATCGGCGTTTCGCGCGCGACCGTGTCGCTGGTGCTGCGCGGCAGCCCGCTGGTCAACGTCGATACCCGCGCCCGGGTCGAGGCTGAGCTGCGCCGCCAGCGTTACGTCTACAACCGCGCTGCAGCGAACCTGCGGCGGCGCACGTCCTCCAGCATCGCCCTGGTCATCAACGATCTGTCCAACCCGTTCTTCGCCGAATTCGCCTCCGGTGTGGACGAGGCACTGGGCGGGCGCGGCTACGTGACCCTGCTCGGCAGTACCGGCGAGTCGCCCGAGCGGCAGCAGGCGGTGCTGTCCACGCTGATGGAACACACCCCTGCGGGCCTGATCCTGTCGCCGGCCGAAGGCAGCGATGCCACGCTGCTGCGGCAGGTGCTGGGCGCCAACGCCAACGTACTGCTGTTCAACCGCGAACTGGAAGGCGCCGACTGGGACTTCCTGACCCTGGACAACCAGCATGGTGCCTACCTGGCCACCCGCCACCTGATCGAGCGCGGTCATCGCCAGATTGCGTTCTTCGGCGGCCACGCGGCATCGAGTTCCTGCCACCAGCGTCGTGCCGGTTTCCAGCAGGCCCTGGCCGAGGCCGGGCTGGCATTGCCGCCGGGCTGGATGATCGAATCTGCACCCAACCGCCTGGAAGCGGCCGCGCGCACCGATGAACTGTTCGTCGACGGCCATCGGCCGAGCGCAGCGGTCTGCTACAACGACACCGTCGCGCTGGGCCTGATGCTGGGCCTGAACTCGCGCGGCATCCGTCCCGGCGGTGACTTCGCGGTGACCGGCTTCGACGATATTTCCGAAGCGTCGGTTGCCGTGCCGCCGTTGACCACACTGACGGCCGACCCGCGCGAACGCGGGCGGCAGGCGGCCTCGCTGCTGCTGCAGCGGCTGGAGGAACCGGATGCGCCACCACGGCGCACGGTCGCCCCGGTACAGTTGCGCATCCGCGAAAGCAGCGCCGCACGTCCGAATTGAATTGATGCTTCGCTCCTGAACTGATTGCACCCTTCCACGCACCAACGACCTTTCGCGCATCGAGGCGCGTACCGCATGCCGATCTCCGCAACGCCCCGCCCATCGGGTTCCCCGGGCAACCAGCCTGCCGTCACCAACGGCAAGGCGCTGGCCGTGGTCACCACCATCTTCTTCATGTGGGGCTTCCTGACCTGCCTCAACGACATCCTGATTCCGCATCTGAAGGCGGTGTTCGAGCTGAACTACGCCAAGGCAATGCTGGTGCAGTTCACTTTCTTCGGCACCTACTTCCTGATGTCGTTGCCGGCCGGGCGGCTGGTTGCAGCGCTGGGTTACAAGAAGGGCATCGTGGCCGGCCTGGTGATCGCCGGCATCGGTGCACTGGGCTTCTGGCCGGCCGCTGAGCTGCGCGTCTATGGCGCCTTCCTCGGTGCATTGTTCGTGCTGGCCACCGGCATCACCGTGCTGCAGGTGGCGGCCAACCCGTATGTCGCGCTGCTTGGTCCGGAGCAGACCAGTTCCAGCCGCCTGACCCTGGCGCAGGCGCTGAACTCGCTGGGTACGGCCATCGCGCCGATCTTCGGCGGCATGCTGATCCTGTCCAATACGGCCATGAGCGGCGAGCAGATCGCCGCGCTGCCGGCCGCCGAGCAGCTCGCCTACCGTACCGCCGAGGCACACGCGGTGCAGGGCCCGTACGTCGGCCTGGCCGTGGCGCTGGTGCTGCTGGCCCTGTTCGTGTTCCTGTTCCGCCTGCCGGCGTTGAACGACACCACCGAGCAGGCTGACCAGGGGCATCAGCACAGCTATCTGGATGCGCTGCGCAAGCGCCACCTGCTGCTGGGCGTGCTCGGCATCTTCTTCTACGTCGGTGCCGAAGTGTCGATCGGCAGCTTCCTGGTCAACTACCTGTCGATGCCCACCATCGGCGGTTTCAGCGAGCAGGAAGCCACCCACTATGTGTCGGCCTACTGGACGATGGCGATGATCGGTCGCTTCGCCGGTTCGGCGCTGCTGGCGCGCTTCTCGCCGAGCCGCCTGCTGGCGATCTTCGCGCTGGTCAACGTGGGCCTGCTGACGCTGACCATGATGACCTCCGGCAATGTCGCGCTGTACTCGGTGGTGGCGATCGGCCTGTTCAATTCGATCATGTTCCCGACCATCTTCGCGCTCAGCATCGAGCGCCTGGGCCCGCTGACCAGCAAGGGTTCGAGCCTGCTGATCATGGCCATCGTCGGTGGCGCGGTGGTGCCTTACCTGCAGGGCGTCCTGGCTGACCACATCGGTGTGCAGGCCAGCTTCATCCTGCCGCTGCTGTGCTACGGCTACATCATTTTCTACGGACTGGTCGGCGCCCGCGCGCCGGCTGCCGGCACGCAGGGAGGCTGAGTCGAAAATGGGTTCCATCGTCTGCTTCGGCGAAATTTTGATCGATCTACTAGCGCAGCCGCCGGCCTCGGCCGATACCCCGCGCGCGTTCCTGCAGTACGCCGGAGGTGCACCGGCCAACGTCGCGGTGGCCGCCGCGCGGCTGGGCGCGAAGACCCAGTTCGTCGGCATGCTCGGCCGCGACATGTTCGGCGACTTCCTGGCGGAGAGCCTGAGCGAACACGGCGTCGGCACCGACTACATCGTGCGTACCGACGCGGCCAAAACCGCGCTGGCCTTCGTTGCACTGGACGCGGGCGGCGAACGCAGCTTCAGCTTCTACCGTCCGCCTGCCGCCGACCTGCTGTTCCGTGACAGCGATTTCCAGGCGGGCTGCTTCGATGGCGCGCAGTGTTTCCACGTCTGTTCCAACAGCCTGACCGAAGCGGACATCGCCGAAGCGACGTTCGCCGGCATGGACCGTGCGCGTGCGGCCGGCGCGGTGGTCAGCCTGGATCTCAACCTGCGTCCGGCGCTGTGGCCGACCGATGTCGACCCGACACCGCGCCTGTGGCAGGCGCTGGAGCGCGCCGACCTGGTCAAGCTGTCGCGCGAGGAACTGGACTACCTGGCCGCCCCGCTGGGCGATGACGGCGAGGCGCTGGTGCTGCGCCGCCTGCTGGCCGCGCAGGCACGCTGGGTGATCATCACCGACGGCGCCGCCACGCTGCATTGGTATACCCGTGAAACGCAGGGCAAGGTCAGCAGTTTCCGCGTCGCCACCGTGGATACCACCGCTGCCGGTGATGCCTTCGTCGGCGGCGTGCTGGTTGGCCTGCTGGAGCGGGGTGGGGCAGGTGCGGGCTTTGCCGCGTTCTGCCAGGACCCGCAGGCGATCGCCGCCACGCTGCGCTTCGGCGCCGCCGTTGGCGCACTGGCGGTGACCCGCAAGGGCGCGTTCGCCGCGATGCCCTCGTTCGATGAAGTGCAGCAGCTGCTGCAGCTACAGGATCTCCCCGCATGAGCACCTCGCCCGATTTCCGTTCCCCCGCGTTCCTGCGCGCCCACATCGCCGATACGATGGCGTTCTACCATCCGCGCTGCATCGACCCGAAGGGCGGCTTCTTCCATTACTTCCGTGACGACGGCAGCATCTACGATGCCAGCCATCGTCATCTGGTGAGCAGCACCCGCTTCGTCTTCAACTACGCCATGGCCTACCGCGAATTCGGCAACGCCGAGTATCGCGACGCGGTCGAGCACGGCGTGCGCTACCTGCGCGAGGTTCACCGCAACCCGGCCACCGGCGGCTACGCCTGGACCCTGCGCGATGGTGTGGTAGAGGACGACATGAACCACTGCTACGGCGTGGCCTTCGTGCTGCTCGCCTACAGCTGTGCGTTGAAGGCAGGCATCGAAGAAGCCCGCACGTGGATGGACGAAACCTGGCAGCTGCTGCAGGCGCGCTTCTGGGAGGCCGAGCACGGCCTGTACAGGGACGAGGCCGACGGCCAGTGGAACTTCACCGGCTACCGCGGCCAGAACGCCAACATGCACATGTGCGAGGCGATGCTGGCCGCGTTCGAGGCCAGCGGCGAGCAGCGCTATGTCGAGCGCGCGCTGCAGCTGGCCGACAACATGACCCGCCGCCAGGCGGCAAAGGCCGGCGGTCTGGTCTGGGAACACTACGACGTCAACTGGAACATCGACTGGGACTACAACCTGGACGATCCCAAGCATCTGTTCCGGCCGTGGGGCTTCCAGCCGGGGCACCAGACCGAGTGGGCCAAGCTGCTGCTGATCCTGGACCGACACGTGCAGGCCGACTGGCTGGTGCCGACCGCGCAGCATCTGTTCGATGTTGCCGTAGAGCGCAGCTGGGACGAGGTGCGCGGCGGCCTGTACTACGGCTTCGCCCCGGAGTCGCGCCGGCAGCCGGGCATGGACGGCGCGCCGATCGGCGGTGACAGCTTCGTCTGTGACGACGACAAGTATTTCTGGGTGCAGGCCGAGACCCTGGCCACCGCCGCGCTGATGGCCGCGCGCACCGGCGACGACCGCTATTGGCAGTGGTACGACCGTATCTGGGCGTACTCGTGGGAGCACTTCGTCGACCATCGATACGGCGCATGGTTCCGCATCCTCGACGCCGACAACCGCAAGTACAGCGATGAGAAGAGCCCGGCCGGCAAGGTGGATTACCACACCATGGGTGCGTGCTACGAAGTGCTGAACGTCGTGCGTTGAGGTCTGCCGCGCTGCGCGCTCGCCGGACGTGGTCCGGCGCTACCGTGGCGTGTGGCATTGGTAGCGCCGGGTCATACCCGGCGGAAAAACAGGAGTATCACGTGCATCGCATTTTCAACGCTGTCCGTCTGCTGCTGTTGTTGATCGCCCTTGGCGCCTTCCCGGCAGGCGCCGCACCGCTGCAGGCGCAATGGGAGTTCCGGCTGCTGCCCGGCGACGCGCAGGGCGCGGCCCATCCTGGCCTGCAGCAGTGGCGCGCGGCCACGGTGCCAGGCAGCGTGCACACCGATCTGCTGGCGCATGAGCTGATCCGCGATCCCTACGTCGGTGCGCCCGAAGCCGAGCTGCAGTGGATCGGTCTGGCCGACTGGGAGTACCGAGCCCGTTTCGATGTGGACGCTGCCAGCTTGGCAAAGGCCCATGCCGAGCTGCGCTTCGACGGCCTGGACACCTATGCCGAGGTGACGCTCAACGGCAAGCCGCTGCTGCGCGCCGACAACGCCCACCGCACCTGGCGCGCCCGCGTCGAAGGTCGCCTGCGTGCGAAGGGCAATGAGCTGCAGATCGTGTTCCGTTCGCCGATCCGCACGCTGCTGCCCGGCGTGCAGGCAATGCCGCACAGGATTGCCGGCAACTATCCTTCGCCCTACGGTGATGAACCCAAGGACGCGATGGTCGGCAACTTCGCGCGCAAGCCGGCGTACCACTTCGGGTGGGACTGGGGCCCGCGCTACGTTACTGCCGGCGTCTGGCGGGGCGTTGACCTGCAGGCATGGGATGCGCATCGGTTGACCGATGTGGCCGTACGCACTGATGCGCTTGATGCAGAAAAGGCAAAGCTGGCGGTAGTGCTGCAGGTGGAACAGGACGCGGTCGCCGCTCCGATTGCGGTGGACGTTGAAGTGCGGGATCCCGACGGCCGCAGCGTCGCACGGGTGCAGCGCACGGTCGAACTGAAGCCCGGCCGGAACAGCGTGGAGGTGCCGGTTGAACTGGCCAAGCCGCGGCGCTGGTGGCCGGTCGGCCATGGTGCGCAGGACCGCTACACCGTGCAGGCGCGCCTGGACGGCAGTGCCGATCCGGTGCTGGCGCGCGAACAGCGCATCGGCCTGCGCACCGTCGAACTGCGCCGCGAGCAGGACGACAAGGGAGGGCAGGGCTTCGCCTTCGTCATCAACGGGGTGCCGATCTTCGCCAAGGGCGCGAACGTGATCCCCTTCGACGCCTTCCCCGCGCGCGTTGATGCTGCGCGCCTGCGCCAAGTACTGGTCGCCGCGCGCGATGCCAACATGAACATGCTGCGCAACTGGGGCGGCGGCTACTACGAGGACGATGCGTTCTTCGACATCGCCGACGAACTTGGCCTGCTGGTCTGGCAGGACTTCATGTTCGGCGGTGGCATGCAGCCGGGTTACGACCCGGCATTCCGCGCCAGCGTGGTCGCCGAGGCGCGCGACAACGTGCGCCGGCTGCGCCACCATCCCAGCATCGTGCTGTGGTGTGGCAACAACGAAGAAGAAACGGCGTGGAAGGACTGGGGCCACGGCC
This sequence comes from Stenotrophomonas sp. 1337, assembly GCF_031455455.1. Taxonomy (NCBI): domain Bacteria; kingdom Pseudomonadati; phylum Pseudomonadota; class Gammaproteobacteria; order Lysobacterales; family Lysobacteraceae; genus Stenotrophomonas; species Stenotrophomonas sp. 1337. The sequence goes on along the minus strand of NZ_JAVDSR010000001.1, from coordinate 817,804 downwards.
GCGACCTGAAGTCCGCCGATCCGGCGTTCGCAGCGAAGGTCTGGCAGGGCTACGTTGACCTGTTCGGCAACGACCTGCGCCAGGTGGTGAGCGAAGATGGGTTGGGCGTGCCGTACTGGTCCAGTTCGCCCAGCAACGACCTGGACGAGAAGGCCAACGACTCCACCCGTGGCGACAAGCATTACTGGCAGGTGTGGGGCAATCCGGCATTGCCGGTGCAGGCGTATCTGCGCGAGACCCCGCGCTTCATGTCCGAGTACGGCCTGCAGGCCTGGCCAGCGGTGGCGACGGTGGACCAGATCGCCACCCGTGCCGAACAGCGAATCGACAGCCCGGTGATCCGTGCGCACCAGAAGTTCATGGCCGGCGAGGGCAATACACGCCTGCTGCATTACATCGAGCTGGGCTACGGCACGCCGAAGGACTTCGAGGACTTCGTCTACCTGAGCCAGGTGATGCAGGCCGATGGCATCGCCCTGGCGGCGCTGCACCATCGTGCTTCGCGGCCCTACACGATGGGCTCGCTGTATTGGCAGCTCAACGATGTCTGGCCGGGAGCATCGTGGTCGAGCGTGGACTACTTCGGTCGCTGGAAGGCGCTGCACTATGCCGCGCGGCGCTTCTTCGCGCCGGTTGCGGTGGCCGCACTGCGTGATGAAGGCAGTACGCGCGTGCGCCTGATCAACGATGGTGCCGCGCTGGATGCACGTTGGCGCCTGCGGGTGATGGACGTGGAGGGCAAGGTGCTGCGCCGACGCGAGCAGGCGGTGACCCTGGCTGCCGCCGGGGTGACCGATATCGGCACCTACGCGGATGCCGAGCTGCTGGCCGGCGCCGATCCGGCGCGGACGGTGGCGGTGTTCGAGCTGCTGCAGGATGGCAAGGTGACGGCGCGGCAGGTGGTCGGCTTCGTCGAAGCCAAGGACCAGGTGCTGCCACGCCAGCAGTTGACGTCAACGCTGGCGATCGACGGTGACCACTATCGCCTGCGGCTGCACAGCGCTGCGCTGGTGCGCGCAGTCTGGATCGATTTCGGCGCGCTCGACGTGCAGGTGGAAGACAACCTGCTGGACCTGCTGCCGGGCGAAACCCGCGACATCGCCGTGCGTGGCCCGGTGGATCTGGCCGCGTTGCGCGAGGCGTTGAAGGTGAAGACCCTCAACGATCGTTGAGAGAGGCGCCCTGGTAGGTGCCAACCTTGGTTGGCACGCTTTGGGCGGGCATTACGAATGCCAACCGAGGTTGGCATCTACCAAAGGCGGTTTCCCGCAGCGTACCCCGGTAGCGCCGGGCCATGCCCGGCGAGCGCAGCGGATAGCTGTTAGAACTGGATCTGCTGGAAGTTCTCGACGCGATCATGGCCGTTGGCGGCGTCGCCGATGCGCGGCATCGGGTAGTCGTCCAGGCGATCGATCAGGCGTGTCTGCAGGCCGGCTTCGCGGGCGGCGTCCAGTTCCTCGACCACGTCGGACAGGAACAGGATCTCGCCAGCGGGAACGCCGATGGCCTGCACGATGTGGCGGTAGCTGTCAGCCTCGCGCTTGCCGCCCACTTCGGTATCGAACCAGCCCGACACCAGCGGACTCAGGTCACCGGCGTCGCTGAAGCCGAAGAACAGCTTCTGCGCCGGCACCGATCCGGAGGAGTACACATACAGCGGCAGGCCCGAGGCGTGCCACCCCTTCAACACCGGCGCTACCTCCGGGTAGAAGTGCGCGGTGTAGTCGCCACGACGGTAGCCTGCGTCCCAGATCAGCCCCTGCAGGGCCTTCAGTGCGGTGTGCTTGCGGTCCTGGTCGATCCAGCCCTGCAGCGTCTCGGCCACCAGGCTGTCCTGGCAGGCGCCGCCGATCTCGGTGGCGACTGCATCCAGCCAGCGACGCACCTCCGGTTGCTGGCCATGGTCGGCGACGAAGCCGGGCAGCGCCTGGCGTGCGTACGGGAACAGCACGTTCTTGACGAACGAGATGCTGCTGGTGGTGCCTTCGATGTCGGTCAGGATGACGCGGGGCTGCATTGATCAGGACGCCTGGGTCGGAATGTAACGGGGGAATTTCTGCGCGATGTCGGTGCCGGTGAAGTGACCGACCCAGCCATCCGGTTCGGTGAAGAAGCGGATCGCCACGAAGCTGGGCTCATCACCCATGTCGAACCAGTGGGTGGTGCCGTCGGGCACGGCGATCAGGTCATCCTTCACGCACTCGATCTCGTAGACCTTGTCGCCCACGTGCAGGGTGAACAGGCCCGAGCCGGCGACGAAGAAGCGTACTTCGTCTTCCTTGTGGAAGTGTTCGTCGAGGAATTTCTTCCTCAGCTCGGCGCGGTTCGGGTTGTCCGGGGCGATCGAGGCCACGTCCACGCTCTTGAAGCCGCGTTCGGCAACCAGGCGGTCGATGTCGGCGCGGTAGGCGGCGAACACTTCGTCCTGGCTTGCGCCCGGGGCGACCGGCGCGGTGGCCTGCCAGCGTTCAAAGGTGACGCCGATCTTCTGCAGTTCGGCAGCGATGATCGCGCCGTCCTGGGTGTCCAGCAGCGGCGATTCGGGATGGGTATCGTCGTAGATGCGCAGTCGGCTCATGGCGGCAGCTTGAACGTCTCGGGGAAGGACAGGGTAGCAGGGTGGCATTGATGGCCTGATTCCAGAACGGCATCTGGCCGTGCCGGAAACTTCAGCGGCGCAGCTTGCGCAGCTCCAGCTCGCAGTGCAGCAGGAATTCGAACGCTTCCATGTGCCGCCGTGCTTCGGCCATGTCGCGGCCCCAGGCATACAGGCCGTGGCCGTCGATCAGGTAGCCCCAGAGGGTCTGCGTGTCGAGCAGGGCGTCGACCTGGGCCGACAGCACGTCCATGTCCTGGGTGTTGGCAAACACCGGGATGTCGATGGCCATCTCGTGGGTGCTGTTGCCCGCGAAGGCCTTCAGCAGTTCGTAGCCTTCCACCCGGATATGGCCCTGCGGTGCATACAGGCGCGAGGCGATGGTCTGCACCGGCGAATGCGTATGCAGCACGCAGCCGATCTCCGGGAAGCGGCGATACAGCTGGGTATGCAGCAGGGTTTCGGCAGACGGGCGCAGCGGGCGGCCGACGGCCTTGCCATCGAAATCCACGACCATGATGTCGTCTTCAATAAGGCGGCCCTTGTCCTTGCCGGAGACGGTGATCGCGGCGTGGCGGTCGTCCAGGCGGTGGGAAAAGTTGCTGCTGGTGGCCGGGGTCCAGCCGGCCTGGGCCAGTTCGCGGACGTTGTCGATCAGCAGCTGGGCCAGTTCGCTCAGGCGCGCGGTGTCGTAGGGGAAGGTGGGGGTGTTCATGGGGGCGATTTTACTGGATTCGGCCAACGGCTGAGCCCCTCGTGGCTGGTCGCGTAGAGCGGTTCATGGGGTGGGCGGGCCAGCCACGGAGTGGAGAAGGAAAAGCGAAAGCGGGTCGCTTCGCTGCGCGTGCTCGGAGCGGAGCATGGCTCCGCTCTACAGTAGATTCGTCCCCGAACATTCATTTCCCGGAACGCTTCATCCACGCATGGCGTGGATCTACCGGACGGGGCAGGAGACTGTCGGAGGTGGGGCGGGTTGGGTTCGCGGGGGTGTCCGCGGCATGGATGCCGCGGCCAAGCCTCCAGGGACGGATTCACGGCGTCCCCCGCGAATCCAACCCGCCCCGCCAAACCCTCAGCCCAGCTGTTGCCGTTGCTTCGGCTTCAACGGTGGGTGCAGGGCCGCAGGCCCTGCAATGCAGAAAACCTTACTTCCCGCGCAGGCGGCTGTGTTTGAACCCGTAGAAGAAGTAGATCACGAAGCCGACAAACGTCCACACGCCCATCAGCATCCAGTTGTGCAACGTCATCGCCGACAGCAGCGCCAGGCAGCTGATCACGCCCAGGCTGCAGACCAGCCATGCACCCGGAATGCGGAACGGGCGCGGCAGGTCGGGCTGCGTGCGGCGCAGGATCAGTACGCCGGCGCAGACCGCCGCGAAGGCGATCAGCGTGCCCATCGAGGTCAGCTCGCCGAGGATGTCCAGCGGGAACAGCGCCGCCAGCAGGGCGATGCCGATGCCGGTGATGACGGTGTTGATATGTGGCGTGCGGTACTTCGGGTGGATCTTGGTGAACACCGGCGGCAACAGGCCGTCGCGGCCCATGATCATGAAGATGCGCGGCTGGCCGATGATCATCACCAGCACCACCGACGACAGGCCGATCAACGCACCGATTTCCACCACCACGCGCAACCAGCCCAGCTGCGGATGCGCGGCCACGGCGGTCACCACCGGCTCATCGGTGCCCAGCAGCTGGTAGGGCACCAGGCCGGTCATGACCGCGGCCATCGCGATGTACAGCACCGTGCAGATCACCAGCGACAGCATCATGCCGATCGGCATGTCGCGCTGCGGTTTGTGTGATTCCTGCGCGGCCACCGATACCGCTTCGAAGCCGATGTAGGCGAAGAACACCATCGCCGCGCCACGCAGCACGCCTTCCATGCCGTACTTGCCGGGGCCTTCGTTGGCCGGGATGAACGGCGTCCAGTTGCTGGTGTCCACGTACTTCCAGCCGACCACGATCACCAGCACGATCAGCCCGGTCTTGAGGATGACCATGGCCATGTTCATCGCCGAGGATTTGCTGATGCCGACGTAGCACAGCCAGGTCAACAGCAGCACCAGGATCGCGGCGGGAATGTTGGCGATGGCGCCGGTGGGCCGCAGCTGCGCATCCAAGGGGGCGCTGACCAGCGCCGCCGGTAGATGGATGTCGAAATGGCTGAGCAGGCTGAGGAAATACCCGGTCCAGCTGACCGCCACGGCCGAGGCGGAGACGCCGTACTCGAGCACCAGCATCCAGCCGATGAACCAGGCCGAGAGCTCGCCGAAGGTGGCGTAGGTATAGGTATAGGCGCTGCCGGACACCGGCACCATCGCCGCGAACTCGGCATAGGCCAGGGCGCAGAAGGCGCAGCAGATCGCGGCCAGCACGAACGAGAGCATGATGGCCGGGCCGGCGTGGTTGGCTGCGGCCTGGCCGGTGATGACGAAGATGCCGCCGCCGATCACGGCGCCGATGCCGAGTGCGGTCAGGCCCCAGGGCCCGAGGTGGCGACGCAGGCTCAGGCCGTTGGCGTCTTCATGGGCGGCATGCGGATGCTTGGTGGCCCACAGTTGCTTGAACATGTGTGGTGGTCTTGTGCGATGCGCCCGGTGACCGGGCGCGGGCGGAAATGCTTGCGGATATCGACGGGCCGGCGCAGGGGCCGGCCCGTCGGGAGGATCAGGGCGACTTGGCCAGCTTGCTGTGGCGCATGCCGTAGCCGAAGTAGATCAGCAGGCCCAGCACGGTCCAGCCTACGAACAGGTGCCAATGCACCACGAACGCCTGCCAGAACAGGAACAGGCACGACAGCGCGCCCAGCGGGCAGATCACCCACACCAGCGGCACGCGGAACGGACGGTGCAGCTCCGGGCGGGTGTAGCGCAGGATCAGCACGCCGATGCAGACCGTGGCGAAGGCCAGCAGGGTGCCCATGGAAACCAGTTCGCCCAGCACGTTCAGCGGCACCAGGCCGGCCAGCGACGCGGCGATGACGCCGACCACGATCGTGGCCCAGTACGGCGTGCGGAAGCGCTTGTGGACCTTGCCGAACACTTTCGGCAGCAGGCCATCGCGCGAGATGGTGTAGGCGATGCGGGTCTGGCCCATCATCATCACCAGCACCACCGAGGACAGGCCGGCGATCGCGCCGATTTCCACCGCGGTCTTCAGCCAGGACAGGCTCGGGTAGGCTTCCAGCGCGGTGGCCACCGGCTTGTCGGTGCCCAGCAGGTGGTAGGGCAGCATGCCGGTCAGCACCGCGCAGACGATGATGTAGACGATGGTGCACACCGCCAGCGAGCCGAGCAGGCCGATCGGCATGTTGCGCTGCGGGTCCTTGGTTTCACCGGCGGCGGTGGAGACCGCATCGAAGCCGATGTAGGCGAAGAACACGATGGTGGCCGCGCGGAACACGCCGCTCCAGCCGAACTCGCCGGACACGCCGGTGTTTTCCGGGATGAACGGGTGCCAGTTGGCCGGGTCCACGTGGGCCGCGCCGATGCCCACGAACAGGCAGATCACGAAGACCTTGATGGCCACGATGATCGCGTTGACGAACGCGGACTGGGTCACGCCCACGTACAGCAGGCCGGTCACCGCCGCCACGATCAGCACCGCCGGCAGGTTGAACAGCTTGCCGGAGGCGGCGAACTCGTGCCCGTTCCAGGCGATCGGCGCCGCGCTCAGCGCGTCCGGGAACGGCATGTGCAGCGTGGTGGTGATGAAGCTGATCAGGTACGCCGACCAGCCCACCGCGACCGAGGCCGAGGCGAACAGGTACTCCAGCACCAGGCACCAGCCGATGAACCAGGCCATGCCCTCGCCGAGCGTGGCGTAGGAGTAGGAATAGGCGCTGCCGGAGACCGGCATCATCGCTGCGAACTCGGCGTAGCACAGGCCGGCCAGCGCGCAGGCGATGCCGGCGAACACGAACGACAGCATGACTGCCGGGCCGGCGTGGTTGGCCGCGGCCTGGCCGGTAAGCACGAAAATGCCTGCGCCGATCACCGCACCAATGCCAAGCATGATGAGGTGTTTCGCCGTGAGGGTCCGTTTCAACGTGGCTTCGCCATCCAGGCTGCCTTCGATGGGTTCGCCGGCATCGACGTGCCCGGCCGGTTCGACCGGCTTGACCCTCAACAGAGCTTTCAGCATGCAGTACTTCCTGATGATCGGATTGGGAGGGCCGCCAGTACATTGCCGGCGGCCTGGAATCGTGAAAGCCGTGCGAACGGCCCGCTGTACCTTAGCCAATGCTGAAGGCACCGCACAAGCGCAAACGCAACAATGAACGGCGATAATGGCAGGTATTTTTCCAGGCACCCCGCATTCATGAGCGAAACCACCGAATCCCTTGCCGCACTTGACGATCGCTTGCGCGGCCTGCTGCATGACTATGCGCGCAAAGAACCCGCCCACGACGCCCTTGCTGCCGAATTCAGCACATTGATCGACGATGCGGAAGATGCATTCCGCCGCGAACGCCTGGCCGGCCACTTCACCGCCAGCTGCTGGCTGGTCAGCGCCGATGGCCAGCGGCTGCTGCTGACCCACCACCGCAAGCTGCAGCGCTGGCTGCAGCTGGGTGGCCACGCCGACGGCGACCGCGATCTGGCCCGGGTAGCGTTGAAGGAAGCCGAGGAGGAATCGGGCCTGAGCGGCCTGGTGCTGGATGACCCGGCCATCTTCGATATCGACAAGCACTGGATTCCCGAGCGCAAGGATGTGCCGGGGCACTGGCACTACGACGTGCGTTTCGTGATCCGTGCGCTGGGGGGAGAGGATTTCGTGCTCAGCGAAGAGTCGCTGGAGCTTGCCTGGCGACCGGTGGCCGAGGTCGCCAGCGATCCCCAGTCGGACGAATCGATGCAGCGCATGGCGCGCCGTTGGCTGGCGCGCTGAAAGACGCATCCACGCCACGCGTGGATGACGCAATGCCGGACGCATTCCGCCGGGCCACGCCCGGCGACGTACATCTCAATACAGGATGCGGGTGCGCAAGGTGCCCGGAATCGCCGCCAGCTCGTCACGCACCGCGCTGGCCTGCTCCTCGCTGGCGGTGATGTCGATCACCACGTAACCCACCTTCGGGTCGGTGCGCAGGAACTGGCCGTCGATGTTGACGTTGTGCCGCGAGAAGATCTCGTTGACCTTGGACAACACGCCCGGCACGTTCTGGTGGATGTGCAGCAGGCGCAGGCTGTCGGCGTGCTCGGGCAGGGTCACTTCCGGGAAGTTGACCGCCGACAGGGTGCTTCCGTTGTCGCTGTAGCGCACCAGCTTGGCCGCCACTTCGATGCCGATGTTGTCCTGCGCTTCCAGCGTGCTGCCGCCGACGTGCGGGGTCAGGATCACGTTGTCGTGGCGGGTCAGCGGCGATTCGAAGATATCGCCGTTGCCCTTCGGCTCGACCGGGAACACATCCAGTGCAGCGCCACCGATGTGGCCGCTGGCCAGTGCTGCATCAAGCGCATCGATGTCGACCACGGTGCCGCGCGCGGCGTTGATCAGGTGCGCGCCGCGGCGCATCTTCGCCAGCTCGGTGCTGCCGATCATCCACTGCGTGGACGGCGTCTCCGGCACGTGCAGGGTCACGATGTCAGCACGCGCCAGCAGGTCGTCCAGGCTGGCCGCCGCACGGGTATTGCCCAGCGACAGCTTGGTTTCCACATCGTGGAAGATCACCTGCATGCCCAGCGATTCGGCCAGCACGCCGACCTGGGTGCCGATGTGCCCGTAGCCGATGATGCCCAGGACCTTGCCGCGCACCTCATGGCTGCCGCTGGCCGATTTCGACCAGCCGCCGCGATGGCATTCGGCATTCTTCTGCGGGATGCCGCGGGTCAGCATGATCGCTTCGGCGATCACCAGTTCGGCCACGCTGCGGGTATTGGAGTAGGGCGCGTTGAATACCGGAATGCCGGCCAGCTCGGCCGCATCCAGGTCGACCTGGTTGGTGCCGATGCAGAAACAGCCGACCGCGATCAGGCGCTTGGCCTCGGCCAGCACCTCGGCACTGAGCTGGGTGCGCGAGCGGATGCCGACGATGTGGGCTTCGGCGATGCGCGCCTTCAGTTCGTCCTCGGGAAGCGCCTTGGTGTGCGCCTCGATCTGGCTGTAGCCGGCGGCGCTGAACACCTCCACGGCGGTCTGGCTGACCCCCTCCAGCAACAGCACGCGGATATCCTGCTTCGGGAACGAGGTCTTCTTCGGCGACATGGGGCGGCACGGCCAGTGGGACAGGGGCTGACCACTATGCCAGATCGCAACGCCCATGGTGCAGTGCGCAATTGGTTGCAACTGCAGCTATTGAAGGCTCTGCAGGGCTGGACGCTGGGCCCGGCCACTGGCACGCTTGCCCGTTCTTCACGCCCCGCGCTGGACCGTCATGACCGATTCCCGCATCGCCTCGTTGCAGCAGGCCTGTCCCGGCCTGAAGCTGAAGACCGACCCTGCCGACCTGGAGCATTACGGCCGCGACTGGACCCGGCGCTGGACACCGGCGCCGCTGGCGATCGCGTTGCCGGCCACGGTTGAAGAAGTGCAGGCGGTGATGCGCTGGACCGCGGCCGAGGGCGTGGCGGTGGTTCCCTCCGGCGGTCGCACCGGCCTTTCCGGCGGTGCGGTAGCGGCCAATGGCGAGCTGGTGCTGAGCCTGGAGCGGATGAACAAGGCGCTGGACTACGATGCGGTCGACCGCACCCTGGTGGTGCAGGCCGGCATGCCGCTGGAGGCGCTGCACAACGCGGCCCTTGAACATGGCCTCATCTATCCGGTGGACTTCGCGGCGCGCGGGTCGTGCTCGATCGGCGGCAACATCGCCACCAATGCCGGTGGCATCCGGGTGATCCGCTACGGCAATACCCGTGAATGGATCGCTGGACTGAAAGTGGTTACCGCCACGGGCGAACTGCTCGAGCTCAACAAGGGCCTGATCAAGAACTCCAGCGGCTACGATTTCCGCCAGCTGCTGATCGGATCGGAGGGCACGCTGGGCGTGATCGTCGAGGCCACGGTGAAGCTTACCGACCCGCCGCCGGCCAGCAACGTGATGCTGCTGGCGCTGCCCAGCTTCGATGTGCTGATGCAGGTGTTCGCCGCCTTCCGTGCGCGGCTGCAGCTGCAGGCCTTTGAATTCTTCACCGACCGGGCGCTGGAACATGTTCTGGCCTATGGTGCGCAGGCACCGTTCGATGAGGTGCATCCCTATTACGTGGTGACCGAGTTTGCTGCCGGTGACGAGGCGCAGGAAGCGGCGGCGATGGCGGCCTTCGAGGACTGCATGGGCAACGGCTGGGTCAGCGACGGCGTGATCAGTGCCAGCGATGCCCAGGCGGCGCAGCTGTGGCGGCTGCGCGAGGGCATCACCGAGGCGCTGGCGCGCTACAAGCCCTACAAGAACGATGTCTCGGTGCGGATCTCGTCGATGCCGGCGTTCCTGGCCGAGACCCAGGCGCTGATCGGCGAGGCCTACCCGCACTTCGACGTAGTCTGGTTCGGCCACATCGGCGACGGCAACCTGCACATCAACGTGCTCAAGCCGGACGGCACCAGCGACGCGGACTTCGTAAGCCAGTGCGAGCATGTCACCAAGCTGCTGGCGCAGGTGCTGGCGCGCTTCAATGGCAGCATTTCGGCCGAGCACGGCATCGGCCTGGTCAAGAAGGGCTACCTGGACAGCACCCGTGGACCGGCCGAGATCGCGCTGATGAAGGCGGTCAAGCGCGCATTCGATCCCGAAGGGCGGCTGAATCCCGGCAAATTGTTCGACCTTTGACACAGGCAAAGTCTTCACCCAGCCGTTACGCTCCACCCACCCAATCGATGAACTCCCCGACCATGATCCGTCCGTTCCTGCTGCTTGCCCTGTTGTCCCTGCCGCTGGCCGGCGTCGCTTCGAGTTTTGCCGGCACCTCGGCCGGTTCGGCGACGGGCGCCTCTTCGGGTTCCTCGGGCAGCAGTTCCGGCGATGACAAGGTGGTGCTGGCTGCCCGCGATGATGCGGCTGCGTTTGTCGCCAGCGATGGCCAGATCCGTGGCGCGCGCCTGCAGGCGGCACTGGTGCACCTGCGTGAGCAGGATGCAGCTGCGCAGCAGCAGAGCGACCTGCAGCTGGCACGCGCCCTGCTGGCGCGTTGATCCAGCGCCCGGGTAGTGCCGGCCGCTGGCCGGCAACCTCATGACACCTGCGTGGAACGCTGCCGGGCATGGCCCAACGCGACGGAGGCGGATGGGCTGGCTCGCTGCGTTGGCGTGGCTGGTCATTCCAACAGCCCATGCCGCCGACCGCCTGCAGCTGGACCCGGCCGGGCTGAGCCCGGCGCAGCAGCAGGTAGCAATGCAGACACTGGCTGATGTGCAGTCGTTGCTGCCCGACGGCCTGCTGCGTGCCTTGCCCGCGCAGGTGCAGGTCGGCTGGCGTGACGACCTGCCCGCCAACGTGCATGGCCGTGCCTTCGCCGGGGGCATCGCGCTGCGCCGCGACCTGCTGGACGACGATGTAGCCGGTGCTCGACGCGCACGGCGCAGTGCGCTGGTGCACGAACTGACCCATGTTGCCGACCGCACGGGAGCGCACTGGTCACGCAGTGCCCGTTGGCGTGACCTTGCAGGTTGGCAGCGCAAGCCCTGGCATCTGGGCCGCGGTGACAACGCCTTCCGCGACCGCAGTCCCGATGCCTACGAACTGACCGACCCGGCCGAGTACCTGGCGGTGAACGCCGAACACTTCGTGCTCGATGCAGAGTTCGCCTGCCGCCGTCCGGCCTTGGCGCAGTGGTACCAGGCGCATTTCGGTACGCCGCCCTCACTGCCCGCGCCGCACTGTGCGGGCACCGTTCCGCTGCTGCAGGCCGATGCGGAAGAGGGCGCTGCATCGCTGCTCGCACTGGACCCGGCGCGGGCGTATGCCGTGGACTACCTGTTCGCCGAGGGCAGTGCGCAGCCGATGAGCCGCTGGGGCCACAGCATGCTGCGGCTGGTGATCTGCCGTCCTGGGCGCGCACCGGGCCCGGACTGCAGGCTGGACCTGGAGCATCATCGGGTGCTGTCCTTCCGCGCCTTCGTCGGCGATGTGCAGATCTCCAACTGGCGCGGGCTGACCGGTGGTTATCCTTCGCGCCTGTTCGTGCTGCCGCTGCAGCAGGTGGTGGACGAATACACCAAGGTCGAGCTGCGCGGACTGGCCTCGCTGCCGCTGCAGCTGGACCGCAGCGAGATCGCCAGCCTGCTCGAGCGCACCGCCCAGGTGCACTGGAGCTATGACGGTCGCTATTACTTCGTCAGCAACAACTGCGCGGTGGAGACGGCGAAGCTGCTGCAGGCCGGTGTTCCGCGCCTGGGCGATGCCGGCCTGGCACAGCTGAGCCCGCGCGGGCTGCGCCGCCGCCTGGCGCGGCTGCACGCACTGGACGAGCAGGTGCTGGCCGATCCCGCGCAGGCCCTGGCGCAGGGCTACTACTTTGCTTCTGCGCGCGACCACTACCAGCAGTTGTTCGCGGTTGCCGCCGCGCAGATGGCGCTGCCGGCGCGCGATGTGCGCGCATGGCTGGCGCTGCCGGCGCAACAGCGCGCACCGTGGTTGCTGCGTGGTGATGTACGTGCCAGTGCCGGCCTGTTGCTGCTGGAACAGGCGGCGCAGCGGCGCGCGGAGCTGCGTGCGCGCGATGCACTGAAGCGACGGTTGCTGGCCAACCCGGACAGCAGCGCTACCCGCTCGCTGCGCGCGTTGCTGGAACAGAGCGGGCAGTGGTTGCGGCCGGGCCAGTTGCTGGCCGACGCTGGCTACGGCCTGCCGCAGGCGGACGAACAGGCGGAGGTGGCACGGGCAGCGGCCGCTGCCAGCGTACAGGCGGTACCCGCTTGGCAGGCGCTGCGCGTGCAGCTGCGCGCGCAGTTGCCGTCATCACAGCAGCGCGAGCTGGATGACATCGACCGCAATCTCGCTGTGTTGGGTGCGCACGTGCGTGAGCAGGCGGCCGCAGTGCCGCCTACTGGCGCGGCAGCTCGATGATGAAACGACTGCCGCCGCTGGTGCCCGGGGTGCAGTAGACCTGGCCGCCGTGCGCATCGGCGATGGCCTTGACCACCGCCAGGCCGAGGCCACTGCCACCGCCCAGGCGCGATCGTGAGCCGTCGCCGCGCATGAATGGATTGAAGATGTCCGCGTGCAGGGCCGGGTCGATGCCCGGGCCTTCGTCTTCGATCGCCACCTGTACATGGGCCACGGTGTCATGCACGGCGATGCGTACCTTGCCCGGGTTGGCATAGCGGCGCGCGTTTTCCAGCAAGGCCAGCAACGCCTGCCGCAACCGCGTCGGGTCGCAATGGGCGGGGTGTTCCTCGCGGCTGGTTTCCAGCTCCAGCACGAAGCCGGCGCTGCGGAACGCGGGATCCACCAGGGTCATCACCGAATGCACCTCGGCCACCACATCGGTACGGGCGCGGCGCACGTCGAGGCGCGCGTTGTCGGCCAGGCTCAACACCCGCAGGTCCTCGATCAGCCGTGACAGGCCCTCGACCTGCGCCAGCAGGCTGCGGAACTGCGACTCATCGGGCTGGAACACGCCTTCGGCCAGGCCCTGCAGGCGGCCGCGCAGGATCGTCACCGGTGTGCGCAGTTCGTGGGCGATGGCCGCGTGCCACATCACCCGTTCGCTTTCCATATGCTGCAGGCGGCGTGCCATTGCGTTGAAATCGTCCACCAGCGCTGCGACCTCGCCGGGCGAGTTGGCCTCAGCCGTGGCGCGCGCCCCGAGATCGCCGCCAGCCAGCGCACGCACGCTGTCCACCAGTGAATTGAGCGGCGACAGGATGCGGTGGGCCAGTCGAAACGAGGCGGCAATCGCCAGCGCCAGCCCGGTCAGGATCACCCCGACCATCCAGGCCAGCTCCGGTCCGCTTGGCAGCCAACCTTCCGGCTCTTCGGCGCTGGCCGGGAAGAACTCGATCAGTACGGCGTACAGCAGCCACGAAGAGAGGATCACCATCACGATGACGCCAACGACCATCAGCGACATCGATACGATGATGTGCCGGCTGAGCCCGGAGCGGCGCATCAGCGGTCGGTCATCAATCGGTAGCCGACACCGCGCACGCTGGCCGGAATCTGGGTGAGACCCACTTCGTCCAGCTTGCGCCGCAGCTTGCTGACATGGCTGTCCACGGTGCGTTCCAGTGCTTCGCTTTCCGGCAGGCATTCGTGCATCAGTTCGCTGCGGCTGAAGATCCGTGACGGGGCCAATGCCATGCAATGCAGCAGCTTGAACTCGGTGAGGGTCAGCAGCAGCTCGTGGCTGTAGCCGTCGCCCTCCACATGCACCGCGTGGGTGGCGGTGTCGATCAGCAGCGGGCCCACGCGCAGGGCGCTGGGCGCATCCGCCCGCGGGCTGCGCAGCGTACGCCGCAGTACTGCACGCACGCGCGCCGCCACTTCTGCCGGGTTGAACGGCTTGACCACATAGTCATCGGCACCCATCCGCAATGCGGTCAGCTTGTCCAGATCCTGGTCCAGCGCGGTCAGCATGATCACCGGCGTTTCGCCGCGCTGGCGCAGCTGGGTCAGCACGCTCCAGCCATCCAGTCGCGGCAGCTGCACGTCCAGCAGCACAAGGTCCGGGCGCATGCTGCGATGCAGGTCCAGGGCGATCTGGCCATCGGCCGCACGCAGGGTGCGCAGGCCCTCGCGTTCAAGGTAGGCGGCAAGGATGTCGGCGATCTCGGCTTCGTCCTCGACGATAAGGACCAGCGCCGCGAGGGCAGGGGAGGCATGCATGGCAAGGCGAGGCCGGAAGGTGCTTGTCCTCCATCGTATCTCCACAGTTCCTCCATCGAAACCCCATCATCGCCACGCACACTGCGCGCTTCATGATTCCTCAGCCGCGTCTGCGGCACTGTGCACAGCAATGAGAACCTTCAGGACTCCGGTCGCGCTGGTCGCGGCCTTCGCCTTGGCCATGACGGCCTGCTCCCGCCCCGAACCCACCGTCGAAGCCGTGCCGCGTGTCAGCGTGGTCACCGTTGGCCCGCAGGTGGTGCAGCGCGATGATGAACTACCCGGTCGGGTGGCGGCGGTGCGCACCGCGCAGATCCGTGCGCAGGTCGGCGGCATCGTGCAGCGCCGGATGTTCGAGCAGGGCGCGGAGGTGCATGCCGGAGAGCCTCTGTTCCAGATCGACCCGGCGGCGTTCCGCGCCGACGTCGATTCGGCGCTGGCTGCCCTGCAGCGCAGCGAGGCGGCACTGGGTCGCAGCCGGGTGCAGTCACAGCGGCTGCAGGCATTGGCGGCCGCACAGGCGGTCAGCCAGCAGCACCGCGACGATGCCAGTGCCGAGCATGAGCAGGCCCGGGCGGCGGTCAATGAGGCGCGCGCGATCCTTGCGCGACGCCAGCTCGACCTGCGCTACGCCACGGTCAGCGCACCGATCGATGGCCGCATCGATCAGGCGCTGGTGACCGAAGGCGCGCTGGTCGGCGTCGCCGATGCCGAGCCGATGGCGGTGGTGCAGCAGATCGACCAGGTCTACGTGGACGTGCGCCAGCCTGCTTCGCAGCTGCAGTCCCTGCAGCGCAGCGCGGTGGACGGCGAGTTGCCGGTGACGATCATCGGCGCGGCGGGTACGCCGCTGCCCGAGCGCGGCCGGCTGCTGTTCTCCGGTGTCAATGTCGATGCTCGCACCGGCGATGTGATCCTGCGCATCCTGGTCGACAACCCGGAGCGGCAGTTGTTGCCGGGCATGTACGTGCGTGCGCGGGTGCCGCGTGGTGCGCCGGCCAGCGCGTTGCTGCTGCCGCAGCAGGCAGTGCTGCGCAGCGCCGGTGGCCAGGCCTATGCCTGGGTCATCGCCGCCGATGGCAAGGCGGTGATCCGCACGCTGGAGGTGGACGGCAGCGTCAACCGGCAATGGCTGGTGCGGCACGGCCTGAAGGCCGGCGAGAAGGTGGTGGTGGAAGGCCAGGAGCGCCTGCAGGAAGGCGTGCTGGTCGATCCGCGCGACTGGCAGGTGCCGGTCGCCAGTGCCAGCGCACCGCCGACATCCGAACGCCAGGGCTGAGCCCTTCCAGGAACCTACGACATGGCCCGTTTCTTCATCGATCGCCCGGTATTTGCCTGGGTGCTGGCGATCTTCGTCATCCTGGCCGGCGTGCTGGCCATTCCGCGGCTGGCGGTCGAGCGCTACCCGGCGGTCGCACCGCCCAGCGTCAGCATCTATGCCAGCTATCCCGGCGCCAGCCCGCAGACATTGAATGATGCGGTGGTTGGCCTGATCGAGCGCGAGCTGTCCAGCGTCAAGCATCTGCTGTACTTCGAATCGTCCGTGGACACCTCCGGTGAAGCGTCGATCACCGCCACCTTCAAGCCCGGCACCGATCCTGAGCTGGCGCAGGTGGACGTGCAGAACCGGATCAAGGCGATCGAGCCGCGCCTGCCGCGCAGCGTGCGCCAGAACGGCCTGTTCGTGGAGGCGGCCGACTCCGGGTTCCTGATGCTGGTGGGCCTGCGCTCACCCGATGGCAGTGTCAGCGAAGCGGCGCTGGGCGATTTCATGGCGCGCAACATCATCGAGGAGCTGCGACGCATCGACGGCGTCGGCCGCGTGCAGCTGTTCGGTGCCGAACAGGCGATGCGGATCTGGCTGGACCCGACCCGCCTGACCGGCTACGGCCTGACCATGGGCGATGTCGCCAGCGCGATCGAGCAGCAGAACCTGGAGATCTCGCCGGGCCGCATCGGCGATTCGCCCGGTGTTCCCGGCCAGCGCATCACCGTGCCCTTGAGTGCCGAAGGCCAGCTGTCCACGCCCGGGCAGTTCGCGGCGATCGTGCTGCGCGCCGGTGCCGATGGTTCGCGCGTGCTGCTTGGCGACGTTGCCCGGGTCGAACTGGGCGCGCAGAGCTATGCCTGGGGCACGCGCGAAGATGGCTATCCGGCGACGGCCGCCGGCGTGCAGCTGCGCCCCGGTGCGAATGCGGTGCGTACTGCCACGGCGGTGCGCGAACGCATGGCCGACCTGCAGCCGCTGCTGCCGCAGGGTGTCGAATCCAGCATTCCGTTCGATACCGCGCCCTTCGTGAAAGTATCGATCCAGAAGGTGCTGCAGACCCTGATCGAGGCGATGCTGCTGGTGTTTGCAGTGATGTACCTGTTCCTGCAGAACTGGCGCTATACGCTGATCCCCGCCCTGGTCGCGCCGATCGCGCTGCTGGGCACCTTCGCGGTGATGCTGGCGCTGGGGTTCTCGATCAACGTATTGACCATGTTCGGCATGGTGCTGGCGATCGGCATCATTGTTGACGACGCGATCGTGGTGGTCGAGGGCGTGGAGCGGATCATGGCCGAAGAGGGGCTGCCGCCGCGCGAGGCCACGATCAAGGCGATGCGTGAGCTGACCGGTGCGGTGATCGGCATCACCCTGGTGCTGACGGCGGTGTTCATCCCGATGGCGCTGGCCAGTGGTTCGGTTGGTGCGATCTACCGCCAGTTCAGCGTGGCGATGTCGGTGTCCATCCTGTTCTCGGCACTGCTGGCGCTGAGCCTGACCCCGGCGCTCTGCGCGACGCTGCTGCGGCAGGGCACACGTGGTCACCATGGCCGCGGCGGCGTCTTCGGTGCTTTCAACTGCGGCTTCGAGCGCATGACCGGGCGTTACCAGCAGGGCGTGGCGGCCGTACTGCGGCGCAGTGGCCGGGTGATGGGCCTGTTCGCTGCCTTGCTGGTGGCATTGCTGATCGGCCTGCATTGGTTGCCGGGTGCGTTCCTGCCGGAAGAGGACCAGGGCTATTTCATGACCTCCATCCAGCTGCCGGCCGAAGCAACCGCCGAGCGTACGCTGGCGGTGGTCGAAGCCTACGAACAGCATGTCGCCTCGCGGCCGGCGATCGCGTCCAACCAGGCCATCCTCGGCTACAGCTTTTCCGGTTCCGGCCCAAGTGCGGCGCTGACCTACACCATGTTGAAGGACTGGGGTGAACGCGGCGGCAGCACCGCATCGGACGAGGTGAAGGCGGCGCAGCAGGCCATGGCAACGGTCCCGGAAGGCGAGGTGATGAGCGTGATGCCGCCGGCCATCGACAGCCTTGGCCGTTCCTCCGGCTTCTCGCTGGCGCTGCAGGCGCGTACCGGACAGGGCCAGGCCGAGCTGCGCGCTGCCCTGCAGCAGCTGTTGAAGCTGGCAGAGGCAAGTCCGTTGCTGGCCGAAGTGAATGCCGATGGCCTGCCGGCGGGCAGCAATGTCCGGCTGGACATCGATCGCGCCAAGGTCGAAGCGATGGGCGTGGCGTTCACCGACATCAGTGCCACGTTGTCGGCGGCAATGGGCTCGCAGTACGTCAACGATTTTCCCAATCGTGGGCGCATGCAGCAGGTGATCATGCAGGCCGATGCGCCGTACCGGATGGAGCTGGAGGACGTGCTGAAGCTGTATGTCCGCAACAGCGAAGGCGGCATGGTGGCGCTGTCCGAACTGGTCACCCCACACTGGACCGAGGCGCCGCTGCAGCTGCAGCGTTACCTGGGGTTCCCGGCATTGAATCTGTCCGGTGCACCTGCCGGCGGCGTGTCCACCGGCCAGGCGATGGTCGAGATGGAGCGCCTTGCCCAGCAGCTGCCAGCGGGTTTTGCCCTGCAGTGGACCAGCCAGTCGCTGCAGGAGCGTGAGTCCGGCGCACAGGCGCCGTGGTTGCTGCTGCTGTCGATGCTGGTGGTGTTCCTGGTGCTGGCGGCGTTGTACGAGAGCTGGTCGATCCCGCTTGCGGTGATGCTGGTGGTGCCGTTGGGCCTGCTCGGCGCTGTTGCTGCGGTGTTGCTGCGCGGGATGCCCAATGACGTGTTCTTCAAGGTCGGCATGATCACGGTGATCGGACTTTCGGCGAAGAACGCGATCCTGATCGTCGAATTCGCCCGCCAACTGCAACAGCAGGGACGCGGTCTGGTCGAGGCGACCATCGAAGCAGCACGCCTGCGATTGCGACCGATCGTGATGACCTCGCTGGCGTTCGCGCTGGGCGTGGTGCCGCTGATGCTGGCGCAGGGGGCTTCAAAGGAAACGCAACAGGCCATCGGTACCGGTGTGTTCGGCGGCATGGTCAGTGCGACCGTGTTGGCCGTGTTCTTCGTGCCGGTGTTCTATGTGGTGGTGCAGGGGGCGCAGCAGTGGCTTGCT
Source organism: Stenotrophomonas sp. 1337 (assembly GCF_031455455.1). Classification (NCBI taxonomy): domain Bacteria; kingdom Pseudomonadati; phylum Pseudomonadota; class Gammaproteobacteria; order Lysobacterales; family Lysobacteraceae; genus Stenotrophomonas; species Stenotrophomonas sp. 1337. The sequence goes on along the minus strand of NZ_JAVDSR010000001.1, from coordinate 799,057 downwards.
CAGCGCCTGCGCCGACGCCGGCCGACGCCGGGAGGGAGCGTGGATGGAAAACAGGTGGATGGAAAGCAGGAACCCTGAGGGCCTGTACGAGGCGCAGCTGCGCGTGTTGGAGCAGCAGCTGCGGGATGCGCTGCTGGACGGCGACCATGGCGCAGCCACTGCGCTGCTGTCACCGGTGTTGTTCATGATGGATGGGCAGGGCGGGCGGGTGCTCGAGCTGCCCTGGTTGAGGGACTGGCAGCAAGGGCGCCTGCAGATTCTTGCGCTGCAGGTGCATGCAGTTGAAACGCTGCTGTGTGGACGCCTGGCGTTGTTGTCCGGCGATGTTCAGCTGCATGTGCATTGGCGGGGACGCGAACACATGCAGCGCTTGCCCCTGTTGCGCGTCTGGACAAGCGCTTCCAGTGCCAGCGGCGCGCAGCTGCTGTCGATGGCGGTGCTGGCAGGCTGAACAGGGTCATGCGGCTTTCAGGCCCCGTTTGCGTGCAGATGGTAGGGTCCAGGGTCTCTGTAGTTTCGACAAGGAGTCGAGCCATGCGTGTAATTCCCAGTCTGTTGGCTGCCTCCCTCGGCCTCGCGCTGAGCGCCTGCCAGCCGGCCCAGACGCCGGCCGCCAGTAATGCAGGCGATGCGGCCGCAACGCCGGCACCGGCACCGGTGGCCGCCGACGCTGACGGCGGCGTCAATGGCGCCGGCAACGAAACCCTCTATCGCTGCGGCGACCTTGATGTGCGCGCGACCTTCAACGGAGAGGACGCAGCGACGGTTGTGATTGGCGGGCGCAGTTTCGCGATGTCCTCCGAACGTGCAGCCTCCGGTGCGAAGTATGGCGACGGCAAGGGCAACAGCTTCTGGACCCGTGGCAGTGACGACGCGCTGCTCAGCCTGAAGGGCGAGGCGGACCGTGAGTGTGGCGCGGTGGAAGCGACCGAGGGCGATGGCAGTGCCGGCAACGCGGCGTTCCGTGCCACCGGCAACGAGCCGGGCTGGCTTGCCGTCGTCGACGGCGATACGCCGGGCCTGCAGGTGGACGTGGATTACGGCGAGCGCCGTTTCACCGTCGCCAAACCGACCGAGGGTGCGGATGGCTGGGTGGGCAAGGCGGCGGATGGCACCGACATCAAGCTGAGCTTCCAGCGCACCACCTGCCAGGACGGCATGAGTGGCGAGACATTCGAAGCCAAGGCGATGCTGGCCGTGGGCACGCGCCAGTACCACGGCTGCGGCAACTTCGGCGGCAAATAAAAAAAAGGGAACGGAGGGGATGACGTTGTTTTGTGCCATGAACGACGTCATCCCCTCCGTCCCCTTTTCTGCGTCAGCCCTCGCAGGGCTTCAGATCCAGAGCGGGGGACAGGTCGTAGCGCAGGTTCACGCCGATCAACGCCTGCCGGATCGCGCAGTCATCGCGATGGCGGGCCACCAGGTCGGCAAAGATCTTCTCTCGATCGTCGCAGAACCTGGCGATGGCGGCCTCCAGCTCGCGACGACGGGCGTCGTCGTAGGGTTCTTCGCCGGCAAAATGCTGGCAGCTGTTCTCCCGTTCGATGAAGGCCTGCACATCGGCCGGCATGCCGCAGTAGATGCGGATGTCCTGCACGAAAGCGACGTCGTCGGGGACGCTGCAACCGGCCGCAGCCCGCGCCTGTTGCTCCTCCTCGGGGCTACCTGCCAGCGTCGCCGCAGCATCTGCTTCATCTGCAGCCGGTGCAACCGCAGCGGCAGCGGTGTCCGCTGCGGGGGGCTGCGTCACCGCGTCCGCCGCGACGTCACCGGTGCTGTCCGCTGCCCGCGGCGAGCACGCCACGAGCAGGGACAGGCAGGCGATCAGCGCAGCGCGGTTAATCGGCACGGCCGGCAAATTCGCCGGTGGCGGTGTTCACCAGCACACGCTCGCCGTTGACGATGTACTCCGGCACCATGATCTCGATGCCGGTGTTGAGCTTGGCCGGCTTCGGGCGCTTGGTGGCGGTGCCGCCCTTCAGTTCCGGCGGCGTCTCGATCACTTCCAGCACCACCGAGGCCGGCAGCTGGATGGCCACCGGCTGCTCGTCGATCACCTGCACGTAGATGCCGGTCAAGCCGTCGGTGATGTAGCCGGCGTCATCGCCGATCACATCCGCGTCCAGGGTGTAGGGGGTGTAGTCCTCGTCGTCCAGGAACACGAACGCATCGCCGTCCTTGTACGAGTAGGTGGACTGGCGGCGCAGCAGTTCGACTTCGACCAGGTTGTCGTCGGCATCGAAGCTGGCGTCGAGCTTGTTGCCGCCCGGCACGCTGTACATGATGAAGCGGAAGCGGACGTTGCCGCCGCGACCCTGCGGCGAGCTGCGCTCGATGTCGCGGATCTGGTAGACGCCGTTGTTGAACTCGACGACGTTGCCCTTCTTGATGTCGTTGGCTTTCATGATGATGTTGGTCGTTGGGGGAGGGCGCCGTCCCGGCGCCCGGGGGGAATCACTTCGGAGCGAGCCGGGTGGCGCCGTCCAGGCGGATGGTCTCGCCGTTGATGTAGGTGTTGCCGAGGATGTGGCCGACCAGGCTGGCGAAGTCTTCCGGCTTGCCCAGGCGCGACGGGAACGGGATCGAGGCGGCCAGCGATTCCTGCACGGCTTCGGGCATGCCATCGACCATCGGCGTCCAGAACACGCCCGGCGCGATGGTGTTGACGCGGATGCCGAAGCGCGACAGCTCGCGGGCCATCGGCAGGGTCATCGCCACCACGCCGCCCTTGGAGGCGGAGTAGGCGGCCTGGCCGATCTGGCCTTCGTAGGCGGCAACGCTGGCGGTGTTGATGATGACGCCGCGCTCGCCGTCCACGCCGGCCTCGTTGTGCTGCATGCGGTTGGCTGCGGCCTTGGCGACATTGAAGCTGCCGACCAGGTTGACCATCACCGTGCCCTGGAACCCGGCCAGCGGCATCGGGCCTTCCTTGCCCAGCACGCGGCCAGCGCCGAGGATGCCGGCGCAGTTCATGGCGACATTCAGGCCGCCGAGGAAATCGCAGGCCTGGTCGATGGCCGCCGACACGGACGCTTCATCACTGACGTTGACGTTGAAATAGCGGGCGTTGTCCTGCCCCAGGCCGGCAACAGCGGCCGCGCCCTTGGCGTCGTTGAGGTCGAACAGGGCGACCTTGCCGCCCTCGGCAACCAGGTGCTGGGCCACGGCCAGGCCGAGGCCGGAAACGCCGCCAGTGATCACGGCACGTACGGAAGACAGCTGCATTGCACGGTCCTGCAGGTTCAAGAACCGCCGATTCTAACGGAAGCGACGGCAGCCGCCGTTGTGCACTGCGCCGCCGGCCTCAGCCCAGTTCGCGGGCGCGGCGCAGGCGACGCTCGAAGTCGGCGGCGGGCAGGCCATGGGCGAACAGGAAACCCTGGCCGACGGTCACCCCCAGGTCGAGCAGGCACTGCCGTTGTGGCTCGGTCTCCACGCCTTCGGCGACCACGCCCAGGCCCAGGCTGCGCGCGATCGCGCAGACCGCCTCGCACACCGCCACATCCGAACGGTTGCGGGGAATGCCTTCGACAAACAGCTGGCTCAGCTTCAGTCCATGGATGGGCAGGCGCCGCAGGTAGTTCAGGGCGCTGTAGCCTTCGCCGAAGTCGTCGATGGTCAGCATCACCCCCATTTCGCGCAGGCGGGCGAAGGTGCGCAGGGTGTCCGGCGCATCCTCGATCAGCACCCGCTCGGTGAACTCCAGTTCCAGCACGCTGCCGGGCAGGCCGAATTCGTCCAGCACCTGCCGCACCCAGCGGGCGAGATCCTCACCGACGAACTGGCGCCAGGACACGTTGACGGCCACCCGCACCAGGCCGAGCCCGTCGTCCTGCCATTGCCGTACCTGCCGGCAGGCTTCGCGCAGCGCCCATTGGCCGATGCGCACGATGTCGCCGGTGTGCTCGGCGTGGCGGATGAACAGGTCCGGGCGCATCTGCCCCAGCTGCGTGTTGTGCCAGCGCATCAACGCCTCGCAGGCGATGGTGGCGCCGCTGCGCAGGTTGACCTGTGGCTGGTACACCAGGTGGAACTCTTCCCCATCAAGGGCCTTGTGCAGCCGGCTCTCGATCTGCAGGCGGTCATGCTGGCGCTGTGCCAGTTCCGGGGAGAACACCTGCCAACCGTTGCGGGTGCGGCGCTTGCACTCGTACATCGCCGTGTCGGCGTTCTGGATCAGCTGCTGCGGCCGGTTGCCATCGCGCGGTGCGCGGGCGATGCCGATGCTGGCGGTCACCGGGAACTCGTCGCTGCCCAGCTGGAACGGTGCCGAGAACGCCGCCGTGATGCGCTCGGCCAGCTGTTCGGCCTGGTCCGGCTGGTCGCGCAGGTCGCAGATCACCAGGAACTCATCGCCGCCAAAGCGTGCAAGCAGGCCTTCGGTGCCGATCGCAGTGGCGATGCGCCGGGTCGCTTCGATCAACAGTTCATCACCGGCGTTGTGGCCAAGCAGGTCGTTGACCACCTTGAAGCGGTCCAGGTCGATGTACAGCACCGCCACGCGGTCGTGGCTGGGGCTGTCCATGCGCACGCCGAGGTCGCTCAGCACTGCATCGCGGTTCATGATTCCGGTCAGCGGGTCGGTGCGGGCCTGCACGCGCAGGGTTTCCTCGGCCTGCTTGCGCTCGGTGATGTCCTGCACGGTGCCGGTGATGCGGGCGGCATCGACATCGCCGGCCGAGACCTCGCCGATCATCCGGATCCAGAACGAGTGGCCATCGCGGCGCTGGCCCTGCAGCTCCAGGCCGAAGCTGCTGCGGTGTTCGATGGTATCGGCCAGCGCCTGCTGCAGGGCGGCGCGGTCGTCGCTGCGCAGGCAGTCCAGCAGGTCGGGCATGTCCTCCAGGTCGGCCGGCTGGCCGACGATGCGCCGCGCTTCATCGGTGAGGTACAGGCGCTGCAGGCCGCGATCCCACTCCCAACCGCCGATATGGGCCAGTGACTGCGCGCGTGCGAACAGGGTGTTGTTGCGCTTCAGCTCGGTGATGTCACTGAACATCGCATAGACATGGTCGGCCTGGTCGCAGCCGTTGCCGAACACCGGCACGTTGGTGGTGGACAACCACAGCATGCGTCCGCGCGGGCGGTGGTACAGGCCGATGATGGTGCTGCGGATCACCCGCCCGGCCTGGAAACAGCGGCTGGTCGGCCACTGTGACTGGGTCAACGGGTGGCCATGCTCGTCGACGATGATCCACGCTTCGGGATCGAGCATCGCGTTCAAGCCCACGCCGCCACCGGTGAGGCCGAGGATGCGATGTGCGGCCGGGTTGGCCGACAGCACGCGCAGGTCGCGGTCGAACAGGATCACGCCCTTGTCGATCGATTCCATCAACAGGCGATAGCGTGACTCTGCGCGCCAGCGCCCGCTCAGGTCGCGGGCGACGGCGACGATGCAGGGTTGGCCGCGGTCCTGGAAGCCGGCCGAGTGCACCTCCACCGGAAAGCGGCTGCCATCACCGCGCATGTTGGTCACTTCGATGACGTAGGTGTCGCCGCGGTTCAGCGCTTCCCACACCGGTTGCAGATGGTCGCTGGGCAGGTCGGGATTGAGCAGTTCGATCGGCTGGCCGACAATGTCCTCTCGCGGGCGGTCGTAGGCGACGATGCCTGCGCGGTTGACGTCCAGCACCACGCCTTCGGCGCTGAGGATGCTGACCGGGTCGGGCACGGCGTCGAACAACGCGGCATAGCGTGCCTGGGTATCCAGTTCGCGCTGCTGCGCATCCGCCAGCGCCTGCCGTGCCTGGCGCAGCAGCCTGGCCTGGGCCGGCGGCGGCGAAGCAGCCAGCGCCGCGTCCAGAGCGGCCAGCGCGACGTCGGTTGCGGCGGGTGTATCGCCGATGGCCGGACGGTCGCGCGGGCCGCTGTCATTCATGTCGCTGCCAGCGCCTGCCCGACGCGGCTGGCGGTCGCGCGGCCGAGTAGTCCGGCCAGCCAGCGGCCGGTCTCGGCCAGCGACGGCAGGTCGACCCCGCACTCCAGGCCCAGGCCCTGCAGCAGGTACACCACGTCCTCGCTGGCCACGTTGCCGCTGGCGCCCTTCGCGTACGGGCAGCCGCCGGCACCGGACACCGCACTGTCGACCACGCGCACGCCTTCTTCCAGGCAGGCGGCGATGTTGGCGATGGCCTGGCCGTAGGTATCGTGGAAGTGCACCGCCAGTGCGCTCATCGGGATCTCGGCAGCCACCGCCTGCAGCATCGCGCGGGCCTTGCGTGGCGTGCCGACGCCGATGGTGTCACCCAGCGAGATCTCATAGCACCCCATCTGGTGCAGTGCGCGGGCCACGCGCACCACATCGGCCAGCGGCACTTCGCCCTGGTACGGGCAGCCGAGCACGGTGGAGACGTAGCCACGCACGCGCACGCCGTCGGCGGCCGCACGGCGCAGGATCGGCTCGAAGCGGGCCAGCGATTCATCGATGCCGGCGTTGGTGTTGGTGCGGTTGAAGGCTTCCGATGCAGCGGTGAACACCGCGATTTCCTGCACGCCGACGGCGCGCGCACGGTCGTAGCCCTGTTCGTTCGGCACCAACACCGGATAGGCGATGCCCGGGCGGCGCTGGATGCCGGCATAGACCTCGGCAGCATCGGCCAACTGCGGGACCCAGCGCGGGCTGACGAAGCTGGTTGCCTCGATCGTACGCAGGCCGGTGGCCGACAGGCGATCGATCAGGGCGATCTTGTCGGCGGTGGCCACGGCCTGCTTTTCGTTCTGCAGCCCGTCGCGCGGGCCGACCTCGACGATGCGGACGAAATCGCTCATCGCGGCACCCCCATGAAAAGCGGGGCGGGGCGGGCAGGGCGGATGGGATCGGCTGGGGTCACGACGGTTCCTGGGAAACGGGGGGCGGCCCGGTCTTCGCCAGGCTGCCAGATGAGATACGCAGGCGGGTCGCACAAGCGGCCACGCCTGCGCCTGGTGGCGACGCAGGGGTCTACCCGGGCAGGTGGCAGACCGCCTCGATGTTGTTGCCGTCGGGGTCGATCACGAAGGCGGCGTAGTAGTCCGGGTGGTACCAGGGACGCAGGCCGGGCGCGCCATTGTCGCGCCCCCCTGCGGCCAGCGCGGCGGCGTGGAAGGCATCAACCTGGGCGCGTTCGGCGCAGACGAAGGCCACGTGCACGCCCTGGCTGAGCGGCGCCGCATTGCCCAGCCAGAAGAACGGCTTGCCGTGGTTGCCGAAACCCACGTGGTCGTGGGCGCCGGTCTGTTCGGCGCTGACCTCCATCACCACGCCGATCTGCAGCGGTGCCAGCGCCTGCAGGAAGAAGGCCCTGCTGCGCGGCAGGTCGCCGCTGTTCAAGCCGATATGGTCCAGCATGTCAGGCCTCCGTGACCCAGTGCGGCGCGCGTTTGTCGAGGAAGGCACCCAGGCCTTCCTGGCCCTCGGCCGATACCCGCAGGCGGGCGATCAGGGCGGCATTGTCACGGTCCAGGCTGTCGCGGTCATGGGCGTCGCGAACCTGCCGGACCAGCAGCTTGGCCGAAGCCGAGGCGATCGGCCCGGCCTTGTCGAGCAGGGCCAACTGTCGCTGCACCGCCTCGTCCAGGCGTTCGGGCTCCACCAGCTGGTGGATCAGGCCGATACGCAGGGCGGTGTCGGCGTCGAAGTGCTCGCCGGTGGCGAACCAGCGGCGGGACTGGCGGCTGCCGATGGCCTCGATCACATAGGGCGAGATCACTGCTGGCAGCAGGCCCAAGCGGCTTTCGGTCAGGCCGAAGCGGGCGGCGCTGGTGGCGATGGCGATATCGCAGCAGGCCACCAGGCCGACGCCACCACCAAAGGCCGCGCCGTGGACGCGGGCGAGGGTGGGCTTGGGCAGCTCGTCCAGGGTGCGCATCAGCCGGGCCAGGGCCAGGGCGTCGTCACGGTTGTCGGCCTCGCTGGCGGAGGCCATGCCGCGCATCCACTGCATGTCGGCACCGGCAGAGAAGGAGGCACCGTGGCCGGCCACCACCACCGTGCGCACCGTGTCATCGCGGCCGGCCGCTTCCAGGGCTGCGGTCAGCCGGGCGATCAGGCCGGCGTCAAAGGCGTTGTGCAGCTCCGGCCGGTTCAGCCAGAGGGTCAGGACAGCACCGTTGCGCTCGATCTGCAAAGCATCGTTCATGGGATTCCGGGGGTTGCTCCATACCTGTATGGATCATAGCGGGCCATTGGTCATGGGCCATGACGCGACGCGGGAATGTTAGAATCGAGAACCATTTACATCCAGCAGAGAACACGCTAGATGACGCTGTCCGAACTGCCCCTGCACGCCTCGGCCGTGGTCGATTCCGTGCAGGACCTGCATGCCAACGATGCCATCGCCCGGCGCCTGCGCGAGCTGGGCTTCGTCAAGGGCGAGGAAGTGCGCCTGGTGGCGCGAGGCCCGGTTGGTGGCGAGCCGCTGCTGGTGCAGGTCGGGTTCACCCGTTTCGCGCTGCGTATCAGTGAGGCCCGGCGCGTGGTCATCGACCCGGCCAGCCAGGAGGGACGTGCATGAGCGCCACCGCAACCGCCGCCCCGCTGCGCATCGCGCTGGTCGGCAACCCCAACAGCGGCAAGACCGCGCTGTTCAACCAGCTGACCGGCAGCCGGCAGAAGGTCGCCAATTACACCGGCGTCACCGTTGAGCGCAAGGAAGGCCGCCTGCGTGCGCCGTCCGGCCGCGAGTTCGCCGTGCTCGACCTGCCGGGCGCCTACAGCCTGCAGCCGGCCAGCCTGGACGAGGCGATCACCCGCGACCTGTGCCGAGGGTTCTACCCGGGCGAGGCCGCGCCGGACGTCCTTCTGTGCGTGATCGACGCAACCAACCTGCGCCTGCACCTGCGCTTCGCCCTGGAATTGCGCGAGCTGGGCAAGCCGATGATCATCGCCCTGAACATGGTCGACGCCGCGCAGCGCCGCGGCATCCAGATCGATGTGGCCGCGCTGGAGCGCGAGATCGGTGTGCCGGTGGTGGAAACCGTGGCGGTACGCAAGCAGGGCGCGCGTGCACTGGTGGAACGCCTGGATACGATGGTGCCGCACCTGGATGCGCCGCTGGCCGGCGTTGAGAGCGGTGTGGACTACCACGCGCAGGTGCGCGCGATCCTGGCCGCAGCCGTGCGGATGCCGGCACGGACGGCGAAGATCGACGACACGCTGGACCGCTGGCTGCTGCATCCGGTGTTCGGCCTGATCACGCTGGTGGTGGTGATGTTCCTGATCTTCCAGGCGGTGTTCGCCTGGGCCACGCCGTTGATGGATGGCATCGAGGCCGGCTTCGCCTGGCTAGGTGAGCTGGCCGCCAGCGTGCTGCCAGCAGGTCCGCTGACCAGCCTGCTGACCGACGGCATCATCGCCGGCCTGGGCGGCGTGGTGGTGTTCCTGCCGCAGATCCTGATCCTGTTCGCCTTCATCCTGGCGCTGGAAGAGTCTGGTTACCTGCCACGCGCCGCGTTCCTGCTGGACCGCATGATGGCGGCGGCCGGCCTGTCGGGGCGGTCGTTCATCCCGCTGCTGTCCAGCTTTGCCTGCGCGGTGCCGGGCATCATGGCCACCCGCAGCATCCAGGACCCGCGTGACCGCCTGGCCACGATCCTGGTGGCGCCGCTGATGACCTGCTCGGCAAGGCTGCCGGTGTATGCGCTGCTGATCGGTGCGTTCATACCGGCCGGCAGGATCGGCATCTTCAACCAGCAGGGCCTGGTGCTGTTCGGCCTGTACGTGGCGGGCATCCTCAGCGCGCTGGTGATGTCGTGGGTGATGAAGAAGTGGCGCCGCGACAAGAGCGAGCACCCGCTGATGCTGGAGCTGCCGTCGTACCGCATTCCGCATCCGCGCGACCTCGCCGTCGGCCTGTACGAGCGCGGCATGATCTTCCTCAAGCGTGTCGGCGGCATCATCCTGGCGCTGACCATCCTGCTGTGGTTCCTGCTGTCGTTCCCGGGCGCGCCCGCCGACGCGACGATGCCGGCCATCGACTACAGCTACGCCGGCCAGATCGGTCATGCGATGACCGCGATCTTCGCGCCGCTGGGCTTCAACTGGCAGATCTGCATCGCGCTGATTCCGGGCCTCGCTGCGCGCGAAGTAGCGGTGTCCTCGCTGGCGACGGTGTACGCGCTGTCGGCCGCCGATGACGATGCGGCGATCTCCGCACTGTCGCCGGTGGTGGCCGACGGCTGGTCGCTGGCTACCGGCCTGGCCCTGCTGGTGTGGTTCATCTACGCGCCGATGTGCATTTCGACGCTGGCCACCATCAAGCGCGAGACCAACTCGTGGAAGACGATGGGCTTCTCGGCGTTCTACCTGTTTGCTGCGGCCTATGTCGCGGCGCTGATCACCTACCAGGTGACCGTGGCGCTGGGAGGCGGCTGATGGACGCCGGGCTGCTGGTCCAGTACCTGATCATCGCGGTGGCCGTGCTGGTCAGTGCGTGGGTGGTGTTGAAGAAGCAGGCGCCCGGCACCGTGCGCAAGCTGCGCGGTGCGCTGGCACTGGCGCTGCTGAAGCCGGGCCGTGCGGCCTGGCTGCAGGCGCTGGGCCGGAAGATCGCGCCGCCGGCCACTGGCGGGGGCGGTGCGTGCGGCGGCTGCGACAGCTGCGGACCGACGCCGCCGAAGCAGCACTAGAGAGGCGTCTGGGCGCTGCCCTGGTGGGTGCGGACCTTGGTCCGCACTGCCGATTGATCATCCACGCATGGCGTGGATCTACCCATCCCCAGCGCTGTCCTCCAGCGGTGTCGGAATTGATCATCCACGCAGGACTTGGATCTACGTTGCAGGCAGGGTGAGGCGACCGGTTCGCGGCGATGCGTCAACCTGCCCGCGTGCCAAGCTCCGCTGCCAGTGCCAACCAGCGTTCGCGCTGTTGCGGCGTGCTACTGCGCACCGGACCCAGCCGGCTGACCCGCACCGGGCGGATGCCGCAGAACTCAAGGATGGTGGCGCGGATCTGGGTGATGCCCGGGTCGCGGTAGATCCAGCGGTAGTACCAGGGCGGCGTATCCAGCGTGGTGATGACCCGCGCGCTGCGCCCCGCCAGCAGCCGGTCCCACCACACCGAATCGCGCCGGTAGCGGAAGGCGAAGCCCGGCAGCAGCACGCGGTCGAAGAAGCCCTTCAGCAGTGCCGGCATCGCGCCCCACCACGTCGGGTAGACCAGCACCAGGTGGTCGCAGGCCTGGATCGCGTCTGCTGCATCCTGCAGGTCGGTTTCCAACGGCTGTATCTGGCGATAACCGTGGCGCAGCACCGGGTCGAACTGAAGGTCGCCCAGGGCGATCATGTGCACGCGGTGGCCGGCGTTGCGGGCGGCGGTCGCGTAGCGCTGGGCGAGGGTGCCGCACAGGCTGTCGCGGTCGGGATGGCCAAGCAGGATCAGGATGGAGCGGGGCACGGCAGTCTCGGGGGCTGGAAAGCATCCGACGTTGCGCTATGCCCCAAGGGCAGAGTCAAACCCCGCCAGGGCAGCCAGCGGGAACCAGCACGCAGGTGCCATCGCCCTGCTGCAGCCATTGCCGCAGCTCGTCACCCACCTGCTGCAGTTCGACCTCGACGCGGGCAAGGCGCTCGCGCTCGGCGGCAATCGCAGTGCGCTGGCGTTCCAGCAGGGCGAGCACGGCTGGCCAGTCCAGCTGGCCGTCGCCACGCTGCAGGCGGGTGATGGCGGCCAAGCCGATGCCCAGCCCCAGTGCCTGCCGGATCAGCTGCACCCAGGCCACGTCCTGCTCGCTGTAGTCGCGATAGCGGTTCAGGCGCGGCACTGGCGGCAGCAGGCCGCGTGCCTCGTACAGGCGGATGGCCTTGGCGCTGGCGCCGGTACGGCGGGCGACTTCGGAAATGCGCACCGTTTCAGCCCTGCATCCGCGCAGGCGGCATGATGGCGTCAGCGCTTGGCGCGGGCGGTTTGCAAAGGTGCATGAGGTGCGGGCCAGCGCTTGAAGGGGCACGCAGCGTAGCAGCGACAGTGCTTGCCGGACCATGCGTGCTGCCGCTAGCCTGCGTGCATGAACCAGACTCCCCTGCGATTGCTTATTCACGGCGCCTCCGGGCGCATGGGCCAGGCCCTGTTGCGGCTGGCCGCCGAACATCCTGATTCCCTGCAGATCGTCGCTGCGGTGACCGGCCGCGCGCCGGCGCAGCGGGTGATCGACGGCGTGCCGTTCTTCGCGGCCAGCGAGTTGCCGGGGGCGCCGGTGTTCGATGTGGCGATCGACTTCAGCCTGCCCGAGGGCTTCGATGCGCTGCTGGCACTGTGCGTGGAGCGCGGTGCGGGACTGGTATCGGGCACCACCGGTATTTCCAGTGTGCAGCGCCAGGCACTGGAAGCAGCGGCGGCGAAGATCCCGCTGGTGTGGGCGTCGAACTTCAGCCTGGGCGTGGCGGTGCTCGATGAGCTGGTGGAACGTGCAGCGCAGGCGCTGGCCGGCTGGAACTGCGACATCGTCGAATCGCACCATATGCAGAAGAAGGACGCTCCCTCGGGCACGGCGTTGACCCTGGGGGCCGCGGCGCAGCGGGGCGGGGCCGAGCCGCAGTACGCCAGCCTGCGCGCCGGAGACATCGTCGGCGAGCATCTGGTGCAGTTCACCGGCCTGGGCGAGCGCATCGAGCTGGTGCACCGGGCCACCAACCGCGACATCTTTGCCCGCGGGGCGCTGTTTGCCGCTCGCCAGCTGCAGGGCCGGGCGGCTGGCAACTACCGGGTACGTGACCTGCTGGACGGCCCCCTGTAAACGGTAGCGCCGGGCCATGCCCGGCGTCGGTGGCAGATCCGCCGGGCATGGCCCGGCGCTACCCTTGGGTGCCTGCATACGGCCCCGGATTGAAATGAATGCGCAATCGCCTGTTCATGAATGGCGATAACCGCTGGCGCGAGCGCCCCGGCACCGCTACAATTCGCACTCGCCGAATCACGAAAGCCGGACCGGTCCCAGACCGTACGTCCGCGCTTTTTTGCAACCGGATTTCCGTGAAGCGCAGGCGTGACTTCGGCACCCCCTCGGTAGCCAAAGTGAGAATTCCGTGACCCAAGCCGCAATCCTCGTCCTCGAAGACGGCACCGTATTCGAGGGCGAATCCGTAGGCGCGCCCGGCCTGTCCGTCGGTGAAGTGGTGTTCAACACCGCCATGACCGGCTACCAGGAAGTGTTGACCGACCCGTCCTACGCCCGGCAGATGGTCACGCTGACCTATCCGCACATTGGCAACACCGGCATGACCGACCAGGACGATGAAGCGTCCAAGGTGTGGTCGGCCGGCCTGATCGTGCGCGACGTACCGCGCCGCCCGAGCAGCTGGCGCAGCCAGGTGTCGCTGCAGGACTGGCTGATCCAGCGTGGCGTGGTCGCCATCGCCGGCATCGACACCCGCAAGCTGACCCGCATCCTGCGCGAGAAGGGCGCCCAGAACGGCGCGCTGATGGCCGGCGACGGTATCGACGTGGAAAAGGCACTGGAAGCGGCCCGCAAGTTCCCGGGTCTGAAGGGCATGGATCTGGCCAAGGTCGTTAGTACTGACAAGACCTACGTCTGGACCGAGGGCCAGCTGGACCTGGACGCCAACGCCTTCGTCAGCGTGCCGGCCCAGTACAAGGTCGTGGCGTACGACTTCGGCGTGAAGACCAACATCCTGCGCATGCTGGCCGAGCGCGGCTGCGAGGTCACCGTGGTGCCGGCGCAGACCCCGGCCGCTGAAGTGCTGGCGCTGAAGCCGGACGGCGTGTTCCTGTCCAACGGCCCGGGTGACCCGGAACCGTGCGACTACGCGATCGCCGCGATCAAGACCTTCATCGACGTGAAGATTCCGACCTTCGGCATCTGCCTGGGCCATCAGCTGCTGGGCCTGGCCTCGGGCGCGAAGACGATCAAGATGGGCCATGGCCACCACGGCGCGAACCATCCGGTGCAGGACCTGGACAGCGGCCGGGTGATGATCACCTCGCAGAACCACGGCTTCGCGGTCGATGAAGCCAGTCTGCCGGCCACGCTGCGGGTGACCCACCGTTCGCTGTTCGACGGCACCAACCAGGGCATCGCCCGCACCGATGTGCCGGCGTTCTCGTTCCAGGGCCACCCGGAAGCCTCGCCGGGCCCGCATGACGTCGGTCCGCTGTTCGATCGTTTCGTGACCCTGATGGCCGAGGCGAAGGCTTGATGCGCAGCGCCGCTCTGCTGCTGTCGCTGTGCTGCGCCGCGGGTGCGGCACAGGCTGCGCCGGCGTCCGCTGCGGACATGGACGCGCTGCTGCACACGTTGAAGAAGGACTCGGTCGGTGCGTCGTCGGCGGCGATGATGGTCGAGGAGGTGCCAACGCTCAAAGCGCTGGCCGAAAGCGATCGCCAATGCGCCCGCACCTCCATCCAGTCGTTCTTCTACGTTCATGCGCGCCAGTCGTTGATCAACAGCCTTGGCGAGGACGGTGACGCGGTCGTCGCGGACTGGTCGCGCTTCCTGGCCACACCGTCCGGAAAGGGTTACCTGATCCTCACCCGCGGGCTCCCGGAGTCGGCAGCGGACGCGTCGGTCAACGTCAACGACGAGGCGTACGCCGCCGGATTCGACGCCTTTCTCGGCAGTACGTCCTTCAAGCGCCTGGATGCTGGTTTCGATGCAATGAGCGTCCCCGACGAATTTGCGGTGAAACTGAGCCAGGGATTGCAGGACCAGTGCGGGATTGCGCTGAAACCCGAAGAGATTTCCTGATCGACAGCGTGCGATCACTCCCCCTTGTCACGCTGTACTGACTTAGAGAAGAAAATGCCCAAGCGCACTGACCTCAAGACCATCCTCATCATCGGTGCCGGCCCGATCGTCATCGGCCAGGCCTGTGAGTTCGATTACTCCGGCGCCCAGGCCTGCAAGGCCCTGCGAGATGAGGGCTACCGCGTGGTGCTGGTCAACAGCAATCCGGCCACGATCATGACCGACCCGGAGATGGCCGACGCCGTCTACATCGAGCCGATCAACTGGCAGACCGTCGAGAAGATCATCGCCAAGGAGAAGCCCGACGCGCTGCTGCCGACGATGGGTGGCCAGACCGCGCTGAACTGCGCGCTGGACCTGGCCGACAACGGTGTGCTTGAGAAGTACAACGTCGCGCTGATCGGCGCCAAGCGCGAAGCGATCATGATGGCCGAAGACCGCGAGCTGTTCCGCGTGGCGATGAGCGAGATCGGCCTGGAGTGCCCGACCGCTGCCGTTGCCCATACGCTGGACGAAGCGCTGGAGATCCAGACCCGCGTCGGCTATCCGACCATCATCCGCCCCAGCTTCACTCTGGGCGGCAGTGGCGGCGGCATTGCCTACAACCGCGAAGAGCTGATCGAGATCGTCAACCGCGGCCTGGAACTGTCGCCGACCACCGAAGTGCTGGTCGAAGAGTCGGTGCTGGGCTGGAAGGAATTCGAGATGGAAGTGGTCCGCGATACCGCGGACAACTGCATCATCGTCTGCTCGATCGAAAACCTGGACCCGATGGGCGTGCATACCGGTGACTCGATCACCGTGGCCCCGGCGCAGACCCTGACCGACAAGGAATACCAGCGCCTGCGTGATGCCTCCATCGCCGTGCTGCGCAAGATCGGCGTGGATACCGGTGGTTCGAACGTGCAGTTCGGCATCAACCCGGACACCGGCCGCGTGGTGGTGATCGAGATGAACCCGCGCGTGTCGCGTTCCTCGGCGCTGGCGTCCAAGGCCACCGGCTTCCCGATCGCCAAGGTCGCGGCCAAGCTGGCCGTGGGCTACACCCTGGACGAACTGAAGAACGAGATCACCGGCGGCCTGACCCCGGCCTCGTTCGAGCCGTCCATCGACTACGTCGTCACCAAGATTCCGCGCTTCGCTTTCGAGAAGTTCCCGGCTGCCGATGCGCGCCTGACCACCCAGATGAAGTCGGTGGGCGAGGTGATGGCGATGGGCCGCACCTTCCAGGAATCGATGCAGAAGGCCCTGCGTGGCCTGGAAACCGGCAAGGTCGGCTTCGACCCGACCGGCCTGGACCTGACCAGTGAAGACGATCTGCAGACCCTGCGCCGCGAGCTGAAGGCGCCGGGTCCGGAGCGCCTGTTCTTCGTCGCCGACGCGTTCCGCGCCGGCATGAGCGTGGAGGACATCTTCAAGCTGTCCTACATCGATCCGTGGTTCCTGGACCAGATCGAAGAAATCATCGCCGCCGAGACCCAGGTCGCAGCCGATGGCATCGACGCACTGGATGCGGCGCGCCTGCGCAAGCTCAAGCGTGCCGGCTTCTCCGACGCCCGCCTGGCCCAGCTGACCGGCACCAACGAAGCGGCCGTGCGTGCGCTGCGTCGCGCACACAAGGTGCGCCCGGTGTACAAGCGCGTGGACTCCTGTGCCGCCGAGTTCTCCACTGGCACCGCCTACCTGTACTCGACCTATGAGGACGAGTGTGAAGCCGCGCCGAGCAACCGCGACAAGATCATGATCCTCGGCGGTGGCCCGAACCGCATCGGCCAGGGCATCGAGTTCGACTACTGCTGCGTGCACGCGGCACTGGCGCTGCGCGAGGACGGCTATGAAACCATCATGGTCAACTGCAACCCGGAAACCGTGTCGACCGACTACGACACCTCCGACCGCCTGTACTTCGAACCGCTGACCCTGGAAGACGTGCTGGAAATCGTCGAGCTGGAGCAGCCCAAGGGCGTGATCGTGCAGTACGGCGGCCAGACCCCGCTGAAGCTGGCCCGCGCGCTGGAAGCCAACGGCGTGCCGGTGATCGGCACCAGCCCGGACTCGATCGACCTGGCCGAAGACCGCGAGCGCTTCCAGCAGCTGGTGGACAACCTGGGCCTGAAGCAGCCGCCGAACCGCATTGCCCGCAACGACCAGGAAGCCCTGCTGCTGGCGCGCGAGATCGGTTACCCGCTGGTGGTGCGCCCGAGCTACGTGCTGGGTGGCCGCGCGATGGAAATCGTCTACGGCGAATCCGATCTGGCCCGCTACGTGCGTGACGCGGTGAAGGTATCCAACGATTCGCCGGTGCTGCTGGATCGCTTCCTCGACAACGCCGTCGAGTGCGACGTGGACATCATCGCCGACGCCCAAGGCAACGTCCTGATCGGTGGCGTGATGGAGCACATCGAAGAGGCTGGCGTGCACTCGGGCGATTCCTCCTGCTCGCTGCCGCCTTACTCGCTGTCGGCTGAAACCCAGGCCGAGCTGCGTCGCCAGGTGGTCGAGCTGGCCAAGGCCCTGAACGTGGTGGGCCTGATGAACACCCAGTTCGCGATCCAGACCGATGAGGAAGGCAACGACACCATCTTCCTGCTGGAAGTGAATCCGCGTGCCTCGCGCACCGTGCCGTTCGTGTCCAAGGCCACCGGCATGCCGCTGGCCAAGATCGCGGCGCGCTGCATGGCGGGCAAGACCCTGGAAGAGCAGGGCGCCACCAAGGAAATCGTGCCGGACTACTACTCGGTGAAGGAAGCGATCTTCCCGTTCGCCAAGTTCCAGGGCGTCGACCCGATCCTCGGGCCGGAGATGCGCTCCACCGGTGAGGTGATGGGCGTGGGCCGCAGCTTCAACGCCGCCTTCGCGCGCGCGCAGGAAGCCGGTGGCATCAAGGCGCCGCCAGTGGGCAAGGCGTTCGTGTCGGTGCGCGACCCGGACAAGAAGCGCGTGCTGCCGGTGGCCAAGGCCCTGCTGGCGCGTGGTTACAGCCTGGTTGCCACCCGTGGCACCGCAGCGTGGCTGCAGCAGCACGGCATGGACTGCGAGATCATCAACAAGGTGGTCGAGGGTCGCCCGCACATCGTCGATTCGATCAAGAACGGCGAGATCGTCTATATCGTCAACACGACCGAAGGCCGTGCCGCGATCAACGACTCGTTCTCGATCCGTCGCGAGGCACTGCAGCACCGTGTCACCTATTCGACCACCATTGCCGGTGCCAAGGCGCTGGTGGATTCACTGGAATTCCGCGGTACCGGCCCGGTCTGGTCGCTGCAGGAACTGCACAAGGAGTTGAACGCATGAGAGCACCCATCACGATGAAGGGCGCGCAGCGTCTGCGCGACGAACTGGATCACCTGAAGTCGGTCAAGCGTCCGAAGGTGATTGCCGCGATCGCCGAAGCGCGCGAGCACGGCGACCTGAAGGAGAACGCCGAGTACCACGCCGCGCGCGAGGAACAGGGCTTCATCGAAGGCCGCATCAAGCAGCTGGAAGGCGAGCTGTCGCACGCCGAGATCATCGACGTGAGCAAGCTCAATGCAGGCTCCAAGGTGGTGTTCGGGGCCAGCGTGATCCTGGCCGACGTGGAATCGGACGAAGAGAAGAAGTACCAGATCGTTGGTGATCTGGAAGCGGACATCAAACTCGGCCTGATCGCGATTTCCTCGCCGGTCGCCCGCGCGATGATCGGCAAGCTGGAAGGTGACTCTATCGTGATCGATGCGCCGGCCGGCCAGCGCGAGTACGAGATCGTCAGCGTCAGCTACCAGGACTGATCCGTGGCGACGGCAACCCTGCTGTTGCCGGCGCGCAGCCGCTTTGCGGTGGCTGCATTGCCGGATGACGTGGCGCGCGCCCTGGGCCGCGCCACCACTTCGCAGGGCGATGCCGGTGAACGCGCGCAGCTGCTGCGCCACTTCACGGTGGCCGCGCCGCACTGGCCGGTGGCCGCATTGACCCGCCAGCGTGACGTCGGTGATGCCGCCGGCGCCTGCTGGCTGCGTGCCGATCCGGCCTGCATGGTGCCGGACATGCATGGCGCGCGGATGATGGGCCACGGCGAAACGCTGCGGCCCAGCCTGGCCGATACGCTGGCGTTGCTGCCCGTGCTGCAGCCGCTGTTTGCGGATGCAGGCTTCGTGCTGGATGCACCCGATCCGTCACGCTGGTACCTGCGCCTGCCCATCGGTACTGAACTGCCGGAGTTCGACAGCCCCGACGAGGTGCTGGGTGATGACCTGTTCTCGCACCTGCCGCCGGGCGAGGCGGGCCGTCGCTGGCGCGCACTGATGACCGAAGCGCAGGTGCTGCTGCACACCCACTCGTGGAACCAGCAGCGCGCCGCGCAGGGCCAGCAGCCGATCAATTCGCTGTGGTTCTGGGGTGGTGGCGTGATGCCGGTATCGGTGGCCACGCCGCACGCGCAGGTGCGCAGCCGCGATGCGCTGCTGCAGGGCCTGGCCCAGGCCGCAGGTGTCGCGGTGGATGGCGAGCAGTCGGTCGATGCACTGGTCGACCTGCGCCAGCTGCGCTCGCTGCAGCAGCTGGGCAACGATGCAATCCGGCCGCTGCTGGCCGCGCTCAAGCGTGGCGAGCTGCAGCGCCTGGTGCTGGATTTCGAGGACGGCCTGCAGTTCCAGCTGGATCGCGGCCAGCGCTGGCAGTTCTGGAAGAAGCCACGGCAGCTTCACGACGCCTGACGTGGTGGTAGCGCCGGGCCACGCCCGGCGGATGCCCTAGCGCAGTTCTGGAAGAAGCCACGGCAGCTTCACGACGCCTGACGGGGTAGTAGCGCCGGGCCATGCCCGGCGGATGCCCTAGCGCAATTCCGTAACGTAGGTCGGCAGTTGCCAGTGGCGCTGACCGACGCCCAGGCAGTGCCGGCCGACGAAGGTTGCCGCCAGCACCAGGCGGGCTCCATCCCAGGCCCAATGCCGGTCTATCCCGCAGCGGTCCGTAGCGCTTGCAACGCCTTCTTCAAGGAACACGGCGTGCGGGTAGAGCGGGAACAGCGTGGATGCGGTGATCGGCACGGGCGCAAAGGGCGTTCGGTCGCGGATCACCCAGCTGCCGGCTGGCCGGATGTAGCGGCCGGTCGTGCAGTTCAACATCGCCAGCACATGCGTTGCATCGATCCGCTCGATGCGCAGGTGGCGGGAAGAGGCTGCAGCGCAACCCGCGCCGGCCTCGGCGCGCGGCAGCAGCGCTTGCAGTAGATCGGCACGTTCGGCCAGCGCGGCATCCTCGTCGTGGGCTTCAACCAGCAGCGGTGGCGGCACCAGGCGAGGTGCCACCCGTGCGGCCGGCACCTGCGATTCCGGCCGCAAACCCTTGCCCACCAACGCCCCTGGGGTGTGCAAGCGGCCCTGTGCCTCGTCCATCTTCAGCAGCAGTGCGGCATTACCGCTCTCTGCCAATGGCCATGCCTGGCCCGCCGTGTCGGTCATCCTGACCGGCCGCCCGCGCACCAGTGCATCCAGCAGCGCCTGCGCATGTGGTGGTGCCAGAGCCAGGCCGGCCTCAAGCGCATCCACCGGGCCGATATCACCCAGGTCCGCGCCATCCACATGCAGCCGCAGCCGGCCCTCTGGATGCACCCGCGGGCTGCGGGGCGCGCCGTCACTGCCATCAGCCAGCGACAATCGCGCCGTCACGGGGGTGTCTGGTCCAGCGGCACGCTCGATGAGCACGCCCAGCATCAACGCGGCCGGTGGGCCGAACGCCACTATCCGGCAGGTGCCTGTGTTATCGCATGCCAGGTGTCCGTTCTGTTCAAGGAACGTGAACTGCGCGGGCGTGCCGGCGAAGCTGACAGGTGCCAGCGTCAGTGACGCCAGCACCAGTAGAGGACATCGAAGCGTAGTCATGTTCCAGGCTTCCGGGTCAGCGGACCGTGCTGACCAGCGTCGGCAGCGTCCAGTGCCCGCCCGCCACGCCACGACACAGGCCGGTACTGAACGCACTGCTTGGCTGGAATCTGCGGCCATCCCAGGCCCAGTCCCAGCCGGAAACGCAGTCGCCGATGCCGCGGCCCTTGTAGCGCGCGTACAACGTGCGATCGGAGCGCGAGAAGCCCTCTGCCTCCAGCGTGACCGTCTCAGGTGCGAACGGCGGCTGATCGCGCGCGATCCAGAAGCCATTGCTGTAGTTGTACGCGCCTATCTGGCACAACGCCTGCACCAGCACATGGTGGTCGTCCAACCGCTCGATCACCATTTCCGGTGTTCCCTTGTACTCGATCAGGCGCGGACAGTCGTCGTTGTCGCCGAGCGTGGCAATCAGCGCGTCGCGCAGCGCTTCGCTGCTGCCCAGCTCGCTATCGCCGGGGCGGCCGGCCGCCAGCACACCGCGCACGATCACCGGCTTGGCCACTGCGGCGGGCACGCTCGCTTCGGCACGCGTGCCGCGGCGTACCAGCGCACCGGGCGTGCCCACGCGCCCTTGGACCTCGTCCATTTTCAGCAGCACCGCGGCGGCACCACGATCGGAAATCGGCCAGCGCGTGCCCCTGCTGTCGATCACCTCGATACGGGCCTGGCCGGGCAGGGCGGCCAGCAGGCCTTCTACCTGCGCCGGCCGCAGCATCACTGCCTCGTCGGCCCCGGTGTCCTGCACTGGGCCCAGATCACGGCCGTTCACGTGCAGGCGCATTGAACCTTCAGGCACTGCACTTTCGCCATCCTCGCCGACCCGCAGCCGCGCCTTCACCGCCGTGCCGGGGCCGCCGGCACGTTCCAGCATCAGGCCCAGCAGGCTGTCCGCCTTTTCAGGGCTGTAGCCGGCTGCACGGCAGGTGCCGGTGTTGTCGCAGGCCAGGAACCAGTCGTGGTGTACGAACTCGATACCGAGGGTTGGCGGCGTGTTTGCGGCCTGGGAAGCAAGTGGCAGCAGGAGGCTGGCAAGCAGTACGGACAGCAGGCGGTACATGGCGAATTCCGTTTCAGAAGCGAACAAGCATGGGCGATCGCCACGCTTGCGCCAAGCCCGGAAGAGCCTGGCGAGCCGAGCGGGGTATCATGCGCGGGTCTTCCGCAACCCGGCGATGCCGATGTCCCTTGCCGCCGATGCTGCGCTGCCGTCTTCCGATACGCCGATGATCCGCCGTCGCGATGCAGTCGCGCCCGGTAGCTGGCCGGAGGGCACGCTGCCCCTGCTGGCCCGCCTGTATGCCGCACGTGGTGCGCACACGCCGGAGCTGGCCCTGCCCAAGCTCGGCAACCTGCATGCGCCGGAACTGCTGACCGGCATCGACGCAGCAGTGGACCTGCTGGTGCAAGCCATCGCCGCCGACAAGCGCATCCTGGTAGTCGGTGATTTCGACTGCGACGGCGCCACCGCCTGCGCGGTCGGTGTGCGTGGGCTGCGCATGCTCGGCGCGCAGCACGTCTTCCACGCAGTGCCCAACCGCATGGTGCACGGCTATGGTCTGTCGCCGTCACTGGTGGACGAGCTGGCTGCGCTGCAGCCGGATCTGCTGGTCACCGTCGACCACGGCATTGCCTGCCATGCCGGCGTGACCGCGGCCAAGGCGCGTGGCTGGCAGGTGCTGGTGACCGATCACCATCTGCCCGGTCCACTGCTGCCACCGGCCGATGTCATCGTCGACCCCAACCTCGACGGCGACGCCTTCCCCAGCAAGGCGCTGGCCGGTGTCGGCGTGATCTTCTACGTACTGATGGCGCTGCGCCGGCAGATGCGCGAAGCGGGGGTATTTGCCGATGGCAAAGGGCCGGACCTGACCACGCTGCTGGATCTTGTGGCGGTGGGCACAGTGGCCGACCTGGTGGTGCTCGATGCCAACAATCGCGCCCTGGTCAGCGCAGGATTGCGCAGGCTGCGCAATGGCCAGGGCTGCGTCGGCCTGAAGGCATTGATCGAGGCCAGCGGCCGCGATGCTGCACGCTTGACCGCCACCGACATCGGCTTCGGGCTTGGCCCGCGCTTGAACGCGGCCGGTCGGTTGGAAGACATGGCATTGGGTATCGCCCTGCTGCTCACCGAAGATCCGCGGCAAGCCCGCGACATCGCGCAGACGCTGGAACAGATCAACGCCGAGCGGCGTGCGGTCCAGCAGTCGATGACCGATGACGCCGAACACGCGCTGTCGCGGGTGGTGCTCGATACCGCAGGGCAGCGCCCGGTGGCGGCCTGCCTGTTCGATGCTGATTGGCACCCCGGCGTGGTTGGACTGGTTGCTTCAAAGATGAAGGATCGCCTGCATCGGCCGGTGATCGCGTTCGCGCCGGCCGAGCCGGGCGCCGACACCCTGCGCGGCTCGGCGCGTTCGATCGCCGGCCTGCATATCCGTGATGCGCTGGCGCTGGTCGATGCGCGCCATCCCGGCTTGATCGAGCGCTTCGGCGGTCACGCGATGGCCGCCGGGTTGAGCATGCGTCTGGATCATCTGGCTGCCTTCGAAGCCGCGTTCGTCGCCACCGTGCTGGAAATGCTCGACCCGGCTGCACTGCAGCAGCAGGTGCTCAGCGACGGCGAACTGGCCGCGGACGAACTCGATCATCGCCATGCCGATGCGCTGCGTTTGGCGGGTCCATGGGGGCAGGGCTTTCCCGAGCCGCTGTTCGATGGCCACTTCGAAGTGGCCAACTGGCGCGTGCTGAAGGAGCGTCATCTGAAGCTGGAACTGCGCCTGCCCGGCGTACCCGGCACGATCAACGCGATCCATTTCGGCGGCTGGCACGGCAATGCGCCCGGTCGCCACGTGCATCTCGCCTACCGGCTCGCCTGCGATGACTATCGTGGCGGCGCCGCCATCCAGCTGATCGTCGAGCACTGCCTGCCGGCGTAGTCCATGCCGGGCATGGCCCGGCGCTATCGCTTCGGAAGGGTCAGCGTACGTCGGTCACCCGCGTCGGCAGTTCCCAGGTACCCCCGGGAACGCCGCGGCACAGGCCGCCACTGATCGCCGAGGTCGCGACGAAGCGGGTGCCATCCCACGTCCACGTTTCATCCGACACGCAGTCGGCCAGACCGCGGCCCTTGTGCGAGGCGACGATCTGTCCGTCGCCGTAGTCGATCGCGTCGCTGGTCACCCATTGCGGCTGG
The DNA here is from genome assembly GCF_031455455.1 of Stenotrophomonas sp. 1337. NCBI lineage: Bacteria > Pseudomonadati > Pseudomonadota > Gammaproteobacteria > Lysobacterales > Lysobacteraceae > Stenotrophomonas > Stenotrophomonas sp. 1337. The sequence continues at coordinate 775,319 of NZ_JAVDSR010000001.1, read as the reverse complement.
TAGGGCGCTTTCTCACCGATGACCCAGTAACCATCACCGGTGTTGTAGGCCGCGCGCCAGCAGGGGACGTTGACCAGCAGATGCTTGGTGTCCAGGCGCTGGATCTGCAGTGGTGAATTGCTGATCGGAAGATCCGGGTCGGTGTCGAGCAGGCCTTCGCAGCTGGGTTCTTCCAGAGTGGCGCGCAGCGCCGCACGCAGCGCCGGCGAGGCGGCCAGCTTGGAAAACGCCGGGTCGTCCGGTGGCGTCGACAGCGTCGGTGCCTTGCGCACCACGGGTTTGGCAACGGCGGCAGGCACGCTGCTTTCGGCAGCGGCCCCCTTGCGCATCACCGCGCCCGGCGTGCCCACGCGGCCCTGGAACTCGTCGGTCTTCAACAGCACAGCCGCTGCGCCCTTGTCCGACAGCGGCCACGTGTGGCCGGCGGCATCGACAACCGCGATGCCACCATCGCGCACCAGCGCGGACAGCACTGCGCTGGTCTGTGCCGCGCTGAGCACATGGACACCCGGCTCCGTGGCCGGCGCCAGCACACCGAGGTCACGCTGCTGGATGCGCAGGTGCAGCGCGCCCTTGGGCTGCGGCTGGTCATCGATCGGCTGCAACGACATCCGACCGCTGATGGCCTGATTGGGGCCGCCCGCCCGGGTCAGCAGCACGCTCAGGGTGCTGTCATCGCCACTGGCGTAGCCGGCCGCGCGGCACGTGCGCGTGTTGTCGCAGGCCACGACCCAGTCGTGATGCTGGAAATAGAGGCCTGCAGGCGCATCGACGGCGCCGGCGGCCAACGGCCAGCACAGGGCCAGCAGGGTGGGAAGCAGGGGAGAACGCATGGGCATCCTTGCACGGGATCGGGAAGTCGCACATGGTGCGCCCAGGGGCAGCGAAGAACCAGCATCGAATCACGTTAACCCCGTCCTCCCGGTTGGTGCGTTCAAGCAGTCACGATCCCACTGGAGTCCTGTCATGGTCTTCGCCCGTTGCTGCACCGTACTGCTGTTGGCCCTGGCAAGCTGGCCGGCACTGCCCCAGGCGTCGCGGCGTCCGGCACCGCCGATGACGTCCACACCGCTGCTGATCGCGCCCGCCGCCGAACAGCCCGTGCAGCTGCGACATGCCCGCATCGAAGGCGAGGTCCAGGCCGGTATCGCCCAGACCCGTATCACCCTGGAGTTCCATAACCCCAACCAGCGCGTGCTGGAAGGCGAGCTGCAGTTCCCGCTGGCCGAGGGCCAGCAGATCACCGGGTTCGCCCTGGACATCAACGGCGAGTTGCGCGAGGCAGTACCGGTGCCCAAGGACCGCGGTCGTCAAGTGTTCGAGGAGATCGCCCGTCGTGGCGTCGACCCGGGCCTGCTGGAGCAGACCGCCGGCAACCAGTTCCGGCTGCGCGTGTATCCGCTGCCGGCCGGCGGCAGCCGCCGCGTGCAGTTGGTCGTACGCGAGCCGCTGGCATATGCCGGGCAGGGCTGGCGTTGGACACTGCCGCTGCAGTTCGTCGCCGGCGCCGCAGCCGTCGAACTGGACGTGCGGGCACCGAAGGAGGCTGAGGCAGGAAGCGCGCCGTTCCGCATCGCCGATGGCCGCCTGCACTGGCAAGGACGTGGCGCGCAGTTGCCGGCCCAGCTGCAATGGACGCTGCCGGCCGAGCGCAAGGCACAGGTGCAGGTTGCCCGCTGGCAGGACGGTCACTACCTGCTGGCGCAGCTGCCGGTGCCGACGTCGATCGCGCCCCGCCGTGTGCCATCGGAGGTGGGCCTGCTTTGGGACGGTTCGGGTTCCGCAGGCCAGCGCGACCGCACCCGCGAGTTCGCGCTGCTGGATCGCTACTTTGCTGCGATGGGCGAGGGCAACGTCGCGCTGACCGTGCTGCGTGATCGCGCCGAGCCCGTGCGTCATTTCCGTATACGCAGCGGTGACTGGAGTGAACTGCGGCGCGCATTGATGGCGGTGCAGCCGGATGGCGCCAGTGCATTGGCGCAGTGGCAGCCGCAGCCCTCGGTGAAGGAGTACCTGATGGTCAGCGACGGCCTGCTGACCTATGGGCCGGAAGCACTGCCGGCGTTGGCCGCCGATCAGCGCCTGTTTGCGGTCAGCAGTGCCGGCGCACGCACCGATGCCACCCGCCTGCGCGGTTGGAGCGAGGCGCATGCTGGCAGTTTCGTGGCGCTCGGCAGCGATATCGATGCCGCTGCACGGGAGCTGCTGTCGATGCCGCTGGATGTCCAGATCGATGCCGGCCGTGGCGTGCAGGACGTGGTGGTCGACCGCCGCAGCCAGGCCCAGGGCTGGCTGTGGTTGCATGCGCGTTTGGCGGCCGAAGGTGTGCCGATGCGGGTGCGCATTGCCGGTGGGCAATGGCAGGCACTGCCGGAGAGCTCCACCAGCGCCGATGGCGATCTGCTGGCCGGCCTGTGGGCACAGGCACGCCTGCAGCAGTTGTCGACCGATCGGCGCGGCAATCGCGAGGCGATGCAGCGCCTGTCGCAGCAGTTCAGCCTGGTGGGCCCGGACACTTCACTGATCGTGCTGGAAACGCTGGACGACTACCTGCGCTACGCGATCCGCCCCGCAGGTGCCTTGCGCGCCCAGTACGACCAGCGCTTCGCACGCCAGGTTGCAGATCGCGATGCCGCCGACCGTCAGCGCCTGGACAAGGTGGTGACGCAGTGGCAGCAGCGCCAGCAATGGTGGAGCCGCCGTTGGCCGAAGGGCATGCGCGTGCAGGCGAAGGCGCTGGAAGTGGTCGGTCAGGATGCGTATGCGGCTGCCCCGGTGGCGATGCTCGCCGCGCCTCCTCCCGCGCCAGCGCCGATGGCCGTTGCCGCCGAGCAGCGGGCGGAGTCCAGCAGCGCGCGCGCCCGTCGATCGCCGCCGCGGCAGGCACCTGCCGGCCTGGAGGCCGCGATGGATGCCGTTGCCATCGAACCCACGGCGTCCAATGCACCGGCCGCCGCCAATGACGGCCAGCTGGGAATCCGGTTGGCTGCCTGGCAATCGGATTCGCCGGTCGCCCGCCGCCTGCGCCAGGGGCCGTCGTCGCAGCTGTACGACCGCTATCTGGCCGAGCGCGCTGCGAACGCCAACAGCAGTGCGTTCTTCCTCGACGTGGCCGACCTGTTGATCGAACAGGGGCAGCGCGATCTTGCCCTGCGCGTGCTGTCCAACCTGGCCGAGATGGAGCTGGACAACCGCCATCTGCTGCGCGTTCTCGGCTATCGCCTGCTGCAGGCCGATGCACCCGCACTGGCGGTGCCGGTGTTCGAGCAGGTGCTGGCGATGGGGCAGGAGGAACCGCAGAGCTTCCGTGATCTGGGCCTGGCGCTGGCCGCAGCGGGCAAGCCGCAGCAGGCGCTGGCGCCGCTGTACCAGGTGGTCGTGCGGCCGTGGGATGGTCGTTTCGACGGCATCGCGCTGATCGCCCTGGATGAACTGACCAACCTGGTGGCCGGCAGCAAGCCGCGCCTGGATACCACCGGCATCGACCCGCGCCTGCTGCAGGCGATGCCGCTGGACCTGCGCGTGGTGCTGGCCTGGGATGCCGACAACAGCGACATGGACCTGTGGGTCACCGACCCGAACGGCGAGCGTGCGTACTACGGCAACCGCCTGACCTACCAGGGTGGGCAGATGTCGCAGGACTTCACCGGTGGCTATGGTCCGGAACAGTTCTCGCTGCGCAACGCCAAGCCGGGCAAGTACAAGGTGGAGGCGAACTACTTCGGCAGCCGCCAGCAGCTGGTGACCGGTGCGACGACGCTGATGCTGCGCCTGACTACCCATTGGGGCACGCCGAAGCAGAAGGACCAGATGATCACGATGCGGCTGAAGGATCGTGCCGAGACGGTGCTGGTCGGCGAGTTCGAGGTGAAGTAGAGCCACGCCATGCGTGGCTGTCGCAGCCCTCGCCTTGTGGAGCCGAGCGTACGCTCGGTTCCACGGGGCGCAGGCCTTATTGTGCCGGCACGACGCGCACTGCAGGCGACGATAGCGGTGCGGCACGCAACCCGAACAGCGGCCGCAGCCAGCGCACACGGCGTACCAGCAGTTCATGGATCAGCAGGCAGCCGGCGACGGTGCCGACAATCACCAGCGCCGGCTCGAGCCATGCGCCCAGCTGCAGGGGACGCAACCAGTACAACAGCATGATCAGCACGGTCTGGTGCAGGATGTACCAGCTGAACACCGCCTCGCGGCAGTAGCCCAGGCCACGCCATGGCCGCGCCAGCAGGACCTGCGCCCATCCGAAGAGGGCCAGCAGGGAACACCAGGTGTACAGCGCTCGGCCAACGCGCTCGGTCTGCGCCCACGGCAGCGCCAGCACCCACTGCGGCAGATCGCCGAGGTCGGGCATCCGCCCCAACGCGCGGATGCCCAGTTCGACAGTCAGCCCGACAACGGCCAGCGCCAGGGTCAACCGCCGGCCGCGCACCAGCAGATCCCAGCCGCGCTGCCAGCGCGCGGCGAGGAAGCCGCCGAGGAACAGGGGCAGCGATTCGGCGTGGACGTACAGGTCATCGACCAGCGCATGGGTTGGCGGGTGGGCGGGCAGGATCACCAGCAGCGCCCACGCCAGCCACAGCACCGGCAGCAGCAGGCCCAGCGTGGCCACCCAGCGGTCGCCCGCAGGCAGGCCCGGCAGGCGGTGGCGCTGCGGCCGCACTACGCTGGCCAACACGATCGCCAGCAGCGTGTAAGGGATCAGATAGGCCAGGTACCACAGGTGGTTCCAGGTGAAGCCATAGGCGGCACCGGTGAAGCTGGCTCCCGGCCACGGCCGGAACTGCCAGTAGCGCCACAGGAATGCGCCGAGCCCTGGCGTGACGTCGCCCTTGTCCACCGCTTCACAGTAGGCCTGCAGCGAAACGACCGCGACGATGCCGAACAACAGCGGCAACAACAGCCGCCCGCCGCGCCGCAACGCGAACCGCCAACGGCCCTGCGCGGGCAGGCACAGGCCCAGTGCAATGCCGGAGATGGCAAACAGCAGCGGCATGCGCCAACGATTCAGCGCGATCATCGGCCATTGCAGCCACTCCGCGGTGTGGACGCTCTTGAGGTGGAAGTCCCATCCGGCCACGTAGGCCATGGCCACGTGGTAGAGGATCAACAGCCCGAAAGCACCGATACGCAGGGTGTCGAGGTCGTGGCGGCGGGTCATGGCGGTATCCGTGTTGGCGTCCTCGCAGAGTGGAAGTCCTTGTGGGCTGTCGCCAGCAGCAAGGGGCGGTTGGATGCCCGGCAGGGCCCAGTGGCGGGGCGGGGGGACGAATGGCGTACGTCAGCGGGGCTGTGGTTGGCGATAATCCAGTGATGGATGAGTACAACCAGCAGGACCCGGACGTGCGTGGCGAATCGATGGGCAACGGCAGGCAAGGGCGGCAGGCAGCCGTGTTCTGGGTCGTACTGTTCCTGGGGACGGCGGCGGCCAATGTGCTGGCCAAGGCCATGATGGCGGCGCGCGATGGGCTGCCCTCCCAATGGATGGCGGCCACGATTGACGAGTTCAGCAGTGCGCTGGTGTCGCTGCTGCTGCTGGCGGTGCTGATCCGCGCCGCTTCGCGCTGGCCGCTGCACACCGATACCTGGCAACAGCGCTTGGCGCCGTATCTGCTGGGCGCGGTTGCATGGTGGCTGCTGCATGTGAGTGCGATGGTCCTGCTGCGCAAGGCCGCCCACGCCGTGCTTGGCAGCCACTACACCTTTGGGGACTGGCCGGCGCAATGGTTCTACGAGTTCTTCAAGGACATCCAGACCTATGCGCTGCTGGTCTCGGCAGTCCATGCCCTGGCCTGGTTCGGCCGCCGCCGCCAGGGTGAAGCGACCCTGCTTGCCGCCCCCGATGAGGGCCCGCCGGTCGAACCGGTCGATCGCCCCGACCATTTCCTTGTGCGCAAGCTGGGCAAGGAGTTCCTCGTGGCCACGGCCGACGTCGAGTACGCCCAGGCCGCCGGCAACTATGTGAACCTGCGGGTGCGCGGGCATGACTACCCGCTGCGGATCACCATGGCGGTGCTGGAGGCGCGGCTGGACCCGGTCCTGTTCCTGCGCAGCCACCGCAGCTGGCTGGTCAACCGTGACCAGCTGCGCTCGATCGAGCCGCTGGATGGGGGTGAGGCCTTGCTGCACATGGCCGATGGGGTCAAGGTGCCCTGCAGCCGGCGCCAGCTGCCGTTGCTGCGCCAGGCCTTGGGCGGGTAGGGGCGTGTCGGGGCGGGACCGGCTTCTGCGCCGGTTCACCCCGGCCTGCGGTATCATTTGCAGTCATCTTTTGAATGCATAACCGCCGACATGATCGAACTGAATCCTGTCCGCCAGCGCATCGCCGATCTGACCGATCGCGTGTTGTCGCTCCGGGGGTATCTTTGACTACGACGCCAAGAAAGAGCGTCTTGAGGAAGTAACGCGGGAGCTGGAAAGCCCCGACGTCTGGAACAACGCCGAATACGCCCAGAACCTGGGGCGCGAGCGCTCGACCCTGGAAAAGACCGTGGGCGGCATCGCCGCGGTGCTGGAAGGCCTGAGCGACGCCACCGAACTGCTGGAGCTGGCCGAGTCCGAGCAGGACGAGGACACCGCGCTGGCCGTGGTGGCCGACCTGGACAAGCACCAGGCGCACGTGGAGAAGCTGGAATTCCAGCGCATGTTCTCCGGGCAGATGGACAACGCTCCGGCGTTCGTCGACATCCAGGCCGGTGCCGGTGGTACCGAAGCCCAGGACTGGGCCGAGATCCTGCTGCGCATGTACCTGCGCTGGTGTGAATCGCGTGGCTGGAAGACCGAGCTGATGGAAGTGTCCGGTGGCGACGTCGCGGGCATCAAGTCGGCCACGCTGCGCGTGGAAGGCGACTACGCCTACGGCTGGCTGAAGACCGAGACCGGCGTGCACCGCCTGGTGCGCAAGTCGCCGTTCGACTCGGACAACCGCCGCCATACCAGCTTCACCTCGGTGTTCGTGTCGCCGGAAGTGGACAACAACATCGAAATCGACATCAACCCGGCCGATCTGCGGACCGACGTGTACCGCTCGTCCGGTGCCGGTGGTCAGCACGTCAACAAGACCGAGTCGGCGGTGCGTATCACCCACATCCCGACCAACACGGTCGTGGCCTGCCAGACCGGCCGCAGCCAGCACCAGAACCGCGACAACGCGATGAAGATGCTGGCCGCCAAGCTCTACGAGCTGGAGATCCAGAAGCGCAACGCCGAGCGTGATGCGGTGGAAGCCACCAAGTCCGATATCGGCTGGGGCAGCCAGATCCGCAACTACGTGCTCGACCAGAGCCGTATCAAGGACCTGCGCACCGGCATCGAGCGTTCGGATACGCAGAAGGTGCTCGACGGTGACCTGGACGAGTTCGTCGAGGCCAGCCTGAAGGCCGGCCTGGCGGTCGGCTCCAAGCGCATCGATGCCTGATGCGTGCCCGGCGACAGCGGTACCGTCCGCTGCCCGGGCCCTGCGTTGCGGGACGTCTTCGGCGTCCCGCAACGCCGTTGAAACCTGCAGGGCAGGGCGATGATGCGCAGTGAAGCCGAACGCAAGGAACTGGGAGGCTTTCTCAAGGCCTGCCGTGCGCGGGTCGACCCAGCAACGCTGGGGCTGCCAGCCGGCCGCCGACGCACGCCGGGCCTGAAGCGCGAGGAAGTCGCACTGGCGATCGGGGTCAGTGTCAGCTGGTACACCTGGATCGAGCAGGGCCGCGAAGTGCGCGCCTCGCCCGAGGTGCTGGAGCGCCTGGCGCAGGTACTGCGATTGAGCGACGACGAGCGCGCCTACGCGTTCGCGCTGTCCGGCTATGGCGTGCCGCTGGAATCGCCCGACGAGACGGTGACCGACGGCCTGCGCCAGCTGGTGGAGGCGATGCAGCCGATCCCGGCCTACGTGCGCAATACCCGATTCGACATCCTGGCCTGGAACCCGGCCATCGCCGATCTGTTTGTTGATTACGGTCAGCTGGCGCCGCACGAACGCAACACGCTGCGGCTGATGTTCCTGTATCCGCCTTACCGCACGTTGATCCTCAACTGGGAAGAAATGACCCGCGGGCTGCTGGCCAGCTTCCGCGCGGCGATGGCGCAGGCGCCGGACAAGGCGCCGTTCCTGGCACTGGCCGAGGACATCGGTGCGCACAGCGAGCAGTTCCGCCAGTGGTGGCCCGAGCACGATGTGCGTCGTTTCGACGAAGGTGCGAAGAAGCTGAACCATCCCACGCGCGGGCTGCTGGACCTGCAGTACGTGGCGCTGGTGCCGGAGAGCCGGCATGACCTGTCACTGGTGACCTACCTGCCGCGAAGGTAGGTTGGTCGGCAGGGCTGCGCCCTGCACCTGCTGTAGTGCCGGCCGCTGGCCGGCAACCTCAACAGCAACAGCAACAGCAACAGCGGGCTTTCCGTGGGGTGGCGGGGCGGTGTCGGAGTGCGGGGACGCCGCAAGTACGTCCGTGTAGGCTTGGCAGCCGCATCCATGCGGCTGACACCCCGCACTCCGACACCGCCCCACCTCTGACAGATCTCCGCTGCTGTTGGTAGGTGTCGACCTTGGTCGACACGGTAGATCCACGCGATGCGTGGATGCTTTTCGGTTTCAATTCGAGATAGTCGATCTCGATGGAAATTCATCCACGCATGGCGTGGATCTACTGGAGGCGCCGGGTTGGGTCTGGAGAAGAGCCCCCTGAGTCAGGGGGCGGCCGCGAAGCGGCGGGGGTATGGGGGCTGGTAAGTGGGGCCCGCGGTTCGCGTAGCGAAGCGTGGGAGCGGCAGCGCGCATGCGATGGCGCGTACCAGGGCGCAGCCCTGCCGATCAACCCCATTCAGGCAGGTAAGTACAGGTCACAGGATACGCAGACGCCTTGTTGCTGCCATCGATCGGGTCCACATTCGTTGTCAGGAAACGGGCAGCCGCCCGTTGTCGAGACAACAGGAGACCTGCATGTCCGCTTCTCCCGCAGCCCCCGCTGCCATTTCCCGCGATCCGGCGACCGGCCAGCAGATCGCCAGCCACCCCTTCGCCACCGACGTCGAACTGGAAGCCATCCTCGACCGCGGCCAGGCCGGTTTTGCAGCCTGGAGCGCGCAGTCACTGGAACAACGCGCCAGCGTGCTGCGTGCGATGGCTGCCGTGCTGCGCCGCGACCGTGAACCGCTGGCCGCGATGGCCACTGCCGAAATGGGCAAGGTCCACGCCGAGTCGCTGGCCGAGATCGAGAAGTGCGCGGTGCTGTGTGACTGGTACGCCGACAACGGTGCGGCGTTCCTGCGCGATGAGCCCACCGCGGTGGCCGACAACAAGGCCTATGTCTCCTACCTGCCGCTGGGCGTTGTGCTCGGCATCATGCCGTGGAATTTCCCGTACTGGCAGGTGATGCGCGCGGCCGTGCCGATCCTCATGGGCGGCAACGGCTTCCTGCTGAAGCCGGCCGAAAACATCGTCGGCACCGCCGGGCTGCTCGCCGCTGCGTGGCGCGACGCGGGCCTGCCCGACGGCACCTTCATCGCCGCCAACATCAGCCGCGAGGGAACCAGTGCCGCCATCGCCGATGACCGCATCGCTGCCGTGACCCTGACCGGCAGCGTCGCCGCGGGGCGCAGCATCGCCGCGCAGGCCGGGCAGGCGCTGAAGAAGGTGGTGCTGGAGCTGGGTGGCTCGGATCCATTCATCGTGTTGGCCGACGCCGACCTGGAGGCAGCGGTCGATGCCGCGGTGGCCTCGCGCTTCCAGAACACCGGGCAGGTGTGCATTGCCGGCAAGCGCATCATCGTCGAAGACGCCGTGTATGAGCGTTTCGTGGCGTTGTTCTGCGAGCGCGTGCAGGCGCTGATCGTGGGCGATGGCCGCGAGGCCGGCAACCGGATCGGACCGATGGCCCGGCAGGACCTGCTTGAACAGCTTGATGCACAGGTGCGTGCGTCGGTCGAGGCCGGTGCGCAGTTGCTCGTGGGCGGCAAGCAGCTCGATCGCCCCGGCAGTTTCTATGCACCCACCGTGCTGGCGGGCGTCGAGCCGGGCATGCAGGCCTTCGACACCGAGACCTTCGGGCCGGTGGCGTCGATCAGCCGCGCGCGCGACGCCGACCATGCGGTGGAACTGGCCAACCAGAGCGAGTTCGGGCTGAGCGGCAATCTGTGGACCGGCGACCACGCCCGCGCGATGCAGCTGGCGCGCCGGCTGCAGACCGGTGGCGTGTTCGTCAACGGTTTCTCTGCCTCCGATCCACGCGTGCCGATCGGCGGAGTGAAGAAGAGCGGCTTCGGCCGCGAGCTGTCGCACTTCGGCATCCGCGAGTTCGTCAACGCGCAGACGGTGTGGTTCGACCGCCGTTGACGCGGGCCATCCACCGTTCCTGTCAGCATCCCTGCAACGTTCCATCATCACGCACTGCGAGAAGGACGTCATTCCATGTCCAAGGGTTCCGATCTGCTCGTCGCCGCACTCGAAAACGAGGGCGTCGAGCGCATTTTTGGCATTCCCGGTGAAGAGAACCTCGATGTCGTCGAGTCGCTTCGCCATTCCAGCATCGAGCTGGTCATCACCCGCCACGAACAGGCTGCCGTGTTCATGGCCGCCACCTACGGCCGCCTGACCGGCAAGCCCGGCGTGTGCCTGGCCACGCTCGGCCCGGGTGCACTGAACTTCACCACCGGTGCCGCCTACGCACTGCTCGGCGCGTGGCCGGTGATCATGATCACCGGGCAGAAGGGCATCGTGGCCAGCAAGCAGGCGCGCTTCCAGATCGTGGATATCGTCAGCACGATGAAGCCACTGACCAAGTCGGCGCGGCAGATCGTTTCGGCGCGCACCATCCCCACCATCGTCCGCGAGGCCTTCCGCACGGCGTTGGAGGAGCGCCCCGGGCCGGTGCTGCTGGAACTGCCCGAGGACATCGCGGCGATGGAGGTCGAGGACGTTGCACTGATCCCGCCACACCCGGTGGATCGGCCGATCGCCAGTCCCGAGGCGCTGGACCGTGCGGCGCAGATCATCCGCGAGGCCAAGCGTCCGCTGCTGGTGATCGCGTCGGCGGCGTCGCGACCGCAGTCCAGCGAAGCGCTGTCGGCCTTCGTGCTGCGGGCCGGCATCCCGTTCGTCACCACGCAGATGGGCAAGGGCGCGGTGGCCGGTGGCTCGGGCCTGTACATGGGCACGGCGGCACTGAGCGAGCGCGACTACGTGCACATGGCCATCGATCAGGCCGACGTGATCGTGACCATTGGCCACGAGGTGACGGAGAAGCCGCCCTTCGTGATGCGCCCGGGTGGCCGCACGGTCATCCACATCGGCTACTCGCAGGCCGCGGTGGAGCAGGTGTACTTCCCGCAGGTGGAGGTGATCGGCGATATCGGCCGCTCGCTGACCCTGCTGGCCGACCGTATCGAGGGCAGGGTGGACAACGCCGCTGCACTGCTGCCGCTGCGCGCGACGATCCTGGAGCACATCGCCGACCGCGCCGAAGAGGCCGGTTTCACGCCGCAGCGGCTGGTGCATGACGTGCGCCAGGTGATGCCGCCGGACGGCATCGTGGCGCTGGACAATGGCATGTACAAGATCTGGTTCGCGCGCAACTACCGTACCCAGGTGGCCAATACGCTGCTGCTGGACAACGCATTGGCAACGATGGGCGCGGGGCTGCCGTCGGCGATCATGGCCTCGATCCTGTACCCGCAGCGCCGCGTGCTGGCGGTGTGTGGCGATGGCGGTTTCATGATGAACAGCCAGGAGCTGGAGACCGCGCGGCGGCTGGGCCTGAACCTGGTAGTGCTGATCCTCAACGACGGCGCCTACGGGATGATCCGCTGGAAGCAGGCGGTGGATGGTTTCGCCGACTACGGCATGACCTTCGGCAATCCGGATTTCGTCAAATACGCCGAGGCCTATGGCTGCCAGGGGCACGAGGTGACGGCGATCGAGCAGTTCATTCCGACCCTGGAAGCGGCCTTCACCGCGGGCGGCGTGCATCTGGTGTCGGTGCCGGTGGACTATTCGGAGAACCAGCGGGTGCTGGTGGATGAGCTGCGGCAGGCATTCCCGGGAAACGGGTAGGTGTCGCCCCCCGAGCCCGGTAGGTGTCGACCTTGGTCGACACGGTGAGCGCCAACCAAGGTTGGCGGCTACCGGAGCAGGGGCGGCCCGAGGCCGGGACAGGGCGCTTTTGGTATGCTGGGCAACCGGCTGCGCCGGGCGCAACACTCCCCCTCACTACACGATTCCCGCAGATCCATGAGCGAAGCTACCGATACCCCCCCCGTCGACGAAAACAAGTTGATCGCCGAGCGCCGTGAGAAACTCAAAGCGCTGCGCGGGCAGGGGATCGCGTATCCGAACGACTTCCGTCGCGAGGACTTCGCCGGCAGCCTGCAGGAAGAATTCGCCGATACGGAGCAGTGGACCGCCGAAACCCTGGAAGGCAACGGCCGCCAGGTGAAGATGGCCGGTCGCCTGATGGCCAAGCGGGTCATGGGCAAGGCCAGCTTCGCCCAGATCCAGGACGAATCGGGCCGCATCCAGCTGTTCCTGCAGGGCAGCGTGCTGGGCGATGCCTACACCGCCTTCAAGGGCTGGGACGTGGGCGACATCATCGCTGTCGTAGGTGGCCTGACCCGCACCAAGACCGGCGAGCTGTCGGTCAAGGCCGAATCGATCCGTCTGCTGACCAAGTCGCTGCGCCCGCTGCCGGACAAGTGGCATGGCCTGGCCGACGTCGAACAGCGTTATCGCCAGCGTTACGTCGACCTGATCGTGACGCCGGAGTCGCGCGCGGTCTTCATCAAGCGCTCGAAGATCATCCGTGCGATGCGTGCATGGCTGGACAACCGCGACTTCCTCGAAGTCGAAACGCCGATGATGCATTACATCCCCGGCGGCGCGGCGGCCAAGCCGTTCACCACCCACCACAACGCGCTGGACCTTGACCTGTACCTGCGCGTTGCGCCGGAGCTGTACCTCAAGCGCCTGACCGTCGGTGGCCTGGAACGCGTCTACGAAATCAACCGCAACTTCCGCAACGAAGGCGTCAGCACCCGCCACAACCCGGAATTCACCATGATGGAACTGTACGAGGCCTATGCCACGTACAACGAGATCATGGACCTGACCGAAGGCGTGATCCGTGACGTGGCACAGTCGGTGAACGGCACCACCGTGGTCGAGTGGGACGGCGCCAACATCGACCTGGGCCCGGCGTTCCGCCGCTGGCGCATGGACGAGGCGGTGCGCCACCACAACCCGGAAATCTCCGCGGCCGACTGCACCGACCGTGACGCGCTGCTGCGCCATTGCGAGCGCCTGAAGATCCGCGTCAAGCCGTCCTACGGCTGGGGCAAGCTGCTGCTGGAGATCTTCGAAGCCACCGTCGAGCACACCCTGATCCAGCCGACCTTCATCACCGATCACCCGGTGGAGGTCTCGCCGCTGGCCCGCGCCAACGACAACGATCCGGGCTATACCGACCGCTTCGAACTGTTCGTCAACGGCAAGGAGCTGGCCAACGGCTTCTCCGAGCTGAACGACCCGGAAGACCAGGCCCAGCGCTTCCAGGCGCAGGTGGCGGCGAAGGAAGGCGGCGATGACGAGGCCATGCACTACGACGCCGACTACATCCGTGCGCTGGAGTACGGAATGGCGCCGACCGGCGGCCTTGGCATCGGCGTCGATCGCCTGGTGATGCTGCTGACCGGCAGCAGCTCGATCCGCGACGTGCTGCTGTTCCCGTACATGCGTCCGGAGCAGTAACCGGCGTTTTCGGCGTCCGTTTGTGCGCGTCGTCTCGGTTTGAGACGGCGCCATTGACGCATCCCGCACTCGGCGTATCGTTATTGCACAACCTTGACACCGGCTATGGCTTCATGGGGTCAGGGGAGGCCGCGATGTGGAGAATCCGCTTCACATTGTGACGACGATCATGAATCGGGGAGCTTGTGACGGGAGTCGAGCCGATGCAGGGTGCCAGCGTGCACAGCGGCGGGGTATCCTCGCCCGCTGACCTTTCAGCATGGTCGAGAAAGCAGGCAGAGAACGCCTTGAACATCGTCATCGTCGATGACCAGACTTCCGCACGGACGATGCTCCGTCACGTCATCGAGGACATCGCGCCGGAACTGAGCGTGCATGACTTCGGCGATCCGTTGACGGCGTTGGCATGGTGCGAATCGTACCCGGTCGACCTGCTGCTTCTCGATTACCGCATGCCGGAGATGGACGGGCTGGAATTCGCCCGCCGCTTCCGCCGGCTGCCTAAACATCGCGATATTCCGGTGATCCTGATCACCGTGGTGGGTGATGAGCCGATCCGCCAGGCAGCACTGGAAGCCGGCGTGATTGATTTCCTGGTCAAGCCGATCCGCCCGCGCGAACTGCGCGCACGCTGCTACAACCTGTTGCAGCTGCGCCAGCAGACCGAGAACGTGAAGCAGCGTGCGCTGTCGCTGGAGCAGCGGCTGCTGGCCAGCATGCACGAGGTGGAGGAGCGCGAGCGCGAGACGCTTTCGCGGCTGGCGCGTGCGATCGAGTTCCGTGATGCCGGCACCAGTGCCTACCTTGAGCGCATGGCGCGTGTGGCTGGCCTGATCGCCGAACAGCTGGGCCTGCCGGAAGACGACGTCAAGTTGATCGAGATGGCCGCGCCGCTGCACGACATGGGCAAGATCGCCATTCCCGATGCGGTGCTGCTCAAGCAGGGCAAGCTCAATGATGAGGAGCTGGCGATCATGCGACGGCATCCACGCATTGGCCATGAACTGCTCAGCGGCAGCCAGAACCGCTTCATCCAGGTCGGTGCATTGATCGCGCTGCGTCACCATGAGCGCTACGACGGCAGTGGTTATCCCGATGGCCTGGTCGGCGATGCGATTCCGCTGGAGGCACGCATCGTCGCTGTGGCCGACGTGTTCGATGCGCTGATCTCGCCGCGCCCCTACAAGGAAGCGTGGACGATGGAAGCCACCATGGCCTACCTGTATGCCCAGCGCGGGCGCCTGTTCGATCCGCGTTGCGTGGACGCGTTGCTGCGCGGCCGTGAGCAGCTGGAACAGATCTGCGCCGAGCACTCCACCGCCTCTGCACGGCCGGGACTGGGCGCGTGAAACGCCTGCTGTCGCGATTGCGGTTGCGCCTGTCCCAGCGGCAGGACAGCGAGCACGGGCAGCAGATCGTCCGCATCGTCCTGATCAGCCTGATCCTGGCTTACGTGCTGCTGCCTTCGGCGCGGCACGATCTGCCGCACACCCAGTATGTCGGTGTGCTGGCGATCGTGTTGACCGGGCTGAGTCTGTCGCTGCTGTTGTTCGGCTGGCTGCTGTGGCGGCCGCAGCGTTCCGATCCGCGCCGCGTACTGGGCATGCTGGCCGACTACGGCCTGATAGCCGCCGGCATGATCCAGATGGGCGAGCCGCTGTCGTGGGTCTACATCGTGGTGATGTGGGTGACGGTGGGCAACGGCATGCGCTTCGGCAACCACTACCTGTATGTGGCCGTGGCGATGGCGATGGTCAGCTTCGGCAGTACCGCGCTGTCGACCCCCTATTGGCAACAGAACGCACGCCTGGCCATCGGCCTGTGGCTTGGCCTGGCGGCGGTTCCCCTGTATTTTTCCACGCTGCTGCGGCAGTTGACCGAAGCGATGGCCGAGGCGCGGCGCGCCAGCGAAGCCAAGAGTCGATTCCTGGCCAACATGAGCCACGAGTTTCGTACCCCACTCAATGGATTGAATGGCATGACAGAAGTGTTGGCGACCACGCGCCTGGATGACGAGCAGCGTGAGTGCGTGAGTACCATCCAGGCGTCATCGCGCAGCCTGCTGGCGCTGGTCGAGGAAGTGCTGGACATCTCGGCGATCGAGGCCGGCAAGCTGCGCGTGGTCGCCGAGGATTTCGTTCTTTCCGAAGTGATGCAGGCGATCGGCCTGATCCTGTTGCCGCAGGCCAAGGCCAAGCGCCTGGACTACCGGGTGAAGGTGGCCGAGACCGTGCCGCCGACCCTGCGCGGCGACGTCGGGCATCTGCGGCAGATCCTGCTCAACCTGGCCGGCAACGCGGTCAAGTTCACCGATCACGGCCGGGTCGAGATCCGCGTCAGCGTTGTCCACGCCGACACCCAGGGTGGGGTGCGGCTGCGCTTCGACATTCTCGACACCGGTATCGGCGTTGCACCGGCGATGCGTCCGCGTCTGTTCGAGGCCTTCGAGCAGGCCGACGTCAGCATGGCCCGCCGCCATGAGGGTACCGGTCTGGGTACGACCATCGCCAAGGGGCTGGTCGAAGCGATGGACGGCGAGATCGGTTACCTGGACAACCCGCCGCAGGGCAGCCACTTCTGGGTGGAGCTGCCGTTCGCGCCGCCGCAGCCGGTGGTCCCGGGTGCGGTACCGACCCTTGCTGCTGGCGACGAAACCGGTGCCGGCGGCAACGTCATCGCCTTCGCCGATCCGTTCCTGCGCCATCGCGCGCGCGTGCGCAGCATGCAGATCCTGGTCGCCGACGACCACGAGGCCAACCGCATGGTGCTGCAGCGGCTGCTGCAGAAGGCCGGGCACAAGGTGCTGTGCGTCGATGGGGGCGAGGCGGTGCTCGACGCACTGGCTGAAAGCGAGTTCGATGCGGCCATCGTCGACCTGCACATGCCGGGCATGAGTGGCCTGGACATGCTGAAGGAGCTGCGGGTGATGCAGGCCGGCGGCGGCCCGCGCACGCCGGTGCTGGTGCTCAGCGCCGACGTCACTCCCGAAGCCATCCAGCGCTGTACCCAGGCCGGTGCACATGCGTTCCTGGCCAAGCCCGTGGTGGCCGTGCGACTGCTGGACACCCTGGCCGAGATTGCCAACAACGCACAGCTCAAGGCCAGTGCGCCGCCGATCGTGCGCACCGTCACCAACCTCGATGGCGTGCTCGATACCGGCGTGCTTGATGAGCTGGCCTCGCTGGGAATGGGCGAGGGTTTCGAGCGCGAGTTCATCCGCCAGTGCCTGGACGATGCCGAGTCGTGCCTGCGCAAGGCCGAAGGTGATGGTGAAGCGGCACGCTGGGGTGCTTTCCGCGAGCAGTCGCATGCGATCAAGGGCGTGGCCAGCAATCTGGGCCTGGTGCGCGCGTCCAACCGCGCCGGTGAGTTGATGCGGATGGCCGACTGGCAGCTCAAGGCCGAATGGCGGCAGCGTCTTGCGGTGCTGCAGGGGGCCATCAAGGAAGGCCGGCAGGCGCTGGATGCGCGCGCCGAACGCAAGGCACGCGGCGTGGCCGACGACGGCGAGCGGTAGAGCCGGGCTTGCGCGGCGGGTTGTCGATGACTGCGCGCCGCATAAAAAAAGCCCGGTGGCCAGCCGGGCTTGAACCCTGCGGGGGAGGGGAACGTATCAGGCCACATCCAGATTGGCGCGTCGGGTCTGCGCCTTGATCAAACGGTCCATGGTGCGCAGCGAACGATCGCCCAGGGCCAGTGCCGAATCGACCCAGACCTTGGTGATTTCCAGCAGTTCGTCATAGCTGACCGCCTGCGCCAGGTTGCGCGCGGCATTCATTGCCAGGTACGACTGCGGCAGGCGCTGCTGCTGGCGGATCATCTCTTCGACCGCGCCGCGGCCTTCACCTTTCCTGACCAGCACGTCGACCACGCCCATCGCGTGCATCTCCTCGGCGCTGTAGATACGGCCATCGAGGATGATCTTCTCGGCCAGCTGCGGCGCCACCCGGCGGCACAGGAACGAGTAGGCGCCCATGCCCGGGAACAGGCCGAACAGCACTTCGGGCAGGCCCATGCCGCACCCTTCCTCGGCCACGATGGTGTGGCAGGCCAGGGCCATTTCCAGGCCACCGCCCAGCGCATCGCCCTGGATCAGGGCGATCGAGCGGACGTCGCCGCCGAAGCCGGTGTGCAGGTGGTGAACGCCCTCCACGCAGCGTTGGGCGTAGGTCAGCAGCAGGTCGCGGTTGCCTTCGCGGATCAGGCGGGTGAACAGGTCAAGGTCGCCGCCCAGGTTGTAGGCGGCGGCGTCGGAGGCCAGCACGAAATGGCGCAGCTGGCCGCTGTGGCGCTGCGCCGGCCCGCGGGTGATGGCGCTCATGTAGCTCCACATCTCGTCCAGCATGTCCTTGCGGCAGCAGGGACGCACGCCGGTGGAGGCATCGGCGTGCATGAACAGCCAGTGTGCGGCGCCGTCGGCGCTGTCCTGGGTGCGGATGGTGGCATAGGGCGAGCCGCTGCTGGGCAGCTTTTCGATGGTACTCATGGAAGGGTCCTCGGCGGTGCGGCCCGCAGATCAAGGTGGTGGCCGGCGGGCCGAACGGTCCACTCACGCGGCGATGCTACACCGGCCCCGGGCCCGCGCATGCGAAAAGGCCCGGGTCGTTGCCGACCCGGGCCTGAGCGCGTTCAACTTTCCCGAAACCCTTACGGGGCGGGCGTATCGCGGAGTTCGCGACGCAGGATCTTGCCGACGTTGGTCTTCGGCAGCTCTTTTCGGAATTCAACGATTCTGGGGTGCTTGTAGCCGGTCAGGTTGGCCCGGGCGTGCTCCTTGACCATCTCGGCGGTCAGGTTCGGGTCCTTCTTGACGATGACCACCTTGACCACCTCGCCGGACTTCTCGTCCGGTACGCCGACCGCGGCCACTTCCAGCACGCCCGGCATCATCGCGATCACGTCCTCGACTTCATTGGGGTACACGTTGAAGCCGGACACCAGGATCATGTCCTTCTTGCGGTCGACGATGTAGAAGAAGCCGTGCTCGTCCATCTTCGCCATGTCGCCGGTGTGCAGCCAGTCGTCGGCGTCGATGGCCTTGGCGGTTTCCTCCGGGCGCTGCCAGTAGCCCTTCATCACCTGCGGGCCGCGGATGCACAGCTCGCCCACTTCACCCAGCGCCAGGATGTTGCCGTTGTCGTCCTTGATGCAGGCATCGGTGGAGGGGATCGGCAGGCCGATCGAGCCGTTGTATTCGGCCAGGGTAAGCGGGTTGATGCAGGCCGCCGGCGAGGTCTCGGTCAGGCCGTAGGCCTCGACCAGGGTGACGCCGGTGGTCTTCTTCCAGCGCTCGGCGACCGCACGCTGCACGGCCATGCCGCCGCCCAGGGTCACCTTCAGCGAGGAGAAATCGACGGTGTCGAAGCCGGGGGTGTTGAGCAGGCCGTTGAACAGCGTGTTGACGCCGGTGATCGCGGTGAAGCGCACCGACTTGAGCTCCTTGACGAAGCCCTTCATGTCACGCGGGTTGGTGATCAGGTGGTTGCAGCCACCGAACTTCATGAAGACCAGGCCGTTCGCCGTCAGCGCGAAGATGTGGTACAGCGGCAGGGCGGTGATGATCCATTCCTTGCCCATCTCGATGCCCGATGCGCTGATCCAGGCCGAGGCCTGCTGCATGTTGGCGATCAGGTTGCGGTTGGTCAGCATCGCACCCTTGGCCACACCGGTGGTGCCGCCGGTGTACTGCAGGAACGCCACGTCGTCATGGTCGATCTCGACCTTCGGCAGGGTGTGGCGGCTGCCCAGCTTGAGCGCCTGCTTGAAGCGGATCGCGCCCTTCAGATGGTAGTTGGGCACCATCTTCTTGACGTACTTGAGCACGAAGTTGACGATCGTGCCCTTGGCGCCGAGCAGGTCGCCCAGGCCGGTGGTGATGACCTGCTTGACCTGGGTATCGGCGATGACCTGTTCGACGGTGTCGCCGAAGTTGTCCACCACCACCAGCGCGGTCACGCCGGCATCGACCAGCTGATGCTTCAGCTCGCGCGCGGTGTACAACGGGTTGACGTTGACCACGGTCAGGCCGGCACGCAGCACGCCGAAGGTGGCGATCGGGTATTGCAGGCAGTTGGGCATCATCAGGGCGACGCGGTCGCCCTTCTTGAGCTTCAGCTCGCCCAGCAGGTAAGCGGCGAACTGTTCGACCAGGGCGTCGGTCTCACCGTAGGTGAGGGTCTTGCCGAAACTGGAGTAGGCCGGTCGGTCGCGGTACTTCGCGACGGAGGCGTCGAAGACCGAAACTACCGAATGGAACTCGTTGACGTCGATTTCGGCGGGAACGCCTTTCGGATAGCTCTGCAGCCAGGGACGATCCAGACTCATATTCCCCCTCCAGGAATCGTAATGATGGGTGCGGCGCGGACAGTATCCGCCAGAACCGCTCTCCGCAGCATACCGTCCCGTAGGGAAAACGCGAAGAGGGTGGACACTGCGCGGCCGTATGCGCCAAAAGCCGCCGGGCATGGCCCGGCGCTACCGAAGGCAAAGCTCGCCTCGTAGTGCCGGGCCATGCCCGTCGACCGAAGGCAAAGCTCGCCTGGTAGCGCCGGGCCATGCCCGGCGGATGATTCCGATGGCCGGAGACTCAGCTCTTGTTGCGCACCGGCGCGCCGTTGGCCTTGTAGTACGAAGCCGTGCTGCGCGGCAGCGGCGCGCGGCCACGGATTACATCGGCCAGCTTCTCGGCGATCATGATGGTCGGTGCGTTGAGGTTGCCGGTGACCACCTGCGGCATGATCGACGCATCGACGATGCGCAGGGCTTCCAGGCCGTGCACGCGGCCCTGGCCGTCAACCACCGCCATCGGATCATCGGCGTGGCCCATCTTGTTCGAGCACGACGGGTGGTAGGCGGTCTCCGCATGCTCGCGCACGAACGCATCGATCTGCGCGTCGGTCTGCAGCGCGCTGCCCGGCGAGATCTCGCGGCCGCTGTACGGTGCCAACGCCGGCTGCGCGAAGATCTCGCGGGTGATCCGGATTGCCGAGCGGAACTCGCGCCAGTCCTGGTCGTGCGACATGTAGTTGAACAGGATGCTGGGATCTTCGCGCGGATCCTTCGAGCGCACGTGGATGCGGCCACGGCTGGGCGAGCGCATCGAGCCGACATGCATCTGGAAGCTGTGCGCCTTGATCGGGTTGGAGCCGTTGTAGTTGATCGCCACCGGCAGGAAGTGATACTGCAGGTTGGGCCAGTCGAACTCGGCATCGCTGCGGATGAAGCCGCCGGCTTCGAACTGGTTGCTGGCGCCGATGCCGGTGCCCAGGAACAGCCATTCGGCGCCGATCGCCGGCTGGTTGTACAGCTTCAGTGCCGGGGCCAGCGAGACCGGCTTCTTGCACTCGTACTGCAGGTACATCTCAAGATGGTCCTGCAGGTTGGCGCCGACGCCGGGCAGGTGGTGCACAAGGTCGATGTCCAGGCTGCGCAGCAGGTCGGCCGGGCCGACGCCGGAGCGCTGCAGGATCTGCGGCGAGGCGATGGCACCACCGCAGAGCAGCACTTCGCGGCGCGCGGTGGCGCGCTGCGGCTGGTCGCTATGCAGCCACTGCACGCCCACTGCGCGCTTGCCCGAGAACAGGATGCGGTCGGTCAGCGCGTGGGTGACGATGGTCAGGTTCGGGCGCGGCTTGGCCATATCCAGGTAGCCACGCGCGGTGCTGGAGCGGCGTCCCTTCGGCGTGACGGTGCGGTCCATCGGGCCGAAGCCTTCCTGCTGGTAGCCGTTGAGGTCGTCGGTGCGCGGGTAACCGGCCTGCACGCCGGCCTCGACCATCGCCGCGAACAGTTCGTTGTTGCCGGCCTTGGGCGTGGTGACGCGCAGCGGGCCGTCGCCGCCGTGGTAGTCGTTCGGGCCGATGTCACGGGTTTCGGCCTTGCGGAAGTACGGCAGGCAGTCCAGGTAGGTCCAGTCTTCCAGGCCCGGCATGCCGGCCCAGTTGTCGTAGTCCATCGCGTTGCCGCGGATGTAGCACATGCCGTTGATCAGCGACGAACCGCCCAGGCCCTTGCCACGACCGCAATCCATCCGGCGGTTGTTCATGAAGGGCTCGGGATCGGTCTTGTACGCCCAGTTGTAGCGGCGGCCCTGCAGCGGGAAGGCCAGTGCGGCGGGCATCTGGGTACGGAAATCGAGCCGGTAGTCCGGGCCACCGGCTTCCAGCAGAAGCACGCTGACATCGGCATCTTCGGTGAGGCGGGTGGCCAGCACGTTGCCGGCCGAACCGGCGCCGATGATGATGTAGTCGTACTCGTTATGGGTGCTCATGGTTGCTCTCCTGCAGGCCGGGCGCGCTGCATGCAGGCGTCCCGGCGGAATGTCGGATCGGCGCGGTGGCCGGACGATGGGCGGTGCTCAGGGCGCGCCGGTCAGAACACGCTGGCGTAGTCGCCCAGCTCGACCTGCACCGACTTGATGCGGGTGTAGTGGCCGAGGGTGGAGATACCGTTCTCGCGGCCAACGCCGGACTGCTTGTAGCCGCCGACCGGCATTTCCGCCGGCGACTCGCCCCAGGTGTTGATCCAGCAGATGCCGGCTTCCAGGCGATGGATGATGCGATGTGCGCGGCTGATGTCCTTGCTGACCACGCCTGCGGCCAGGCCGAAGGTGGTGTCGTTGGCGCGACGGATCACTTCGTCCTCGTCGTCGTAGGCGAGGATGCTCATCACCGGCCCGAAGATCTCTTCGCGGACAATCGTCATGTCGTCGCGGCAGTCGGAGAACACGGTCGGCAGCACGTAGGCGCCGTCGGCCAGGGCACCGTCGGTGGCACGACCGCCGCCGGTCAGCAGGCGCGCGCCTTCGCTCTTGCCGCTTTCGATGAAGCGCAACACGTTTTCCATGTGCGGGAAGCTGGTCAGCGGGCCGAAGTTGGTCTCTTCAGCCATCGGGTCGCCGATGCGGATGCGCTTGACGCGCTCCACCACGGCAGCTTCGAACGCGGCCAGCATGCTGCGCGGCACGAACACGCGGGTACCGTTGGTGCAGACCTGGCCGGAGCTGAAGAAGTTGGCCATCACCGCGATGTCGGCGGCACGGTCCAGATCGGCGTCGTCACAGATCACCAGCGGCGACTTGCCGCCCAGTTCCATCGTCACTTCCTTCAGCGACGACGACGCAGCGCTGGCCATGACCTTCTTGCCGGTGGCCACGCCGCCGGTGAAGGAGATCTTCTCGATCACCGGGTGCTCGGTCAGCCAGTTGCCGATCTCGCGGCCCGGGCCCTGCACGACGTTGAACACGCCGTCCGGCACGCCGGCTTCGGTGTAGATTTCGGCCAGCTTGATCGCGGTCAGCGGGGTCACTTCGGACGGCTTGAAGACCATTGCATTGCCGGCGGCCAGGGCCGGGGCCGACTTCCACATGGCGATCTGGATCGGGTAGTTCCAGGCGCCGATGCCGGCGACCACGCCCAGCGGCTCGCGGCGGGTATAGAAGAAGCTCGATTCGCGCAGCGGCAGCTGGATGCCTTCGATGGCGGTGGCCAGGCCGGCGTAGTACTCCAGCACGTCGGCACCGGTGACGATGTCCACCGTGGTGGTTTCGGCCAGCGCCTTGCCGGTATCCAGGGTTTCCAGGTGGGCCAGCTCGTCGTTGCGCTCGCGCAGGATCTCGACGGCACGGCGCAGGATGCGCGAGCGCTCCATGGCGGTCATCGCTGCCCACACCTTCTGGCCTTCGCTGGCGCTTTCAACGGCGCGTTCGACATCGGCCTGGCTGGCGATCTGCACGTCGGCCAGCACCTGGCCATTGGCAGGGTTGACGGTCTGGAAGGTCTTGCCGCTGGTGGCGTCGACGCGGCGGCCGTGGATGTAGAGCTGTTGCACGGGCAGGGTGGTCATCGGCTTGCTCCTGGAAGGGATGGGGCGGGGTCGTGGCGCGCTCAGGGCGCGTTGGCCTGCAATTGGAAATCGATGTAGCCGTAGGCGATGCGGCGCGCCTTGTCGGCGTTGAAGTCACCACCGACCAGGCTGCCGCGCAGCCACAGGCCGTCGATCATCGCGGCCAGCCCGCGTGCGGACAGGCGTGCCTGTGCATGCGGCAACTGGCGGTTGAACTGATGGCAGAGGTTGGAGAACAGTCGCTGGTCGTTGGCGCGCTGCAGCCGCGCAAGTTCCGGCTGATGCATGCTGGCGGCCCAGAAGGTCAGCCATACGCGCATGGCGGTTCCGTTGGTCTGGCTGTCGTCGAAGTTGCCATCGACGATGGCGCGAAGCTGTGAACGTGCGTCGCCGGCGGCGGCGTCGCGATAGCGGGCAACGGCTGCCTTCAGTTCGCGCAGGATCTGCCGCATCGCCGCATTGAGCAGGCCGTCCTTGTCGCCGAAGTAGTGGGCGACGATGCCGCTGGACAGGCCGGCCTTCCTTGCGATGGTGGCGACGGTGGCATCGGCCATGCCGATCTCGTCGATGGTCTGGAAAGTGGCCCGGATCAGCTGCTCGCGGCGGACCGGTTCCACGCCTTTCTTCGGCATTGTCTCTCCACGGATTGCGACCCGGAATGCCGGGCTGGTGAAGATCATACTTTTTATTGATTGAACGTTCAATCAATAAACCCTACGATGCCGGTCGCGCCCCCACGCCATGGGCCCGGTTTCCGGTCCGGCCCCGCCCATGTGCCCCCCTGGACTGATGAGACGACCCCATGTCTTCCCTGGCTCATCCCAAGCGCTCGCCCCTGCGCTTGAACCGTTTCGTGTTCTTCAGTTCGTCGGTCTCCATCGGCATCCTCGGTGCGTTGACCGTCTTTTTCCCGGAGGCCAGCGAGCACTGGCTGCAATGGGCACAGGCCGAGGTCTCGGCGGCGTTCGGCTGGTGGTACATGCTGCTGATCGTGGCCTGCCTGGGCTTCGTGCTGTGGCTGGCGTTCTCGCCGTATGGGCGCATCCGCCTGGGCCATAACGAGGAATCGCCGGCGTTCGGCTACGTGGCCTGGGTGTCGATGCTGTTCTCGGCCGGCATCGGCATCGCGCTGCTGTACTACGGCGCCTACGAGCCGCTCGACCATTTCCTCAACCCGCCCGGGCAGCCCGGCGGCACCGTCGCCGCGGGCCGCGAAGCGATGGTGCTGACCTTCCTGCACTGGGGCCTGCATGGCTGGGCGCTGTACGCGCTGGTCGGCGTGGCGCTGGGCTACTTCGCCTACCGCCGCAACCTGCCGCTGGCCCTGCGTTCGGCGCTGTACCCGATCTTCGGCGAGCGCATCCATGGCCGCATCGGCGACATGGTCGATGGCTTCGGCATCCTCGCGACGCTGATCTCGATGGTCACCAACCTCGGCATCGGTGCGCTGGTGGTGCAGTCCGGCCTGGTCTACCTGTTCCACATCCCGGATACGCCGCAGGTGCTGGTGGCGATCGTGCTGGTGATGATGGTCGTGGCCACCATCGGCGTGGTTGCCGGCGTGGAGAAGGGCATCGCCTGGTTGTCCAACCTCAACGTGCGCCTGCTGTGCCTGCTGCTGCTGTTCGTGCTGGTGACCGGGCCAACCCTGCACCTGTTCGATGGCCTGGTACAGAACACCGGCGACTACCTGGGCGCGTTCGTGCGCAAGAGCTTCGACATGTACCTCAACGACCCGAAGGGGCGTGAGTGGATGGGCTCGTGGACGTTGTTCTACTGGGCGTGGTGGATTGCCTGGGCGCCGTTCGTGGGCCTGTTCGTGGCGCGCATCTCGCGCGGCCGCACCATCCGCGAAGTGATCATGGGCGTGCTGCTGATCCCGTTGGGTTTCACGCTGGCGTGGCTGTCGATCTTCGGCAACACCGCCATCGACCTGGTGCTGAACCACGGCCAGGCGGTGCTGGGCCAAGTGGCTCAGCACGATGCGGCGATGACCCTGTTCAAGCTGCTGGAATACTTGCCCGCAGCGCCGTACATCGCTGGTGCGGCAGTGGTCATTGGTTTCGTGTTGTTCCTGACCCCGGTCGATTCGGGCACGCTGATGATCGCCAACCTGTGTACCCGGCGTGTCGATGATGGCGTGGAGGATGGGCATGACGCGCCGATCTGGCTGCGCGTGTTCTGGGCGGCGGGCATCACCGTGGCCAGTGTCGGCCTGTTGCTGGCCGGCAACTTCAGCGCGATGCAGACGGCGGTGGTGCTGTGCGGCCTGCCGTTCTCATTCATCCTGGCGTTCTACATGTGGGGCCTGCTGAAGGCGCTGCGTACCGACCCGGACGCGCCGCGACGGTAGGTGGCGCCGGGCCGCCACGCCCGGCGAGCAGCAAAGAAAAGGGCCGGATCTGTGAGGATCCGGCCCTTTTGTCTTGTCGCAGCCAGGCATGGCCTGGCTCTACCTACGCAGTACGTTCGATCAACGTGCAGCCAGCTGGCGCAGCACGTACTGCAGCAGGCCGCCGTGGCGGAAGTACTCCACTTCCTTCGGGGTCAGCAGCATCACCGAGACTTCGAAGGTCTTCTTCGTGCCATCGGCCTTGGTCGCGGTGACCGTGGCGCGCTTGCTGGCGCCATCCTGCAGGCCGGTGACATCGATCACTTCCGAGCCATCCAGACCCAGCGACTGTGCGTTTTCGCCGTTGCGGAACTGCAGCGGCAGCACGCCCATGCCGACCAGGTTGGAGCGGTGGATGCGTTCGAAGCTTTCGGCGATGACCGCCTTCACCCCCAGCAGCAGGGTGCCCTTGGCGGCCCAGTCACGCGACGAGCCGGTGCCGTATTCCTTGCCGGCCAGCACCACCAGCGGCACCTTGTCGGCCTTGTACTTCATCGCCGCATCGTAGATCGCCAGCTTTTCCGGCTGGCCGCCGTTGCCCGGGTAGTACAGGGTGTTGCCGCCTTCTTCGCCACCGAACATCAGGTTCTTGATGCGGATGTTGGCGAAGGTGCCGCGGACCATCACGTCATCGTTGCCGCGGCGGCTGCCGTAGCTGTTGAAGTCGGCCGGCTGCACGCCGCGCTCCTGCAGGAAGCGACCTGCCGGCGAATCCTTCTTGATGTTGCCGGCCGGGGAGATGTGGTCGGTGGTGATCGAATCGCCGAACAGGCCCATCACCCGTGCGCCGTGCACATCATCGATGCTGCCGACCTGCATGGTCATGCCATCGAAGTAGGGCGGGTTCTTGATGTAGGTGGACGCATCGCTCCATTCGTACAGGTCACCGTCCGGCGAGGCGATGGTGTTCCAGCGGGTATCGCCCTTGAACACGTCGGCGTAGTTCTGCTTGAACATCTCCGGGCCGACGGTGGCGGCGATGACGTCGCCGATCTCCTTGTTGCTCGGCCAGATGTCGCGCAGGTACACCGGCTGACCATCGCTGCCGATACCCAGCGGTTCGGTGGTCAGGTCGATGTCGGTGGTGCCGGCGATGGCGTAGGCCACCACCAGCGGCGGGCTGGCCAGGTAGTTCATCTTCACTTCGGGGTGCACGCGGCCCTCGAAGTTGCGGTTGCCCGACAGCACCGAGGTCACCACCAGGTCGCCACTGGCGATGCCGGCACTGACTTCGGTCGGCAGCGGGCCGGAGTTGCCGATGCAGGTGGTGCAGCCATAGCCCACCACGTAGAAGCCGATCTTCTCCAGCTCGGTGAGAACGCCGGCCTTTTCAAGATAGTCGGTGACCACGCGCGAGCCTGGGCCGAGCGAGGTCTTGACCCACGGCTTGCGGTCCAGCCCCTTGGCGGCCGCGTTGCGGGCCAGCAGGCCGGCGCCGATCATCACCGCCGGGTTGGAGGTGTTGGTGCACGAGGTGATGGCGGCGATGACCACCGCACCATCCTTCAGCCGCACCTTCCTGCCGTCCATCTCGATGTCGGCGTAGCCCTTGGCCAGCTGCTCGTTGCCCACTGCGGCGCCGCCGCCTTCATTGACGAAGGTGGAGACATCCTCGCTGCGCTTGTCGCGGTTGGCGGTCATGCCGACCAGCGCGTCGCGGTAGTTCTTCTGCACGTCTTCCAGCAGCACGCGGTCCTGCGGGCGCTTGGGGCCGGCCAGCGAGGGCTTCACCGTGCCCATGTCCAGTTCCAGCGTGGTGCTGTACTGCGCATGCGGGCTGTTGGCGTCGTGCCACAGGCCCTGCGCCTTGGCGTAGGCTTCGACCAGGGCGATCTGCTCTTCGCTGCGGCCGGACAGGCGCAGGTAGGTCAGCGATTCGTTGTCGATCGGGAAGATGCCGCAGGTGGCGCCGTATTCGGGGGCCATGTTGCCGATGGTCGCGCGGTCGGCCAGTGGCAGGTGCTGCAGGCCATCACCGTAGAACTCCACGAACTTGCCGACCACGCCGAGCTTGCGCAGCATCTGGGTGACGGTCAGCACCAGGTCGGTGGCGGTGGCGCCTTCGGGCAGCTTGCCGGTCAGCTTGAAGCCGACCACCTGCGGAATCAGCATCGACGAAGGCTGGCCGAGCATGGCGGCCTCGGCTTCGATGCCGCCCACGCCCCAGCCGAGTACGCCGATGCCGTTGATCATCGTGGTGTGGCTGTCGGTGCCGAACACGGTATCCGGATACGCAACGGCCTTGCCGTCCTTGTCCGCGGTCATCACCACGCGGGCCAGGTTTTCCAGGTTCACCTGGTGGACGATGCCGGTGTTGGGCGGCACCACCTTGAAGTTGTCGAAGGCCTTCTGGCCCCAGCGCAGGAAGCCATAGCGTTCCTGGTTGCGCTGGAATTCAATCTTGCCGTTGAGGTCCAGTGCGTCGGGCTTGCCGAACACATCCACCTGCACCGAGTGGTCGATGACCAGTTCGGAGGGAATCAGCGGATTGATCTGTTCGGGGCGGCCGCCGAGCTTGACTACCGCATCGCGCATCGCGGCCAGGTCGACCACGCAGGGCACGCCGGTGAAGTCCTGCAGGACCACGCGCGCGGGCATGAAGGCGATTTCGGTATCCGGTTCGGCGCTGGGCTGCCAGCGGGCGACGGCCTCGATGTGATCCTTGCCGACGGTGACGCCGCCATCCTCGTGCCGGAGCAGGTTCTCCAGCAGGATCTTCATCGAGTAGGGCAGGTGGGAAATGTCGAAGCGCTGGCCCAGCTTGGGCAGGCTGAAGTAGTCGTAGGTCTTGCCGCCGACGTCCAGCTGGCTGCGGGTGGAGAACGAATCGCTCATGCGGGATGACTCCTCTTGCGGATGGCTTGCAGTGGCCCGCATGGGCGGGCCTGCTTGCGTTTGCCGGTGGCACTCCGGCCCCGGATCCTGCCCAGTATCGGCGATCCAGCGCCCGGCAATGACCCGGCAGGCTTGGAACGCAAGGTTACAGCGGTGTGTGTAGCCTTCGTGTCAGCGTGTGCATCGTTTTTGCGCCAGCCCGCACGCAGACGGGGCGCTCATGGGCGCCCCGTCCAGGAATGCATCGGCTGCAGGACTTACTTGCCGTTGGCGGCATCGATCAGCGGATTGCCGGTCTTGCCGACAGCGTTGCTCTTGGACTTGGCCGTCAGCACGCCCTGCTTGTTGAACTCCAGTACGGTCGCTTCCTGGATGTTCTTGCCGAAGCTCTTGATCTTCACGAAGTCGTAGTACCAGACCTGGGTGTCGCCCAGCTGTTCGCGGCGGCCGGGGGCGCCGAATTTCTCACGGATGTTGTCCTGGGTGGTCTTGCCCACTTCCAGGGTGTCCATCTGCTGCTGGGTGATCTCGATGCCGGTGGTGTAGGCGCCGAACGGGTTGGCATGGGCGGAGGTCGTCGAAACGGCCAGCGGGGCTGCGAGGATCAGGGCAAGGGCGAGCGCGCGCATGAAACTTCCTTATTTATGGAGCGGATAGGTGCGGTTGGAACGCCGGGGCGTCCAGCCGGGGCGCAGCAGGGCTGCTGGGCGAGTCTAACCCCCGGCTGCGACTGACGCGGGATCAGGGTCACATATCGGGAGGTTTGTTCCGGATGCGACGGGTATGTATAATTCATACATACTTTTTGAGGCGTACCCCATGGAAGCCACCGTTGCTGAACGCGGACAGATCACCCTGCCCAAGGCAGTGCGCGATGCGCTGGGCCTGACCAAGGGCACCTTGCTGAAGGTGGAGCTGGAAGGCAGCCGGATCATCCTGCGCAAGAGCGTGGACGATGCGATCTCCCGCGCCCGCGGAAAGTTCTCGCTGGACGGCTTCGAATCGGCTGATGCGGCCGTGCGCGACCTGCGCGACGAGGAGTAAGCGGTGATGATCGCCGTCGATTCACCGGTGCTGGTCGAACTGCTCAGCAACGGCCCGCAGGCCGATGCGGTGGAAGCCTGCCTGCGGCAGAGCCTGGTCGGTGGCCGCGTGGTGGTCTGCGGCGCGACCCTGGCCGAGATCTGTGCCGCCCTGCGCGGCGGTGCCGAGGTGCTGGAAGCGCTGGAAGAAATGGGCGTGCACTTCAACGCGCTGGAAGCCAAGTCGGCACTGCGCGCGGGTGAGATGCATCGCCGCCATCGCCAGCGCGGCGGCAGCCATCGCCGTGGCCTGGACGAATTCATGATCGGCGCGCACGCCCTGCTGCAGTGCGATGGCCTGATCACCTGGAACGACACGTTTTATCGCGACTACTTCAAGGGCCTGAAGCTGATCGTGCCGCAAGCCTGAGCCCACTTTTTTTCAACCTACGCATTACCCGGGAGTTGTCATGTTGGAAGCCTACCGCCACCACGTCGCCGAGCGCGCTGCGCTTGGCATCCCGCCCCTGCCGCTGACCGCGCAGCAGACGGCCGATGTCATCGAACTGCTGAAGAACCCGCCGCAGGGCGAGGCCGAGTTCCTGCTCGACCTGCTGACCCACCGCGTGCCGGCCGGCGTCGATGACGCTGCCAAGGTCAAGGCCTCGTACCTGGCCGCGATCGCACTGGGCAGCGAGCAGAACCCGCTGATCAGCCGCGAGCGCGCCACCGAACTGCTGGGCACCATGCTGGGCGGTTACAACGTCGCGCCGCTGGTGCAGCTGCTGGACGATGCCAGCGTTGGCGCCATCGCTGCCGACGCGCTGAAGAAGACCCTGCTGGTGTTCGATGCCTTCCACGACGTGCAGGAAAAGGCCAAGGCGGGCAACGCCAACGCCCAGGCCGTGATGCAGAGCTGGGCCGATGCCGAGTGGTTCACCAGCAACCCGGAAGTGCCGCAGAGCCTGACCGTCACCGTATTCAAGGTGCCGGGCGAAACCAACACCGACGACCTGTCGCCGGCACCGGACGCGACCACCCGCCCGGACATTCCGATGCACGCCCTGGCGATGCTGAAGAACAAGCGTGACGACGCCGCGTTCACCCCGGAAGAAGACGGCAAGCGCGGCCCGATCCAGCAGATCCTGTCGCTGAAGGACAAGGGCCATCTGGTCGCCTATGTCGGCGACGTGGTCGGCACCGGTTCCTCGCGCAAGTCGGCCACCAACAGCGTGCTGTGGTGGACCGGCGATGACATTCCGTACATCCCGAACAAGCGCGCTGGTGGCGTCTGCCTGGGTTCGAAGATCGCCCCGATCTTCTACAACACCATGGAAGATGCCGGCGCGCTGCCAATCGAGCTGGACGTGTCGAAGATGGAGCACGGCGATGTGGTCGAGCTGCGTCCGTACGATGGCAAGGCGCTGAAGAACGGCGAAGTGATCGCCGAGTTCCAGGTCAAGTCCGAAGTGCTGTTCGACGAAGTGCGCGCCGGTGGCCGCATTCCGCTGATCATCGGCCGTGGCCTGACCGGCAAGGCGCGTGAAGCGCTGGGCCTGGCCCCGACCGACCTGTTCCGCCTGCCGGTGCAGCCGGCCGACACCGGCAAGGGCTTCTCGCTGGCGCAGAAGATGGTTGGCCGCGCCTGTGGCCTGCCGGAAGGCCAGGGCATGCGCCCGGGCACCTACTGCGAACCGAAGATGACCTCGGTGGGCTCGCAGGACACCACCGGCCCGATGACCCGCGACGAGCTGAAGGACCTGGCCTGCCTGGGCTTCTCGGCCGACCTGGTGATGCAGTCGTTCTGCCACACCGCGGCCTACCCGAAGCCGGTGGACGTCAAGACCCACCACACCCTGCCGGAATTCATCTCCACCCGCGGCGGCGTCTCGCTGCGTCCGGGCGATGGCGTGATCCACAGCTGGCTCAACCGCATGCTGCTGCCGGACACCGTCGGTACCGGCGGCGACTCGCACACCCGTTTCCCGGTGGGCATTTCGTTCCCGGCCGGTTCGGGCCTGGTTGCCTTCGCCGCTGCCACCGGCGTGATGCCGCTGGACATGCCGGAGTCGGTGCTGGTGCGCTTCAAGGGCAAGATGCAGCCGGGCGTGACCCTGCGTGACCTGGTCAACGCGATCCCGCTGTACGCGATCAAGTCGGGCCTGCTGACCGTGGCCAAGGCTGGCAAGAAGAACATCTTCTCCGGCCGCATCCTGGAAATCGAAGGCCTGCCGGAACTGAAGGTCGAACAGGCTTTCGAACTGTCCGATGCCTCGGCCGAGCGTTCGGCGGCCGGCTGCTCGGTGCGCCTGAACAAGGAGCCGATCATCGAGTACCTGACCAGCAACATCACGCTGCTGAAGTGGATGATTGCCGAGGGTTACCAGGATCCGCGCTCGCTGCAGCGCCGCATCGAGAAGATGGAAGCGTGGCTGGCCAACCCGGAGCTGCTGGAGCCGGATGCCGACGCCGAGTACGCCGCCGTCATCGAGATCGACCTGGCCGACATCCACGAGCCGATCGTGGCCTGCCCGAACGACCCGGACGACGTGAAGACCCTGTCCGAAGTTGCTGGCGCCAAGATCGACGAAGTGTTCATCGGTTCGTGCATGACCAACATCGGTCACTTCCGCGCGGCTGCGAAGCTGCTGGAAGGCAAGCGTGACCTGCCGACCCGCCTGTGGGTGGCCCCGCCGACCAAGATGGATGCGTCCGAGCTGACCAAGGAAGGCGTGTACGGCACCTTCGGCGCGACCGGCGCACGCATGGAAATGCCGGGCTGCTCGCTGTGCATGGGCAACCAGGCGCAGATCCGCGAAGGCTCCACCGCGATGTCGACCTCGACCCGCAACTTCCCGAACCGCCTGGGCCGCAACACCAACGTGTACCTGGGTTCGGCGGAACTGGCGGCAATCTGCTCGCGCCTGGGCCGCATTCCGACCAAGGAAGAGTACATGGCCGATATCGGTGTGATCGCCGCCAGCGGCAGCGAGATCTACCGTTACATGAACTTCGACCAGATCGAGGAATACCAGGACGTGGCCAACACGGTCGCTGCCTGAGGGTAGTGCCGGCCGCTGGCCGGCAGCCCGTTGAAACGAAGAACCCCCGGTGAGAGCCGGGGGTTTTTTGTGGTGCCGATGATGCCTGGTAGTGCCGGCCGCTGGCCGGCAGCCGTGCGAGGTCAAGAGCGCTGCCGGCCAGCGGCCGGCACTAGTCGCGATTCAGGTCCGTCCGGGGTCAGGCCTGGGCGGCGGCGGCCGCTTCCTCGGTCACCGCTGGCGTGTCCATCGGCAGCTCCGGTTCCGCGGCCGTTTCCGGCAACGCACCGTGGTCGGGGAACAGGCGCGGCAGCTCGGCGACGAAGCGGACGATGCAGGCTTCGGCGAACTCACGCGATGCAGCTTTCGCCTTGGCGTAGTCGTCGGCCTGCCATTCCTGCAGCGGAGCAACCCGCGCTTCGTCCTGGCAGTGCACGCCCTGGCCGCCACTGGCGCTGCGGAACAGCTTGCGCACCAGCGGGAAGCCGATGGTTACATCGTGGCGCAGCTCATACGGGGTCTCTGCGTCGCTGAGCTTCTGGTACACCAGGGACCACTGGCCGGCGCTGGCTTCCACGGTGCGCTCGTCACTGGGAATGGCGCCGGGATGGGCCGTGAAATAGAGCGCCAGCTGCTCGCGGATCATGCCGGGCAACGCACCGAAGGCCGGGCTGGGAACGGACTGGATGTCCTCGCCGCGCACGTTGTTCTTGCTGAAGCTGTTGCTGGTGCCGATGTCACCCACGCCGGTGACGAACGCCAAGGCAGACAGACCGACCTTGGCTGCGGTGACGGCGGCGGTGTCACCGCGCATCACCAGGCGCAGCACATGGTCGCCCACGCGATTGCCGTTGGGCCCGACGCCCAAGCCGGAAGTGACCTTTACTCGTTGCAGGCTGCTGAGATCCAGTGCGGGGGCCACAGCCACTGTGACGTCCCCGACGGCTGGTCCGGCGACGGCCGCAGCTGCCGGTGCGGCCTCGGCGATATCGGTTACGGGCGTGGCGTCCGTTGCCGGATCGGGTGATGCCCCGGACGTGACCGCAGAGGCGGCGACAGGCGTGGGTGCTTCGTCGACGGCGTAGGCCGACGGAGCCTGCAGCAGGCTGGCCGCGATCGCGGCGGTGAGGCAGGCTGGGCGTAATGCCACGGTGGTACTCCTTGGGGAAACGTGATGGGTGCGCGCGCTGCAACTCACTGCGCCGCGAATTCCTTGATCGGGAAAGCCTTGCAGCGCGTGACCGCGGCGGCGATGTCGACCGGAGCATCGGCGGCGGCATTGCGGCGCTGGTTCACCGTGGACGTCTCCTCCCACAGACTGGGCAACACCTGCGGCGCATCCAGCACGCGTTCGCGCACGGCATCGTGCAGGACGCTGCTGTAATCCGCGGCCGGTACCACCACGCACAGGCGCGTGCCGGGCTTGCTACTGGCCTGCTGCAGCATCTGCTGCAGTGCCTCGCTGCTGCCCGTATCGTCACTCAGCTGCTTCGGCGCGCTGCTCTGGTTGGCATCCTGGATCTGCAGCTCGCCGGGGCTGAACAGCAGCACCTGCATGTCCTGGCGTGGCTCGATGCGGACCGGCGCGCGGGTGCCCTCACAGATCGTGGGGGTCGCCCGTGACTGCTGCGGTGTCATGCTGCCGTCGGCATGCACCTGGCGGATATGCAGCCGACAGATCTTGTCGGCCACTTCAAATTCCACTTCGTAATCCTGGCCGGGCCCGGCCACGAACTGGCCCGACAGCTTGCCGTCGCAGTACACGCGACTGCTTGCGTCGAAACGTGCCTCGAAGATCAGCGGCTTTCCACCGGGTACTTCGTATTCCTGGTAGCTGAGCGTGGAAAACCGCTCGTTCTCTTTGCTGCGCAGGGTTTCCGTGACGGGGATGCCGAGCAGGCCCTTGTCACCGGCGTTGTTGTACTTGACGTCGATCCTGTCGCGGTAATCCTCGCGGCAGGCGGCATCGGTGTACAGGGTGGTGGTGCGCCCCAAGGCTGCGTAGACGCGCACCCGTGCCGGGGGAGCGGCGCCGTCAGCGTAGGCGCTGACATCTTCAGCGGCCAACGGGCGCGGGTACATTGCGGGGATCCTCTTGACCAGCTTCTCGGTGCATTTCATCGTGATCATCTGCGCGGCCCCCTTGAGCCGCGCGTAATCATCGGCCTGCCATGCTTCCAGGGTTGCGCGGTTGTCGCTGTCATTGCAGCTGATGATTTCCGCCAGCGTACCGTCGGCACGCCGCTGCTCGATGGTGCTGGAGTGGTTGAGGCGGTAGAGGGGATCCTTGCGCGTGTTGCCCTGGTGCACCAGTGCCCACGTGTCTGCACTGAAGCGCAGGGTACTGGTCTGCGCGGGCAGCGCGTCGGGTGCATAGCGGAAGTAGCCGCCCACCAGCGCCTTGGCCACGTTTGGCATCAGCGTGATGGCGGGACTGGCTTGTCCTTCGATGATGCTGCCGGGCAGGTTGTTACGCTGGAAGTAGTCCGGCTCGTTGCCGCTGAAGAGAAGCGCGAGCCCCTTAGGCGTGAGCGCCTCGCTGTCATCGGGAGTGACGATGCGCAGCGCCACGTCGGGTGCGTGCATACGCTTCAGCGCGCCGGCCGGACCGCTCTGGATCTGTACGCGATCAGTCCAGGGGGCAGGGTGGTCGGTGGTGGTAGCGGTGGCGGTGGCAGCGACGGGTGTTGTGTGCGGCGGTGCTGATTGTGCGGCAGACGTGGCCGCCAGCGGGGCCAGTAGCGCGGCAGTCAGCAGCGAGGTTCGGGTGGGGAAGCGGCGCTGGGCCATGGTGAAGCTCCTTGAAGAACGAAACAGCTGGCCCCTCCGGGGCCGGCGTTTGAAAGACGGGATGAAGCGCTGCGGCGCTGTGGTCGATCAGCCGCGCGCCAGCGCCAGCAACCGTTCGGCAATGCGCTCCAGCGGCACCTGTTCCTCGGCCGCGCCGAGCTTGAAGGCCGCGCCGGGCATGCCCCAGACCACGCTGGTCGCCTCGTCCTGCACCAGCGTCGGCGCGCCGGCCTGGCGCATTTCCAGCAGGCCGCGTGCACCGTCGTCGCCCATGCCGGTGAGGATCGCGCCGATGGCATTGCCGCCCGCGCTCTGTGCCACTGAGCGGAACAGCACGTCCACCGCAGGCTTGTGCCGGTTCACCGCAGGACCATCGTCGACACGGCAGCGCCAGCGCGCACCGTCGCGGATGATCCGCAGGTGCTTGCCGCCCGGAGGCAGGTAGGCGTGGCCGGGCAGCACCGCTTCACCGTCGCTGGCTTCGCGCACGGCCATTGCCGAGTGACGGTCCAGTCGTTCGGCGAAGGCGGTGCTGAAGCTGGCGGGCAGGTGCTGGGTCATCACCACGGCCGGACCGTCGGCGGGCATGCCTTCCAGCACCACGCGCAATGCTTCGGTACCGCCAGCCGACGAGCCGATGGCGATCAGGCGGTCGGTGGTGCGGAACTGCGTTGCTGCCGGGCGCGCGGCAGGGGCGGCATCCAGCGTGAGTTTCGGCGTGGCCACGCGTACCAGCGGGCGCACCCGGGAACGCGCAGCCATCTTTACCTTGGCGATGATTTCATCGGCATAGCCCTGCAGGCCGCGGGCCACGTCGAGCTTGGGCTTGGACACGAAGTCCACCGCGCCCAGGCCCAGTGCCTGCAGGGTGGTATCGGCGCCGCGTTCGGTCAGCGAAGAGATCATCACCACCGGCAGCGGGTGCAGGCGCATCAGGTTTTCCAGGAACGCCAGGCCATCCATGCGTGGCATTTCCACGTCCAGGGTGATCACGTCCGGGGCCAGGCGCTTGATCTTCTCGCGGGCCAGCAGCGGGTCGGCGGCGGTGCCGACCACGTCGATGGCCGGATCGCTGGACAAGATCTCGGTGAGCATCTGCCGCACGACGGCGGAGTCGTCGACGATCAGGACCCGGCAGGGGGCGTTGCCGGTCAGGGTCATTCGAACAGCTCCACGCCACCGGTGACCGGGGCCTTGGACAGGCGTGCGCGCACGGCCGATTCGGTCGCGGCGACTTCGGCTTCGTGGGCATGCGGCAGGCGCTGCACCACCACGCGGCCCGTATCGGCGAAGAACCAGATCTTGCGCGGATGGATGCCGCACAGGTCCTCGGCGAGGATCGGGATGTGTTCGGCCTGCAGGTACTGGCGCACGAACTCGGCGTTGCGGGTGCCTACCGGATTGCTGGTGAAGCCCTTCAGCACGTTGGCGCCGCCGAACACCTTCGCCTCGATGCGCTTGCGGTGGGCGCCGCGCTTGAG
Source organism: Stenotrophomonas sp. 1337 (assembly GCF_031455455.1). Lineage (NCBI taxonomy): Bacteria > Pseudomonadati > Pseudomonadota > Gammaproteobacteria > Lysobacterales > Lysobacteraceae > Stenotrophomonas > Stenotrophomonas sp. 1337. The sequence goes on along the minus strand of NZ_JAVDSR010000001.1, from coordinate 738,186 downwards.
CATGTCGTTGATCAGCAGTTCCATCGCATAGCTGCCATAACGTGCGGGCGCGCCGTCGCCGGCGTTGCCTTCGGGCAGCAGGAAGTGGTTCATGCCGCCGATCTTCAGTACCGGGTCGCGCAGGCAAGCGGCCACGCAGGAGCCGAGTGTAGTGGTCAGCGCGGTGGTGTCATCCACCACCAGGTACTGGGTTGGCAGCAGCTTGGCGGCGATGGTCTTGAAGCGTGCGTCCTGGTAGCGCATCACATCGTCGGTACGCAGTGATGCGTTCATGCGCCGGCCTTTGCTGCACGACGGTACAGGGTGCGCCCGCAGGGCTGGATCAGATCGGCAGCGTGCAGGTAGTTCTCCGAATGGCCGGTATAGAGCAGGCCGTCGTCGGCCAGGTGGTTGACCAGGCGGCCAAGAATCGCGCGCTGGGTCGGCTTGTCGAAGTAGATCATCACGTTGCGGCAGAACAGCGCATCGAACGGACCGCCGACGTCGTAACGCGGTGCCAGCAGGTTCAATGGGCGGAATTCGATCAGTTCACGCAGCGCCGGCAGTACGCGGCACTGGCCTTCGTTGGGGCCACTGCCACGCTGGAAATAGCGGCGACGCAGGTCCGGGTCGAGGCCGGCGACACGGTCGATGTTGTAGACGCCGCGCCCGGCGGTGGCCAGCACCTGGGTGTCGACGTCGGTGGCGACGATGCGTACCGGCGGCTTCAGGGTGCCGAACGCTTCGCACGCGGTGATCGCCATCGAGTAGGGCTCTTCGCCAGTGGAGGCGGCGCACGACCACAACAGCAGCGGACCGCGCCCGTTGCGCTGCTGCAGCTCTTCGCGCAGCTTGTCGAAATGGTGCGGCTCGCGGAAGAACGCAGTGAGGTTGGTGGTCAGCGCATTGGTGAATGCCTGCCACTCGTCACCATCACCCTGTTCCAGGTGGTCCAGGTACTGCTGGAAGCTGCGCATGCCCAGCGTGCGCAGCCGGCGCGACAGGCGTCCGTACACCATGTCGCGCTTGGCCGGGGCGAGGGCGATGCCCACGCGCTGGTAGATCAGGTCGCAGACGCGGCGGAAATCACGGTCGGCGAATTCGAATTCGCGCGTACCGCTGACGATGGGGGTAGGGCTCTGCACGGGTGACGTGTCCATCGGCGGGGCGGCGGCCGGAGCCGCCGCGAGGATCAGAATTCCTGCCAGTCGCCGTCGTTGGAGACGACGGTGCTGGAGTGGGTACGGCGGATCGGTGCGGGCGTCGACAACGGTCGCGAAGGCGCAGGGCTGGCAGCCTTCGGCGCGACCTTGGCGGTCACCGCCTTCACTGCGACAGCGACCTGGTTGTCGAGGCGGAAGATCGCCACGGCGTCGGCCAGCTGTGCGGCCTGGTCTTCCATCGCCCGTGCTGCAGCGGTGGCTTCTTCCACCAGCGCGGCGTTCTGCTGGGTGGTTTCGTCCATCTGCACCACGGTCTGGTTGACCTGCTCGATGCCGGCGGACTGCTCCTGCGAGGCGGCGGAGATCTCGGCCATGATGTCGGTCACGCGCTGCACCGACGCGACGATCTCGCCCATGGTGCTGCCGGCCTGGTGGACCAGGCTGGAACCCTCGGCGACCTTGCCGACCGAGTCGTCGATCAGGCCCTTGATTTCCTTGGCAGCGGCGGCCGAGCGCTGGGCGAGGGTACGCACTTCGCTGGCGACTACGGCAAAGCCACGGCCCTGTTCGCCGGCACGGGCCGCTTCGACCGCGGCGTTCAGCGCCAGGATGTTGGTCTGGAAGGCGATGCCATCGATGACCGAGATGATCTCGGCGATCTTCTTCGAGGAGGCTTCGATGGCCGACATGGTGGTGACCACCTGGCCGACCACGCTGCCGCCCTGCGAGGCCACGCCGTGCGCGCCGATGGCAAGCTGGTTGGCCTGGCGCGCGTGTTCGGCGTTCTGGCGCACGGTGGAGGTCAGTTCCTCCATCGAGGCGGCGGTTTCTTCCAGATTGGCGGCCTGCTGCTCGGTACGGCGCGACAGATCGCTGTTGCCCGACGCGATTTCGCCGGCCGACAGGGTGATGCTGGAGGCACTGGCCTGGATCTGGCCGACGATCTGAGTCAGCTGGCTGACCGTGGCGTTTGCATCGTCGCGCATACGAGCGAACACGCCCTGGTAGTCACCGTGCATGCGTGCCGTCAGGTCGCCGTCGGCAATGGACGACAGCAGCTGCGAGAGCTTGCCGAGGTTGTCATCGCTGACTGCCATCATGGCATTGAGGTTTTCCAGCATGGTGCGGAAATCGTGATCGAAGCGCTGTGCATCGCCGCGCTGGCTGAAGTCGCCCGCGGCGGCGGCACTGGCCAGCTGCTTGATCTCGGCGTTGATGCGGCCGAGGTTGGCCTTGACCGTGTCGACGGTGGTGGTCATCGCCGCCTTTTCGCCCGGATAGCGCGCGATGTCGCTGCTGAGGTCGCCCACGGCGTACTGCTGCACGACGTTCAGTACATCGTGCAGGGTCTGCACGTGGCTGCCGACCAGGACGTTGGTTTCCTGCACCATCAGTCCGTATTCGCCGGGGAAGCTGCTGGCGTCGATGCGGTAGCTGAGTTCACCGCCATCGTGGCGGCGCGCCATCTCGCGCTGGCCGCTGATGACCGCGTGCAGCTGCTGCTGCATGCGCGACATGGCCTCCAGCAGGCGACCGGTTTCATCATGCGGCTGCGGGCCGATGTGGCTGTCCAGCTTGCCGCCGGCAATGCCTTCGGCCACGGCGGTGGCCTGCTTCAGCGGGCGTGCGATGCGGTTGCCGATGACCCAGCTCAATGCCAGCACGATCAGCACCAGCACGCCGCCGGCCAGGGTCATGATGGCGGTGAAGACCAGTGCCTGCTGCTGCACGTCATCCATGTATACGCCGCTGCTGACCACCCAGTTCCAGGGCTTGAACAGGCCGGCGTAGGACGCCTTGTCGTACAGGCCTTCGCTGTTGGCCTTGGCCCACTTGTAGGAGACCACCCCGCCGCCCTTGCGAGCCACTTCCACCAGGTCGTGGAACAGCTGCACGCCGTCCTCGGAGCGGAAGTCCTTCATGTCCTTGCCGATCAGGTCCTTGCGGAACGGATGCATCAACACGCGGTAGTTCGTGTCGTAGACGCTGTAGTAATACGTATCGCTGTCGGCGCGCATGCGCGCCAGCGCATCGAGCGCGGCCTGGCGGGCCGCGGGCTCGGTGAGTTCGCCGCTGGCGGCCAGCCCGTGGTAGTGGTCGAGGATGCCGTAGGTCAGTTCAACCTGGGTCTTCAACGACGACTTGCGGGTTTCATTGAGGTCCAGGTACTGCATGCGGGCAGCGATCACCGAGAGCGCGATCACGCCGAGTGCGATCAGCAGCGTGAGCAGATTGAGCTTGCGTCGGACGGAGAGATTGCTGAAGTAGTGTTGCCAGCGATGCAGGAGATTCATCGAGCAGTACCCGGGTGGTGGTGGGTGGAGGCGCCGGTGCTGATCGGGAGCAGCGGTGACATGACCGTTATCGGCCGCGGGGGCGGGGGATTGAGGTGGGCTGTTCGAACGTATTCAGGTTTGTTCGCAGCGGCGGCTGCGGCGCTGCCTGCGGCAGGCTTTTGGAGCGAGAGCAACAGCAACAGCGGATGGTCGGCCCTGCAATGTTGAGGGGGAGCCGTGCGGGGATGGGCTGGCGGGACACGCCGTAAACCCATCCATGGGGGCTCGATGGCGCCATCCATGGCGCCAACGGTCCCGCCTGGCCGCCCCGACCCATCCCCTCGGGTTTCACTGGCTCGGATGGCAAGTGCATTGGTGTCGGCGGGTGGAAAGAGGGGTCAGATCCGTTTTCCGCGGGAAAACGGATCTGACCCCGGAAGCACTGCGCCGTTGGCTGGACAACACCTGGCGAGGCCGCAAAAGAAAACGCCCCAGCGCAGGGCCGGGGCGTTTTCGTGCCTCAGGTCAGGCGGGAATCAGAATTCCTGCCAGTCTCCATCAGCCAGTTCGGTGGCCATGGATCGGCCGCCGGTGCTGCGGCGGGCCGGCGGTGCGGCCGCTGCCGGGGCCGGGGCTGCCGGTGCCGACGCGCGCGGTGCCGGTGCGCGCGTGGCGACCACGGCTTCGGCTTCGTCGACCACGAAGATCGAGACTGCCTCGCTCAGGTGGCCCGCCTGTTCTTCCATCGCACGTGCGGCGGCGGTGGCTTCTTCCACCAGCGCGGCGTTCTGCTGGGTGGTTTCGTCCATCTGCACCACGGTCTGATTGACCTGCTCGATGCCGGCGCTCTGCTCCTGCGAGGCAGCAGAGATCTCGGACATGATGTCGGTCACGCGTTGCACCGAGGCAACAATTTCGCCCATGGTGGCGCCGGCCTTGTGCACCAGCGCCGAGCCGTCGTTGACCTTGCCGACCGAGTCGTCGATCAGGCCCTTGATCTCCTTGGCGGCGGCGGCCGAGCGCTGGGCGAGGGTGCGCACTTCGCTGGCGACCACGGCGAAACCACGGCCCTGTTCGCCGGCACGGGCCGCTTCCACCGCCGCGTTCAGCGCCAGGATGTTGGTCTGGAAGGCAATGCCGTCGATGACCGAGATGATTTCCGCGATCTTCTTCGACGAGGCCTGGATGGCCGACATGGTGGTGACCACCTGGCCGACCACTTCGCCACCCTGCGAAGCCACGCCGTGCGCGCCGATGGCGAGCTGGTTGGCCTGGCGTGCGTGCTCAGCGTTCTGGCGCACGGTGGAGGTCAGTTCCTCCATCGAGGCGGCGGTTTCTTCCAGATTGGCGGCCTGCTGTTCGGTACGGCGCGACAGGTCGCTGTTGCCGGAGGCGATTTCGCCGGCGGCCGAGCTGATCGCACGGCTGGACTGCTTGATGCGGGTGACGATCTCGCTCAGCTGCGCGGCCGTGGCATTGGCATCGTCGCGCATGCGGGCGAACACGCCCTGGTAGTCGCCATGCATGCGCACGGTCAGGTCACCCTGCGACAGTGCGGCGAGCAGGCCGGAAATCTGTTCGATGCTGCCCGAGTTGGCGTCCAGCAGGCCGTTGATCTGCTGGGCCAGCTGCAGGAAGAAGCCTTCCTTGTCGTTGGCATCGATGCGGCCGGACAGGTCGCCGGCAGCGGCCTGGGCGATCACCCGTGCCACTTCCGCCTCGACCTGCGCTTCCTGAGTGCGGTCGCGCCATTCCACCACGTAGCCGACGGTGTCGCCGTCTTCGTTGCGGATGGTCGACACGACCTGGGCGAACTGGGCATCGCCGTACTGCATCGGGCGGCGGGCAACGCCATGCTGCTTGAGGTTGGCCAGCAGGGTGTTGTCCATCTCGCCGCGGTGTTCAAGCACGGTGACCGGCTTGCCGACCAGCGAGGCGTGGACGTCGAAGTCGGGCAGGTCGCGGCGCAGCTCGTCCTGGTACTGGGCCAGGGTCTGCTGCAGGGCGCGGTTGCTGTAGACGATGGTGTTGTTGGGGTCGGTGAGGTAGACGCCGGTCGAGCTGTAATCCAGCGCGGTGCGGATGCGCAGGTTCTCGCGGGCGATGGCCTGGTCGGTTTCGGTGCGTTCGCGCAGATCGCGCTGCATGCGCTGCATGGCCTGCATCAGTTCGCCCACTTCGTCCTGGCGGCTGACATCGATGTGACCATCGAGCTTGCCACCGGCGACGTCGTTGGCCACCGAGACGGCGCCACGCACGCTGCCGACCAGGGCACGGGCGAACAGCCACACCAGCACCAGGCCGAGAGCGGCGCCGCCGAGCAGGGCGATGACGATCAGCACGGCCGAGGCGGAGTAGGTGGAGGCGGCTTCGTCGCGCGAGGCGCGGGCGAGGCGGTTGTCTTCGGCGATCAGCGCTTCAAGCGCGGCGCCGGCCTTGCGGTGTTTGGTGCGGGTCTCGCCGACGAAGGTGTCGATCGCATCGTCGGGCAGGTCCAGCTCCAGCATTTCGGTGACGCTGTCATAGGAGGCCAGCGCGTCCTTCCAGTCCTTGGCGAAGGTGTCGAACAGCTTCTTCTGCTGTGCGTTGTCGACCAGCTTCGGATAGTCCTTGATCGACTTGTCCATGCTGGTGCGCAGTTCGACGGCCTGCTTGCGGGCGTCGGCCTTGACGTCGTCGCTGGCGCGGATCAGCTGCTGGTAGGCGCTGTTGCGGTACTCGCCGAGCATGCCGCGCATCTCGCCGGCCATGCGGATGCTCTCCATGCGTGAACCAGCCAGTTCGGTGGTCACGTTGTTCAGCGAATGCAGGCCACGGTAGGCGACGATGCCCTGCAGCAGCATCACCAGCAAGAGGACACCGAAGGTCAGCATGAGCTTCGGCATCAGTTTCAGGTTGTTGATCCACGGCATGGGCGTTGCGATCTCCTAAGGCAGACGCGGCCGGGCGCGGGGCCCGGTTGCAACAGCCACGCCGGCACGCTGGCCGGCGCGGTCTGACGGACAGCGGATTACTTGATGTTGGCCAGCTTCAGGCTGGACGGCGAGCTGACTTCGATTTCCGCGCGCGAGGCGTCGCGCTGGATCTTGCCGATCACGCACACGGTCTTGCCTTCCAGGGTTTCCAGCGGGAAGGAGAACTTGCCGCGGTTCTCGCCGGCGATGCGTGCCGAGAAGGTGTGGCGCGGGAAGGCGCCGCCCATGTACAGGAAGGTCGGCTGGCCTTCGGAACCTTCTGCGAAGCGGGCCTTTTCGACCTTGCCGCAGACCATGCCGTCCTTGCCGACGGCGCGCGGTGCCATCTCCGGCGGAATCATCTCGGCCGACTGCGCGAAGGCGGAGGAAGCGGTGGTGGCCAGGACGGCAGCCGAAACGAACGCAAGCAGGGACTTCATCGGGGTGATTCTCCGGGGATGGTGATGGTGGATCCGGCCTTGGCGCGTTCCTGCGCGACCGGCTTCTGTCCCCCTATCGGCGTGGATGAGGGGAACTGAAGGGCTGCGTAACAGAAACGTGAAAAAGGTCCGTTTGCTCAGGCGGCAGCGTCTTCGACGACGTTGGTCTGACCCATGTCGGCGCTGTCCAGCAGGGTTTCGATATCCAGCAGGATCAGCATGCGGTCGTCGTGGGTGCCGATGCCGGAGATGAAGCGGGTGTCGACGGCGGCGCCGAATTCCGGGGTCGGGCGGATCTGCTCGGCCGACAGCGGGATCACGTCGGAGACGCTGTCGACCACGATGCCGACCACGCGGTCTTCCACGTTGAGCACGATCATCACGGTGAAGGCGTCGTAGCGGGCGTCTTCCAGGCGCAGCTTCAGGCGCAGGTCGATCACCGGCACGATGGTGCCGCGCAGGTTGATCACGCCCTTGATGTAGTCCGGGGCATCGGGGACGCGGGTGACGGCGTCGTAGCCGCGGATTTCCTGCACCTTGAGGATGTCCACGCCGTAGTGCTCGGCACCGAGGGTGAAGCTGAGGAATTCGCCATCGGCGCCGGCGGCGGAGCTGTTCTTGTCGTTCATCGAGGGGTCCTGGTTCTGCCGGAAGTGCCGGTGTCAGGCTCGATATCGGCCCCTGGGTGGGGGACTTTAGGCATCTGGTAGTGCCGGCCGCTGGCCGGCAATCCTGCATCCACGCATGGCGTGGATCTACCGGGGAGGGGTAGTGCCGGCCGCTGGCCGGCAGTTCCTGCATCCACGCATGGCGTGGATCTACTGGTTCCTGCATCCACGGATGGCGTGGATCCACCGGCTCCTGCATCCACGCGGTTTCGAGGTTGCCGGCCAGCGGCCGGCACTGCCCGCCGTGGGGGTGTCAGAGCTCGCCGTTGCGGCGTGCCTTGCGCTGGCGGTCGATGCGGAAGATGTAGCGCTGGATGGCGCTGTCGCCGCCGCGCGGCAGGTCGTCGAAGCGCATGCCGACGCGCTTGACCTCGGTGCCGTTGGGCAGGCGTTGCGGCAGCAGGTTGCAGACCACCAGTTCGATCTGCAGGTCCGGGCCATCGGGCATCGACAGCTGCGCGCGGTAGCGCTGCTGCAGGCTGAAGATGGCGCAGTCGGTGGGCACGGTTACCGCCAGGCCGCCGCCACTGATGTCCACCACGCGCATCGACAAGGCTTCGGCGCGGGCCTCGCCCGGTGGCAGCAGCAATTGCGGTGAGTCGGTGATGGGGGTCTCCAGCCGGTACAGTTCGCGCCGCTGCAGGTGCACCAGTTCATCGGGCAGCGGTGCACGGAACGCCACATGGCCCTCGTTGTCCACGCGCTGCAGGTCATGCAGGCGGAAACGCACCAGTACCCGTTCCAGCTGGGCGAAGCAGAGCAGGTGGTCGGACTGTTCGGCGGCGCGGTTGGAGGCCTCCTGCGGGCTGCCATCGAGCAGCAGGAAATCCTCGTCGTCGTCCAGTTCAAGCAGGGCGGTGGGGAAGGATCGATCGCGGCCGTCGATATGGGCGTTGATCAGTGATCGCTGGTCGATCAGTGAACGCAGCAGCTGCCGCACCTGGCGGGGGTTGCGGACCAGAAAGCGATCATCCGCGGCATCGGCCGCATGGACTTCGGGCAGTGCAGTGTCGTGGCCGTCGGACATGGAATCTGTGGTCAGGGGCGGGCGCCGACGCGTGTGGGCGCGTGGCTCGAAAGAGGTATCGGCTGCGTTGCGGATTTATGTAGCACCGAACGCACTCGTTTGCTCCGTTGTGCCATGCCCGCGGCGGTCGGGCAAGCGTGGTGCCCGGGCCGGGCATGGCCCGGCGCTGCCTTTCCGCTGACGGGGTGGCGCGCGGCCACCCCGATGCTGCGATCAGAACTCCTGCCAGTCGCCGTCACCGGCCAGGGCCGGCTGCGCAACGGGCTTGCGCACGCGCGCGGGTGCGGCGATGGATGCGGGCGCCGCCTTGCGCGGAGCACTGCTGGCCACGGCCATGGCTGCGCGCGGTATCGCATTGCCCGCGCTCGGTGCGGCCAGGCGGAAGCGTGCGACGGCCTCGCCCAGCTGTGCGGCCTGGTCTTCCATCGCCCGCGCTGCGGCGGTGGCTTCTTCCACCAGCGCGGCGTTCTGCTGGGTGGTTTCGTCCATCTGCACCACGGTCTGGTTGACCTGCTCGATGCCGGCCGACTGTTCCTGCGAGGCGGCGGAGATCTCGGCCATGATGTCGGTCACGCGCTGCACCGACGCGACGATCTCGCCCATGGTGCTGCCGGCCTGGTGGACCAGGCTGGAACCCTCGGCGACCTTGCCGACCGATTCGTCGATCAGGCCCTTGATTTCCTTGGCAGCGGCGGCCGAGCGCTGGGCGAGGGTACGCACTTCGCTGGCGACTACGGCGAAGCCACGGCCCTGTTCGCCGGCACGGGCCGCTTCCACTGCGGCATTCAGCGCCAGGATGTTGGTCTGGAAGGCGATGCCATCGATGACCGAGATGATCTCGGCGATCTTCTTCGAGGAGGCTTCGATGGCCGACATGGTGGTGACCACCTGGCCGACCACTTCACCGCCCTGCGAGGCCACGCCGTGCGCACCGATGGCGAGCTGGTTGGCCTGGCGCGCATGTTCGGCGTTCTGGCGCACGGTGGAGGTCAGTTCCTCCATCGAGGCGGCGGTTTCTTCCAGATTGGCGGCCTGCTGTTCGGTACGGCGCGACAGGTCACTATTGCCGGAGGCGATTTCGCCCGAGGCCAGGGTGATGCTCGAGGTGCTGGCCTGGATCTGGCTGACGATCTGGGTCAACTGGGCGACGGTGGTGTTGGCATCGTCACGCATGCGGGCGAACACGCCGTGGAACTGGCCGTCCATGCGTGCGGTCAGGTCGCCCGCGGCGATGGACTGCAGCAGCTGCGACAGCTGGCCAAGATTGCCGTCGGCGACCTCCATCATGCTGTTGAGTTGCTCGATCATCACGCGGAAATCGTGATCGAAGCGCTGCGCATCGCCGCGCTGGCTGAAGTCGCCGGCGGCAGCGGCCGATGCCAGCTGCTGGATCTGCGTGTTGATGGCCAGCAGGCTGGCCTTGGCCGCATCCATCGATTCGTGCAGGATCGCGCGGCTGCCCGGCAACCGGCGCGCATCGGGGGCGAGGTTGCCGGTGGCGTACTGGTTGAGCACATCGATGGCATCACGGATCGCATCGAGGTGTTCGAAGATCACCGTGTTGATGCCGCCGGCGAGCTGGCCATAGACGCCCGGGAAGTCTTCCGGAATGCGGTGGCTGATATCGGGGCCGGCATGCATCTGTGCCATCAGCTGGGTCTGCTCGGAGAAGCGACGCAGCATCGCGGTCATCTCCGCGGTGGCCGCCAACATGCGACCCGCCTCATCCTTGCCGGTGGCCTGGGTAGTGACGCTGAGATCGCCGCGGGCGACGGCCTGGATGGCATGCACTGCCTTGCCCAGTGGGCCGACCACGGCGCGCGAGATGATCACCGCCAGGGTGGCGGCGACCACGACCAGCAGCACGATGGCGGCGATGATGGCCAGCATGCTGTTGCGGTGGGTCGCGTTGGCGTCGTCGATCTTGCCCTGCATCTGGGTTCCCAGCAGCGCACCCAGCGCCTTCAGGTCTTCGAAGGCTTTGCGGCGCAGAGGGCGCGACTGCTCATCGGAAATCTGCCGGGCCGCTTCGCCATCACCGGCGGTGGCCGCTTCGCGCAGCTTGGTATTGGCGGCGAAGTAGCCATCGACGTCGGCCTGCACGGCCTGGTACAGCGTGCGCTCCTTGTCGCCGGACGGCAGCTTGGCATAGGCCGCCAGCTGCTCGCGCACCACTGCAGCGGTGTCGTTCATGCGCTTGTTGTAGTCGGCCACTTTCTCCGGCTGGTCCAGCATGCTGATCTGGGCCAGTTCATAGGTGCGGAACTCACCCAGCTGCGAGCGCACTTCACCGAGGTACTGCACCGATGGAATGTCGTTGGTCGCCATCGAGGTCAGCTTGGCGTTGGCTTCGGACAGGCGGACCAGGGCGAACGCACCCAGCACGACGGTCATCAGGGTGGTCAGGGTGAATCCCACAGCCAGCTTGCGGGCGATGGGCAGATCGTGGAACCACTTCATGCAGGGTGCTCCAAGGTGGGCAGAATACCGGCGGCGGCGCCGCGGGCAAAAGGTCGTTGCAGGAGGGAACGGTGGTGCCGGGTGAAGGATCGGTGACTGCCGTCAACCCGAGATAGCGGCGCAGCTGCGCCGTACTTTATGGACCGATGTCACATTCGCTGGCGTAGGGGGAAACCAACGGAAAGCAAGCAGTGGCGGGGCTTTCGCCGTGGCGGCGTGGTTTCAGGCGAAACCATGCGCCCGATCAGGTTCACGACGCAGGACGACGGAGTTCACAGTTGCGGGCGCCGCCGCGTTGCGCGTGGGTACGATTGCTGCCTGCGCCCGCGCGCAAACGAAAACCGCCGCCCCGGAGGACGGCGGTCAGGTACAACGTGTAGCGCAGCTCAGGCGGCCTGCGGCACCCGCAGCGAACGCACCAGGCCGCCAATGTCGACGATCAGGGCGACGCGGCCATCGCCGAGGATGGTGGCACCGGAGACCCCGCCGATACGGCGGTAGTTGTTCTCGATGTTCTTCACCACGACCTGCTGCTGGCCGACCAGTTCGTCCACTTCCAGCGCGATCTTCTGGCCATCGCCTTCAACCACCACCACCAGCGATTCACTGCCGGGTGCACGCTGGCCATAGCCGTAGTACTCGCTCAGCGACAGGATCGGCAGGTATTCGCCACGCACGCGCAGCACGCGGCCTTCGCCGGCCATGCTGCGGATGTCGTCAGGCTGCGGCTGCAGTGCTTCAAGCACGTAGGCCAGCGGCAGGATCAGGGTTTCGCCGGCCACCGCCACGGTCATGCCGTCGAGGATGGCCAAGGTCAACGGCAGCCGGATCAGCGTACGGGTGCCGGTGCCGAGGCCGCTTTCAATCTGCACCTCGCCACCGAGCGCCTGGATGTTGCGGCGGACCACGTCCATGCCCACGCCACGACCGGACAGGTCGGTGACCGCATCGGCGGTGGAGAAGCCGGGCTGGAAGATCAGGTCCCAGACCTGCGAGTCGGTGGGGTTGTCCGGTACGGCCAGGCCGCGTTCCTGCGCCTTGGCCAGGATCTTCTCGCGGTTCAGGCCGCGGCCGTCGTCGCTGACTTCGATGACGATATGACCGCCCTGGTGCGAGGCCGCCAGGGTGATCGTGCCGGTCTCGTCCTTGCCGGCATCGCGACGCACGTCCGGCATTTCCAGGCCGTGGTCGATGGAATTGCGGACCAGATGCACCAGCGGATCGGCGATCTTCTCGATCAGGCCCTTGTCCAGCTCGGTGCCTTCGCCGATGGTGCGCAGGCGCACGTGCTTGCCCAGGCGGCCGGACAGGTCGCGGACCAGGCGCGGGAAGCGGCGGAACACTGCGTCGACCGGCAGCATGCGCACGCCGATCACAGCCTCCTGCAGGTCACGGGTATTGCGTTCAAGCAGGTCCAGGCCGGCGAACAGGCTCTCGGCATGCACCGGGTCCAGCGCGTGCGAGACCTGCTTGAGCATGGCCTGGGTGATGACCAGTTCGCCGACCAGGTTGATCAGTGCATCGACCTTGTCGACGCTGACACGGATGGAGGTTTCTGCTTCCTGGCTGGCCCCGGTGCTGGCCGTCGGTGCGGCAGCGGCGGGCGCAGGCGCAGCGACCGGCGCGGCAGCCGGTGCCTGCGTGGCCAGGCTTGGCGGTGCGGCCGGACGGATGTCCAGTTCGCAGTCGTCCAGCACCCAGGCGAAGGTGTCTTCGATCTTGCTGCGCGGCACCTTGCCGACCAGGCCCAGGTCCCACGCCAGGTGGGCTTCAAGCGGGTCGAGCTGGGCGAAGCCGGGCAGGCGATCCATGCGCGCGGCCACCTGCAGCGAACCCAGGTGTTCCAGTTCGCGGATGATGCGCAACGGGTCGTTGCCACTCATGAACAGTGACGGCGCCGGGGTGAAGCCGATCTGCCAGGCTTCCGGCGTGTCGTCCACCTTGCTGGCGGCAGCGGGTGCAGCGGCGGCGGGTGCCTGGCCGGACAGCACCGCTTCCAGGCGCGCCTTCACCGCAGCAACCGCTGCAGGATCGGCGGGCTGGCCGTGCTCGGCCTCGCGCAACAGGGCGCGCAGTACGTCCACCGACGACAGCATCGCATCGACGGCGTTGCCTTCCAGTGCGCGCTTGCCGGCCCGCAGCTCATCGAGCAGCGTTTCCAGCACGTGGGTCAGCCCGGCGATGGCATCGAAGCCGAACGTGCCTGCGCCCCCCTTGATGGAGTGGGCGGCACGGAACACCGAGTTGATGATCTCCGGGTCCTGTTGTCCCGATTCCAGGGCCAGCAGGCCAGCCTCCATGGCGTCGAGGCCTTCGCGGCTCTCCTCGAAGAAGGTGGCGTGGAAGCGTTGCAGGTCCATGCTCATGGCAGTGGCGATCCGGAAGCGAAGAGGGGGAGCAGTGCGGGGCGATCAGCCCAGCACTTTCTGCACGGTGGCGACCAGCTGTTCGGGATTGAACGGCTTGACCAGCCAGCCGGTGGCACCGGCGGCCTTGCCTTCGGACTTCTTGTCCGCTGCCGACTCGGTGGTCAGCATCAGCATCGGCGTGAACTTGTAGTCCGGCAGCTGGCGCAGCTCGCGGATCAGCGCGATGCCGTCCATGTTCGGCATGTTGACGTCGGTGACCACCGCATTGAAGCGCTGGCCCTTGGCACGTCCGAGCGCGACCGCGCCGTCTTCAGCTTCTTCGACGGCAAAACCGGCCGAGGTGAGGGCGAAGGAAACCATCTGGCGCATCGACGCCGAATCGTCCACCACCAAGATACGTGCGCTCATGCAGCGTTCTCCACAGATTTCAGGTTGTCATGGGGTACGTCCAGGCCTAGGGCCTGGGTGACGCCCAACAGGCGTGCAGCGTCACGGAAGGTTGCAGTGCAACCGTGGAAGCCGGTGCCCAGGCCTGCCTCGCGGCGGGCCTGCACGAAGGCGCACAGCACCTGCATGCTGGCGGTGTGGATGCGGCCGACCTGGCTTGCATCCAGGGTCAGCTCGCCTGCTTCCGCCACCAAGGGCGAAAGGCGGTTCTTGAGCTCGGTGCTGCTCTCGATGCCGAGATCCTCACCCAGTTCGACAGTGCTCATCGTTGCTCCGGACAAACGGTTCCAGCATTCATAACGGCACCGTGGGGCGGTTCTTTAGGGGTATCGGCGCGAAGCGCCGATTCAGAGCACGGATTCACCCCAGCAGCTGCGTGGCGTCGAGCAGGATCATCGGCCGCTGGCTGATGCGGGCCACGCCACGGAACAGTTCATTGGAGATCTGGCAGATGCGGGCGGTATCGGGTGGTTCGATCTGCGAGTCGGTCAGGTTGGCGACGTCCTCCACGGCCGACACACGCAGGCCCAGGGTCTCGCCGTTCTCTTCAAGCACGACGATGCGGGTCTGCGCGTCATCCTCGGCGGAGGCTGCACCCAGGTGCAGGCCGAGATCCATCACCGGCACCACCTGGCCACGCAGGTTCATGATGCCGAGCATTTCCGGGGCAGTGCCGCGCAATGGCAGCAACGGCACCGGCAGCACCACTTCCTGCACCTTCAGCAGTTCCAGCGCGTAGGCCTGGGTGCCACAGCGCAGGCGCAGCCAACGCGACGTGCGTTCGCCGGCGCGGCGGTTCTGCGGATGCGGGCTGCTGGCGGGCTGATGCGCCTGGGCCTGCAGCTCCTGCCAGGAACCGGGGCGGTTGCTGGAGGGGGTGTCCACCGCGAACTGCGGCGGCGGTGCGACAGCGGCGCGGGTCATCGATGGCATCGGTGCTGGTGCGGGGCGCGCGGCGGCCTTGGCAACGGCCGGCGCAGCGATGGCAGCAACCACCTCGCCGTCGGCGGCGGCTTCGAAGGCGGCCTGCAATCCGGGGCTGTCGGTGTGCGCCAGGCTGTCGGCGGCGTCGGTTTCGTAGATCACTTCGTCCGGCAGGTCATCCCAGGTGGGTTCCGGCGCGGGCGGTGCGACAGCGGCAGTGGCCACGGGCGCGGTTTCATGGACGACCTCGGCCGGCAGGTCGTCCCAGGTGGGCTCGCGGTCAGCGTCGGCGGCAGGTGCGGCAGCAGCGTCGAAGGCGGCTTCCAGCGCCGCATCATCATTGGCCGGAGCGGTTGCGACGGCGTCGGTTTCGTAGATCACTTCCGCCGGCAGATCGTCCCAGGTCGGCTCGCGCCCGGTATCGGCCGCAGGCGTGGCAACGGCGTCGAAGGCGGCTTCCAGCGCCGCATCATCATTGGCCGGAGCGGTTGCGACGGTGTCGGTTTCGTAGATCACTTCGGCCGGCAGATCGTCCCAGGTCGGCTCGCGCCCGGTATCGGCTGCAGGCAAGGCAACGGCGTCGAAGGCGGCTTCGAGCGAAGCATCGTCGTTGGCCGGAGCCACTGCGACGGCGTCGGTTTCGTAGACCACTTCGGCCGGCAGATCATCCCAGGTCGGCTCGCGCTCGCCGTCGGCCGCTGCGCTCGTCGGGCGTGGCGCGGCATCAGTGGCGACCGGTGCGACGGCAATGTCGCCGAGCAGTTCGTCCAGATAGTCGTCCAGCATGCCAGTGGTGTTCATGCCGCCTGCTCCAGGGCACGTGCGTCCTCACCGAGGATCCAGTTCAACGCGCGTCGATAGGCCGCCAGGCCGCGTCCCGGGTAGTCCTCGCCGATGCTCGGCAGGGTCAGGCCGGCCGCGTTGCTGATGCGAGTGTCGATCGGAATCGCGTCTTCCCAGACGCGGCTCGCGTGGCGGTCCTGCATGGCGCGCAGCGATTCATTGCCGGTGCGGGTGCGGCGGTCGAACAGCGTTGGCAGGATCGAGATCGGCAGCGGGCGGCGGCGCGAACGCTCGACCATCTCGCCAGTGCGGACCATGCCATCCAGGCCGTGCAGGGCCAACGGCTCGGCCTGGGTGGGAATGATCAGCCGATCGGCCGCGGCCAGTGCGTTGATCATCAGCAGGCCCAGGGTCGGTGCGCAGTCCAGCAGGATGTAGTCGTGCTGGCCCTGGTGACGGGCAAGCGCGTTCTGCAGGGCCAGACCGAGGCCGGGCTGGTTGGCGCTGCGTCGTTCCAGCGTGGCCAGCGAGGCCTGCGCGCACACGTAATCGAGTCCACCGATGTTGCTGGCATGGCTGAGCGTGGACAGCTCGCCCGGCGGTGCGCCGAACAGTTCCAGCACGCCGGCCGGTGCCGGCTCGATCGGCACGCCGAAGGCGCGGGTCAGCGACGCATGCGGATCGAGATCGATCAGCAGCACGCGGTGGCCGAGCGCGGCCAGGCCGCGACCGAGGGCGAGGGTGGTGGTGGTCTTGCCGACTCCGCCCTTCTGGTTGGCGACTGCCCAGATGCGCATCGGATTACTCCTTCATTGCCGGGGGAACGGCGGCGCCGACACGGCTGCCAGCCGGCACCGGTGGCAACTGCACCGGTGCGATGGGGGAAGTGGGGGTGGTGGCCGGTGCTGCGGTGGCCTGTTCGCTGGCGCCGCGGGCAGTGCCGGTGGCGGCATTCAGGCGTTCGCCGAGCGGGTCCACCGAATGACTGGTGTCGGCCAGGATGATGACCATCACCCGCCGGTTGCGATTGCGGCCCTGTGCGCTGTCGTTGTCTTCGCGGGGGCGGAACTGGCCGTAGCCGACCATCGCCAGCCGCGATGGTTGCAGCCCCTGGTCGGCAAACAGATGCACCACGCTGGCCGCGCGCCCGGCCGACAGTTCCCAGTTGGACGGGAAGGTGGCGGTGGCGATCGGCACGTTGTCGGTGTGTCCTTCCACGCGAACGCTGTTGGGCACGTCGCGCAGCACGCCGGCCAGGCTGGCCAGGGTGTCGCGCGCATGCACGTCCAGCGCCGCCGAGCCGGTTGGGAACAGGATGTCGCTGTTGATCTCCACTTCGATCCACAGCTCGGTGCGGCGCACGCTGATCATGCCGCGGTCGATCAGTGGCGCCAGCGCGGCGGTCAGGCGGTCGGCGATGCTGTTGAGCTGGCGCTCGGCACGCGCGATCTGTTCCTGGTTGTGCACCGACACCGGCATGCGCATCTGCGAGGCCATCGCCGGCAGCAGGGTGGGGTCGTGCGAGGGCGCGGGAGCGGACGGCCCGATCGTGGTGCCGGACTTGATCACCGACGGGCTGTCCCAGCCGCCGCCCTGCACCTGCTTGTTGCCCACCTGCACCGGATTGATGGTGCGCGGCGCGCCACCGAAGGCATCGGTGAGGGCGTCGGCCATGATCCGGTACTTGCCCTCGTTGACCGAGGAGATCGCGTACATGACCACGAAGAAGGCGAGCAGCAGCGTCATCAGGTCGGCATAGGGGATGGCCCATGCCTCGTGATTGGCGTGCTCTTCGTGGTGCTTGCGGCGGGCCATGTCAGTGCAGGAAGCCGGAGAGGTTGGTTTCGATGTTGCGCGGGTTCTCGCCCTGGGCAATCGAGATCAGGCCTTCGATGACCATTTCGCGGTCGCGGCTGGAATGGGCGATGACGCCCTTCAGCTTGGCGGCGATGGGCAGGAACAGCAGGTTGGCCGAGGCGATGCCGTAGATGGTGGCGGTGAACGCGGCGGCGATGCCGTGGCCGAGCTTGCTCGGGTCGGCGAGGTTCTTCATTACCGCGATCAGGCCGAGCACGGCGCCGATGATGCCCAGCGTGGGTGCATAGATGCCCATGCTTTCAAACACCTTGGCGGCGGCCTGGTCCTGGTGCTCCTGGCTGCCCAGTTCGATCTCCAGCATGTGCCGGATCGATTCGGGTTCAACGCCGTCCACCAGCAGCTGCAGGCCCTTGCGCAGGAACGGGTCCTGCTGCGCTTCCACCTGCGATTCCAGGCCGAGCAGGCCCTGGCGGCGGGCGATGTTGCTCCATTCCACGATCTGCTGGATCAGTTCGCGACGGTCGCTGTGCGGCGGCCGCACGACCCAGCGCACGATCTTGAAGGCGTGCTTGAACACCGCTGGCGAGGTGTGCAGCAGGATGGCGGCGATGGTGCCGACGATGACGATCACGAACGCCGCAGGCGACCACAACGACGCCAGGCCGGCGCCCTTGAGGATGCTGCCACCGACCAGCGAGGCCAGGGCGAGGAAAAGTCCAATGAGGCTGAGTCTATCCATGGG
Organism: Stenotrophomonas sp. 1337; assembly: GCF_031455455.1. Taxonomy (NCBI): domain Bacteria; kingdom Pseudomonadati; phylum Pseudomonadota; class Gammaproteobacteria; order Lysobacterales; family Lysobacteraceae; genus Stenotrophomonas; species Stenotrophomonas sp. 1337. The sequence goes on along the minus strand of NZ_JAVDSR010000001.1, from coordinate 720,136 downwards.
TCCGGTATCGGCTTGTATGAATGGGACTTGAGACACCGGTAGGTCGTGTACAGACGGTAGTCACAGTTTTCGGGTTGCAGGGCATGGCCCGGCGCTACCCTGCGGGGACGTTTCCGGTAGCGCCGGGCCATGCCCGGCGGGCTTCAGCGCAGCCCGTCCACGTCCAGGATCAGCGCCATGCGACCATCGCCGATCAGGGTTGCACCGGCATAACCACGCAGGCCGCGCAGGGCCTTGGGCAGTGGCTTGATGACCACTTCCTCACGCCCGCGCACCTGGTCCACCACCAGCCCGAAGCGTGCTTCACCGGCCTGCAGCACGACGATGGTCAGCAGGGGCGAGGTGGCCGGCGTCACATCCAGCCATTGCCGCAGGTCGACCAGCGCCAGCGTGTGCGAGCGGCGGTCGAGCACGGCGCGGCCGTCGAACCAGCCCAACGAGGTGCGCGGCGCATGCAGCACTTCCATCACACGGGCCAGTGGCAGTGCGTAGACGTCTTCGCCGGCCTGCACCAGCAGGGTCGGCAGGATCGCCAGGGTCAGCGGTACGCGGATCATGAAACGACTGCCGCGGCCCAGTTCCGACTGGATCTGGATCTGCCCGCTCAGCTCACGGATGCGCGACTGCACCACGTCCATGCCGACGCCGCGGCCGGAAATGTCGGTGACCTGCTGCTTGGTCGAGAACCCTGGCAGGAACACCAGGTGCAGGCATTCCTCGCTGCTCAGGCGAGCGGCGGCTTCCGGATCGATCAGGCCCTTCTCGCGCGCCTTGGCGCGCAGCTTTTCCGGATCGATGCCGGCGCCATCGTCCTGCACTTCGATGCTGACGTAGTCGCCTTCCTGCTGTGCCGACAGGCGCACGTGGCCCATCCGCGGCTTGCCCTGCGCTTCGCGCAGGTCAGGCATTTCCACGCCATGGTCGATGGCGTTGCGGACCAGGTGCACCAGCGGGTCGGCCAACGCTTCGACCAGGTTGCGGTCGAGCTCGGTTTCGGCGCCGATCAGTTCCAGGTCCACTTCCTTCTTCAGCGAACGCGCAACGTCGCGCGCCACCTTCGGGAAGCGCGAGAACACCTTGCCGACCGGCTGCATGCGGGTGCGCATCACCGCCGACTGCAGGCGCGCGGTGGCGATATCCAGCGTGGACACGGCGCGGTCCAGCTCTTCATCGCGCAGGCGCGCGCGCAGCGTCTTCAACCGGTTTCGTGACAGCACCAGTTCGCCGATCAGGTTGACGATGGCGTCCAGGCGCTTGGTGTCCACGCGCACGGTGTGTTCGGCTTCGGCGACAGGCTTGTTGGGTGCGGGCTTGGCAGCGGGCGGGGCCGGCGTGGGCGCCGGTCGCGGTGCCGGTACCGCAACAGCCGCTGCGGTGGTGTTGCTGCCCGGGGCGGCGCCGCCATGCAGCTGGTCGAGCAATGCCTCGAACTCGTCCTCGCTGATCATGTCGTCGGCCTTCTTCGCCGCCGCCACGGTTGTCGGCGCCTTGCCGCCATGCAGCTGGTCGAGCAGGGCCTCGAATTCGTCGTCGGTGATCAGGTCGCCACCGCCCGCACCCGGCGTCGCGGCCGAAGGCGCGGCCGCGCCGCCGCCATGCACGTCGAACTGGGCGACCAGTTCGGGCGGCGCAAAGCCCGGCTCGGTGCCCGAAGACACCGCGTCAAGCATCGATTGCAGGTAGTCCAGTGACTGCTGGGCGGCATCGAAGTGATGCGCCTGCAGGACGGCCTGGCCGGCGCGTGCGGCGCCCAGCGCTTCCTCGGCGGCGTGGCACAGCTCGACCATTGCGGTGATGCCGAGGAAACCTGCGCCGCCCTTCAGCGTGTGGTAGCCACGGAACACCGCGTTGAGCTGTTCATTGTCCTGCGGTGCCTGTTCCAGCGACACCAGCTGTTCGCCGAGGCGATCCAGGATCTCCTGGGCCTCGATGATGAAATCGGCAGTGATGTCGTCGGCTACTGCGCCCATGGTTACAGCCCCAGATCCGACAACAGGTCGTCGGCGTCGTTCTGCGAGACCGCATGGCGGTCCAGTCCCTTCAGTGCCGGCCCAGCCAGTTCCGGATCGGTGCGATGCTGTTCCGGCGGCAGACCGAGCGCGCCGAAGCCTTCGTGCACGCGGCGGACGATGCCCACCACGCGACGGATGATCTGCCCGGTCAGGTCCTGGTAGCTCTGGGTCAGGGCGATCTCGGTGAGGTTGTGGCGGATGCGGTCGAGCTGCACGTCCTGGCCCGGCTGCAGGCCGTCGGCGCGCAGCTGTTCGGTCAGGCTGCGGCACTCTTCGGCCAGGTCCAGGGTGCGGTGGGTGGCCTGTTCGGTCATCGCCACCACGTGGTCCAGGCGCGCGCAGGCATCGTCCAGCTCGCCGGCTTCATCGGGCACGGTCGGCAGTTCGCCCAGCGCCTGGCCCAGCTCGCGGGCCAGCCGCGAAAGGCCGCTCATCATCGGCTGGGTGCGCAGCGCGACCAGGCCGTCGATGCGCTGGCGCCATGCCGCCTCGTCGCCGGATTCCAGTGCATCCAGGGCTTCCTGCAGGCGCAGGGCGAGGGCGCTCTTGTCGACCGTGGTATCCATCAAGCGCTGGCCGCCAGGCGTTCGAAGATCTTGCCGAGCTTCTCTTCCAGCGTCTGTGCGGTGAACGGCTTGATGATGTAACCGTTCACGCCGTTCTGCGCCGCTTCGATGATCTGCTCGCGCTTGGCTTCGGCAGTCACCATCAGCACCGGCAGGGTCTTCAGCTTGGCATCGGCACGGATGGCCTTGAGCAGTTCGATGCCGGTCATCACCGGCATGTTCCAGTCGGTGACCACGAAGTCGAACGGCTGGCTCTGCAGCAGCGACAGCGCGGCATGCCCGTCCTCGGCTTCGGCGGTATTGGTGAAGCCCAGATCGCCCAGCAGGTTCTTGACGATACGACGCATGGTCGAGAAATCGTCGACGATCAGGATGCGCATGTTCTTGTTCAAAGCAGAGTTCCTTTGTTGATCAGCTCTCGAGGCCGGCGTCGGCCGCCTCGAAAATCTTCAGTCGGCCACGCAGGCGCAGGACCGCCTGGCCGTGGATCTGGCAGACCCGCGACTCGCTCACGCCGAGCACTGCGCCGATCTCTTTCAGGTTCAGTTCCTGCTCGTAGTAGAGCGACAGCACCAGCTGTTCGCGCTCGGGCAGGTGGCCGATGGCATTGCCCAGCTCGCGGCCGAACTCGCCACGTTCCAGTACCTGCTGCGGGGTCGGGCCGCCCTGGGCGACGGTGTCCAGCTCGCCCTGGTCTTCAATGCGCGACTCCAGGCTCAGTACCTGGCCGCGCGAGGCGTCCTCCATCAGGCGCAGGTACTCGGGCAGCGGCATCTCCATCGCGGCGGCCACCTCGGTGGCACTGGCGGCGCGGCCGGTGCTCTGCTCCAGGCGGCGGATGGTGGCCGCAGCGTCACGTGCACGGCGGTGCACCGAACGCGGTACCCAGTCGCCACGACGGATCTCATCGATCATCGAACCGCGGATGCGGATCGAAGCGTAGGTCTCGAACGAGGCACCCTGGTCGGCGTCGTAGCTGCGCGAGGCTTCGATCAGGCCCATCATGCCGGCCTGGATCAGGTCGTCCACCTCAACGCTGGCCGGCAGGCGTGCGGCCAGATGGTGGGCGATGCGCCGCACCAGGTCCGAGTGCTGGGCGATGACCTCGTTGGCCGCCGTGCGCTGGACCTCTCTGTACTGGGCGGCGCCTTTCATGCTGCCACCCCACGCTGCTTGATGATGCGTTCGAGGAAGAACTCGACGCCACCGCGCGGCTCGGTCGGTGCCTGCCAGCGGGCGGTGCGGCGGGCGATCTCGGTGATCGCCAGTGCCGACGGGCTGGACGGATAGGCCTTCACCACCGGCTGCTGGCGCTGCACCGACAGGCGCAGCCAGTCGTCCTGCGGCACGCAGCCCAGGTAGTTCAGCGAGACGTCGGCGAGGAATTTCTCGCAGACGCGGGTCAGCTTCTCGTACAGCACGCGGCCTTCGTTGGGGTCGCGCACCATGTTGGCCACCACCTGGATGCGGTCCACGCCACGTTCGCGCGACAGCACCTTGATCAGCGCATAGGCGTCGGTGATCGAGGCCGGTTCATCACAGACCACCACCACGGTGTCCTGCGCGGCCTGGCAGAAGGTCAGCACGCCATCGGTGATGCCGGCGGCGGTGTCCACCACCATGATGTCCAGCTCGCGCTCCAGTTCGGAGAACACGTTGACCAGGCCGACATGCTCGGCCGGGGCCAGCTCGGCCATGTGCCGGCGGCCGGACGCAGCCGGTACCACCAGCACGCCGTTCGGGCCTTCGATGATCACGTCATCCAGGCTGCAGCGACCAGCGACTAGGTCGGCCAGGGTGTTGGTGGGGCTCAGGCCCAGGATCACGTCGATGTTGGCCAGGCCCAGGTCGGCGTCCAGCAACAGGGTGCGTTTGCCCATTCCCGCAAGCGCCACGGCCAGGTTGGCCGATACGTTGGTCTTGCCGACGCCGCCCTTGCCGCCGGTCACGGCAATCGTGCGCACAGGGCCGAGCGGCTCGCTGCGGGTCGCCGTCAGCGGGAAGGTGGTGGTCAGCTTGGCGTACTCACGCGACGGCATGGTTCAACTCCGGGTTGCAGGGCATATCGGCCGCGCGGCGCAAATCTTCAAGGCGAAGTACAAGATTGGCCGCACTGGCCCGGTGCAGGTCGTCCGGGACGTCCTGGCCATCGGTCACCCAGGTGATCGGCAGCTTGTGGTCCACCGCCACCGACAGGGCGTTGCCGAAGCGGCCGGTCTCGTCCAGCTTGCTCAGCACCAGGCCCTGCAGGTTGGCCGCGCCGAAGCGGCGGACCACCTCGTCCATGTCGCCGAAGCTGGTGTTGGCCGGCAGTACCAGCAGGGTGCGGACCTGGCGGGCGGCGCGCAGCCACTGCAGCTGGGCGGCCAGCGCACGGTCGCGCGGGCCCAGGCCGGCGGTGTCGATCAGCACCAGCTTGTAATCCTTCAGGCGTTCCAGCAGCTGGTCCAGGTCGGTGCCGCTGTTGGCCTCGTGCACGGCGATGCCGAGCTGGCGGCCGTAGCCGTACAGCTGTTCGCGGGCGCCGATGCGCATCGTATCGGTGGTGACCAGGGCGACGTCGCGGGCGGCATGGGCTTCGGCGAAGCGCGAGGCCAGCTTGGCGATGGTGGTGGTCTTGCCGGCGCCGGTCGGGCCGACCAGGGCGATCACGCCGCCTTCCTCCATCGGATCGACCGGGGCGATCGGCAGCTTGCGCGAGATCAGCCCCAGCATCAGGCCGCGACCGCGATGCGCTTCGGTTTCCAGCGGGATCTGCATGGCCACGTCGCGGGCGATGCCGGCATCGAAGCCGTACTCGTCCATCAGGTCCAGCGCGGTGGCACGCACCGGGCTGCCGCGCAGGCGCTCGTCGGTGAAGCGGTTCATCTCGCGCTCGATCACCTGGCGCATGCCGGCCACTTCCTGGCGCAGGTGGCGGATCTCGGCGTCATCGGCGACCAGGGTCAGCGCGGGTGCTGGCGCCAGCGCCGGCATCGGTGCCGGTGCAGCCTCGGTCGGCTGCACGGCAACCTGCGCGCGTGAGGCTTCGTCTTCGGGTGCCGTGGTGGCCTGGAGGGCAACCGGCAACGGCGGCGGCGTCACTGCCGGCATCTGCGCGCTGTCTTCCAGCGGCGGGTCGATCTGGAAGCGGGCGCGGTTCACCGGCGCGGCTGCCGCAGGCGAGGGTGAGGGCGCCACGATGGCGTCGGCGAACGGGGCGAAGATCTGTTCCGGCAGCGTCGATTCATTGACGGCGGCGCGCGCCAGGGTGGCGGCGAAGCCGGTGCTGCCACGCGTCGGCACGATCTCGTCGGCGCTGTCCAGCGTGCGGCCGGTAGCGCCGACGGCGGCGCGGGCGAGGGCGGCGACGGCCGAGGTGGTGGCGGCCACCGGCTCCGGTGCCGGGGCGCCGCTGCGACGGCGGGTGACCGCGGCGATCACTGCGTCGGCGGCGCTGCGCGGCTTCGGCGCGGGCGGCGGTGCCACGTCGCGGCGCGACGCTTCCAGGGCGCGCTGCACGGCGCTCTCATCGTAGTTGGCGGCGGCCACGATCTCGATGCCTTCCTCGATCCGGCGGTTGGACAGGATCACGGCATCAGGACCATGTTCCTTGCGCACCAGGTTCATGGCCGAGCGCATGTCGGCGGCGACGAATCGTTTGATTTTCATGCTGTGGTCACGGGACGAAGTCGGCGGAGTGGCGGTCGGAGAACGCGGATGGTCGGTGGTCTGCACGGTTCGGGTTCCCCTTGGAATCTGTCTGTTGCGGGTGTTTGAAAGTGGTGTCTGTTTTCTGGCGCGTTGCAGGGCGGCGTCAGCTGATCGTTCCGACCAGCTTCAGGCGCTTGTCCTCCGGCACCTCGCTGTAGGCCAGGACCGACAGCGACGGAACGCTGTGGCGGACCAGGCGGGCCAGCGCGGCACGCACCGGGCCTGGTACCAGCACGACCGCGGGCTCGTTGCGGGCTTCCTGCTTGCTGACACATTCGGCCAGGCTCTGGTGCAGTCGCTCAGCGAGTCCGGGTTCCAGCGCGGCGCCGTTGCCCTGCGTGGACTCCTGCAAGACACGTTCCAATTGCGGGTTGAGGGTGAACACCGGCAGCTCCGCCGACATTCCGGCGATCTCCTGCACGATGAAGCGGCCCAGTGCGGTGCGCACGGCGGCGGTCAGCGTGGCCGGGTCCTGGCTGTGCGGGGCGTGTTCGACCAGTGCTTCGGCGATCTTGCGCAGCTGGCGGATCGGAATGCGCTCGACCAGCAGGTTCTGCAGCACGCGCACCACCGCCGACAGCGGCAGCGCCTTCGGCGTCAGATCTTCGACGAGCTTGGGCGCGCTCTTGGCCAGGTTGGCCAGCAGGTGCTGCACTTCCTCGTGGCCGAGCAGTTCCGGTGCGTGCTCGCGGATCAGGTGCGAAAGGTGGGTGGCCACCACCGTGGCCGGGTCGACCACGGTATAGCCCAGGGTTTCGGCCTGGGCGCGCTGGTGTGGCTGGATCCAGGTCGCGTCCAGTCCGAAGGCCGGGTCCTTGCCGGCGATGCCTTCCAGCGGACCGAGGGCACTGCCCGGGTCCAGCGCCAGTTCGCGGTCGGGATGGATCTCGGCAGTGGCCACCGGCACGCCATGCACCAGTACCCGGTAGCCGTTGGCCGGCAGTTCCAGGTTGTCGCGGATGTGGACCGAGGGAATCAGGAAGCCGACGTCCTGGGTCAGCTTGCGGCGCACGCCCTTGATGCGCGGCATCAGCTCGCCGCCCTGGTTGCTGTCCACCAGCGAAATCAATCGATAGCCCACTTCCAGGCCCAGCGGATCGACCGGGCGCAGCTCGTCCCAGCTCAGTTCCGCGGTGGGTGCGGGGGCCGCGGGGCGGCCCAGCGCGTTCAGTGCGTTGGTGTCGCCTGCAGCGGTGTCGGCCTGCGCCGGCACCAGGCCCTTGCGGTACACCTTCCAGGCGATGAAGCCGAGGATGGCCGCCAGCGTCAGGAAAGCGACGTTGGGCATGCCCGGCACCAGGCCGACCACGCCGAGGATGCCGGCGGTGATGGCCAGCGCACGGTACTGGCCAAACACCTGGCCGGTCATCGCCTGCGCCATGTCCTGCGAGCGCGAGGCACGGGTAACCAGCATCGCCACCGCGCTGGAGACCAGCAGCGCCGGCAGCTGCGCCACCAGGCCGTCACCGATCGACAGCAGCGTATAGGTGGCGGCGGCATCGCCGAACGGCATGCCATGCTGCAGCACGCCCACGGCCAGGCCGCCCAGCATGTTGATGAACAGGATCAGGATGCCGGCGATCGCGTCGCCGCGGATGAACTTGCTGGCACCGTCCATCGCACCGTAGAAGTCGGCTTCCTCGCGTACTTCCTCGCGGCGCAGCTTGGCTTCCTCGCGCGTCAGCAAACCGGCGTTGAGGTCGGCGTCGATCGCCATCTGCTTGCCGGGCATGGCGTCGAGGATGAAGCGCGCGGTCACTTCCGAGACGCGGCCGGCGCCCTTGGTGATGACCACGAAATTGATGATGGTCAGGATCGCGAACACCACGATGCCGACGGCGTAGTTGCCGCCGATCACGAACTCGCCGAATGCGGCGATCACCTTGCCGGCCGCTTCGTGGCCGTTCTGGCCGTTGAGCAGGATCACGCGGGTGGAGGCCACGTTCAGCGCCAGCCGCAGCATGGTGGTGATCAGCAGCACGATCGGGAAGATGGTGAAGTCCAGCGGGCGCTTCACGTAGACCACCGCCAGCAGCACCATCAGCGAGATGGCGATGTTGAAGGTGAACAGCGCATCGAGCACCGGCGCGGCCAGCGGCACCACGACCATGGCCAGCAGGGCGAGCACGATCAGCGGCGCGCCAAGGCCCTGGCGGATCATTTCAAGCGCGCGGCGGGTATTGAAGCTGGATGCCTGGGCGCTCATGGACGGCCCCCGTTGCCGAACTCATCAACCTGGATGTGCGGCGTGGACGGCATCGGGCCGGTCCGCCAGCTGCGCAGCTGGTAGACGTAAGAGAGGACCTGGGCGACGGCTGAATACAGTCTCACGGGGATTTCCTTGCCGAGTTGGCCTTCCCGATACAAGGCGCGTGCCAAAGGCGGGGCAGAGACGATGGCGACCTTGTTGCCGTCGGCCACTTCACGGATGCGCAGGGCGGTTTCATCCACGCCCAGGGCGACCACGGTGGGGGCATTCATGGCCCCGCCTTCGTACTTCAGGGCCACCGCGTAGTGGGTGGGGTTGACCACCACCACGTCGGCAGTGGGGACCGCCTCCATCATCCGGCGGTTGGCCATCTGCTGCTGCAGCTGGCGGATGCGGCCCTTCACTTCCGGGCTGCCTTCGCTTTCCTTCATCTCCCGGCGCAGCTCCTCGCGGGTCATCTTCAGCTTGCGCATCCAGTTCCAGCGCTGGTACGGCGCGTCGATGGCGGCCAGCACCAGCATCGCCCCGGCGGTGGCCAGCAGCAGCCGCAGGGTGAAGCCCAGGCCGTCGCCGATGGCCGTTTCCAGCGGCTGGTGGATCAGCCCGCGCAGGGTGTTGAAGCTGGTCCATACGACCATGCCGGCGGCGACGCCGACGAAGGCCACCCGCAGCAGCGACTTGATGAACTCGGCGATGGCTTCGGGGCCGTACAGGCGCTTGAGCCCGCTCATCGGGTTCATGCGGTTGATGTCGGGCATCATCGCCTTGGCCGACCAGCGCAGGCCGCCCATCACCACCGGCGCCAGGAAACTGGCCAGCAGGCAGACCAGCACCAGCGGGGCGATCACCCACATCAGCTGCAGCAGCAGGTCGCCGAAGTGGCCGAACAGCGCCTTCGGGTGCTGGCGCAGGCTCTGTTCGGGGCTGAGCGCATGGCGCATCCAGGCGCTGGCGCCGCTGGCCATCGAGCCGCTCATGGCCATCACCGCGATCACCCCGGCGCCGAACACGGCGGCCGTGCCCAGTTCACGCGAGCGCGGCAGGTTGCCCTGTTCGCGGGCGTCGCGCAGGCGTTTTTCGGTCGGTTGTTCGGTTTTTTCGCCGGCGGATTCGTTCTCGGACATCACAGGCACTGCAGCAGGGAATGCCGGGGTGCGTGCAAGAATCGTTCCGTTACGGGTGCATGTGCCAACCGCAGTTGGCGCCTGCCGGAGCAGGTACCGGTAGCGCCGGGCCATGCCCGGCGAGCGGGCAGCCTGGATCATTGCATCCGCCGGGCATGGCCCGGCGCTACCCCGGGGGCCGGGCCTGCGGGCTCTGCGCCAGTTCCACCCGTGGCCGCGGCAGGTCGTGCAGCTGCATGAAGCGGGCCGCGTCCACTGGCCGGCCCAGCAGGAAGCCCTGCAGGTAGTCGCAGCCCAGCCGTTCCAGGTAGGCGCGCTGCGCGGCGGTCTCCACGCCCTCGGCCACGATATCCATGTCCAGCGCATGGCCCAGCGCAACGATGGCCGACACGATCACCACGTCTTCGGCGCTGTGTTCCAGGTCGCGCACGAAGGCGTGGTCGATCTTGATTTCGGTGGCCGGCAGGCGCTTGAGGTACAGCAGGCTGGAGTAGCCGGTGCCGAAATCATCGATGGAGATGCCCACGCCCAGGGCGGAGAAGCTCTGCAGCAGGCGCAGGCTGGTATCGGTATCGCGCATCACCGTGCTTTCGGTGATCTCCAGCACCAGGTTGCGCGGGGCGATCGCGTAGCGCTCGATCACCTCGCGCACGTCCTGCAGCAGGTGCGGCGAACTGAACTGCACCGGTGACAGGTTCACCGACATCGTCCAGCCTTCGTGGCCGGCATCGTGCCAGTGGCGCAGCTGCTGGCAGGCCTGGTCCAGCGCCCAGCGGCCGATCTCGTTGATCGCGCCACTGCGCTCGGCCAGGCGGATGAAGCGGTCCGGCGGAATCAGGCCCTGTTCCGGATGACGCCAGCGGATGAGCGCTTCGGCACCAGCCACCTTCTGCGTAGCCACGCGGATCTTCGGCTGGTAATGCAGGAACAGCTGCTCGCTGCCGATCGCGCGGCGCAGGTCGGCCAGCAGGCGGAACTGCTGCTCGGCGCTGTCGTTCATCCAGTCGGCGAACAGCACGAACGCATTGCGGCCCGACTCCTTGGCCTGGTACATCGCGGCATCGGCGAAGGCCATCAGCTGGCGTTCGCTGGCGGCATGGTCGGGGCAGATCGCGATGCCGATGCTGGCGCTCACCTGCAGCTCGTGGTCCGGCAGCAGCGGGCCGCTGCCCACCGCCTGCAGGATGCGCCGGGCCAGGGTCGGCAGGTCCTCGTCCTGTTCGATGCGCACCACCAGCACGAATTCGTCGCCGCCCAGCCGTGCCAGCATGTCGTGCGGCCGCAGCAGCTGGCGGGTGCGTTCTGCCACGGCTACCAGCAGCGCATCGCCGGCCTGGTGGCCATAGGCATCGTTGACCTGCTTGAAGCCATCCAGGTCCATGAACATCACCGCGAAGCGGCTGCCGCCCTGTTCGGCCTCGGCCAGGGCCTGCAGGATGCGCCGCTGCAGCAGCAGCCGGTTCGGCAGGCGGGTGAGCGGGTCGTGCAGCGCGGCCTGGGTCAGTTCCTGCTGGGCGTCGGTCAAGGAGGTGCTGAGCAGCGAATTGCGCAGGCGCAACAGTTGCGCCTCCACCCGCTGGTCCAGCCAGGACACCACCAGCACCACCGCCAGGATCGCCACGGTCAGCACCACCACCAGCATCGCCAGCCAGTTGTTCTGCAGGCCATCGCCCACCGCTGCGCCGCAGACGCTGCCTTCCGGGAAGCGGGCGGCGGCCATGCCGGTGTAGTGCATGCCGACGATGGCCAGGCCGAGCAGGCCGGCGGCGGCCAGGCGGTCACCGATGCGGGTGTGCTGTGCGCGCAGGCGGAAGGCCACGTACAAGGCAGTCCACGACGCGGCCACTGCGACCAGCAGCGACAGCAGCAGCCACACCGGCTGGTAGTCGATGCCCGGTTGCATGCGCATTGCGGCCATACCCACGTAATGCATGCTGGCGATGCCACTGCCCATCAGCAGCGCACCGCCGGCCAGGCGAGGATGGGGCAGGGTGCGCAGCGATACCAGCCAGAGCGCGAACACCGACGAGCCGATTGCCAGTGCCAGCGACAGCAGGGTGATGGGCAGGTCGTAGCCCAAGGGAATGGGCAGGTCGAAGGCCAGCATGCCGATGAAGTGCATCGACCAGATGCCCAGCCCCATCGCAAAACCGCCGCCCAGGCGCCACCACCAGGTCGCGCCCTTGCCGGGCGCGGTGACGGTGCGCCCGGCCATCGCCAGTGCGGTGTAGGACGCCATCACTGCAACCAGCAGTGAGGTCGCCACCAGCCATGGGTTGTACGTGCCTACCAGCATTCGTCAGTCTCCCGGACCTGCCTGTCAACGGAAAAACTACGGTGGGGCATGCGCAAGGCAGGCGACCAGAGCCGCCGGTTGCAGCGTCCCCCCGGTCGCTGCGCATTCACTCTAACGCGGGCACCGGGGGGGACGGCAAGCAGCAGAACGTGACGACCACGTCAGCGGGTCACCGCACCGGCCGCCTGGAAGGCTGCATCGAACAGGCGCTGCACCGGCGGCCCCATTTCACCGACCAGCAGGGTCAGCAGGAACAGGCCCAGCAGCAGCGAGACCGGCAGGCCCAGCTGGATCGGATTCAACGCCGGTGCGGCGCGGGCCAGCACGCCGAAGGCCAGGTTGACCGCCAGCATCGCTACGGTCAGCGGGATGGCCAGGCTCAGCGCGCCACGCAGCACGGTCAGCAGGAAGGTCGGGGCGATGCTGAAGAAGGCGTGCGGGTCGGGCAGGGGCGCGCCGATGGGCAGGGCGCGGTAGCTGTCCACCACCAGCGAGATCAGCGCCAGGTGGCCGTTGGCGGTGAAGAACAGCAGGCCGAACAGCAGATAGAACCACTGGCCGATGACACCGGAGGTGCCGCCGCGCAGCGGGTCGCTCATCTGCGCAAACGCCAGGCCGGTGCCCTGGGCGACCAGTTCGCCGGCCATGGCACCAGCCTCGAACACCAGCCGCAGCATGAAACCGATGGCCACGCCGATCGCCAGCTCGCGGGCGATGGTCAGCACGGTAGCGGCGTCGAAGCCAGTCCAGTCCGGTACCGGCGGCAGCAGCGGCGCCAACGCGATGGCCAGGGTGCCGGCCAGCATCACCCGCACCCGGCCGGGCACCGCGCGGGTACCGATCATCGGCATCGCCATGGCCACTGCGCCGATGCGCAGCATGGTCCACAGCACGGTGCCGATCATGCCGAAGGCGTTCAGGCCATCGGCAGCCATCTGGGTGGCGGCGTCCATCTGCGTGCGCGTCCGTCTAGCCGATCAGGTGCGGGATGCGCTGGAACAGCAGCGTGGTGAATTCGACCAGATGGCCGATCAGCAGGCTGCCCAGTGCAAACAACACCGCTGTGAGGGCCGCGGCCTTGGCAACGAAGGCGATGGTCGGCTCGTTGAGCTGGGTCGCCGCCTGCACCACGCCCACCACCACGCCGACCACCAGTACGGTCAGCAGCAGCGGGCCGGCCACCCAGAGCACGGTAATCAGGCCACCACGCAGTTCGGTCAAGGCAAGTTCGGGGGACATCATGGTTCCATCGGTAGCGTCGGGCCAGGCCCGGCGGTGGTCAATGCGGCGGCCGGCACTGCCCGGCGTCGCCTCTGTAGAGCCGAGCCATGCTCGGCTGACCTTCGGATCAGGCCGGATTGAAGCTGGCCGCCAGCGTGCCGACGGTCAGTACCCAGCCATCGACCAGCACGAACAGCAGGATCTTGAACGGCGCAGAGACCAGCATCGGCGACAGCATCATCATGCCCATCGACATCAGCACGCTGGCCACGACCAGGTCGATGATCACGAACGGGATGAAGATCAGGAAGCCGATCTCGAAGGCGGTCTTCAGTTCGCTGGTGACGAACGACGCGACCAGCACCGGGAACGGAATCGCATCAGGGCTGGCGTAGGTGCCGTGACCGGCGATGCCGGCGAAGGTCATCAGGTCGGTCTCGCGGATCTGCGCCAGCATGAAGGCGCGCAGCGGCGTGGTGGTCAGCGTCCAGGCAGTCTGGAAGTCGATCTCGCCATTGAGGTACGGCGCCATGCCGGTGCTCCAGGCCTTGTCCCAGGTCGGCAGCATGATCATCGCGGTGAGGAACAGGGCCAGGCCCAGCAGGACCTGGTTGGACGGCGTCTGGCCGGTGCCCAGCGCCTGCCGCAGCAGGCCCAGCACGATGATGATGCGGGTGAAGGAGGTCAGCACCAGCAGCATCGACGGGATCAGGGTGATCGCCGTCATCAACAGCAGTGTCTGCAACGGCAGGCTGACCGGCGCACCGCCGATCTTGCCGACGTTGATGTCCGGCAGCGGCGTGGTCGGCGCGCCCGGGGCGGCGAACGCCAACGCAGGCAGCAGGCACAGGGCGATCAGGCTCAGCCACGGCAGCAGGGTGGCAAGACGGGAACGGGTAACACGCATGTCAGGGGTCCTTGCGCAGCCGCTGTTGCAGCAGCTGGGCGAAATTCGGCAGGTTCTTCAGGTCGGGTACGCGTACCGGCGCAGGCGGTGGCAGCGGTTCGGGCAGGGTGTGCAGGGCGTTGATGCCACCGGCGGTGACGCCCAGCAGCAGTTGCTGGCCATTGACCTCGACCACCACCACGCGTTCCTTGGCGCCGACATTCAGGCTCGCCACCAGCTTCATGCCCTCGGCCGGGCGGAAGCCGCTGCCGGGCAGGCGCTTGAGCAGCCAGCCCAGGCCGATGACCAGGGCCAGCACTGCCAGCAGGGCCAGTACCGCACCGAACAGGCTCGGTGCGGCCGGCGCATGCTGGCCGATCTGCGGGGCCGTCTTGGCGACGGCCAGAGTGGTGGCGAGCAGGCTCAACGCAGTCTCCGGATCCGCTCGCTGGGGCTGACCACATCGGTCAGGCGCACGCCGAAGCGGTCGTTGATCACCACCACTTCGCCATGGGCGATCAGCGTGCCGTTGACGAACACGTCCAGCGATTCGCCGGCACCCCGTTCCAGCTCAACCACCGAACCCTGGTTGAGCTGCAGCAGGTTGCGGATCGGCAGGCGGGCGCGGCCGACTTCCAGCGACAGCGTCACCGGCACATCGAGGATCACGTCCAGGTTCAAATCCGGGCCGGTCGCTTCATCGGCCTGCAGGTTGCTGAACTGGGCCGGGGTCGGTTCGAGGGCGTCGATATCGTTCATTGCGGGTCTTCCTGGATGACGGGTACGCGCGGACGGGTGCCCGGCGGATGGGTAGCGGTGATCTTTACGGCGTTCATGCCGTTGGCGACGCCGAACTCACCGGTGAACACCGGGATGTTCTCCACGCACAGCGGCACCTGCGGGCTCAGGTCGATCGGCAGGATGTCGCCGACCTTCAGCCGGGTCAGGTCGCGCAGGGTCATGCGCTTGCTGGCCAGTACGCTGGACAGGGTGACTTCGGCCACGTTGAGCTGCTCGCGCAGGGTGCGGCCCCAGCTCTCGTCGCGGTCGTTGCGGTCGCTCTGGATGCCGGCGTCGAGCAGTTCGCGGATCGGCTCCAGCATCGAGTAGGGCAGGGTCACGTGGATGTCACCGCCACCGCCGTCGAGTTCGACATGCAGGCGGCACACCACCACGTATTCGCGCGGCGTCACGATGTTGGCGAAGTGCGGGTTGATCTCCGAGTTGATGTACTCGAATTCCACGTCCATCACCGGTGCCCACGCTTCACGCAGGTCGGCGAAGGTCTGCTTCAGCAGCAGGTGGATCACCCGCATTTCGGTGGCGGTGAACTCGCGGCCTTCGATACGCGTCGGGTAGCGCCCGTCACCACCGAAGAAGTTGTCGACGATGGCGAACACCAGGGTCGGTTCGAACACGATCAGGCCGGTACCGCGCAGTGGCTTGAAGCGGATCAGGTTCAGGTTGGTCGGCACATACAGCGAGTGCATGTAGTCGTTGAACTTGATCAGCTCGATGCCGCGCACGGACAGTTCGGCCGAACGCCGGATCAGGTTGAACAGGCCGATCCGCCACAGGCGCGCAAAACGCTCGTGGACCATTTCCAGGGTCGGCATGCGACCGCGGATGATGCGGTCCTGGCTGGCGAAATCGTAGGAGCGTGCTTCGCCACTGGGGGCGTCCGGCTCGGTTTCGACCGCGCCACTGTCCACGCCATGCAACAGGGCATCGATCTCATCCTGGGACAGCAGGTCATTCATCGGGGAGCCCTTACTGGGTCACGAAGCTGGTGAACAGCAGGTCGTCGGCACCGTTGCTGCCGGTCTCGGCCTTCAGCACCTTCTGCACTTCGGCCAGCGAATCGGCCTGCAGCTTCTGCTTGCCGGCGATGTCGGCGATCTGCTGCGGGCTGACCTGCGAGAACAGCATCAGCAGGCGCGCGCGGATGGCCGGGGCATGGGTCTTGATCGCTTCCAGCGCGGCCGGATCGCGGGTCATCAGCTGCACTTCCACCTGCAGGTAGCGCGGGCCGTCGATCGAGCCGTTGAGGTTGACCACGAATGCCGGTTCCAGCGCGAAGTACTGGGCCGGGGCCGGGGTGGTGGTCTTCTTCGGCGCCTGCGCGGCCTTGTCTTCGTGCTTGGACTGGGTGAAGAACCAGACGCCGCCACCGGCGGCACCGGCGGCCAGTATGGCGACCAGGGCGGTGATCAGGATCGGACTGCGCGGCTTGGCGGTCTTGTCCTTGTCGGCGGTCTTCTTGGTTTTGTCAGCGGCTGCGGCCACGGGGTGAAGCTCCTGAGGGTTGCTTCACCGGGATATGCAAGGGGTGTGCCGGAGCGGCCGGGGAGGGCGGTGACGGAATTCCGTCGGGTGTTCATATCGGCAGCGCCGGGCCATGCCCGGCGGAATGTCGGGAATCCGCCGGGCATGGCCCGCGCTACCCGTGTACTGCCATGTGCCGACCTTGGTCGGCACGCACGGTCAGGCGTACGCGTCCAACAACCCGCGCTGGCGGATCAGCTGCGACGCCGACACCGTGGTGTCGCCCAGTGACGGTTCTCCGTCACCACCACGACCGCCGCCGCCCGCCGGGCTGCCCGGAGTGCCGTCGCCACTGTGCTGCTGGCCGACATCGGCATGGGCCAGCTGGAAGCCCTGCTCGCCGAGCAGTTCACGCAGGCGCGGCAGGCTGCTTTCCAGCGCCTGGCGTACATCCACATGCGGGCTGCTGAAGCTGGCATGGACCTTGTCACCGTTCATCTGCAGGCGCACGTCCACCGGCCCCAGGTCTTCCGGATTGAGGCGGATGTGGGCATGGCCGATCTTCTGGTCGGCCAGCCAGCCGATGCGCGCGCCGATGGCCTGGTCGAAACCATCATCGCCCAGCACCGGCTTCGGAGTCGGTTCGCCATTGAAGACGGCATTGCTGGCCAGTGCGGCCTTCAGGTCCTGCAGGGCGGCGGGCAGGGGGGGCTGCAGCGGCGCCGGAGGTGCGCGGTCGCCGATCTGCAGGCTGTCACCGTCGTCAGCACGATCCAATGCCTTGCCACTCATCACCAGCTCCGGCAGCGGCAGGCCACTGGCCTCATCATCGCCGGCAGCGGATGCCGGAGCGCTGGCGGTCGGCGCTGCCGCGCCCTGGCTCGCGTTGGTCGCCACTGCGGCGGTCGCGGGTGCCAGTGCAGCGGAGGGCAGCGCGCCGCCTTCGGCATCGCTGGCCGCTGGCGGCGGCAGCACAGGCGCCGGATCGACGCCGGCGGGCACGGCCAGCATCAGGCCGGCCAATCCGAGTGGCGGCCAGGGCGCGTCGTCCGCGTTGGCCGGGGTGTCCTTGTCGTCGCTGGCAGCCGACGTTGCCGGTACAGCAGGTGTCGATGTGCTGGCGTCCGTGGCGGCTGCTTCGCCGTCGGTCGGCCGCGGCGTCGCCTTGCCCGGGTTGCCGTCGGGTGGTGTTGCAGCGTTGGCCGGTGTTGCCGGATTGCTGGCGTTTGTGGCGGTAGCGGGCGTGCCGGTCGAGGCGCTGCCGCCCTGCAGCATCTGGCCGAAATCCTTGCCGGAATCGCTGCGCGAGGCACGTGCGCTGCCGGCATTGCCACTGCCGCCGGGCGTCGGTGCGCTGGCGTTGCTGCTCAACGGGGAGGGCATCACGACCGGCCTCCCTGCTCGCCATCGTCCTGGTCTTCGGTCTGTGCCAGGCGCGCGCGGCGTGCGCCGATGTCATCCATCTCGCGCTGGTCGCGGCGGTCGGTCACCACTTTTTCCTGCGCGCGGTAGCTGGCGGCCAGCTGCTCCAGCACGGCCTTGTCACGGCTGGCCAGGATCAGGCGCGCGCGTTCGGCCTCCACTTTTTCGAGGTTGCCGTTGACGGTCTGCTGCTGCTGTTCCACCGCGCTGTCCAGCCGGTCCAGGAATGCGCGCCGGTTCAACAGCTGCGCCGGGCTGGTCGCGGCCATCTGCGCGTTGGCGTACTCCTCGGCGTAGCGCCGCAGTTCGTCCAGGCGCGACAGATGGGTGTCGAGCACGTTCTGGCGTTCGGCCAGGTCGCGGGCGACCGCGTCCTCGTGTTCCTGGGCCCGCTTCAGCAGGGGGTCGATGCGCTTGGACTGGATCATGTCAGCCTCTCGTTCTCTTGTTCCACCAGGCGCTGCAACGCCGCCTGGCTGTGCGGTAGATCTGCGGCCTTGGCCACATCCTGGCCGAGGAATTCCATGATTTCCGGCCAGCGCTCAAGGGCTTCATCGGTTGCCGCGTCGTTGCCGCGCTGATAGGCGCCGATGGCGATCAGGTCGCGGTTGGCCGAGTAGGCCGACACCAGCCGTTTCAGCTTGCGGATGCGCAGGCGCCACGGTTCGTCGGCGATTTCCGTGACCACGCGGCTGACCGACGATTCCACATCGATGGCCGGGTACAGGCCGCTGTCGGCCACGCGGCGCGAGAGCAGGATGTGGCCGTCAAGAATCGCGCGCGCTGCATCGGCGATCGGATCCTGCGGATCGTCGCCTTCGGTCAGCACGGTGTAGAAGGCGGTGATCGAACCGCGCCCCTTGGCGCCGTTGCCTGCACGTTCCACCAGTGCCGGCAGCTTGGCGAACACCGATGGCGGATAGCCGCGGGTGGTGGGCGGCTCGCCCACCGACAGGCCGATCTCGCGCTGCGCCTGCGCGAAGCGGGTCAGCGAATCCATCAGCAGCAGGACGTTCAGGCCCTGGTCGCGGAACCACTCGGCGATGGCCGTGGCACGGTAGGCGCCATGCAGGCGGGCCAGCGGCGGCCGGTCGGCCGGGCTGGCCACTACCACCGCGCGGCGCAGGCCTTCCTCGCCCAGCGTGCTTTCAACGAAATCGCGCACTTCGCGGCCACGCTCACCGATCAGGCCAACCACGATCACGTCGGCGGCGGTGTAGCGGGTCATCATGCCCAGTAACGTCGATTTGCCGACGCCGGAGCCGGCGAACAGGCCCACACGCTGGCCGCGGCCGATCGGCAGCAGCGCGTTGATCGCGCGCACGCCCACGTCCAGCGGCTGGGTGATCGGTTCGCGCGCCAGCGGATTGATCGAAACGCCGGCCATGCCGACGTGGCCTTCAGCGCGGATCGGCCCCTTGCCATCCAGCGGTACGCCATCGCTGTCGATGACACGGCCGAGCAGGCCTTCGCCCACTTCCACGCCGCCACGACGTGCCGAGGGCACCACCCGCGCATTCGGCAGCAGCCCGTGCAGTTCGGCACTGGGCATCAGGTAGGTGCGTTCGCCGGCGAAGCCGACCACTTCAGCATCGACCCAGCCGCCGTCAACCACTTCCACCTTGCAGCTGGCGCCGAGCGGCGCTTCGCAGCCGACCGCTTCCAGGGTCAGGCCGACCGCCCGCCGCAGCACGCCTTCGCGGATCAGCCCGCGACCGTGCGCGGTGTCGACTTTCAGGCCGTCGAGGCGGTTGGCCAGACGCAGGTTGCGGGCCACGGCCCAGTCGGCCGGCGGCGACGGCTGCGAAGCGGTATGTGTGTTCATGCGATGGCTCCGGTCTGGCGGATCACGGCGTCCAGCGCGCCGCGCAGGCGGGCTTCCAGGGTGCCGTCGATGCGTACCGCTTCGGCATGCACGCGCAGGTCGCCACGGCTCAGGCTGGTGTCAGGCACCAGGCGCTGCTGCGGCGACAGGGTCAGCAACGGGGCGAGGGCGTTGATGTCATCGGGGTGCAGGCGTACTTCCACCTCGCGGTTGCTGCCGCCGACGGCGTCAATCGCCTCGCCGACCAGTTGTCCCAGCAGCGCCGGATCGGCCTCGTAGGCACGGCCTACCAGCGCACCGGCGATGCGTACCGCCAGTTCGCCGAGGGCGCCGACCACTTCATTTTCCAGGCGTGCCAGCGGCCGGCCGAAGTTGTCGAGGATGCCCTCGATCTGCGCGACCAAGCGGCGCACCTCGGCCTGGCCCTGGCTGAAGCCATCGGCATGGCCCTGGTCGAAACCTTCCTTCTCGGCGCTGTCCTGGATCGCCTGGATTTCCTCCAGGGTCGGCAGCTGCAACGGCGGCTCCGGCTCATGCTCCGGGTCCGGCTCGGTGAGTTCGAAGGCCTCGTCGTGGTCCAGCACCGGTTCGGGCTGGGCCAGCAGGTCCGGGGCAAGCCAGCGCACGACGTTGCTCACAGCATCGCCTCCGCGCTGCCGCCGATGGTGACAGTGCCCTCATCGGCCATGCGCTTGACGATGGCGAGGATCTCGCGCTGCGCCACTTCCACGTCGGACAGGCGGACCGGGCCGCGCGCTTCCATGTCTTCCAGCAGGATCTCGGCTGCACGCTGGGACATGTTGCGGGTGATCTTGTCGCGCACCTTGATGTCGGCGCCGCGCAGGGCCAGGCCCAGTCGCTCGCCGCTCACTTCGCGCAGCACCAGCTGCATCTCGCGGTCGTCCAGGTCCACCAGGTCGTCGAACACGAACATCAGGTCCTGGATGCGGCCACTCAGCGGTGCGTCGATGCGCGCGATCTCGCCCAGGATCGCCTGGTCCTGGCCGCTGTCCATGAAGTTGAGGATGTTGGCCGCGCACTGCACGCCGCCGATGTTGGACGACTTCAGGTTCTGGTTGCCGGCGAACTGGCGTTCCATGATCTCGTTGAGTTCGTTCAGCGCATTGGGCGGAATGCCGTCGAGGGTGGCGATGCGCAGCAGCACGTCCACGCGGGTGCGCTCGGGCAGCAGCTTCAGCGCGTCGGCAGCCTGGTCGGTTTCCAGGTGCGCCATCACGATGGCGATGATCTGCGGATGCTCGTTGCGCACCAGGTCGGCCACCGCACGCGGGTCCATCCACTTCAGTGCGTCCAGGCCGGTGGTGTTGCGGCCCAGCAGGATGCGGTCGATCAGGTTGCCGGCCTTTTCGCTGCCCAGCGCCTGCACCAGCATGTTGCGGATGTAGTCGTCCGAGCCCACGCCCAGCGAGGTCTTCGAGCCCAGTTCCTGGCTGAACTGGTCCATCACCCGTTCCACCTGTTCGCGGGTGATGTCGGACATGGTGGCCATGGCGATGCCGATCTTCTGCACCTCCTTCGGCTCCATGTGGCGCAGCACTTCGGCCGCGTCCAGTTCACCCAGCGACAGCAACAGGACGGCGGCGCGCTGCACGCCGGTCAGGGGCGCGACCTCAGTCATTGGCCACCCAGCCCTTGACCACCTGGGCCACGCGCTTGGAGTCGGTCTTCACGGCTTCACGGGCCATCCGCAATCGTTCCTCATAAGAATCCACCGGCAGGGCCAGCGCTTCCGGCCCGCCCAGGCTGACCCGGTCGGCGCCCAGCGCCGGCAGCGGGGTGCCATCGTCATCGACCAGCTGCACGTCCGCGGTGTGCGGTTCCAGCGCCAGTTCTTCGTTCTTGCGGTTCTGCCCGGTGATGCCGCGCAGTGCCGGGCGCAGCACGCCGAACAGCAACGCCATCACCACCAGCGCACCCAGCAGCATGCGGCCGGCATCGTGCACCCACGGCAGTTCCCACCAGGCCGGGCCTTCCACCGGCGTGGTGTCACGCACGAACGGGGCATTCATCACCGACACGGTGTCGCCACGCTCGGCACTGAAACCGACGGCCTGCTTGACAAGTGCCTCGACCCGGGTCAGTTCGGCCGCCGACAGCGGCTGCGGTGCAACCTTGCCGTTGGCGCCGGCGCGCGGCACGTTGTCCACCAGCACCGCCACCGACACGCGCTTGATGCGGCCGGCCGGCTGGCGGGTGTGCTGCAGGGTACGGTCCAGCTCGTAGTTGCGGGTCGCGTTCTTGCTGCTTTCGGTCGGTGCCTGCGCGGTGGCCGGTGCGGCGGCCTGGCCCGGCGGGCTGTTGCTGGTGGCACCCGGTACGCCCTGCGGGCCCGGCGTGCTGCTGGTGTTTTCGCTCATCTGCTCGCTGCGCAGCTTCTGCGGCTCGCCGTTGTACAGCTCGCGCGCTTCCTCGGTCACCGAGAAGTCCATGTCGACACTGACTTCGGGGTTGACCCGGCCGGGGCCGGTCATCGGTTCCAGCAGCTCGCGGATACGCTGGTTGAACGAGGTTTCCTGGCGGCGCACCTGTTCGAACTGGGCGGCGTTGACGGCCGCTTCGCTGTTGGGGTCGCTGACGCTGAGCATGCGACCGCTCTGGTCGACCACGGTCACCCGTTCCGGCGCCAGATCGGGAATGGCTGCAGCAACCATGTGCACGATCGCATCAACCTGGCTGCGTTCCAGCTGCTGGCCGCCACGCAGTTCAAGGGTAACCGAGGCACTGGCCACATCACGCTGGCGGGTGAACGCACTGGGCTTGGGAATGGCCAGGTGCACGCGCGAATCGCGCACCGGGCGCAGCGTGTTGATGGTGCGCGACAGCTCGGTTTCCAACGCGTGCTGGTAGCGCGCACTTTCCACGAACTGGCTGACACCAAAACCGGGGTCGCGCTCCATCAGCTCGAAGCCGAGCTTGCCGCTGTCGGTCAGGCCCGAGCCCGCCAGTTTCAGGCGGGCATCATGCAGGTTCTTCTCCGGCACGGTGATGCCACCGGTGGCCGGGTCCAGCTGGAACGGAATCTGTGCGGCACGCAGCAGATCGGTCGCTTCAGCGGTGGCCTTCTGGTCCAGGCCGGTGTACAGCGGCACCATGCCCGGCTTCTGCGACCAGAAGAACACGAACAGCCCGGCCGCGACGGCCACGGCGATCATCGCCATCAGTCCGAGCCGACGGGTGATCTGCAGGCTTTGCAGCCGATCGAACCACTGGCCCGCCTTTTCGGCGTTCAGGGATTCCTTGGAGAGCGACAGGGCCATGCGGTTCTATCCTTACAGCGGCATGTTCATCACGTCCTGGTAGGCCTGGACGAGACGGTTGCGGACTTCCACGGTGGCGCGGAAGGCGATCTGGGACTGCTGCGAGGCGACCATCACCTTGGCCAGGTCGGCACCGGGTTCACCCAGTTCGAAGGCCTTGGCCAGCGCGCCGGATTTCTGTTGCGCATCGTTGACGCCGGCGATGGCGCCGCGCAGGGTTTCAGTGAAGCTGGCAGGCTGGACCTGCGGCGCATCCAGCACCGTGCCCGGCAGGGCATTGCTACGCGGCGCTTCGGCCAGCGGGTTGAGCGCGGGCTGTCCCACCTGGGTCTGGTAGGAGCGGATCTGGGAAAGGATCGAAGTGACGGAGTGGGACATCTGCAACGGTTCCAGAAACAGGGATGGGGGTGTCTGCTGGAGCTAGTGCAAGTGCCGTGCCGAAATGGCTGATCGGTTCAGTGAAGTGAGGGGGGTATTGCTTTGCGGGGTTGCACCCCGCGCCCCGCGGTAGTGCCGGCCGCTGGCCGGCAACCTCAACAGCAACAGCCAAAGCGGGTTTCCTGAGGGATGGCGGGGTGGGTCCGGTTGCGGGGGACGCCGTAAACCCGTCCATGGGGGCTTGGCCGCGGCATCCATGCCGCGGACACCCCCGCAACCGGACCCACCCCGCCTTCGACAGGTTCCTGCTGCTGTTGGTGGGTGCTGACCGTTGGTCGGCACGCTGCGCTTGGTAGGTGTCGACCTTGGTCGACACGCTTGATCCACGCCATGCATGAATGCTGCTCTCGAGGCGTGTGACGCGTCATTTCACCGGCGTCGGTTTTTTGGCCTATGGCTGCAGGGTCCAGCGGCCGGAATTCTGGCGCTGGCGTGGGGCGATGGGGCCGTCGTGCTGGGTGTAGATGAAGCGACCCTGGTGGTCGGTCAGGCAGGTCAGCAGCAGGGTGTAGCGGGCGGGGCCGGCGGGGTGGGCTTCTGTCATCTGGATTTCCGCAATGTGCGGAGCCAGTTGCTGGTAACGGTAGCTGCCGCCGATGCGGAGGTCGGTGCCGAGGATGTGCAGCACGTACTGATTGCTGCCGAAGCTGACCTGCACCATGCGTCCGGCATTCGGATTATCTGGCTGGTATAGCGGATCGCTGAGGTTGGTGAACTGGCGCTGGTCGAGTGTGGTGGGCAGGGCGCAGTCGGCGGCTGTGGCCAGAGCAGGGAAGAGTAGGGCGGCAAGCAGAGTCAGGCGATGCATGGCGGAACCTCGTTGGGACGTCCTTGCCATGCTCCGCGGTGCGGTTGCGTTGTCTGTAGGAAAACGTGCAAATGCAGCGAAATATTCCCGGTACCGTCGCCCGTCATCCACGCATGGCGTGGATCTACTGAGCAATCCGGCCGCTGCCATGGAACCGTCGGACCCGCCCGCGCATCAGGCGGACCCCCACAAACACCAACGCCCGGGCAAGCCCAGGCGCTCGTGCCCCCTTCATGCTGGCAACGCGTGTCAGCTGGCCAGTTCGGCCGCTTCGCGTTCGATGCCGTACTTGCGCAGCTTTTCCACCAGGGTGGTGCGGCGCAGGCCGAGCAGCTGGGCGGCGTGGGCAACCACGCCCTGGGTGCGTTCCAGTGCTTCGTTGATCAGGCCCAGTTCGATGTTGGCCATGTGGTTGCGCAGGTCCAGGCCGTCGTCCGGCAACGCGGCCGGCGCTGCGGCGCGGTTGACGGCGATGCCATGCTCGAGTGACGGCTGGTTGCCGCTGCCCGGGGTGTGGAACGAGAAGCTGCGCAGGTCCAGGCGTTCTTCGCTGGCGACCACCGGAGCGGCCGCGACCACAGCGGGTACGGCCAGCGCGGCGTCGCCGCGGTAGCGTGCCGGCAGGTCCTGCACGCGCACCGAGCCACCTGGGTGCAACACGGCCAGGCGCTCGACCAGGTTGGTCAGTTCGCGCACGTTGCCCGGCCACTCGTAGCCGGCCAGCGCCTGCAGCGCTTCCGGGGTGAAGCGCACTTCGCCGCGGCCGGTGCGGGCCAGCTGGGTGGCGATGGTTTCCACCAGCGCCGGCAGGTCTTCGCGACGTTCGCGCAGGGCCGGCACATCGATCGGGAACACGTTGAGGCGATAGAACAGGTCCTCGCGGAACTTGCCATCGGCAATGCGGCTTTCCAGGTCGCGATGGGTTGCGGCGATCACCCGCACGTTGCAGCGGATGGTCTGGTTGCCGCCGACGCGCTCGAAGCTGCGCTCCTGCAGCACGCGCAGCAGCTTGACCTGCATCGGCAGGCTCATGTCGCCGATCTCATCGAGCAGCAGGGTGCCGCCCTCGGCCATTTCGAAACGGCCCTTGCGTGCGGTCAGCGCGCCGGTGAAGGCGCCCTTTTCGTGGCCGAACAGCTCGCTTTCCAGCAGTTCGGCCGGAATCGCGCCGCAGTTGATCGCCACGAACGGGCCATCGCGGCGCGGCGAGCGCTGGTGGATGCTGCGCGAGACCACTTCCTTGCCGGTGCCCGATTCGCCCAGCACCAGCACGGTGGTGTCGAACGCGGCGACCTGCTCGATCATCGTGCGCAGTCCGCTGACCGCCGGACCGTTGCCGGTCGGTCCCTGGTCCTGCACGGCACCGGCCTGGTGTTCGGCATCCAGGCGCTTGAGGCTGGCGCGGCGCAGCAGGGCTTCCATCTGTGCGTGACGCAGCGGTGCTTCCAGCGGCCAGATGTTGGCTTCGTGCAGGCCATGCCGCTGCGCGAACGCAGTCGCGTCACCGTCGGCCAGCAGCACCGGCGGCGGCAGGCTGCTGCCCCCCAGCCAGGCGTACAGGGCGGTGCTGGCGGCACTGTCGTCCAGGCTGCCGACGATCACCGCCATCCAGTCGTTCTGGCGCTGGCGCGTCAGGTCGAAATCGGCCGCGTCGGAAACCCAGCGCGGGTTGAAGTCCATGAATTCCAGCAGGGCCACGGTGCGCTCGGCACGCACCGCGTCGTTGTCCAGTACCAGGATGCGCGATTCGCTCACGACCGTTCCTCCCTGAGGCCTTCCAGGATCGGCATGACTTCCTGGATGTAGGACAGCTTGCTGACGAAGTTGTCGGCGCCGGCGCGCAGTGCGTGCTCGCGATGCTCGACGTCATCGAAGTGGCTGGCGATCACGATGTACGGGGCATCATCCTGCGACTTGATCAGGCGGGTGGCCTGCAGGCCGCCCATTTCCGGCATCGCCAGATCCATCAATACCACCTGCGGGCGCAGGCTTTCCGAGCGTTCGATCGCTTCCAGGCCGTTGCCGGCGCTGCCGACGATCTGCAGCCAGTCGATCTTGCGGAAGTGGCGCATGGCCGCGTTGATGAAGCCCTCGTGGTCATCGACCAGCAGAACTGTGAGCTTGTTCATGTCCAACATCCTTTTCAGCCCACCCGGGCCAGCTGCGGTTGCCTGGCGTTGACCCGGCGCCGTTCGCGGGCCGGGGCGATATCCAGTTGTTCGCGGTATTTTGCGACGGTTCGACGGGCAATGTTCACCCCTTGACGGGACAGCAGGCCAGCGATGGCCTCGTCCGCCAGCGGGCGTCCGGCCGGTTCGGCGTCGATCAGGCGGCGGACCATGGCCTTGACCGCTTGGCCGGACACACTGGCCCCTTCCAGGCGCACGGCGAAGAAGTGCTTGAGTTCGAAGGTGCCGCGCGGGGTCTGCAGGTACTTGCCGGTGGTGATGCGCGAAACGGTGGATTCGTGCATGCCGATTTCTTCGGCCACTTCCTTCAGGGTCAGCGGTGCCATGGCTTCCTCGCCACGCACCAGGAAGGCTGCCTGGCGCTCGACGATCACCCGCGCGGTGCGCAGCAGGGTGTCGTAACGCATCGACAGGCCGCGGCTGAACCAGCGTGCCTCCTGCAGCATCTCGCGCAGTGCCGGGGCCGCCTCACCGCTGTCAGCCAGAGCCTGTTCGTACTGGCTGTTGATCGACACCCTGCGACTGGTGGCCGGGTTCAGCGCCACCTTCCATTGTTCGTCGGCGTGCCAGGCGACCACGTCCGGCACCACCACTGCATTGCGCTCGGGCAGCAGGCTGTCGCCCGGGCGCGGCTGCAGCGACAGGATCAGGCGGACGGCTTCGCGCACGTCCTCGATCTCGGCATCGTGCTGACGGGCGAGGGCGGGGTAGTCGTGCGCGGCCAAGGCATCGAGCGCGCCCTGCAGGATGCGCGCAGCCAGATGCCGGGCCGGCACCACGCCGTGCAGGCTGCACAGCTGGGCCAGCAGCGATTCGCGCAGGTCCTGCGCGGCCATGCCGGCCGGCTCGCCCTGCAGCAGGTGCTGGCGGACAGCTTCAACGCCGTCGGCATCGATGTCGAACTGCGCGCTGGCCAGCAGCTGCAGCTGCGCCAGCGGTGCCTGCAGGTAGCCGGCATCGTCGCAGTGTTCCAGCCAGAAGGCGGCCACGGCCAGTTCGTGCTCGTCCAGATCCAGCGCCAGGCGCTGCAGCACGCGCAGCTGCGGGTCGCTCGACTCGCCAGCGGCGATGCGCGCCATGCGGTCGTCGTCGCCGTCCTGCCAGTTGGCGCCGGACACCTCCCACATCGAGGATTCGGGCAGTTCGTCGAACGCGGCCGTATCCAGCGTGGTGGTGGCCGGATCGGTAGCTTCGGCGGCGGGCGCTTCGGCGTCTTCGATTTCCAGCAGCGGATTGGAGTCCAGCAGGCGCTGGATTTCCTGTTCCAGGTGCAGGCCGTCGAGCTGCAGCAGCCGGATCGACTGCAGCAACTGCGGGGTGAGGTGAAGTTGTTGGCCCAGCTGGGTCGAGAGTGAAGCCTTCATCGTGGTTCCCCGGCGCCGCTCCCCGACGCCTTGTGGAACACATCTTGCTTTTGATCCGGCAAGGGCGGAATCGGGGGGTTCCTGAGGGTGTTGGTGGTGTTCCCGACACCGTGTAGGGAAAACCCCTACACAAGCGCGGGATTTTGACGATTACGCGCACCAAGTCATTGATTCGTGGTCAGCGGCCACGGCGGCAGGTCGTGCGTGCTGTACGGAATCCCGTCGGGATGCGCGTGGGTGACGGTATTTCGGCGCCGGCCCTGCCAGTGGCGCTGCGGCGTTACCGCCGACGCGGGGACGTCATTCCAGTTCGTGCTGGTGGCGCGCGGCCAGCAGCAGCAGATCATTGGCGCGACGGCAACCCAGCGATTCCATCATGCGTGCGCGATGGGTCTCCACCGTCTTGACGCTGATACCAAGATCGGCGGCGATTTCCTTGTTGCTCTCGCCCTTGCCGATGCGGCGAAGGATCTCGCGCTGGCGCGGCGACAGTGCGGCAATGCCGGTCGGTTTTTCGCGACCGAGCATCGGCGCCAGCATCTTGGCCGAGATCTGCGGGCTCAGGAATACCTGGCCTGCATGCGCGGCACGCAGCGCCAGTTCCAGCTCCTGCGGTGCGGCATCCTTGACCACGAAACCGACGGCACCCCGATCCAGGGCGTCGCGCACGTGGGCGGCGTCGTCGTGCATGGTCATCATCACGATGCGCGTGCCGGGTGCGCGCAGGCGGATGTCGCTCAGCGCTTCCAGGCCGGTGCGGCCGGGCAGCGACAGGTCCATCAACACCACGTCCGGTGCGTGCTGCAGGGCCATCTGCAGTGCCTGTTCGGCATTGCTGGCCTCGGCGACGAGGTGCACGTCGGCAAACCCCTGCAGCAGCCGCGCCAGGCCGGCGCGAACCAGGGTGTGATCGTCGACGATGAGAACTCGCACAGGCACGCTGGAGGTTGGGGAGGGGTATCCACCTTAACTTAGCTGAACGGGCACGCCAAGGGCTGTCCGTCCGCCTGCATGGTGGCAGATTTCAGCGTGCGCGGCGGGCCTCGGCCACCTGCCGGCGGTGCAGCCGGAACAGATGCCGCTCCATCGCCATTTCCAGGCCATCGCCGAGGCGATGGAAGCGCAGCCACAGATAGTGACCACCACCGCCATCGGCCGCTTCGGCGATCACTTCCACCGGCAGGTCGATATGGTCGGGCAGCCAGTCGCTGGGTTGTAGGCGGACAACGCCGGCCTGGCCGGGCGTGCTGCCGCTGCGTGGGCCCAGCTGCAGGCGGATGCCACGGCGCGACCAGCGCACCGGGCGCAGCGTGGGTTCCTGGCCCTGCTGGCGGATCAGGCGGCCGAGCAGGACCATGGTCAGGTCCACCTTGGCTTCCAGGCGCTGCAGCTGCAAGCTGGCTTCGCTGCGTTCTTCGTGTTCGTCGATGCGGCTGTCTTCGACCAGTGCCAGGCTGCGCAGCAGGCCTTCGGCACTGCTGGTCCGGCCCACTGCACTGCCGGCCTGGAACTCGGCGGGCAGGGCCAGTTCACAGCTGAGCGTTTCGTCGAACAGCTCGCTTTCAGCCGGGTGGTGCAGGGACGTGGTCGGCAGCACGGTCATGCCAGCGATTCTGCCTGCAGGTAGGCATGCGCGGCGCGAAGGGAGCGGCGGCCGTCCTGCATCTGCACGGAGACTGCGTCGCGACGCTGGCGCAGCAGGCCGAGCAGGCTCTGCTGGCGCTCCAGCAGGGCCGACAGCGGCGCGTGGTCGGCGCTGCCCAGCGGCTGGCTCAGCAGTGCGTGCAGGGTGCTGTCATGGCCATCGAGCAGGCTGTCGGCCTGTTCGAAGGCCTCTTCGTCGAGGGCCTTCTCGAAGGCATCCAGCTGCGCGTTGAGTTCAAGCAGGCTCATGGCGCCACCGCCGCGGGACGGCGCTGTTCGTGCGGAATGGCATTCCAGGCACCGTCGATCTCGCCCAGCAGCTGCAGCGATTCGTCCAGCGCAGCGCGGTCGTTGTGCAGGTTGGCTTCGGTCAGGCGCTGCAGCAGGTAGTCGTACAGCGCCGACAGGTTGCCGGCGATTTCGCCGCCGGCTTCATGGTCCAGCGAGCCGTTGAGGTGGGCGACGATCGCGCACGCTTCGCCGATCGCCTTGCCCTTGCCGGCCTGGTCGCCCTGGTCGAGGGTGGCCTGTGCACGGCGCACGCGCTCCAGCGCGCCAGACAGCAGCAGCGCCACCAGTTTGTGCGGATCGGCATCGGCGACCGCACTGGTCACACCCACCTGGCGGTATTGCTCGGCGTACTGACGGCTGGAACCGTACATTCGTGATTCTCCCTTGCGCGGGGTGCCGGGGTGCGGTCGAAGGGACCGTTGACGCCGGCACTGCGATGATTGCTGTTGCGTCCGTTATCGGTGCGTACGGCGCCAAACTTGAGCGCCGTGCGTGTTTCCTCAGCGGTTCAACTGGGCCAGCTGCTGCTGCAGGGCGGTGTTGCTCTGCTGCAGCTTGCCCATCAGGCTGTCCAATGCCACGAACTGCTTCTTGTAACGGGCCTCGACACCGACCATGCGCGCGTCCAGGTCCTTGCGGCGCTTGTCGATGTTGTCCAGCGTGGTGTTCAGCCCCTTGGTGCGGGCGACGAAGGCGCCTTCCTTGCCAACCGTGGTGCTGACGTAGCCGTCCACCAGTGAATACAGCCGGCCGGCACCGCCGGTATCGCCGGTGACCGCCTGGCGGATCTTCTCCGGCTGCGCGGCGAGGGCTGCGGCGAACTTGGTGCTGTCCAGCACCAGGGTGCCATCGGCGTTGGGATAGCCGCGGGTCTGCAGGCCCAGTGCCTTGGCATCCAGCTGGTCGCCTGCCAGGTCCTTGAGCACACCGGACATCGTCGAACGCAGCTGGGCGATCGCACCCCGCATCTGCGCATCGCCGGTCAGCGCGGCGGCTTCCTTGGTCTTCGCGTCGTACTTGGTTTCGGTGTTGATCGCCGCGATGGCCGCGTTGTAGGCGGTGACGAACTCCTGCATCACCTTGGTTGCGGCGGTGGTGTCGGTGCTGATGGTGACGGTGCTCAGGCCCGGCACCTTCAGGTTCAGGGTCAGGCCTGGCACCGCGTCGGTCACGGTGTTGCTGGCACTCACCACTTCCACGCCGTCAATGGTCAACACCGCATCCTTGGCGGGGCTGTTTTCCTTCAGGCTGCCGACCAGTGCGCCCAGCTTCGGATCGCTGCCGGCGTATTCCAGCTTGATCGCGCTGGCCGCGCCGGTCTTTTCCTGGGCGATGGACAGGTACTGGTTGTCGCCGGAGCTGATCAGCGTGGCCTGCACGCCTTCCTTGCGGCCGGCGGCGTCGATCTTGTTGCGGACGGTGGTAAGCGTGTCGCCTTCCTCCACCTGCACGTTCATCGTCTTGGCCTTGTCGCCCACGCCGACGGTCAGCGTCAAGGTTCCGGCACCGAAGGTATCGGTCTTGGGCACCGACGTGTCGGCGATCAGCTTGTGCGCCGACGCCAGGTTCTTCACCTCGACCTTGTGGGTACCGTTGGCTGCGGCCGCCTTGCTGGTACCGAGGTCGTACAGCGCCACCGATGCCGTCAGCACATCCTCGGTATTGCCTGGCTGTGCTTTGCCCGAGGCGGTTACCGTGCGGGTGTCGAAAGCGGTGGTGGCCTTCAACGCGGTCAGGGCGGTCTTCAGCTTGTCGAAGGCCGAGGTGACCGTGCCGAGCGACGACAGCTGCATCTTGGTCTTGGACTGCTGCAGGTTCAGCGCATTGTCGGCCGGCTTGCGGTCCGCTGCGACCAGCTGGTTGACGATGCTGGAGATGTCCAGCCCTGAGCCAATGCCACCGTATCCAAAGTCTGCCACGTCGTTTCTCCTGGTATACGGGCCTGGCCGTCGTACGGCGGCCCGTCGTCAACGAAAATAGCGGCCTGTGCCGCTGGGTCTTGAGGACTTCGTTGATGCATGCGCCGTGCCACTGGCCGGTGGGGCGGTTCTGGCACGCCGGTTGCAGGAGGTCTGGGGCAGGGTGCGGGTGGGTTCACCGCGGGCTGCCGGGGGTCTGTAAAAAACCCTCCCCCAATGCAGGGGAGGGATCAGGCTACTGACAATCGGGGGGAGACGAAGCCGCCCGGTACGTACAGTCAACATGCACAACGCTGAAAGAGAGGTCCGCAGGGGCGGGCGATGCCAAGCCGGTTCGGGAAGCTTCCCGGGCCGGGCATGGCCGGCACCTGAGTACGCCGTGGCTGTCGGGTTGCCGCTACCGTCGGTTCAACCCGACGGTAGCGGCGCCTTCTTGCCGTGGATCAGCGCAGCAGGCTGAGCACGCCCTGCGGCACCTGGTTGGCCTGGGCCAGCATGGCCGTACCGGCCTGCTGCAGGATCTGGGTGCGGGTCAGCTCAGCGGTTTCCTTGGCGAAGTCGGTGTCCTTGATGCGGCTGCGCGACGCCGACAGGTTCTCCGAGGAGGTCTGCAGGTTGGCAACGACCGAAGTGAAGCGGTTCTGGATCGCGCCGAGGTCGGCGCGGGTGCTGTTGATCGCACCCAGGGCCTTGTCGACCACTTCCATTGCCTGCTGTGCACCCTTCACGGTGGACACGTCGATCTTGTCGGCGTACTGGTTGGTGGCAGCAGCACCGGCCGTGAAGCCGAGGATGGTCGAGGTGAAAGCAGTTGCGACGCCAGCATTGTTCACGCTGTCCTTGACGGAGGTCAGCGTGAGGGCGCCATCGGCTGCGGTTTCTGCGTAGACGCCAGTCTCGCCGATCTTTGCGTTGATTGCAGTAGCAGCGGCCTTGCCAGCTGCGATGGCGTTGGCTGCAGCGTCGCCGACGCTCTTGACGGTCATCGCATCAAAATTGACAACGGTGCCCTTGCTGTCGGTGATGGTGAAGGCCGCAATGGTGGTATCGACAGCATCAGCGCCGCCGACATCAGCGGTTGCGGTTGCGAACTGCGCACCGCCCAAGGCGTTGGCCTTGGCATCGATGGTCTTGTCGATGGCGATGGCCTGGCCAGCGTTGGCGCCGACCTGGAACAGCTGGCTGGAGAAGGTGCCGTCCAGCAGCTTGGTGCCGTTGAAGTCCGACTGCTTGGCAACGCGGTCGATTTCCGAAACCAGCTGGGTCACTTCGGCCTGCAGCGCCTTGCGGTCGCTGGCCGAGTTGGTGGCGTTGGAGGCCTGCACCGACAGCTCGCGGACGCGCTGCAGGTTGTTGCCGATTTCGGTCAGCGAACCTTCGGCGACCTGGGCCAGCGAAATGCCGTCGTTGGCATTGCGGATGGCCACGTCGGTGCCGCGGATCTGGGTGCCGAAGCGCTCGGAGATCGCCAGGCCGGCCGCATCGTCCTTGGCGCTGTTGATGCGCGAACCGGAGGACAGGCGCTGGATGGTGGTAGCGAGCGAGCTGCCGCTGGTGCTCAGGTTGCGCTGAGCATTCAGGGACATGGTGTTGGTGTTGATGACTTGTGCCATGGTGCTTTTCCTTTGGCGAAGGTGGAACGTATTTCAGGAACCGGGCGGCAGCTCGGCCGCCGCCCGGTGGTCGATCAAGAAGCGGATCAGCGCAGCAGGCTGAGCACGCCCTGCGGCACCTGGTTGGCCTGGGCCAGCATGGCCGTACCGGCCTGCTGCAGGATCTGGGTGCGGGTCAGCTCAGCGGTTTCCTTGGCGAAGTCGGTGTCCTTGATGCGGCTGCGCGACGCCGACAGGTTTTCCGACGAGGTCTGCAGGTTGGCCACCACCGAGGTGAAGCGGTTCTGGATCGCACCGAGGTCGGCGCGGGTGCTGTTGATCGCACCCAGGGCCTTGTCGACCACTTCCATCGCCTGCTGTGCACCCTTAACGGTGGACACGTCGATCTTGTCGGCGAACTGCTTGGCAGCTACGGCCGGCGCGGTCTGGCCAGCGGCGAAGGTGCCACCGGTGACGGCCACGGCGAAGCCCTTGAAGGCGCCGTCCTTGTCCACGCTGTCCTTGACCGAGGTCAGGTCCACGCCGGTGCCGGCCGCGTTGACTTCGGCGTAGACGCCAGTCTCACCGATCTTGGCGTTGATCGCCGCCGACAGCGCGGTGGCCGTAGCCTTCTGGGTGCCGGCGGCGGTGCCGGTAGCCTCTACCTTCAGGTCGGCGAAGCTGACGGCGTTGCCCTTGCTGTCGGTGATCGACAGGCCGGTAATGGTGCCAGCGGTGGTGCCGTCAGCCGGCACGGTGACGGCCAGAGCGCCGGTGGCGAACTGCGCACCGCCCAGGGCATTGGCCTTGGCATCGATGGTCTTATCAATTGCGATGGCCTGGCCAGCGTTGGCGCCGACCTGGAACAGCTGGCTGGAGAAGGTGCCGTCCAGCAGCTTGGTGCCGTTGAAGTCCGACTGCTTGGCGACGCGGTCGATTTCCGAAACCAGCTGGGTCACTTCGGCCTGCAGCGCCTTGCGATCGCTGGCCGAGTTGGTGGCGTTGGAGGCCTGCACCGACAGCTCGCGGACGCGCTGCAGGTTGTTGCCGATTTCGGTCAGCGAACCTTCGGCGACCTGTGCCAGCGAGATGCCGTCATTGGCATTGCGGATGGCCACGTCGGTGCCGCGGATCTGGGTGCCGAAGCGCTCGGAGATCGCCAGACCGGCCGCATCGTCCTTGGCACTGTTGATGCGCGAACCGGAGGACAGGCGCTGGATGGTGGTGGCCAGCGAGCTGCCGCTGGTGCTCAGGTTACGCTGAGCATTCAACGACATCGTGTTGGTGTTGATTACTTGTGCCATGAGGAGAGGTCCTTGAGCGGTTGCACGTGAGTTGGGTTAGACGCCCCCGACGTGCCCCGGGGGCGGCTCATGTCAGCGCTGCAACAGGCTGAGCACGTTCTGCGGTACCTGGTTGGCCTGGGCCAGCATGGCCGTACCGGCCTGCTGCAGGATCTGGGTGCGGGTCAGCTCGGCGGTTTCCTTGGCGAAGTCGGTATCGCGGATGCGGCTGCGCGATGCGGACAGGTTCTCCGAGGAGGTCTGCAGGTTGGCGACCACCGAGGTGAAGCGGTTCTGGATCGCGCCGAGGTCGGCGCGCACGCTGTTGACCGATTCGAGGGCCTTGTCGACGATGGACATCGCCTTCTGTGCGCCTTCGGCCGTGGTGACGTTCAGGTCCTTGACGAAGCTGGCCGTTGCACCGGTCAGCGTGCCGCCGTTGGTGCTGGTCTCGGTCAGGCCCAGGCCGGCGATGGTGGCGGCGGTGGCGCCGGCCGGCGGGGTCGCCGCGCTGACACCCAGAGCGAAGGTCTGGCCGTCCTTGACCGAGGCCAGGCTGACCACGCCGGCGTTGACGGAGGCGACCACGCCGGTTTCGCCCAGCTTGTTGTTGATCGCGGCCGCGGTGGCCGAGGTGATCGATTCGCCTGCCTTCACGGTGAAGTCGCTGACGGTGACCGTGGTGGCGGCGCCGCCCGGCGGGGTCACCGAGATCTGCAGGCCGGAGAAGGTGGTATCGGCGGTGGCCTTGTCGGCTGCAGCCAGGCTGGTGCCGGTGTAGCCGTTGGCGAAGCTGGCCGCGCCCAGCGAATCGGCCTTGGCGTTGACCACGCTGTTGATGGCGATGGCCTGGCCGGCGTTGGCGCCCACCTGGAACAGCTGGCTGGTGAACGAACCG
Source organism: Stenotrophomonas sp. 1337 (assembly GCF_031455455.1). NCBI lineage: Bacteria > Pseudomonadati > Pseudomonadota > Gammaproteobacteria > Lysobacterales > Lysobacteraceae > Stenotrophomonas > Stenotrophomonas sp. 1337. The sequence goes on along the minus strand of NZ_JAVDSR010000001.1, from coordinate 684,913 downwards.
TCCAGCAGCTTGGTGCCGTTGAAGTCGGCCTGCTTGGCGACGCGGTCGATTTCGCTGACCAGCTGGGTCACTTCAGCCTGCAGCGCCTTGCGGTCGCTGGCCGAGTTGGTCGCGTTGGAGGCCTGCACGCCCAGTTCGCGGATGCGCTGCAGGTTGTTGCCCACTTCGTTCAGCGAGCCCTCGGCCACCTGGGCCAGCGAGATGCCGTCGTTGGCGTTGCGGATGGCCACGTCCAGACCACGGATCTGGGTGGTGAAGCGCTCGCTGATAGCCAGGCCGGCGGCGTCGTCCTTCGCGCTGTTGATGCGCAGGCCGGACGAGAGGCGCTGGATGGTGGTGGCGAGCGAGCTGCCGCTGGTGCTCAGGTTGCGCTGAGCGTTGAGCGACATCGTATTGGTGTTGATTACCTGTGCCATGGGGTCGTCTCCTCTTATGTGGAACCCGTTGGTGAATGAAACGAAGCGCCGCCTGATTTTTTTGTTTGGCTGTGTGCTTCGCCGTTGCCAAATGAATAACGGCGCTTTGTCAACAACCTTTAGCCGGGAATTTCGTTGCAACCGAATTTCTTCGCTGAAAGCTGTTTTTCCGGGGATTTCCGCCCTGGAGAAGCGTCAAGGCAACTCCTGGTAGGGGCGGTCGGGCATGCCCAACCCACGCTGATGAAGGTATCGGCGGGGGCCGGCTGGGCTTGATGGGCGATCTCGGAACATCCGCCGGGCATGGCCCGGCGCTACCAGAGCCAACGCTTCGGAACATCCGCCGGGCATGGCCCGGCGCTACCAGGGCCAGCGCTTCGGAACATCCGCCGGCATGGCCCGGCGCTACCAGAGCCAACCCTTCGGTAGCGCCGGGCCATGCCCGGCGAGCGCAGCGGTACATGACCGCAGAAACGAAAAAGGCCGCGATGCAGGGCATCGCGGCCTTGGGCTCCAGCGCTGGCGCGTGGAATCAGCGGATCTTGTTGAACAGTGACATCGACTGCATCTGCGAGAACAGCGTCTGTGCCGCCTGCAGTGCGGTGCTTTCCAGCTGGTACTGGCTCAACGCATCGGCGTAGTCCAGGTCGCGCATCTCCGACAGCGTGGTTTTCAGCGTCACGCCGTTGGCCTCACGCATCTCCGCCGCGTTGTCCAGCGCCTTCAGCTGCGCGCCACCGGCAGCGCGCGAATCGATCATCCGTTCCGCCGCGCGGCCGACATCACGCAATGCGCTCTGCAGTTCGTTCTGCTGCGCGGCCATCTTCGCCGGGGTACCGGTATCGGCATCCAGTGCGGCGATCAGCTTGTCCATGGTGCCGAAGATGTCGCGGCTGCTGGCGGCCTGCACGTTGAAGCTGTCACCTGTTGCTGGCGCGCCAGCGATCTGCAGGCGAACGCCATTGATCTCCAGTTCGCTGCCGGCCTTGTAGGTGCCGGTGCCGGTTACGTTGCCGGCGCCGTCGAGCACTTCGTACTGGTCGGCCGCGGTGAAGCGCACGCTGAACGATTGCCCGTTCCAGCTGTCGCTGCCATCACGGGTGATATTGGTCAGCACGCCGTTGCCGGCGTTGCCTGCCGCTGCGCTGCCATCGACGAAGCCATCGCCGGTGGGGATGCGCAGGAAGATCTCGCTGCCGGGGAGGGCGTCGCGCACGTAGGTATCCGGGCCGACTTCCACCTGGCGCTGGGTCTGGTCGCCGCGATAGACGACCTTGCCGTCAATCTTGGCGAAGGGCGGATCGCTGTCGTTGGTGCCGCCGAACACGTAGCGGCCGGTGCCGTCGCTGCTGTTGGCCAGCGACAGCAGGCCCTCGCGGATCTGGTTCAACTCGGTGATCAGGGTCTTCTTGTCGGGCGCACTCAAGGCGGGATTGCTGGCCTGGATGGTCAGATCGTTGACGCGCGCCATCAGGTCGTTGACCTGGGCCAGGGTGTTTTCCTGCACGCCCAGGCGGTTCTGCACGTTGTTGCCATTGAGCTTCATGCGTTCCAGTGCGGCCAGGCTGCGGTCCAGGCCCACCGCAGCGCCTGCAGCGACCGGATCGTCCTTGGCGCTGACGATCTTGCTGCCGGTGGCGATCTGCTGTTCCAGGTGGCTGAGCTTGGCCTGCTTGGCCATCATCAGCGCTACCGACTGGCTGTACATCATTCCGGTGGAGATGCGGTTGCTCATCGGCGCACGGCTCCCAGGATGGTCTGGAACATGGAATCGGCGGTGGAGATCAGCTGCGAGGCGGCCTGGTAGGCCTGTTGCAGGCGCAGCATGTCGGCCGCCTCCTCATCGAGGTTGACGCCGGACACTTCGTCACGCGCTGCCTGTGCCTGGTCGGCGATCACCTGCTGCGCCCCCAGCGAATACTCCGCCGAACGCGCTGCTGCACCGACCTGGGTGGTCAGCCCGCCCAATGCGCCGCCCAGCGTCACCGTGCCGGCGTTGAACGCCTTGGCCGATTCCACCTTGGACAGCTTGGTGGCATTGCTGTTGTCCGACGAGCCGGCCGGAGTCGGGGTGATGTTGAAGGTGTCGCCATTCTTCGGCACGCCATCGAGCACGAAGCTCCAGCCGTTGGCGCTGATGGTCTGCCCGGGCGTATAGGTCTGCGGCGGGCCGCCATCGATGGTGTAGGTGGTGGCCGAGGTGAACACGATCGCAGCCGGATTGCGCAGGTTGGCGTTGGCCGCATCGGTCACGGTCACGCCGCTCAGCTTGCCGGTGCCGGTGTTGGCCAGTGCGGCAGCGCCCTTGATGGCGGCGGCCGCGGCAATGCGCGACGGATCGGTGATCGCCATCTCCAGGCTGCCGGCTACGCCAGCCGTCGGCTGCAGCAGGAAGCGGTCGTTGGCCGCCGGGGCACCGCCCACCACCAGCTTCACGCCGTTGATGATCAACGGGTCGGCAGCGGTACCGGTGCCGGTCAGCGGCACGCTGGCGCCGGTGTCGGCGCGGCTGGCGGCCCAGTTGCTGCCATCGAACTTGAGCACGATGTTCTGTGCTTCCAGCTTGCCGAGGTCGCCGTAGCTGGCGGTGATCGCGCCGGTGCCGGTGTTGCCGGCATTGCCGGTGACACGCGGCGTGCCGATGTTGAAGAAGTCGCCGCCCATCTGTCCGTACAGATCCACACCCTGGCGATGGGTGCTGTTGAACGTCTCGGCCAGGCCCACGGCCAGCTTGCCCAGTTCGGCCTGGGCCGGAGTCAGCACGGTGTCGCGGAACTCGAGCAGGCCGCCGATCTGGCCGCCCACGGCCTTCGGGTCCAGGGTGATGGTGCCGCCCTGGGTCTGCAGCGCCAGCTGCAGGCGCTCCGGCTGGTATGGGTCGGCCACCGTGGTGACCTTCGATGCAGTGGTGCCCACCACCAGCGCTTGGCCGCCGGCGGTGTAGACGTTCATGATGCCGCCGTCCTGGATCACCGCGGTGCCGCCGGTGTAGCCCACCAGCTGCGAGATCAGCTGGTCGCGGCGGTCCAGCAGGTCGGGCGCGGCGTTGGCGATGTTGGTGCCGATGGCACCGTTGATCTGCGCAATCTCCGACGCCAGCCGGTTGACTTCGGTGGCACCGGCCATCAATCCATTGTTGACCTCGCCATTGAGGTTGTTCAGGTGGGTGTTGAGCTGGCTGAAGCGGTTGGCCAGGGCCTTGGCGCCATCGAGCATGTTCTGCCGGTCGGCAGTACCCGCTGCATTGGAGGACAGGCCGCTGACGGTATCGAAGAAGTTCGACCAGACCCCGGCCACGTTGGTGGCCGCGTCGGAGAACAGGGCATTGACCCGGTCGGCCATGCCCGAGAGCTGCTTCAGGCGTGCCAGTTCGCCGCCGCTGTCGAGCAGGCGCGAGATCGCCAGCTGGTCGGCGGCGCGGCGGATGTCGACGATGCGGGTGCCGTTGCCAACGTCACCATAGCCGTAGTTCTGCGGGGTGGCGGTGGCGAAGTCGACCTTCTGCCGGCTGTAGCCGGGAGTGTTGAGGTTGGCCACGTTGTGGCTGGTGGTGGCCAACGCACGCTGGAAGGCGAGCAGGGCACTGGTACCGGTGGAAAGTACGCTGGACATGGGGTTCCTCAACGACGGGTGATACCCAGCGCCGCGGTTGCGGTGCTGGCGAAGGTCTGGCCGATGCGTGAGCCGGCGTCGGCCACGGCGGCCACGGCGCGCTCGATGGTCGGGCCGCCGGCGATCGCGGCGATCTTGGCCGCGTAGCGCGGGTCGGTGGCGTAGCCGGCGCGTTGCAGGCCGCGCGCGAAGCCCTGCACATCGGTGCCGGCCTGCAGCGCCTGCTGGTAGCGCGGGCTGGTCTTCAGCAGGCGCACGTAGTCGGCAAAGCTCTCTGCAGGCGAGGTGTAGGCGCGGAAGCTGGCGGTCTCGTTGCGGCGCACGCCATCGACATACTCATGGGTGCCGGCGGTAGCGCTCTGGCCCTTCCAGCCGGTGGCCTTGATGCCGAACAGGTTGTGCGAGGTGCTGCCATCGGCATGCTTGATCTGGCGCTTGCCCCAGCCGGTTTCCAGCGCTGCCTGGGCAACCAGGGCGCGGGCGTCCACGCCCAGTTCCTTGGCCGCGCTCTGTGCGTGCTGCCAGATGCTGGCGACGAAGCCTTCCGGGGTGTGTGCGCCCAACTGGGCGACGGCGGTGCGCGTGGCCAGTGCATCGGCCGGGGTGCCGCTGCTGCCGCGGTTGCTGGCGGTCGGCGCCCACTGGTCGCTGGCAGCGGCCCAATCGGCGCCACCGATGGCACCGGCATAGGGATCGTCGGTCCCCAGCGAACGGTGCATGCCGCTGCTTTCCCGGCCCGCAATCAGGTCCAGCGCCTGCTCCATCGGGGCGACGGAGGACTGCGCGCCATCCTGCACACCGGCCGCCATCTGCTGCAGCATGCGCACGGCCTGGCCGGCGTCCTGCAGCGGCAGCGACGGCGCCGCCGGCGCATTGAGCTGGTAGGCGCGGCTGGCCTTGGCCGGGTCCACCCGGGTATCCAGCGCCGGGCCATCGGCCTGCGCGCCGGACAACTGCCGGGTGATCATGCTCGACAGGCCCAGGCCCTTGCCGCGGGTCATCGCCTCGGCGATCTTCTGGTCGTACATCTCCCGGAACATCTTGTTTTCACCCGGGAACAGCGAATCGCCGAAGCTGGCGTCACGCATGCTCTTGACCAGCATCTGCGCGAACTGGCCTTCAAGCTGGCGCGCTACCTTGTCGATCTTGGCCGGGTCGTTCTGCTGGGCCGGGCTGAGTTCGAATGCGGGAGTGATGCGCATGTCAGATCACCTCGAGCTCGGCGCTCAGGGCGCCGGCCTGCTTCAGTGCTTCCAGGATCGCGATCAGGTCACCCGGTGCCGCGCCAACGGCGTTCACCGCATGCACGATCTCGTCCAGAGTGGTGCCGCCGTTGAACTTGAACATCCGGCTGCCATCGTTGGTGGCGGTGATGGTCGACTGCGGCGTGGCCACGGTCTGGCCACCGGCAAAGGCGTTGGGCTGGCTGACGTTGGTGTTTTCCTGGATGGTCACCGTCAACGAGCCATGCGAGATCGCGGCCGGGCCGACACGCACCTGCTGGCCGATGACCACGGTGCCGGTACGCGAGTTGACCACTACCTTGGCCGGTGCAGCGCCCGGGGTCAGTTCCAGGTTTTCGATACGGGCCAGCAGGCCGATGCGCGCACCGGCATCGGTGGGCGCACGCACGGCAACCGTGCCGCCGTCCACGGCACGCGCCGAACCCTCGCCGAAGGCATTGTTGAGCGCACCCACCATCCGCGAGATGGTGGTGAAGTCGCTGTTGTGCAGGTTCAGGGTGATCTCGCCGCTGGCGCCGAACACATCGGGGAGGGCGCGTTCAACGGTCGCACCGTTGGGGATGCGGCCGACGCTGGGCACGTTCACCGAGACGCGCGAACCGTCCTTGCCCTGTGCACCGAAGCCGCCCACGATCAGGTTGCCCTGGGCAATCGCGTAGACCTGGCCGTCGGCGCCGCGCAGCGGCGCCATCAGCAGCGAGCCACCGCGCAGCGACACGGCGTTGCCGATCGAGGACACGGTGATGTCGATCGGCTGGCCGGGCTTGGCGAACGGCGGCAGCTCGGCGTGGATTGCCACTGCCGCCACGTTCTTCAGCTGCGGGTTGACGTTGGCCGGTACGTTGACGCCCAGCTCGCCCAGCAGGTTCTTCAGGCTCTGCACCGTGAAGGGCGCCTGGCTGGTGCGGTCGCCGCTGCCATCCAGGCCGACCACCAGGCCGTAACCCACCAGTGCATTGCCGCGCACGCCACCCACCTGGGCCAGGTCCTTGATGCGCTCGGCGCTGGCGGGTGCAGCCACCGCAAAGACCATGAACACGGCACAGTAGAGCGACGCTGCGCGTCGCTGCCAGGAAGAAGAGAAGGAGAGTTTCATGGCCATACTCAGAACGGCGTCAGGCCGGAGTTGAAGAAGCGGCTCAGCCAACCCATCGCGTTGGACTGCGCGACAGGGCCGCGGCCGCCATAGACGATGCGCGCTTCAGCCACGCGGCTGGAAGGCACGGTGTTGTCCGCGCTGATGTCGCCGGGGCGCACGATGCCCTGTACCTGCACCAGCTCATCACCCTGGTTCAGGCGCAGGTTCTTCTGCCCCTGCACCACCAGGTTGCCGTTGGGCAGGCGCTGCACCACCGTCACGGTCACGTTGCCCTGCAGGCGGTTGCTCTGCGCGCTGTTGCCCTTGCCGGTGAAGTCGCGTGCGCCCTTGGCCGTTGCACTCAGGATGTCCTTGCCGCCGAGGGTGACCGGTGCGCCGAGAATCGACGGCGTGCCGAGGCTCAGGTTTGATTCCTTGTTGGTGGCGGTGTTGGCGCTGGTCTGCGCGGTGGTGTTTTCCAGCAGGGTGATGGTCAGCAGGTCGCCGACATCGCGCGCACGGCGGTCCGAATACAGCTGCAGGGTCGGGCCGGCGGCGTAGATCGCGCCGGCGGTCGGTTCGGCCTGCGGCGGCATGATCGGCTGCAACGGCGCCATCGTCGGATAGGGGCGCACGTCGCCAGCGATCACGCAGCCGCCGAGCAGGGCAGCCACGGCGCAGGCGAGGGCAGTACGGGCGAAGGAAGAAAGGGGCGACATGGCAGTTTCCCGGTGAGGGCGGTCAGAGCTTGTTGCTGAGGTAGCCGAGCATCGAGTCGGTGGTCGAGATCGCCTTGGCGTTCATTTCGTAGGCGCGCTGGGTTTCGATCATCGACACCAGCTCTTCCACCACGTTGACGTTGCTGCCTTCCAGCGCACCCTGCACCACGGTGCCCAGGCCGTTCAGGCCGGGATTGCCGTTCTGCGCCGGTCCGGAGGCGGTGGTTTCCAGGAACAGGTTTTCACCACGTGCCTGCAGGCCCGCCGGATTGACGAAGTCGGTAAGGGTCAATGCACCGACTTCCACCGATGCCGCACCGTCGGCCATCTTCACGCTGATGGTGCCGTCGGTACCGATGGTCACCGACTGCGCGCCTTCGGGAATCTGGATGCCCGGCTGCACCGGGTAGCCGCTGTTGGTGACCAGCTCGCTGTCCTGGTTGATCTTGAACGAGCCGTCGCGGGTGTAGGCCGAGCTGCCGTCGGGCATCTGCACTTCGAAGAAGCCGCGGCCGTTGACCATCACGTCAAGCGCGCGGCCGGTCTGCTGCTGGCTGCCCTGCTCGAAGTTCTTGGCGGTGGCCACCACGCGCACGCCGGTGCCGATCTGCAGGCCGGTGGGCAGCTGGGTCTGTGCCGAAGAGGAACCGCCGGGCTGGCGCACCTGCTGGTACAACAGGTCCTCGAAGCTGGCGCGGTCCTGCTTGAAGCCGGTGGTGTTGGTGTTGGCGAGGTTGTTGGAAACCACCGACATGCGCATCTGTTGCGCATCCAGTCCGGTTTTCGCGATCCACAATGCCTGGTTCATCTTCGGAGTCCTGTCTGGGTGAAGCCGGCCGCGCGGTGCGGCCCATGGGGTAGGGAGTGCAAGCGGCGTGCCAGCACCGGCGCGGGCCGGTGCCGGAATTCCGTCAGCTGCCCAGGCGCAACAGGCTGTTGGCGCTGCGCGCGTTGTCATCGCCGTGCTTGATCACCTGCACCTGCATTTCGTACTGGCGCTGCAGCTGGATCATCTGCACCAGCGCGCCGGCGGCATCGACGTTGCTGCCTTCCAGCTGGCCGCTGTGCACCGCCGTGCCCTGCGCCTGGGCGAACGGCTGCAGCGGATCGGTATTGCGGAACAGGCCATCCAGGCCGCGTTCGAGGCGATCATCCGGCGCCTGCACCACCTTGATCCGGCCGATCATCGCCATCGTCTGCGGGCCTTCGCCCTGCGGGATGATCGAGATCGTGCCGTCGTTGCCGATCTCCATCGCCTGGTAGGGCGGAATCGCGATCGGGTTGTTGTTGTCGTCCAGCACCGGACGGCCGCTGGAGGTCACCAGCTGGCCGTTCGGGGTCACCGACAGCGCGGCGCCACGGGTGTAGGCCTCGCTGCCATCGGTGGACTGCACGGCAAGCCAGGTGCCGGTCTGCAACGACAGGTCCAGCGGCTTGCCGGTGATGTGCTGCGCGCCGGCCGTGCGGTTGAAGCCCGCATCGACATGCAGTGCATCCACCCGCGAGGCAAAGCCCGGGCCACGGATCGGGAAGGCTTCGGTGTTGGCCAGCGCTTCCTTGAAGCCGGGGGTGTCCGAGTTGGCGAGGTTGTGGCTGAGCGTTCCCTGCGCCTGCAGGGAGGCGCGGGCACCGGTCATCGCCACGTAAAGGGCTTTATCCATGCGGGGAGTTCCGTGACAGGGTCAGCAGGTCATCAACGGATGTTGATGACGGTCTGGGTGATCTGGTCCTGGGTCGTGATCATCTGCGCGTTGGCCTGGAAGTTGCGCTGCGCGGTGATCATGTTGACCAGCTGTTCGGTCAGGTCGACGGTGGAGGATTCCAGCGAACCGGCCTGGATCTTGCCGAGGTTGGAGGTGTCGGCGGCGCCGGTGCGCGGCGTGCCCGAATCGAAGGTCTCCACCCACAGGTTGTTGCCCTTCTGTTCCAGGCCCTGCGGATTGTTGAAGCTGGTGAGTGCAACCTGGCCCAGCGGCTTGTCGTCGCCGTTGGAATAGCGGGCGAACACCACGCCGGTTTCCGAAACGGTGATCTCGTTGAGCTTGCCGGCCGCGTAGCCATCCTGCTGGGTGTTGCGCAGGGCGAACTTCTCGCCGTACTGGGTCGAGCCGCTCACATCCAGCGTCATGTTCAGCACGCCGGCGCCGGTGGTCGGGGTGAAGGTGCCCAGGCTGATCTTGCCGCTGGCCGGTGCGGTCAGCTTGCCGGCGTTGTCGAAGGTCAGCGGGGTGGGCGTACCGGCCGGCTGGCCATCGACGTAGTTGTGCACCGTCCAGGCGTTGGTGGCCGCTTCCTTGACGAAGTAGGACACCTGGGTGTGGCTGACGCCCAGCGAGTCATACACGGTGATGCCGCCGCTGGAATGGCTGTAGCTGTTGGAATTGGTGGGGTCGAAGGGGTTCACCGTCGGCTGCTTGGCATTGCCCGGCAGGGTGAAGCCGACCTTGACCTCGCTGGTCTGCTTGGGCGGGCTGTCGGTGGTCAGCAGCTGCAGGTCGACCAGGCGGCCGGCATCGAAGTTGGTGCCGTCGGCGTTGGGAGCGAACACCTGCAGGCGTGCGCCCTGCGGGTTGACCACGTAGCCAGCCGCGTCGGTCTGGAAGTTGCCGGCGCGCGAGTACACGCGTGCACCGTTCATGTTCATGGTGAAGAAGCCCTCACCGGAAATGGCCATGTCCAGGCTGCGGCCGGTCTGCTCGTTGTTGCCCTGGATGAACTGCTGGGCCACGTTGGAAACACGCACGCCCGAGCCGATCGCGTTCTTGGACAGGCCGTAGCTGGTGGCGGCGAACAGGTCGGCGAATTCCGCACGCGACTGCTTGAAGCCGGTGGTGTTGACGTTGGCCACGTTGTTGGCGGTGACGCTCAGGTCCGAGTTGGCAGCGTTGATGCCGGACAGGGAAATGTTGAAGCCCATGGGATGCTCCTGTTGGATGCGGTAGGTGCGGCTCAGCTGACGCGGAGCACGTAGTCGAGAGGGGCCGTGCCCAGGCCCTTGAGGTTCAGGTAGAGGCCGTCGGAACCGACGGTCACGCTTTCCACCGGTGCCTGCACGAAGGTGGACAGCTTGGTGCTCTTGCCGGTGGTGTCGACGTGGTTGGCGACGATGTTGTACTTGCCCGGCTCCATGCGCTTGCCGTTGGCATCCTTGCCATCCCAGGTGAACGCGGTCTCGCCGGCGGCCTTGGCTTCAACGCTGATCGAGGTGACCTTGGCGCCGTTGGCGTCGGTGACGTCCACGGTGACGATGCCGGCGGCCGGCGCGGCAACCGTGCCCTCCACCGAACCTTCCTTCTCCAGCACCAGCTTTTCCGACGGCACCAGCACCTGGTGGCCGACCAAGGCGGCACCACGCAGCACCTGGTCGCTGGCCATCGACTCCTGGAAGCCCTTCACCGACTTGTTCAGATCGGTGATGCCCTGCACGGTCGACATCTGCGCCATCTGCGAGACCATCTGCGTGTTGTCCATCGGCTTCAGCGGATCCTGGTGCTGCAGCTGCTCGGTCATCAGGCGCAGGAAGTCGGCCTGGTCCAGCGTGTTCTTCTTCTTGGTGGCGTTGCTGTTGGGGGCGTTCAGGCCGAGTGCGGCGTAGACGTCCTGGTTGCTCTGGTTGTTGACGGCAGTGGTCATGGCGGTGTCCGGTGCAGCGGGCCTCAGCGGCCCATGGTCAGGGTGGCCAGGGCCAGTTCCTTGGCGGTGGTCAACATCTCCACGCCGGCCTGGTAATTGCGCGAGGTCGAGATCAGGTTGACCATCTGCGCCACCGGATCGACGTCGGGCTGGTAGATGTAGCCATCGCCGTCGGCCAGCGGATGGCCCGGCTCGTAGCGCTTGATCGGCGCCGCGTTGCTCTGGGTGATCTCCTTGACCTGCACCGAGGTGATGTTCGGATCGGTCTTGCTGGTCACCGCCTGGAAGATCGGTTCCAGCGGCTTGTACACCGCCTCGGGCGAGCCGGCGATGCTGTCAGCGTTGGACAGGTTGGAGGCGATGGTGCTCATGCGCACCGACTGCGCCTGCAGCGCGGAGCCGGCGATATCGAAGATCGGCAGGTTGCTCATGGCTTATTGCCCCGTGATCGCGGTGAGCATGGAACGCACCTTGCTTTCGACGAAGCTCAGCGAAGCGCGGTATTCCAGTGCAGCGCGGCCATAGGCGGCGCGTTCGGCATCGGGGTCGACGGTGTTGCCGTCGATGCTGGGCTGTACGCCCTCGCGGGCCACCTGGAACGGGTTGAGGCCACTACCGATTTCGTAGTGCTGCTCGTTGGTGGTGGTCATCAGGCCGTTGGCATCCAGCCCCTGCGCATGGCGAAGGGCCGAATCGAAGTCCAGGTCCTGGGCCTTGTAGCCGGGGGTGTCGGCATTGCCGAGGTTGCTGGCGATCAGCTTCATGCGCTGTTCGCGCAACGGCATTGCCTGGGCATGGACGCCCAGGTAGTCGGTAATCAGGTTGCGCACGGTGCACTCCCACGGGAACGTTGCCCGGGAAGCTGCAAGCGGTGTGCCAGAACCGTGGTGCGCAACATCGCGCTCGCCGGGCATGGCCCGGCGCTACCGTGGGTCGGAGCAGGTGTCTGGTAGCGCCGGGCCATGCCCGGCGCAGACGCGTGCGGCGGCCTTACGCCGCCATCGCCACCTTGCGCAGGCGGTCCAGCACGAAGTCGGCCAGCTCGTGCGGCGAATACTTGGCGACGAAGGCGTTGGCACCCACGCGCTCGACCATCGCATTGTTGAATACGCCCGACAGCGAGGTATGCAGCAGCACGTACAGCCCGGACAGGCCGGCATGGCGCCGGATTTCCGTCGTCAGCGTGTAGCCGTCCATCGCCGGCATCTCGATGTCCGAGATCACCATGGCGTAGCGTTCGGCCGGGTTTTCACCCGAGGCATGGATCTGCAGCAGGTGGTCCAGCGCCTGTTTGCCGTCCGAGAGCAGGGTCGCGCCCACCCCCAGCTGGTCCAGCACGCTGCGGATCTGCTGGCGCGCCACCCGCGAATCATCCACCACCAGCACCTGCAGCTGCGGGGCGTCGGCGGGCATCGCCATGGCCGGGTCGAGCACGGCCTCACCGCGCACCTGGGCGATGTCGGCCAGCACGCTTTCCACGTCGATCACCTGGATCAGCTCGCCCTGGAAGCGGGTCACTGCGGTCAGGTAGCTCGATTCAGCGCCCAGTTCCGGCGGCGGGTGGATGTCTTCCACCGCGATGTTGACGATGCGCTCCACGCCGCTGACCAGGAAGCCCTGGATCGAGCGGTTGAACTCGGTCACCACCAGGTAACCGGGTGCGGTGTCCGCATCGGGCTCGCGTTCGGGGTGGCCGATGGCCAGGCCCAGGTCCAGCACCGGCACCGAACGGCCGCGCACGTCGGCCACGCCGGCGAACTGGCCGGGCAGGCCGGGTACCTGGAACAGTTCCGGGCGGCGCAGCACTTCCTGCACCTTGAAGACATTGACGCCAAAAAGCTGACGTCCGCCGAGGCGGAACAGCAGCAGCGCCAGGCGATTGTGGCCGGCCAGTCGGGTTCGCTGGTCGATCCGGTTGAGCAGGTCATGGGACATGGCTGCTGTATCGGCGCGGGCAGGGGGGAACTTGAGGGCGAGTGCAGCGCCGGGCCCAGTGAGATTTCCGTGGCCCGTCTGTGGCACGCAGCTTGCACGCGTCTGGGCCAGGTCTTACCGACAGGAGGCGCCATGCGCCGCATTGCTTCTTTCCTTGCCATTGCCATGGCCGTGGCCGCGCCGTGGGCAACCGCAGCCGACTGGCAGCCGGTGGCCAGCATCCGTGCTGCCGCGTTGTCGACCCTGGCCGCCGGCACTGAAGGTGAGGCCGTGGTTGCCGATGCGCTGCGCCTTCCAAAATGCGGCGGCGCGTTGCAGGTGCAGCCCACGGCAAACACCACCGTGGAAGTGAGTTGTCCCGACGCCGGTGGCTGGCGCCTGTTCGTGCCGGTGAAGGTGCGCCGCAACCAGACCGTGCTGGTGCTGACCCGAGGCATCGGCACTGGAGAATCCATCGCCGCTGCCGATATCAGTACTGCCCAGCGTGACGCGGCACGGATTGCCGGTGCAGTGCTGGCCGATCCTGCCGCAGCGATCGGCCGCATCGCCCGTCGGCCGTTGCCGGCGGGAACGCTGTTGTCGAGCAACGACCTGGTTGCACAGCGTCTCATCAAGCGAGGAGACAGTGTGGCACTGGTATCGCGGCGTGGTTCGGTCGAGGTCCGCATCGCCGGCCGCGCACTGGGCGATGCCGGGCAGAATGAGCGCGTCTCTGTGGAAAACCTGTCCTCGCGCCGTATCGTGCAGGGCACGGTGGACGCGACCGGTGACGTAATCGTGGCGCGTTGAAATAATGCAGAATTCCCCTAAAGATCACGGCCCTGCGGCCGTTATCCCTTGTGTACGGCAACTCCAGGACACCCCATGAGCCAGAAAATCGACGGCAACCTGCAGGTCCCCCAGGCACTGCGCAGCGTGACCACCCCGGCCGCCAAGCCCGGCGTCAGCACCGATTCGGCGGCACGTCCAGTCGAGGCGGCCGACAGCCTGCGCCTGACCGGCGAAGCCACCAACCTGCAGGCCATCGAGCGTGAGCTGAGCACCGCTCCGGCGATCGACGCCCAGCGTGTTGCAGCGGTGCGCGAATCGCTGCAGAACGGCACTTACAAGATCAATCCGGACGCGATCGCTTCGCGCATGCTTGAACTGGACCAGCAGCTGCAAGGATGACCGCGGCGATGAGCGAGCCGCTGCAGCGCCTTGCCCAGGCCCTGGACGTTGAACGCCAGGCCCTGGTCGAGCACGACGTGCACGCCCTGATCCGTGCCACCGGCGCGAAGCTGGAAGCGCTGCGTGCGCTGGAAGGCGCGCCACCGGTGGGCGAGGGCGAGCAGCTGCAGGAACTGGCCGAGCGCAACCGCGCCAACGGGGTGCTGCTGTCGCGGCGCCGGCGCGAGGTCAACTGGGCACTGCGCCAGATGGGCCGCACCGAAGAGTCCTCGGCATACGATGCCAAGGGCCAGTCGCATACCGTCACCGCGCGGCGGCCACTCGCCGTCGCCTGACAGGACCGGCGGTCGGCTGACCGCCCGATGGCGGCTGTAGGCCGCCGCGTGAACGCGTATATTGGGCGCCTGTTTGATCGCCCCGAGCCGCCGTGTCTGCCGCCAACGTTCTGGTTACCGCCCCCCTTCCGCCGCAACCGGTGCTGCAGGCCCTGCTTGAGCGCCTGCGCGAGGGCCTGCTGCTGTTCACCGAAGATGGGCAGGTCGCCCTGGCCAACCCGGCCGCGCAGAGCCTGCTGGGCAGCGATGAAGGCACCTTGCCGCCGCCACAGCGCCTGCGCCAGCTGCTGCCGCCGGATGCGCTGGAACATGCGCGCCAGCACGGTCACTGGAACGGCAGCCTGCCGTTGGGCGAGGGCGTGGTCATTGCCCATCTGTACTTCCATGGCGAACCCGGTTCGGGGCACTACCTGGCCTTGTTCCGCCATATCGAAGGCCAGGAAGACTACGAACGCGAACTGCAGCAGCGCCATGCCGAACTGCGCCAGGCCTACCTGCGCTTGAACGGCACCCAGGAAAAGCTGCTGCAGTCGGAGAAGATGGCGTCCATCGGCCAGCTTGCCGCCGGCGTGGCGCACGAGATCAACAACCCGATCGGCTACGTGCATTCCAACCTGGGCAGCCTGCAGGAATACCTGCGCAGCCTGTTCACGGTGATCGAAGCCTACGAACGCGCCCTGCGTGCGCCCGACCCGAAGGCGTTGATTCCGGAAATCGACGATATCCGTGACCGCCTGGACATCGATTTCATCAGCCGCGACCTGCCTCAGCTGATGGCCGAGTCACGCGAAGGCATCGAGCGCGTCACCCGCATCGTGCGCGACCTGAAGGACTTCTCCTATTCCGGCCGCGACGAGTCGTGGAAGCTGGTCGACCTGCATTCCGGCCTTGAATCGACCATCAACATCATCTGGAACGAGCTCAAGTACAAGGTGCACCTGGTGCGCGAGTTCGGCCAGCTCCCGCTGGTGGAATGCCTGCCCTCGGAGTTGAACCAGGTCTACATGAACCTGCTGCTCAACGCCGGCCACGCCATCGCCGAGCGCGGCACGATCACCGTGCGTACCGGCGTGGACGGCGACACGGTGTGGGTCGAGTTCGAAGACACCGGCGGTGGCATTTCGCCGGAACTGCGCCAGCGCATCTTCGATCCGTTCTTCACCACCAAACCGGTGGGCAGCGGTACCGGCCTGGGCCTGTCGATCTCCTACAGCATCATCAACAAGCACCACGGCCGCATCGATCTGGACAGCACCCCAGGCGTCGGCTCGCGCTTCCGCCTGGTGCTGCCGATCAAGCAGCCGCGCTGATCGTGGTCGCCGGGCATGGCCCGGCGCTATCCCTGGTCCGCGGTAGCGCCGGGCCATGCCCGGCGGATGCGGTTACCGCAGCGGCGAACGATCCTCACCGCCGTCGGCCGGCTCGACAGCCGCCAGGCCACCGTTGCTTCGCCGCTGTTCCTCGTACGTGCGGAAGGCCTGGTGGATGTGCTTGCGCAGCTCGTCGTCGTTCCACGGCTTGGTCAGGAACCGGTAGATCGCACCGCGGTTGATCGCATCGGTCACCGTGTTGAGGTCGGTGTAGCCGGACAGCACCAGCCGGATCGTGTCCGGGTACAGCATCTTCACCCGGCCCAGGAACTCGGTGCCGCTCATGTCGCTCATGCGCTGGTCGGACAGGATCACCTGCACATCGTTGATGGCCAGCAGATCGAATGCATCGCGCACGTTGCCTGCCGCCAGGATGCGGTACCCATCGCGGCGGAACAGGCGCACCAGCGAGCGCAGCACGTTCTCCTCGTCATCCAGCAGCAGCAGGGTGCGGTCCGGCCGGGTTTCGGCGAACGCTTCGGGGCGCAGGTAGCGGCGGCGCAGGGTCATGCCGGCGGCATCGGCGGACATCGGTTCGCCGAACAGGTAGCCCTGGAACACGTCGCAGTCGTTGCGGCGCAGGAAACCCAGCTGTGCCTGCGATTCCACGCCGTTGGCGATCACCGTCATGCCCAGCTGGTGGCCCATCGCAATGATCGCGCGAGCGATCGCCGCTTCACGGTTGCCGGCCGGGGCGCTCTTGATGAAGCTGCGGTCGATCTTCAGCTTGTCCACCGGGTAGCGCACCAGCGCGCTCAGGCTCGAATCGCCGGTGCCGAAGTTGTCCAGGCTCAGGCTGATGCCTTCGTTGCGCAGGTTGGCCAGGGTTTCGTGGACGAAGTTGACGTTGTTGGTCAGCGCGCTTTCGTTGATTTCCAGCGTCAGCATCTGCGCCGGCACGCCGGACGCCTGGATCACGCCCATCACTTCGGCAAAGAAATTCGGGCGCAGCAGCTGCAGGGTGGACACATTCACCGCGATGGTGAAGTCATCAAAGCCCTGGTCGCGCCACAGCCGGGCCTGCTTCAATGCACCTTCCAGCACCCACGTACCAATCTGCACGATGATGCCCAGGCGCTCGGCGGTGCGCATGAACCGCTCCGGCACCAGCATGCCCAGGGTTGGCGACTGCCAGCGCAGCAGCGCCTCCATGCCTACCACATGGCCATCGCGGGCACTGACCAGGGGCTGGTAACGCAGCTTCAGTTCGCCGTTGGGAATGGCATCGACGATCTGCCGCGCGATGATGCTCTCGCTGTGCGCGCTCGGCGGCGTGTCCACCGCATGGATGCGCACCGCATTGCCGCCTTCGCGGGCGGCCTGGTACAGCGCATCCTCGGCATGGTCGAGCAGGCGTGAGGCACTGCTGGCGTGCTCCGGGCACAGGCTCACGCCCAGCTTGCCGGTCATGAACAGCGTATAGGGCAGTACCGAGAGGGGCAGTTCCATCTGCTGGCGGATCTCTTCGGCAAAATCCTCGGCCAGGGGCAGATCGGCGGTGCGCGGCACGGCAATCAGGAACTCATCGCTGCCATGCCGCCACAGCATGCCGCGTCCGCGCAGGTAGGACTGCAGGCGCTGGGCCACCAGCACCAGGGCTTGGTCACCAACCTCCGCGCTCATGTTCTCGTTGACCGAGGCGAAGTGGTCGATGTCCACATGCATCAGCATCAGCGGGGTACCTCCGGAGGCGGCTTCGGCGACCATCGCCTGCAGCTCGGGGTTGCCGGCGCCGAGGCGATCAGGTGCATCATCGATGCTGACCGGGGGCAGGTTGGGGTTCCACATGGGCTCAGTATTCCGCTGACTCGACGGCCGCCGTAACAGCGGCCTGGTAAGGAAGGTGGACATCGACGAGGGTACCGGCGCCGTGCGCCGACTCGATCCGCACATGGCCGCCCACGCTCTGCGCACGCTCGCGCATCACGATCAGGCCCAGTCCGCGCGGGCCATCCGGATCGAACCCTTCGCCATCGTCACGGATCATCAGGTGCAGCCCGCGCTGCTCGACGTCGCGCAGCTGCAGCACCACCTGGCTGGCGCGCGCGTGGCGCAGTGCATTGGTCAGGCTTTCCTGGGCGATGCGGAAACAGGCCTGCTCGATGCTGTTGTCCGGGCGCGTGGGCAGCGATTCGATCTCGGCCTGCAGCTCGACGGTGGACGAGCGGAACAGCACGCGTGCCTGCCAGCTCAATGCCGCTTCCAGGCCCAGCGCATCCAGCTGCGGCGGCCGCAGCAGGGTGGAGATGTCGCGCAGCTTGGCGACGGTGGTATCAGCCAGGCTGACGATCTGCGCCAGGTCCTCGCCGCGCCGCTGCGCATCGTCCTCGTCCTGCGCCGCATAGGCCGACAGCTTGATCGCGGTGATCGCCTGGCCGATGTCATCGTGCAGGTCGCGCGAGATTGCCCGGCGCTCGTCTTCCTGCAGCGAGAACAGGCGGCCGGCCATCGCCTGCAGCTCGCGGTTGCTGGTCTCCAGCGCGCTTCGGGTCTGTTCGGATTCACTCAGGTCGCGCACGATCAGCAGCTTGCAGTCGCGGCCGCCGTAGCGCACGTCGCCCACCGCAATGCCAGCCTGGAAGCTGCGGCCATCGGCGCGCTGCATGGCCACCACGCTGCTGTGGCCCGGGCTGTGCTGCGGCTGCCCGGCGCGCATCTGCGCGCGCATCCGGGCCAGATCGCCGCCTGCCACCAGGGCCGACAGCGGCTCGCCCAGCAGCGTGTGGCTGCCGTAGCCGAACAGGCCGGCCGCCCACGCATTGGCATACAGCACATGCTCGTCGGACAGGATCACCACGCCATCGGGCAGCACCCGCACCAGCTCGCGGAACTGCTCTTCGCGTTCGCGCAACAGGCGCCGCGACTGCTCACGCTCGGTCACGTCCTGCAACGTGCCCAGTATCCGGTCACGTCCGGCTTCATCCACGCCGCTGGCGGCGCGCAGGTGCACCATCAGCGCACGGCCATCCATTGCCAGTACCGGCAGCAGCACGTCCACCTGCACCTGCTCACCCGAGCACAGCTCGGCCAGCACCTGGTCGGTCTGTGCGGCCGTGGCCGGGTCGGCTGCCACCAGCAGCTCGTCGAAACGGTGCCAGCGTCGCGCCTCGGGCGGGCGACGGCCCAGCAGGCGATAGACCTGGTTGGAGTAACGGCCCTGGCCGGTGGACGGGTCCAGCTCCCACGCGCCGATCCGGGCCAGCTCGTGGGCTTCTTCCACGCGGGCCAATGCCTGGTCGCGCCGCAGTTGGGCCAGGTCTTCAGCGGTGCGGTCGATGGCGATCAGCAGGCGCGCAGTGTGGCCGTCGTAGTCGATCGCGTTCGAACGCAGTTCCATCTGCCGCAGGCTGCCATCACGCAGCTGCAACTGCGCGCGCAGGATGCACAGCTGGTCGGGCGCGCCGCGGATCTCCTCCAGCTTGGTCTGCAACGCCTGGTCCTGGCCGGGTGGCCAGAGCACGTCGATGGTCTGCGCCAGAAGCGCCTCGCGGTCCCAGCCGAAGGTGCTGCAGGCGGCCGGATTGGCATCGAGGATGGCCAGGCTGTCCAGGTCATACACCAGGATCGGGCCCGGGTTGCCCTCGAACATCTGCCGCAGGCGCAGTTCGGAGGCCTGCAGGCGGGCATGGGTGTGCAGCACGTGCTCGGCCAGCGGCCGCAGCAGCAGGTACAGCAGGCCGGCGCTGGCCAAAGCGAAGAACGCGCCCTTCATGCTCTGCCAGAGCGCCGCCTGCTGCGGGTCGGGCACCAGCGCGGTCACCGCGCCGTCGGTGGCGATCATCCAGGCCAGCGCCATCGCCAGGTAGCTCAGCACGATGCGCCGACGGTCGCGCCCCAGCGCCTGCGCCATCCGCGGGTCGGGAACAGGGGCGGTGCCGGTCGGTTCTACGGGCATGGACAGGGCAGGGAGGCGGGCAGGGAGAAGGGGTGCGGGCCATCTTACCGCGCAGCTGTGCCCTGGCCACTCAATTATCCGCCGCAGGCGCCGTTAACCACTGCGTGCCCCGCTGTCGGGCGTTTCATCCGGAGCAAGATCGCGTGGACCAAGGGATCATCGCCAGCCTGCTGCAGCATCCGCTCGCCTCGGCGCTGGTCATCGTCGACCGCAGCGGGCGCCCGCTCGCGGCCAATCCGGCTGCGCGCGAGCATGGCCTGCCGGCCACGGTGGCCGCCTACGCGCCGATGCTGGAAGACCTGCGCCTGCTGGCTGCCGACGGTGGCATCGTCGCGTGCACGCTGCCGGGCGGCCCGCGCGGCCACTACGATGGCCACCTGCGCGCCGTGCATGACGGCAGCGGCAACCTGCTCGCCTTCACCCTCAGCGTGCCCGAGCCGGTACCGGTTGATGGTGGCGGTCGCTGGGAACTTGCACTGGACAGCGCCGGCCACAGCCTGTGGGACTGGGACATCCCCAGCGACCGGGTGGCGCGCACGCCCGCACTGGGTGAGGAAACGGCCACGCAGATACTGGCGCGCGTGCACGCCGACGACATCACCCAGGTGCGCGCCGCGCTGGATGAACACCTGCACGGTGACAGTGAGCAGTACAGCGCCCAGTTCCGCTTCCGCCAGGCCGATGGCCAGTGGCGATGGGTGCTGGACCGCGGCCGGGTGGTGGCCCGTACCGCCGACGGCCAGCCGCTGCGCATGGTCGGCACCCATACCGACATCGAGCAGCAGAAGCAGCTGGAAGCCCTGCTGCAGGAGCAACAACTTCATCTGCGCGAAGCCCAGCGCATCGCCAGCATGGGCAGCTGGTCGTTCGATCCGCACAGCCGGCAATTCTGGTGGTCGCCGGAACTGCGCTCGCTGCTGGCGCTGCGGCAGGACAGCATCCCTGGGCAGCGACGCTGGCTCAAGCAGCTGCACCCGCGCTCACGTGGCGCACTGCGTGCGGCCTGGCGCCGCCTGTGGCGCGATGGCCGGGCTGCCAACCTCGAACTGGAACTGACCCGCGGCAACGAACCCTCGCAGCATCTGCGGTTGTGGATGCAACCGTTGCTGGACATGGACGGGCAGCCCAAGCGCCTGCTGGGGCAGGTGCAGAACATCACCGAACAGCATCAGACCGATGCCCTCATCCGTTGGCGTACCGAACTGCTCAACCGCGTGTCCGCGCTGGGTCGCATCGGTGGTTGCGAGATCGAAGTGGCGACGCGCAACATGCAATGGACCGAGGAGTGTTATCGCATCCACGGCCTGCGCAAGGAACCGATCACCCTCGACCAGGCGCTCGCGTTGTATGCCGAGGATTCGCGTGCGGCGTTTGAAGCCGCGCTGGGGCGCATCGCCGGTGGCGGCCTGCCGGAGCAGCTGGATCTGTGCTTCTACCGCCAGTCCGGGTTGCGCGTATGGGTGCAGGTGCTGATCGAACTGGACCGTCGTGATGGCCTGCCGCCGCGCTTTGTGGTCCTGTTCCGTGACATCACCCGCGAGCGCGAAGCAAACGAGCGGATTGAACTGCTTGCCCACTACGATCTGCTGACCGGACTGCCCAACCGGGTGCTGCTGGGCGAGCAGACCTCCGAAGCCATCGAGGAGGCGCGCGATCGCGGCACCTCGCTGGCGATGCTGTTCATCGACCTGGACGGCTTCAAGAACATCAACGACAGCTTCGGCCACGCCACTGGCGATGCGCTGCTGAAGGCCGCCGCAACCCGGCTGCACCAGAACCTGCGCAACAACGACCTGTTCGGCCGCTTCAGCGGCGACGAGTTCATCGTGGTGCTGCGCGACCTGGCCGAACCGGAAGATGCCGGGCACGTGGCGCGCAAGCTGATCAATTCGCTGGCCGAGCCGCTGCGCCGTGGTGACACCACCTTGAAAGTGGGCGCCAGCGTGGGCATCGCCATGCTCGGCGAGAGCCAGACCGACTTCGATTCGCTGCTGCGCGCGGCCGACGCAGCGATGTACGCGGCCAAGGAAGCTGGTCGCAATACCTATCAGTATTACAGCCAGGACGCGCTGGCGCGGATCCAGCGCCGGCTGGAGATCGAGCACGGCCTGCACGGCGCCATCGAGCGCGACGAGTTCAGCCTGGCCTATCAGCCACTGCTGCACGCCCATCACGGCGAGCCCCCGGCAATCGAGGCGTTGCTGCGCTGGCATCGTCCGGGCATTGGTTACTGCAGCCCGGCAGAATTCATTCCGATCGCCGAAAAGTGCGGCGAAATCGTCCGCATCGGCGACTGGGTATTGTCCGAAGCCTGTCGCCAGGCAGCCGCGTGGGATCGTGCCGGCCTGCATTTCGAGCGCATCGCCGTAAACGTGTCGGCAGTGCAGTTGCGCGATCGTGGCTTTGCCGAGCGCGTGATCGAGATCTGCCACGCGCATGGCTGGCCACCGCAGCGGCTGGAGCTGGAGCTGACCGAATCGGCGTTGATCCGTGACACCGACATCCTGCGCCACTGCTTCGATGTGCTGGAACGGCACGGCGTGCCGCTGGCAGTGGACGACTTCGGTACCGGCTTCTCCAACCTCAATTACCTCAACCGTTTCCCGGTCGGCCGCCTGAAGATCGACCGCAGCTTCGTGCAGGGCATGCTGCACGACTCGGGCACCGCCGAGGTGACCCAGGCCATCGTCCATCTTGGTCACGCACTGGGCATGAAGGTGGTGGCCGAGGGCGTGGAAACACACCAGGAAGAGGACATGCTGCGCCGCCAGGGCTGCGACGAGATCCAGGGCTACCTGTACTCGCGCCCGCTCACACCGCGCGACCTGGCGCAGTGGCTGCGCCAGCAGCACCTCGCCCCAGGCCGCACCGATGCCGCCAGCGAAGTGATGCTGGCGCGCTGACATACTCATCCACGCATGGCGTGGATCTACTTCCGAGCTAGCCTTGGTGGGTGCCGACCTTGGTCGGCACTGATGCCGCATGGCGTGGATCTACCTGAGCCTGGAATGGTAGGTGCCGACCGTTGGTCGGCATGGATGCCTGAGATCGCGATCAGCTGTGCACAGCGCGGATTTACCTGTATTCAGCATCGGGCCGGGAGGACCGCCTCGCTGCTGCCTGCTCGGCAAGTGATTTCAGTTCAGCGAGACGATCCCGCTTGACCAGGTGCGCTGCCTCCCAGCCGCCTTCGACAACCGCGGGCGAGAAACTGTAAATCTCGTTCGGAGCCAGAGGCCCCAGGGAATCGAGTGCATGTGCATGCAAGGGCCGCTCCTCTTCGTCGGTGACGTCAAGATAAGGCCCATCCAAGACGTCCAGCAGGAACGCCAGTTTCCAGTAGCGTTCCGCCGCATCGGCGGGGCCCGGTACATCCGAGTCCGCCGAAACCTGTGCGCCGTGCGGGTCGATGCTGATCTGCACGGCGGTATTCTCCCCACACAACAGAATCTGGCCGAAAGCAGTCACTGCGTAGGCGTGAAATGTATCGGGGTGCTGCAGCGGATTGCCCTGCAGGTAAGTTTCGACAACCCCCGCATACAGGTGGGGATCGACCATGACGAGCCTGTCGTCGCGATAGCGTGCGAACCCGTCGCGTCGCCACAGCGCCAGCAGCAGGTCAGGCAAGACGCCTTCCCATGCCGCAAGTGTTGCCTCGGGAACCGCCTCGCCTTTGGAGCTCACAGTGAAGCTCTGCATGAACGCGTCGGATTCAATGCCCGCTGGTTGCGCTCCCATGCCTGGGGCGGCCAGCGCATTTCCGTCGAAGCCGATTGACAGATAGCCCAGGAACGTCAGCATCGCCTCGGCGTGTGCAAGCTGCGGGGTCGATTCGTGGGATGGAATGGCGGTTGCTTTGCTTCCTGAGACAAGCAACAAGGCGCCCGCTGGAAGGCCGTGCCACGACTCCTCCAGCACCAGATGGCGCTGCAGTGCCTCATCGGCATCATCGTCAAGGATGATGACTGGCGGACCGTCGTGCAGGCACCCCGCGGCCACCTCGACCGCTGCGTCGATCACGCCTGCGTCAGGATCGTACGGATCGATCGGAGCGGAGTAGGGCTGTTGGAACTCTCCAAATGTCTGCAGGGCCTGCTGAAGCGCCTCGAGTGAATCGGGATCCATGGTCAATGGGTGAGGGGGTGCCGGAAGCTGCAAGGCAACTGAAAGGCAGAGGGCTGTGCTGGACATCGGGCGGCAGTCTGATCAGAGCCGGAATCGGCCTGTCACGATGAACGGCGGATTGGCCGAGGTCCATGCAAACAATCCGAAACTGTATGGCTCTGGTGGATCCATCCACGCATGGCGTGGATCTACTGCGGCGCGGCAACCAAGCGCTTGGGAAATTCGGAGCGAAGTCGTGCGCGTACCGCTTCGACCACCTCTACATAGCGTCGGCGCTGGATGAAATAGCCTATGTAGAACAGCACCAGGGCCACCAGCATCGGCCACGCAGCGGGTCGGACGAGGATGACCGGCACCAGCATCAGTGTCAGGCCCAGCGCGAACCAGCTGCACAGCCCGATCACCCGCACCTCCCTGCGCCGTGCATCGATCATCACCCGCCCGCGCATCAGCGGAAAGTAGCGACGGCCAACGCTCGGCACGAAGCTCTCGCGAAAGGCGATGCTGCCGTCCGGCAGCGCGCGGAACACCAGGCAAAGCCAGGTATCGGGCGGCAGGTCATGCTCCAGACCGGCCAGTGAAAGCTGCGCCAGCTCTGCCGGCGTAGCGGCGATGCGCTGGTTGAACAGCGCGATGCCGGTGCGGAAGAAGAACGGCGCCCAGAGGGCCAGCAGCAGGAGTTCGATCAGCAGCAATGCGATCAGGGCGATGGCCATCGGTCTTCCATGAACGGGACCGGCGCATCATGCCACGTGGGCAGTTGCATCCACGCATGGCGTGGATCTACTTCAAGGCACTGCCATCCAGCCCCAGGTCCCACGCCAAGCCCAGCACGTCATCGCCGGCTGCCGGTGGGGCAGGGCGGGCGTCGGCCAGCTTCTGCAGCTCCTGGATTTCTTCGCGGGCCACCTCTTCCAGCTGGCGCAGCTGCTCACGTACACCCGCATTGCGCGGGCGCTCGTTCTCGTTGATCGGGGGCAGGGCGCGGATCAGGGTCATGGTGCGCTTGCAGGATGCATCCAAAGGCGGGTCACACGCAAAGGCCCCGGCAGAACCGGGGCCTCGCACGCTGCCGGACGGGGCAGCGGACATCAGGATCAGAACAGCTCGACCGTACCGGCGCCCATGCTCTGCTGGGCAACCGGCTTGTGCGGCGGGCGCTCCCATTCGCTGCGCAGTTCGCGCAGGCGGTTGCCGGTGCGCTGCAGGGCAGAGGCGATTTCTTCGTCGAACACGCCGCCATTGCGATGCAGCAGTTCCTGCAGGGCCACCGCTTCGCGATTGATCGCGGTCAGGCGGTCCAGGTGGGTATGCACGCCGCCCAGGGCCTGGGTGGCGATGTCCTCGAACTGCAGGGCACGCACGGCTTCGGCCACGCTGCCGTCGATCGAGCGCGCGCAGTCGGACACTTCGCGCATGCCGTCACCCAGCGAAGCGTTGATCTGCGCCACGTTGTCCAGCATCGCCGCCGCTTCCTGGCGCGCTTCACGGGAGCGGTCCATATCGCGCGAGGCCATGTGCGAAACCGTCTCGCGGACCTTGGCGATGGCATCCTTGGAGCTGTGCGCCAGCTTGCGGATCTGCTCGTTGAAGGTGGTCGAACGCTCGGACAGGTTGCGGACCTCGTCGGCAACCACGGCGAAACCACGACCGGCTTCACCGGCACGCGCAGCTTCGATGGCAGCGTTCAGGGCCAGCAGGTTGGTCTGGTCGGCAATCGACTTGACGTCTTCCAGCAGCGCGAAGATGCCATCCAGGTGCTGCGCCATCTGGTCGATGTGCTGCACGGTGGTGCTGCTCTGGCCGCTGACCTGCTCCAGCGCTTCCACCAGCTGTTCCATGCGGTGGCTGGCGTGCTGGGCGAAACGGGCAACGTCGAGGCCGGCGCCGCCTTCGTCACCAGCGCGGTCGACGATGCGTGACAGGGCCTGGCTCTGCTGGCGCGACTTGCGGTTCATGGCATCGAAGCTGCCGCCGAGGCTGGAGACGGCCTGGCGGATCAGGTCGCGGGCGCGTTCCACTTCGCCACGCGAACCGTCGATCTCGTTGCCGACGAAGTTGCGCAGTTCGGTCAGCAGCTGGTCCTGCTCACGCAGGACACGGGCATGTTCCGGGGAACGGTGCGCCTGGGCGCGGGCGGTCCACCACGCAAAGCCGAGCCAGCTCAGCGTCATCGTGGTCAGGATCGCCCAACGCAGGGCAACCGGCCATTCGAAACCGATGGCGAAGGGGAGCAGCAGGGTCAGAGCCAGGGGGGCGGCCAGACGGATGAAAATGCGTGAGTACATGGACGTTCTCGGGAGGTGCACGGAGGATGTATCGGCCGTACCCCCTTTCTCTTTAACGTCGATGTGCTCACTGAATGCGCCGGATTTCTGGCGCCGTCCGCCGGGCATGGCCCGGCGCTACCCTCGGGGCGCTCGGTCGCCAGCGCCGGGCCATGCCCGGCGGGCTTCCCACCCTCAGGCCAGCTGCCGGTCCACGGCCTCGACCATCGCCTTGCGGCTGAGCAGGAAGTCCCAGTAACTGCCACCCAGCTGCCGCCACAGTACGGCGGCGCGCACGGCGGCCAGCAGCAGCGCACGGATCTCGGCCACCACGCCGGCCTGGCCCAGGTAATGCGGGTTGCCCTGCACCATGACCCGCGGCTTGAGGTGGCTGATGGTGTCTGCATACAGGCCGCCCAGCGCGGCCAGAACATCCGGGTGGCCGCTGTCACCCAGCTCGGTGGCCTGGCGCTGGGCGCGCTCGATACCCGAGGCGACCTTGTTCACGGTGGCGCCGTCCTGCACGAACCGGCGCTCCAGCTGCAGTACCGACAGGGCCAGCTTGGGCAGGATCGGGTCCTGGCCCTGGCTGCGGAAATAATTGTGCAGCAGGCGCAGGCCGGATTTCAGGGCGTGCCGATCGCCAAAAACCGCCTGCGGCGAGGACGCATCGATGCGGAACACGCTGTCCACGGCAGTGCGCACGGCAGCGGCGTCGGAGTGGCCGGTATCGGCGATACGGCGTACCTGCTGCAGGGCCTGGGCAATGCCGGCCAAAGCCAGAACGCGGTCGTCGACAGTGAAACTCATGCAGCGATTACCTCAAAAGGAGAAGGGGTGGTGCGCAGGCGCTGTTCCAGCGGCGCGTCGGTGGCGGCGATCACCGCGCCACCCAGGCAGACCTCACCGTCATACAGCACCAGGGATTGCCCGGGGGTGACTGCACGCTGCGGCCGGGCGAAGGTGACCTGTACGCTGCCATCGTCCAGCACATCCACCGTGCACGGCTCATCGGGCTGGCGGTAGCGGGTCTGCGCGGTGCATTCAAAACGCCGTGCCGGTGGTGCGCCGGCAATCCAGTGCGCGGTCTCCGAGCGCAGCCTGTTGGACAGCATCCACGGGCTGTCACGGTCCTGGTCCACATACAGCACGTTGCTGGCCACGTCCTTGCCGACCACATACCAGGGCGCGGCAGGGCGGCCGCGCACACCGCCGATGTTCAGGCCTTCGCGCTGGCCCAGGGTGAAATAGAAGACGCCAGGATGTTCGGCGATCACGCTGCCATCGCTGGGATCGAGGATCTGCCCGGCCTTGGCCGGCAGGTAGCGCCCAAGGAACTCACGGAAATCGCGCTCGCCGATGAAGCAGATGCCGGTGGAGTCCTTCTTGGCATGGGTCGGCAGGCTGACGTCGCGGGCAATCCGGCGCAGGTCGCTCTTTTCCAGGTCACCAATCGGGAACAGGGTGGCCGCCAGCTGCTCCTGCCCCAGCTGGTGCAGGAAGTAACTCTGGTCCTTGGAACGGTCGGCGCCGCGCAGCAGCAGCCACTGATGGCCGCGCTGGGCAATGCGTGCGTAATGGCCGGTGGCGATCCGCTCGGCACCCAGTTCGCGGGCCGCATCAAGGAAGTGCTTGAACTTCACTTCGCGGTTACACAGCACGTCCGGGTTGGGCGTGCGGCCGGCGGCGTATTCGGCCAGGAAGTGCTCGAACACGCCCTGCCAGTATTCGTTGGAGAAATCGCGGAAATGGAACGGAATGCCCAGCAGTCCGCAGACCGCTACCGCGTCGCGGCGGTCGTCCTCGGCGCGGCAGTCACCGCTGCCGTCGTCGGCCCAGTTCTGCATGAACAGACCGGCCACGGCCTCGCCCTGCTGCACCAGGCGCCAGGCAGCCACCGAAGAATCCACGCCGCCAGACACGCCAACCATCACCCGAGGGCTGCTCATGCGACCTCCCGGACCAGTGCAAGCGGGTAGCGCTGGCCGGCCAGGTAGTCGGCCAGCACCTGCCAGACCAGTGGGCTGCGCTGGCGTCCGGCGGCGGCCTGCAGTTCGGCCGGGGTCATCCACAGCGCCCGATCGATGCCGGCATCCAGCGGCCGCGCGGGGTCGTGCGAGACCGGGCGCGCGGCATAACAGAAGCGCAGGAACGGGGTGCCGTCACCGGCGGTCCACTGGTAGCAGCCGATGAAGGCGGTCAGTTCCACCGTCCAGCCGGTTTCCTCGACGGTCTCGCGCAGGGCGGCCTCGGCCAGGCTTTCACCCGGCTCCAGATGCCCGGCCGGCTGGTTCAGCACCTGCCGGCCCTCGATGGTTTCTTCCACCAGCAGCACCCTGCCGCCGTCGACCACCACGGTGGCGACGGTTGCATGCGGTGCCCAGCGCGGGTCCGGCGAGGTGTTCAACTCAGAGATCGTCCTTCTTGGTCAGCTCCAGCTCCATCGCGTCGGCGGTGCGGATGGCCGCATCGATGGCGTCGCTGAGCTGGTCGGAGGTGGCGTCGGCATCGATCTTCACCACGAACATCGCGGTCGACTCCTGCTTCACCCAGCCGCCCATCTTGGCGTCCTGCGAATCTTCCAGCAGGCGGTTGGCCACGGCCACCGGGAACTGCTTGGTCTGCGAGGTGTAGCCCGGCGACCAGATCTCGCGGATGTTGTGGGTACCGAAGTCTTCCACCGACGAGCGCACATAGACGATCTGGGTGCGATCGCCTTCGACATCGAACACCATCTGGTAATCGCCGTCTTCATCGACCTCGTAGGTGTAACCCAGCTTTTCCAGGTGACGGGCAACGGCCTTGTCGGCCTTCGTGCTGTCAGTGGTGGTCGCAGCGCCAGCGGTGCCCGCGGCAGCCAGGGCGATCAGCAGGGCGGAGAGAAGGGTCCTTTTCATGAAGATCCTGTGAAACCAAGTGTGTGGGAAGGTGCAATTGTGACGGCGGGCGCCCGTGCCGTCCATTCCACGCGGGGCCTGCGCAAGGCCGTCGCACCCCTTATAATCGGCAGATGCCTCGCGAGTCCGCCCCCGATTCCCACCACGAGCACGGCGTTGCCGTGGAGCCCGCGCGCCCGGAAGTGGCGCCGCCGCCCTTCTATCAGGTCATGCTGCTCAATGACGACTACTCCCCGATGGATTTCGTCGTGGATGTCCTGCAGCAGTTCTTCAACATGGACCTGGACAAGGCCACCCAGGTGATGCTGCACGTCCACACCCGTGGCCGTGGCGTCTGCGGTGTGTTCACCCGCGAAGTGGCCGAAACCAAGGTGGCCCAGGTCAACGAGTACGCGCGGATGAACCAGCACCCGCTGCTGTGCACGATGGAGAAGGCCTGATCCTGGCACGGCGTGCCCACCAGGGTGGGCACCTGCCAGGTTCGAGTCACGCCTCCGCCAGCGCCTGCAGGGCCATCACGGCCACCGCCTCATCGATGTCGGCCGGGTCGCCATCATCCCTGAACCACACCGCTGACAGGCCGGCACTGGTCGCGATCCAGCGCAGCAGCCGCGTGCGCTCGAGATCGGCCAGCCGGCAGACTTGTTCCACCCGGGCATGGAAGCGCTCGGGCCGTGTTGCCACATGGATGCCCGGCCCGCACAGGTCCGGGTTGCTGAACATCGTGGTGTAGTCGAACGCACGGTCACCCAGCAACCGCTTCGGGTCGATCGCCAGCCAGCCCCGCGCGCCGAAATCCAGCACGTTGTCGTGGTGCAGGTCGCCGTGCAGGGGCCGGATCTCCTGCTCGTCCTCCAGCAGTGCCATCGCCAGCGATCTGCACTGTTCCAGCAATGGCGGCAGCGGTGCCCTTGGTTGCAACAGATCGGCGAACCATCTACGCAGGCAGACCAGATCTTCTGGTGGCGCGCTCCGTGGCCGGTGCAGCTGCTGCAGGACCTGGCACAGGATCATGGTGCAGGCGTCGTCCTCGCCCTTGATCGAGCGTTGCCGCAGCGAATCGCCGTGCGCCCGTTCGATCAGGATCGCCGGCCCCTCGTGGGCCAGCAGGCGTGCGGCACCGTCGCCGTTCCACCAGCGCAGCAGGCGATGGCCGTTCTGTTCCTCTGTCTCCGTGCTCACCTTCAACATGGCCGCCTCGCCAGAGGCGGTCAGCACCGGCCAGAGCCGGGCATGGGGGGTACGGATCGAAGGACCATCACGTCGCAATCGCCAGCGGCTCAGGTAGGGTTCGCTCATGTGGGTGGGCTGTCCTGGAGTGAACGATGATCAAGCGTTTGGTAGTGCTAACGCCATCTGAACGTCGCAATCCGCTAGGGTGATGGAAATCGTGTAGTCAGGCCGCATATTGTCTCCAACTGCCGCCGGAGTAATCCATGTTCAGCAAAGACCTCGAACACACCATCGGCCAGTGCTACAAGCGCGCCCGTGAGGCCCGACATGAGTTCATGACGGTCGAACACCTGCTGTTGGCACTGCTCGACAACCCGTCCGCCCAGGCCGTACTGAAGGCTTGTGGCGCCGACGCCGACCGCCTGCGCCAGGAGCTGGAGCAGGCCATCGAGGCCTCCGTGTCCCGCCTGGCCGAAGATGACGGCCGCGATACCCAGCCCACGCTGGGCTTCCAGCGCGTGCTGCAGCGGGCCGTGTACCACGTGCAGTCCTCCGGCAAGAAGGAGGTCACCGGCGCCAACGTGCTGGTCGCCATCTTCGGCGAGAAGGACTCCCACGCGGTCTATTACCTCAACCAGCAGGATGTCACCCGGCTGGATGTGGTCAATTACCTGTCCCACGGCATCGCCAAGCTGGGCGAGGAAGGCGAGCAGCCGTCCTCCTCCGAGGGCGAGGGCCGCATGGAGGGGGGCGAAGGCGAGCCCAAGGGCGATGCCCTGACCGAGTTCGCCAGCAACCTCAACGAGCAGGCCCGTGCCGGTCGCATCGACCCGCTGGTCGGCCGTGCCGACGAGATCGAGCGCACCATCCAGGTCCTGTGCCGCCGCCGCAAGAACAACCCGCTGTACGTGGGCGAGGCCGGCGTCGGCAAGACTGCGATTGCCGAGGGCCTGGCCCGACGCATCGTTGAGGGTTCGGTGCCGGATGTGCTGGCCGATGCGGTCATCTATTCGCTCGATCTCGGCGCGCTGGTGGCCGGTACCAAATACCGTGGCGACTTCGAAAAGCGCCTGAAGGGCGTGCTGACCGCGTTGAAGAAGGTGCCCAATGCGGTGCTGTTCATCGACGAGATCCATACCATCATCGGCGCCGGTTCGGCGTCGGGCGGCACCATGGACGCCTCCAACCTGATCAAGCCGGCACTGGCGTCGGGCGAGCTGCGCTGCATCGGCTCGACCACCTTCCAGGAATACCGCGGCATCTTCGAGAAGGACCGGGCGCTGGCCCGTCGCTTCCAGAAGATCGACATCGTCGAGCCGACCGTGGGCGAAACCTACGAGATCCTGCAGGGCCTGAAGTCCAAGTACGAAGCCCACCACGGCGTCACCTACGCCGATGAAGCGCTGCAGGCCGCCGTCGACCTGTCGGTCAAGCACATCGCCGATCGCCTGCTGCCGGACAAGGCCATCGACGTGATCGATGAGGCCGGTGCCCGCCAGCGCCTGATGCCGGAAGGCCAGCGCAAGGAGCTGATCGACGTCGAGGAAGTCGAGGCCATCGTCGCCAAGATGGCGCGCATCCCGGCCAAGCAGGTCAGCGCCACCGACAAGGATGTGCTGCAGCACCTGGAGCGCAACCTGAAGATGGTGATCTTCGGCCAGGATCCTGCCATCGGCACCCTGGCGTCGGCCATCAAGCTGGCGCGCTCGGGCCTGGGCAATCCGGAAAAGCCGATCGGCAACTTCCTGTTCGCCGGCCCCACCGGTGTCGGCAAGACCGAGGTGACCAAGCAGCTGGCGCTGCAGCTGGGCATCGAGCTGGTCCGATTCGACATGTCCGAGTACATGGAACCGCATTCGATCAGCCGCCTGATCGGTGCGCCCCCGGGCTACGTCGGCTTCGACCAGGGTGGCCTGTTGACCGAGAAGATCGTCAAGACGCCGCACTGCGTGCTGCTGCTGGATGAAATCGAGAAGGCGCACCCGGACATCTTCAACATCCTGTTGCAGGTAATGGACCGTGGCGTGCTGACCGACACCAACGGCCGCGAAGCCAACTTCAAGAACGTGGTGCTGGTGATGACGACCAACGCCGGCGCGGCGCAGGCCTCGCGGCGCTCGATCGGTTTCACCAAGCAGGACCACGCCACCGATGCGATGGAGACCATCCGTCGTGCGTTCACCCCGGAATTCCGCAACCGCCTCGATGCGGTGGTGCAGTTCCAGCCGCTGGGCTTCGAACACATCCTGCGCGTGGTGGACAAGTTCCTGATCGAGCTGGAGATGCTGCTGCAGGAGAAGCACGTCAGCCTGTCGGCCACACCGACTGCGCGCGACTGGCTGGCCCACCACGGTTTCGACCCGCTGATGGGTGCCCGCCCGATGGCGCGGGTGCTGCAGGACAAGGTGAAGCGCCCGCTGGCCGACGAACTGCTGTTCGGCAAGCTGGTCAACGGTGGCAAGGTCAGCATCGACGTGCGCAACGACGAGCTGGTGGTCGAGGCGCAGGCCGAGCCGGAACGGCTGTTGCCGGCCACGGTGGAGTAAGGATGTGCCGGGCAGCGCCCGGCAACGGAAGCAACGACAAGGCGGCGCAGGCCGCCCTTGTCGTGTCAGCTCCTCAGCGGCTGCGCTGGCGGGCCATGCGCTGGAAGGTGG
The DNA here is from genome assembly GCF_031455455.1 of Stenotrophomonas sp. 1337. NCBI lineage: Bacteria > Pseudomonadati > Pseudomonadota > Gammaproteobacteria > Lysobacterales > Lysobacteraceae > Stenotrophomonas > Stenotrophomonas sp. 1337. Next base: position 652,387 of record NZ_JAVDSR010000001.1, on the reverse strand, counting down.
CAGCTTCGAGGGGTTCGATCCGCTCGACCGTGCAGCTGGCGCGGTCGGTCTTCAGTACGCTGCGTGAGCCGGCGCAGAGCTGGTTGCTTTCGCCCTGGGTTTCAAAGGCCAGCCGGCGCGAGGTCACGGCGCCGTTGCAGGAGGCTTTGAACACCACGCGGTAGTGCTGGTCACCATTGCGCAGCAGCACATCGCGATCGGCGCCGGCGCGGACGATCTGTTGGTCTTCGCTCAAGGCAATGCAGCTGTCACCGGCGCTTGCCGACGGCGTGTCGGCGGCCTGGGCGGCGGGCGCGATCAGGGCGGCAGTGCTGAATACCAGGGCGGCGAAGCCAGCGGGCAGGGAAGTCACGTTCATGGCAGGGGCAGGGGATGGCGATCCGGACTGGATCGGATGCCACGATGACGCCGCCGCTGCGAATGCGAATCTGCCGCAAGCATGGCTGACCGATGTCACGGTGCATTCGGTCAGGGTGCCGTCCGGCAGGGCCGGATTGCAGGCATGACAAAAGGCCAGCGTCCAGGGCTGGCCTTGTCGAGGTGGCGCAACGCGCCAGCCGCTTACTTCATTCGGTAGGTGATACGACCCTTGGTCAGGTCGTACGGGGTCATTTCAACCTTGACCCGGTCACCGGTGAGGATGCGGATGTAGTTCTTGCGCATGCGGCCGGAGATGTGGGCGATGATTTCGTGCCCATTTTCCAGACGAACGCGGAAAGTGGTGTTCGGCAGCGTCTCGCTGACGGTGCCCTCGAACTCGATGGAATCGTCTTTCGACATGTAGTCCTGTGCGGTTCAGAAAACGGCCACGCTGGGCCTAAGGCGCAGCATTTTACGCGTCAAACGCCCAGCTTGCAAAGATTGTGTTATTCCCCGGCAAAATCGGCTGCCTGCACGCGCCCGACGAGCCGGGTCCAGGCGCCTTCCCGGCCCGGCGCCTGTACCGCGCTGCGGACCTGCTGCAGAAACGGCGCGCGCGGCAGATGCTCGGCGCCCATGCGCAGCAGATGCGGATTTTCCACCTGCGCGTCGATCAGTGGCCAACCCCAGCCGTGCAGCGTGCGTGCCAGTGCGGCCAGCGCCACCTTGGAGCCGCCACTTTCGCCACTGAACATGCTTTCACCAAAGAACATCGTGCCGATGGCCACACCATAGATGCCGCCGACCAGCGTCTGCCGATCCCACACCTCGAAGGAATGTGCGAAACCCAGGTCGTGCAGCTGGCTGTAGGCATCCACCATCGCCGGGCTGATCCAGGTGCCGTCCTGGCCGGGGCGGGGCGCGCTGGCGCAGGCACGCATCACCTGGCTGAAGGCGGTATCGGCGGTCACTTCCCAGCGGTTGCCGCGCAGCTGCCGGCGGAACCTGCTGCTCAGGTGCACGCCGTCGGTACGGAACACCATGCGCGGGTCCGGCGACCACCACAGGATCGGCTCGCCTTCACTGAACCACGGAAAGATGCCGCCGGCATAGGCATTGAGCAGGCGCAGCGGATGCAGGTCGCCGCCCACCGCAAGCAGGCCATCGGGTTGGCGCAGCGCTGTCTCGGCCGGCGGGAAGGGGGCATCCGGCGCATCGGCCAGGCGCCAGGGCAGCTGACGGGTCATGCCGGCATTGTATTCGTCGTATTCGTCGTGGTGATGCGCGATGTCTGGCACCATCACGCACTACCGGCAAGGAGCCCCGCATGAGCGATCCGATCACCGCCATCCTCGATGCGCACGATGCGCCGCGCACACGCAATGACAGCCTGGCCATGCTGTTGATCCTGGCCAGCGAAGACCGCCCACAGCTTGGCGCGCTGCTGCTGCAGGCGCTGGATCGCCGCTCGCCCAGCTCCACCTTCCTCGACACGGCCTTGGATCTGCTGCCGGACGAGGCTGTCGCCCCGGTCTGTATTGACGCTTGGCGGCGCTATCGTGACGGCGAGCGTGGCGAGCTGCTGACCAGCGTGCTGGAGTTTGCCAGCTACCAGGCGCCGCACACGCTGCAGGACGATTGGGAGGCGCTGCTGGAGGTCGCCATCGAGGATGACATCCAGCTGGCCTCGCAGGTCTGGCAGGCATTGCCGCCGTCGGTTGCGACTGACTGGGCGCATCGGTTGACCGAGGCAGACGACGATCGCGAACTGGAGCGGGCCAAGGCAGTGCTGCTGGCCACCCAGCCGGAGACCTATGCCGCCGCCCGTGGCTACCTGGCCGACTGGAGCGACCTGGATGCCGAGGTCTGGGCGCACTGGGCGGGCTTGGCCGATGGCCCGCGTCTGCGCCATCTGCATGGCCGGCAACCGCTGCACCTGCGCTTCGGGCGCGAACAGCATCGTGCACAGGTGGCCGAAGAGCCTGCCTGGCGCAAGCGGATCTGGCGGCTGCATCCCACCTGGAATGGCGGGCAGGTGCGTCACGCCGGGCGCATGGGCGGGCTGCTCGATGCCTTGTGCGGCAGCTGTCATGCGCCGCTGCAGCGTCTGCTGCAGACCGATGCTGCGGCGCTGCAGCCGGACGCGGAGGGTGAGGTCACGCTAGGGCTGTGCCTGGACTGCTGTGGCTGGGAAGACCCGCCCGTGCGTTTCTATCGGCACGATGCACAAGGCATGCCGCGCTGCCACCCCAGCCAGCACTGCCAGGTGCCGATCAATCCCACCGACAGCGGCGACCTGCTGCAGGCCGAAGTGGGTCTTGCCGCGATGGACAGCCATCGCTGGCAGCAGCAGGACTGGGGCCAGTCCAATCACCGGCAGAACCTGTCGCGGGTGGGTGGTGCACCGAGCTGGGTGCAGAGCGCGCACTACCCGGCGTGCATCGATTGTGGCGAGCAGATGCCTTTCGTGATGCAGCTGGACTCAACGTTGCCGACCACCAATGAAGGCATGTTGCTGTGGGGTAGTGGCGGCATGCTGTACAGCTTCTGGTGCGCGAAGTGCCGGGTGAGCGGGCACTTCTGGCAGTGCACCTGAGCGCCGCATCCCCGCCATTGCTGTGGTAGATGCCAACCTTGGTTGGCACGCTTCTCCGGCGCTACGGTTCCGCACGAAACGGGCCATGCCCCTGCAGCTCCTGCTGGTAGCGCCGCACATCGCGTCGCTCCTGCCGGCACCAGTCGCGCAGTGCCTCGGCAAACTCCGCATCGGCCACCCAGTGCCGGCTGCGCACGATGGTGGGCAGGAAGCCGCGTGCCAGCTTGTGCTCGCCCTGCGCACCCGGCTCGAAGCGGGCCACGCCCTCGCGCAGGCAGTACTCGATGCCCTGGTAGTAGCAGGCCTCGAAGTGCAGGCCGGGCAGGGTGGCACCGCCCCAGTAGCGGCCGTACAGCGTGTCGCCACCGCGCAGGCACAACGCGCCGGCAATCGGTTCGCCGTCCTGTTCGGCCAGGAACAGCACCAGCCCGCGTCCCAGTGAAACCGCCAGATGGCGCAGGAACGCTTCGGTCAGCGCTGGCGCGTTGCCGTATTCCAGGAACGTCTGGAGGTAGAAGCGGTACATCGCCTGCAGATCGGCGCGGGTGGCCTCATCGCCATGCACCACCCGGAAGCTGATGCCCTGGCGGCCGACCTTGGCGCGCTCCTGGCGGATGTTCTTGCGGTGTTTGTGGTCCATCGCGCCCAGGAACTCTTCGAACGTCACCCAGTCACCCGGGTTCTGCCACTGGAACTGGATGTCCTCGCGCAGCAGCCAGTCGTCGTCGAAGATTGTTTCGTCAGCCGCTGTGTGGAAGTTGATGTGGGCTGATGACACATCCAGCGCGGGCAACCGGTCGCGCAGTGCCGTCAGCAGGGCGGTGCGCTGCGCATCGTCGCGGGCCAGCAGGCGTGGGCCGGTCACCGGCGAGTACGGCACCGCGCCGAGCCACTTCGGGTAGTAGTCGCGTCCGTGCCGCGCATAGGCATTGGCCCAGGCGTGGTCGAACACGAACTCACCGTGGGAATTGGTCTTCAGGTAGCCGGGAACGGCGCCGACCAGGGCGTCACCGTCCCACAGGGTGAAGTGCCGCGGCTGCCAGCCCCAGTCCTCGCGCAGGCAGCCGTAGGTTTCCAGGCCGGACAGGAAGGCGTGGCTGACGAATGGATTGCGGCCATCGTGCAGGGCATCCCAGGCGGTGGCGGGAACGGACTGCAGGGAGTCGAGGAAGCGGGCGGTGGGCATGTGAGAAAGGATAGGGCAGGTGGGATGCGAACGGTGCTGGCGGGATCGGGTTGGTTTGTTCCGGGCCTTGAGTGAGGAAAGTTTGAATCCTTTGGGGGTGTGCGCGCGTTGGAAGAACGCCGCTGCGGCATCGGACAGGCTGGTGCGTGCCGCAGGAGCGGTGCATTCATTCCGAACAAGGAGTAGTCACGATGAACCGGAAAAATCCCCGAAGAACCCTTTTTGTGCTGCTGGCCCTTCTGGGGGGCGCACTATCACCTGGCCTCGTCCTGGCTGCCGCGCCTCCCGCCGCAGCAGAGCGTGACGCAGGACTCGACATTCTGTTGACCCAGAAGGCGCGTGACATCCTGGAGCGGGTTCGTCTCGTGGATGGGCAGGCGCGGACCCGCCGGGTCGAGGTGTCAGCGGATATCGCCAAGGGTGTTGTGACCGTGGCCTTGGATCGGGCCTTCCTTCCGGCCGATTACGGACCGTCGTTCGAGGATCAGCGAAGCGAGATCAGTTTTGGACTGCTGCATTGGGCCGAGCAGGCGGCGCCGTTCAGTCGTGTCATTTTTCTGTATGACGGGAAAGAGATCGAACACTACTTTCCTGAGATAAAGGCTGCGGACGATGCGGCGCGGGAGGCGGGGGAGGCGCTGCGGCGGATACGTGGAACACCTGGTTCCGGGATGGCATTCGTAGCAGCCGGGCATGGGTATTTCTACAGCTACAAGGACAACCGGTGGGTGACCTCGAGGGATGAATGGAATGGCGTCTCCGAGGGGCTGTTGACTCCGTCGTACGCCGAGGAACTAAAGGCGGTGATCGAGCAAAGGAGCCAGATGCCTGTCGTCCGTCCGCGCGTTCAGACCATGGGGACGACTCATCCGCCAAGTGGTGAGGAGTGGTGGACCATAGCTGCGCGCTACGCAATTGCGGAGCAGTATCCGGGCGAGACAAAGATATGGAATACGTACGCAGGTAGTGCGCTTTGGGATCGGGAGGAGCGTGAAGACATCAACAGTCGACCGCTTCTCGCAAACCACCACCGGGCTGAGGTGGCGATTCATCTACACAGCAATGGAGAACCCTCGGGGTCCGCGCGAGGCACTCGTGTGATCGTGCAGCCTGGAAGGCCGATGGATGCTGCCCTTGCACAGAGTGTTCTATGTTCGATGAAGGAGCTGATTCACTCGTTACCTGAACATGGGGCATTCACCGTGGCTCCTGCTCCACACGCGCTGGACAAAGGGGAGAATCGAGAGGCGCACATGCCGTCGATCATCGTAGAGACCGCGTTTCACACGAACCCGGATGATGCCAAGGCGCTTCTTGACCCCGTCTTCCGGTCTGCTGCCATGAAGGGCGTTGAGAAAGGCTATCGCTTGTGGGCGACCGGAAAGGCATGCGAGACCTTGGCCCTCGATCCTCTGGCAGATGTACAGATCCCGGTGCGCTCCTCTCGGTTTGTCCCGGTCGCATTCAAGGGCAATCCCCAGTATCCCCTGGTGCTGGAGTTGAGCGTTGCCTCTTGCGTGGGGGGAAACTGTACGCCGTCGGACGAGGAATTCATGGACCCCGGCCAGCCAGTGCAGCTTGAATTGCTCTGCAATGGCGACGGGGTCGGAACCGTTCGCTGGCGGACACGCCTACGCGATGCGGATGGCGTAGTGACGGAGTATCAGGAGTTCAATCAATCCTGCGTCCTGACCTAAGCGGTTTCACAGTGTTGTACTTGCCAGGCATGGCCTGGCGCTACTGAAAACAAAAGGCCGGCGCTCTCGCGTCGGCCTTTTGTCGCAGTCGAGCATGGCTCGACTCTACAGAAGCAGGTTCGCTTCTCAGCTGGCCTTGCCCTGTGCATCCAGGTAACGCTCTGCGTCCAGTGCGGCCATGCAGCCGAAGCCGGCCGAGGTGATCGCCTGGCGATAGTGCTGGTCGGCCACGTCGCCGGCGGCGAACACGCCTTCCACCGAGGTCTGGGTGGCGTTGCCGCCCAGACCCGAACGGATTTCCAGGTAGCCGTTGTTCATGGTCAGCTGGCCGTCGAACAGCTGGGTATTCGGGTGGTGGCCGATGGCCACGAAGAAGCCGTGGGCATCGATGTCGCGGGTGCTACCGTCCAGGGTCGACTTCACGCGCACGCCGGTCACGCCGGCCTCGTTGCCCAGCACTTCCTCCACCTGGTGGTGCCAGACGGTTTCGATCTTGCCGGCTTCAACCTTGGCGAACAGCTTGTCCTGCATGATCTTTTCCGCCTTCAGGGTGTCGCGGCGGTGGACCAGGTAGACCTTGCGGGCGATGTTGGACAGGTACAGCGCTTCTTCCACGGCGGTGTTGCCGCCGCCGACCACGACCACGTCCTGGTCACGGTAGAAGAAGCCGTCGCAGGTGGCGCAGGCGGAGACGCCGCGGCCCTTGAACTCGTCTTCGGTCGGAATACCCAGGTACTTGGCGGTCGCGCCGGTGGAGATGATCAGGGCGTCACAGGTGTATTCGTGACTGTCGCCGATCAGCTTGAACGGGCGCTGCGACAGGTCCGCGGTATGGATGTGGTCGAAGATGACCTCGGTCTCGAAGCGCTCGGCGTGGGCCTGCATGCGCGCCATCAGGTCCGGGCCCATCAGGCCATGGGCGTCACCCGGCCAGTTGTCCACTTCGGTGGTGGTCATCAGCTGGCCACCCTGCTGCAGGCCGGTGATGACGACCGGCTTCAGGTTGGCGCGGGCAGCGTAGACGGCAGCGGTCCAACCGGCCGGGCCGGAACCGAGGATGACAAGACGCTGGTGGCGGGAGGGCAGGCTGGTGCTCATGTAGACTCGCGAAAAGGTAGATGGGACAAGGCGCGGCGATGTTTGCACAGCATCCTTGGCTGGTCATAGAGTGGCGGCTGGGGCAGGGCGATTCAAGCGGATGAACAGAACAGCGCCATCCACGGGCGGTTTCAGGCCCCGTCCTCGCTTGTGCGGCAACGGATAACTGAAAACTGACGCCGTCTCGTTTATTATCAAACACTAACAGCGCATTCCAAAGGTATGGTCTAAGGTGGCGAAGCAGGTCCCCGAACGCTCCAAGTCCGACGACAAAAAGGCATCGCGTCGCTCGGCGGCAGCGGCCACGACCGACAACCCACGCCGTCAGCGCCTGTGGCGCGACCTGGGTCTGATCGCCATCGCGCCGGCGCTGCTGTATCTGGCTGCCAGCCTTTTCACCTATTCAGCGACGGACCCGGGCTGGTCACACACCGGCAGCGTGGTTGCGCCGGTACACAACATGGGCGGCCGCGCGGGCGCGTGGATCGCCGACGTGCTGCTGCAGCTGTTCGGCTACATCGCCTTCCTGCTGCCGGTGGTGCTGGGCGCGCTGGCCTGGATCGCGATGTTCGGCCTCAAGCGTGAGAGCAAGGGCGAGAACGATCTGGACCCCGCGTTGCGGCTGGTTGGCCTGGTCGGCTTCCTGATCGCCGGCACCGGTTTCCTGCACGTGCGCCTGTTCAGTGGCGACGTCTCCCATGCAGGCGGCATCCTCGGCAAGCTGGTCGGCAATTCGCTCAGCGTGGGCTTTGGTGCGCTGGGCGCGAACCTGTTCGTGCTGGTGTTGCTGCTGGCCTCGATCACCCTGGCCACGGGCCTGTCCTGGTTCGTGGTGATGGAGAAGATCGGCCGCGGCGTGATGTCGCTGGCACCGTTGCTGGAGCGCAAGAAGGAGCAGGCCACCGAATGGCAGCAGACCCGTGCGCTGCGCGAGGAGCGCCAGGAAGTGCGCAAGGCCGATGCCGAAGTGCGTGCCAAGCGCGAACCGGTGAAGATCGAGCCGCGCCCGGAGCCGGTGATCGAAAAGAGCGACCGGGCCAAGCGCGACAACCAGATCCCGATGTTCCGTGGCGTCAATGGCGACGGCTCGGACCTGCCGCCGCTGGCCCTGCTGGATGATCCCAAGCCGCAGCCCGTGGGCTATGACAAGGACACCCTGGACGCGCTGTCGCGGCAGATCGAGTTCAAGCTCAAGGACTTCCGCATCGATGCACAGGTGGTCGGCGCCAACCCCGGCCCGGTCATCACCCGCTTCGAGATCGAGCCGGCGCCGGGCATCAAGGTCAGCCAGATCAGCTCGCTGGACAAGGACATCGCCCGTGGCCTGTCGGTCAAGTCGGTGCGTGTGGTCGATGTGATTCCGGGCAAGTCGGTGATCGGCCTGGAAATCCCCAACGTCACCCGCGAGATGATCTACCTGTCCGAGCTGCTGCGCTCGAAGGAATACGACAAGTCGCCCAGTTCGCTAACTCTTGCGCTGGGCAAGGACATCGCTGGTCGCTCGACCGTGGCCGACCTGGCGCGCATGCCGCACCTGCTGGTGGCCGGTACCACCGGTTCGGGCAAGTCGGTGGCGGTCAACGCGATGGTGCTGAGCTTGTTGTTCAAGGCGTCGCCGAAAGACCTGCGGATGCTGATGATCGACCCGAAGATGCTCGAATTGAGCGTCTACCAGGGCATTCCGCATCTGCTGGCGCCGGTGGTCACCGACATGAAGGAGGCCGCCAACGGCCTGCGCTGGTGCGTGGCCGAGATGGAGCGCCGCTACAAGCTGATGAGCGCGGTGGGCGTGCGCAACCTGGCCGGCTTCAACAAGAAGGTGAAGGACGCCCAGGACGCCGGCCAGCCGATGATGGACCCGCTGTTCAAGCCGAACCCGGAGCTGGGCGAGGCGCCGCGCCCGCTGGAGACGCTGCCGTTCATCGTCATCTTCATCGACGAATTCGCCGACATGATGATGATCGTCGGCAAGAAGGTCGAAGAGCTGATCGCGCGACTGGCGCAGAAGGCACGTGCGGCCGGCATCCACCTGATCCTGGCCACCCAGCGCCCGTCGGTTGACGTCATCACCGGCCTGATCAAGGCCAACATTCCCACCCGCATCGCCTTCCAGGTCAGCTCGAAGATCGATTCGCGCACCATCCTCGACCAGTCCGGCGCCGAGACGCTGCTCGGTCACGGCGACATGCTGTACCTGCCGCCGGGCACGGCGATGCCCGAGCGTGTGCACGGCGCCTTCGTGTCCGATGAGGAAGTGCATCGCGTGGTCGAGCACCTCAAGGCAATGGGGCCGGCCGACTATGTCGACGGCGTGCTGGACGAAGTACAGACGATGGGCGATGGCGTGGTGGTCGGTGCGACCGGCCTGCCGGAGACCAGTTCCGGCGGCGGCGATGAGTCCGACCCGCTGTACGACGAAGCGCTGCGCGTGGTCACCGAGACCCGCCGCGCGTCGATTTCCGGTGTGCAGCGTCGCCTGAAGATTGGCTACAACCGCGCGGCGCGACTGATCGAGGCCATGGAAGCGGCTGGTGTGGTCAGTCCGCCAGAGCACAACGGCGACCGCACGGTGCTGGCACCGCCGCCGCCGAAGTAAGCCAAGCCCTGCCGCACTCCCGACGTCCAAGGAACCGACGCATGCTTCAACCCGTTTCCTGCGCGCTGGCGCTGGCCTGCCTGCTGGCAGCCGGCCCGGCGCTGGCCGACGCCGCCGCGACGGCTGTACCCGCAGTCGCGCCGCCGTCCACCGGCAGCGATGCCGAGGCCAGCAACAACTTCAGCTTTGTACGTTATCGCGCCGACTACCAGGTGCGCGCCGATGCCGGCAACGTGCAGACCGAAACCTACGAGATCCTGCTCAAGACCAAGGCAGCGGTGGAGCAGTTCAGCCAGGTGCGGTTGAGCTACAGCGAGAAGATGGAAACGCTGGATGTGGTCAACGCCTATACGCTGACCGCCGACGGCCAGCGTCGCGAAGTGCCGGCCGATCGCATCTACACCCAGGAAAGCTATTCCAGTGCCTCGGCGGCGATGTACGCCGACCGCAAGGTGCGGGTGATCGTGTTCCCGAACCTGGCGCCGGGCACGCGGCTGTTCTACCAGGTGCGCCGGACCCAGTTGACGCCCTATTTCCCGGGCTACTTCGGCCTGTGGGAAACCTTCAATGTGTTCACCCAGTACGACGATGCCGAAGTGACCCTCAGCGCGCCGGCCAATCTGCCCATGTTCGTGGACAGCCGTGGCGTGCAGGGCAGTGACCGACCGGTGGTGAAGAACGGCCAGGCGCAATGGCGCTGGCGCTACCAGCGCCGCGAGCCGATGCAGGCGCAGAACTGGTCGGCGGCGGTGTGGGAGTTCGGGCCGAACATCATGGCCAGCACCTATCGCGACTGGGCGCAGATGGGCCGCGCCTATCAGCTGAAGGCAGGGCCGGCCGCACAGGTCACCCCGGAGATCCAGGCGCTGGCCGATGAAGTCACCGGCGGCATCAGCGACCGTCGCGCGCAGGCCGATGCGCTGTACCGCTGGGTGGCGCAGAACATCCGCTACGTGGCGGTGTACCTGGGCAATGGCGGCCTGGAGCCGAACAGTGCGCAGAGCATCCTCGACAACCACTATGGCGACTGCAAGGACCACGTAACGATCCTCGAGGCGCTGCTGGCGGCCAAGGGCATCACCAGTTCGCCGGTGCTGATCGGTGCCGGTGGCGGCCCGACGCTGCCGAAGATTCCGCTGCTGGGCCGCTTCAACCACGCCATCACCTACGTGCCCGAGTTCGACCTGTACCTGGATTCGACCAGTGCCTGGGCGCGCTTCGGCCAGCTGCCCGATGGCGACCTCGGTGCGCCGGTGCTGCACACCCGCGATGCCACCCTGGCACGCACGCCGGCCAATGATCCGCAGCGCAACGCCACGGTGATGGAGGTGCGCTTCACCTTCGACGCGCAGGGCAACCTGCGTGGCGAGACGGTGCCGCAGCTGAGCGACAACGCCGAGATCGGCATGCGCGCGCAGTTCGCCCAGCTCAATGCACAGAACCGGGCGCGCGCTGAAGAATCGATCATGGCCGCGTCCGGTTTCGATGGCCGCGGCCAGCTGCAGCTGCAGGGTGTGCCGGTCGACCTGACCCGGCCGTTTGGCTATCGCATGGCCTTCCAGGCCGAGGACTACGTGGACTTCGATGTGGCCGGCGGCATGGCCGTGCCCGATCCGCCCGGTGGTGAATCGGTACGCGGGCTGTATGCCAGCGCCTCGGCGCCGGACAATGAGACGCCGTTCTACTGCAATGCCAGCCTGCGCGAGGAAACCTATCGCCTGCAGTTCCCGGCCAATGCCCCGATCATCGCCATTCCGCGCAGCCAGCGGTTTGCCAATGCGGCCGGCGAGTACCGGGTCGACTGGAGCCGGCAGGGCCAGGAAGTGACCGTGCATCACCGCCTGCAGCAGAACGCGGTGCGTGGCGCCGAGGCGCTGTGCCAGCCGCAGGACTATGCCGCGTTCCGCGCACTGTTCCGCGAGGTACGCCGCGGCTTCCGTGGCCAGGTGCTGTACGGCAAGCTGCCGGCCGCTGGCGGCTGAATCGCCGATCAGCGATCAGGGCGTCATAATGGCGTCCTGATCGCCCATTCATCTTTCGCCGGGCACACTGGCACCCAACTTTCCTGGCCGCGCGCCCACAGGATCCCTGCATGAACCTTCGCCTCCGCCGTTTCCTCGCCACCACCACCCTGGCCGTGGCCTGCGCCGCTGCCGGCAGCGCCTGGGCCGGCGCCCGTGATGACCTGAAGACTTTCACCACCGGCCTGAAGGGCCTGGATGGGCAGTTCAGCCAGCAGGTGTTCGACAGCCGCGGCAAGGTCAAGGAATCCACCAGTGGTCGCGTCGCTTTGTCGGCACCGCGCCTGTTCCGTTGGGAGTACGTGCGCCCGCACGAGCAGCTGATCGTGGCCGACGGCAAGAAGGTGTGGATGTTCGAGCCGGACCTGGAACAGGCGACCGTGCGCGAGCAGGGCAAGGAAGAGCAGAACAGCCCGCTGACCGCGCTGATCAACCCGGCGCTGCTGGAGCAGCAGTACGACGTGAGCGAAGAGGCCGCCACCCGCGATGGCCTGCAGTGGCTGTCGCTGTCGCCGAAGCGCGAGACCGAAGCCAGCTTCCAGTACGCCGCGCTGGGCTTCAACGCGCAGGGTCTGGCGAAGATGGAGATCACCGACGCCGTGGGCCAGCGCACTGTGATCAGTTTCAGCGGCTGGAAGCGCAACCCCAACTTCGCCGCCAACACCTTCCGCTTCACCCCGCCGGCCGGTACCGACGTCATCGGCAACTGATCGCAGTCGCCGGGCATGGCCCGGCGCTACCTGCGCTGGGGGGTGTCAACTGGCACCGCCTTGGTAGGTGTCAACCTTGGTTGACATGCTTTTGATCTGCCGGCCAGCGGCCGGCACTGCCGATTGCCGCAGATCTCCGGTCCGCCGGGCATGGCCCGGCGCTACCGCCCTTGGTAGGTGTCAACCTTGGTTGACATGCTTTTGATCTGCCGGCCAGCGGCCGGCACTACCGATTGCCGCAGATCTCCGGTCCGCCGGGCATGGCCCGGCGCTACCTGCGCTGGTGGGTGTCAACCGGCACCGCCTTGGTGGGTGCCAACCTTGGTTGGCACGCTCTCGCGGTACAATGACCGCGTGCCAAGACATCGCTCCACTTCATTCCCCGGCCCCGATCTGCTGAGTGTCGATCGGGAACACATGCGCCCGCTGGCCGAGCGCATGCGCCCCCGCACCCTGGATGAGATGGTCGGGCAGAAGCGTCTGCTCGCGCCAGAGAGCGCGTTGCGCCGTGCCGTCGAATCCGGACGCGTGCATTCGATGATCCTGTGGGGACCGCCCGGCTGCGGCAAGACCACGCTGGCGCTGTTGCTGGCTGAATACTCCGACGCCGAATTCCGTGCCATTTCCGCCGTGCTGTCCGGCCTGCCGGAGGTGCGCCAAGTGCTGGCAGAGGCCGCGCAGCGCTTCGCCGAAGGTCGTCGCACGGTGCTGTTCGTCGATGAAGTGCACCGCTTCAACAAAGCGCAGCAGGATGCGTTCCTGCCGCACATCGAGCGCGGCACCATCCTGTTCGTCGGTGCAACCACCGAGAACCCGTCGTTCGAGTTGAACTCGGCGCTGTTGTCGCGTTGCCGCGTGCATGTGCTGGAAGGTGTCTCGCCGACTGACATCGTCGAAGCGCTGGAACGTGCGCTCGGTGATCGCGAGCGCGGGCTGGGCGAGGAACGCATCGAAGTCGCGCCCGAGCTGCTGCTGGAAATCGCCACCGCCGCTGATGGCGACGTCCGCCGTGCGCTGACCCTGCTGGAAATCGCCGCCGAGCTGGCAGGCGGGGAGGGTGGTCGCATCACCCCGCAGACGCTGACCCAGGTGCTGGCCGACCGCACCCGCCGCTTCGACAAGGGCGGCGAGCAGTTCTACGACCAGATCTCGGCGCTGCACAAGTCCGTGCGCAGCTCCAATCCCGATGCCGCCTTGTACTGGCTCACGCGCATGCTCGACGGCGGCTGTGATCCCTCGTATCTGGCGCGCCGGCTGACCCGCATGGCCATCGAGGACATCGGCCTGGCCGATCCTCGCGCGCAGAGCATGGCGCTGGAAGCGTGGGACATCTACGAGCGACTGGGCAGCCCGGAAGGTGAGCTCGCCTTCGCGCAGCTGGTGCTGTACCTGGCCAGCACCGCCAAGTCGAATGCCGGCTATGCCGCCTTCAACCAGGCCAAGGCCGATGTGCGCGACAGTGGCACCGAAGAAGTGCCGCTGCACCTGCGCAATGCACCGACCAAGCTGATGAAGGAGCTGGGCTACGGTGCCGAGTACCAGTACGACCACGATGCCGAGGGCGGCATCGCGCTGGACCAGACCGGTTTCCCCGATGCGATGGGCGAGCGGGTGTATTACAACCCGGTGCCGCGCGGGCTGGAGATCAAGTTGAAGGAAAAGCTCGACCGGCTGCGTGCCGAGCGTGAGGCGGCGAGGGCGGCCAAGGGCGCGTAGTCGTCTGCGTGTGGCAAGGCGGCGCATTGCTCCGCTCGCATGCATTTGGCAGACTGCGCGGCTTATTTTTCAAGGAACGATGCCGTGCAGGAAATGATTCTGCCGTTGAAGCGCTATGCCCAGTTCGAGGGCCGCGCCAACCGCCGCGAGTACTGGATGTTCCAGCTGTTCCTGCTGCTTGCGGGAGCCGCGGTATGCGTGATTGCGCTGACAGTGGCGCTCGTTGCCGGCCTCGTGCTGGACGCCGATTCCAGCTGGATGGCCGGGATCACGATCGGCGCGGTGGCACTGGTGGGTGCGCTCTGGCTGGCCACGATCGTGCCGCTGATCGCGGTGACCGTCCGCCGCCTGCATGACTGCAACCAGTCAGGGTGGCTGTACCTGCTGGCGCTGGTGCCGGGCGGTGGCGTGGTGATCCTGATCTTTGCGCTGCTGCCGGGTACGCCGCAGGACAACCCGTACGGTCCCGTGCCCGCCGGCCCCTGAGTCAACGGGTTTCGGCCCGATGCAACGAAGCCGGCCCAGGGCCGGCTTCGTCGTTTCTGCGCTGCTGTCAGCAGTGCCAAGCTGATTACTGCAGAACGCAGTCGCCCAACGCCAGGTAATCCGATCCCGAACTGAACTGCAGCGTGCAGCTGGCGGTGAAGGTGGCGCCGTCCTCCATCGCTGCAAGCTTGGCGTTCTGCTCGTCGTCGGAGGCGGTCAGGCGGGCCAGCACCTGGCCATCCTCATCACCCGCCTCAAGGACCGGCTCGCCCTGCAGGTTGCTGGAGGCGCCCAGGCTCACTGCCGTGAACTGCACGGTCTGGTTGAGCTGTTCCAGCCCGAGGGAGGAATAGCCGGCCTCTTCATAGGCCGAATACAGCCCGGCCAGGCTCGGCGCGGCATGGCCGGCCAGCGGGGCGAGAAGGCCGGCGACGAGTGCGATCAGTGCTTTGTGCTTCAAGGGGTTCTCACAATCATGGGATCCGATCCCATGGCGGTTGTGGAGCTGATGGGCAGGGGCCAGGCAGGCACCCGCAAGGGCGGGGCGATTCCTGCGCCCCGATGGCAGGCAAAGTAGAGGAACCCAGACTTCCGGTGCAAGCGCTGGCGTACGCACTGTCGCGCGCGTGATACATAGCGTGACGTTTGATCGATGTGATAATCATTCGCGTTTAAGGTAGACTGCGGTCCCTTGTGAACCGGTGGCCGTGTGCCGCTTTCGCCGTCACTGATGAAGTCTTCCGTCCTGCCTCCGCGCCGCGGCCCGCTGCTGTCCGGCTTGGCCGCCTTGATGATGGGCCTGCTCCTGGCTACCCCGTACGCATACGCGCAGCAACGCAATCCGCTGCAGAAGATGGGCCAGACCGTGCTTGATGCACCGGCGGTCAGCTATCGCTTCGAGCGTTTCGTGATCGACAGCCCCGATCAGCAGCGCCGCTGGCGGGTGAATGTGGCGATTCCGGCCAAGGCCCCCAAGGCGCCATCGCCGGTGCTTTACGCACTGGACGGCAACGCCGTGGCGATGGTGCTGGACCAGCCGCTGATGGCCGAGCTGGCCGCACGCAAGGCGCCGCCGGTGCTGGTGCTGATCGGCTACGACAACGACCTGCGCATCGATTCGGCGTCGCGCACCCGCGACTACACCGCATGGATCGATCGCGCCGATGATGAAAGCGGCAGGACGCAGGCTGTCGGCGGCGGCGCAGCGGCCTTCCTGGACATGATCGAGCGCCGCATCAAGCCCGAAGTGGAACGCCGCGCCAACATCGATCGCCAGCAGCAGGCCCTGTGGGGCCATTCGCTGGGCGGCCTGTTCGTGCTCAGCAGCCTGTACACCCGTCCGGCCGCCTTCCAGTACTACCTCAGTGCCAGTCCGTCATTGTGGTGGAGCCAGGGTGCGCCGCTGGGTGACATCGAGCAGCAGTTCGTGCAGAACGTGCATGGCCAGCCAGCAAAGGTGTGGCTGATGCTGGGCGGTGCCGAGCGCGTCGGCGACCGTGGCAAGCGCGACATGAGCAATCCGCGCGTGGTCGCGCATCTGCGCCGCATTGGTGGCGCCACTCCGGATGCGGCGATGCAGCTGTCCGAGCGCTTGGGCAAGGTGCCGGGGCTGAGCGTGCAGTACCGCGAGTTCCCAGGCCTGGGCCATGGCCCGATGCTGCCGGCGTCCTTCCACGCGGCGCTGCACGAGCTTTATGGCGTGACCGACCGCAGCGCCGCCGACGGCCAGCCGGCCGGTGGAGACAACGCCGCCGAATGACCCCCTCGCACGGCAGTGCCGTGCGACCCCACTACCCAGGCGGACTGTCGATGTGCAGCGGCCAAGGCAACCGATGAATCCCGCGCCACCAGGCGCGGCCTACGTGTGCAAGGAGCCTTCCATGTCATTCCGTCCGTCTTTCCGCCTCACTTCCCTGGCCGCCGGCCTGCTGCTGGCAGTGACCGCCAGCGCACAGCCGGTGTTCGACCAGCCGGCCAGCGCTACCTTCAAGGGCCAGGTTGTCTCACGCGGTGAGAACGTGGTTCCCGGCAGCACCGCCGATGTCACCGGCCGCGGCTTCGTGCCGGGCCAGCAGGTCAGCCTGCTGCGTGGCGATACCGCGCTCAACAGCCAGCCGGTGGTGGTCGATGCCGATGGCAACTTCAAGACCCAGCTGGCCATTCCGGCCGACGCCGTGCCGGGTACCCACCCGGTGGTGGTGCGCGCCAGCCAGCCGGCCGCCGCAGCCGTGCTGAAGCTGCGTGTGTCGCCGCAGCTGCCGCTGTCGGGCCAGGCGAAATTCGCCACCCAGTCCAACAAGCTGGTACCGGGCCTGTACCAGTCGGCCTACAGTGCTGCCAGCAATGCCGTGTTCGTGACCTCGGCCGTCGGCCGCCCGCCGGTCACCCAGTCGCAGCTGCTGAAACTGGACCCGAAGTCGCTGAAGGTGACCAAGGCCATCACCCCGGCGCAGGTGCCGGGCAGCACCAACGGTGCGGTGTTCGCGGTATATGGCGTGGGCGTCGATGATGCCAATGGCAATGTCTGGGTCAGCAACACCCGCCAGGACACCGTGGCTGTCTATCGCCAGGCAGACTTGTCGCTGGTCCACCAGTTCCCGGTCGGCGCCGTGCCGCACGCCCGCGACGTGGTGGTCGACAGCACGCACGGCAAGGTGTTCGCCTCGGCCGCCGGTGAGGACCATCTGTCGGTGTTCGATGCGAAGACGCTGAAGGCACTGGAGCCGATCACCCTGGCCTCCGGCGTGGACGACGAGAAGTTCGTGCCGATGAGCCTGGTGCTGGATGAGCCCAGCGGCAAGCTGTTCACGGTCAGCATCGGTACGCCGGAAGCGGCGGTGATCGATGTGGCCAGCGGCAAGGTCGACAAGGTCATCGATCTGGGCAATTCGATCAGCGCTTCGGGCGTTGCCTTCGATGCCGAGCGCAACCGCCTCTACGTGGCCTCGCAGGGCACCGACAACCTGCTGATCGTCGACGTGGCCAGCGGCAAGGTCGTGCACGACGTGCCGGTCGGCGCCGGCGCACTGAACGTGGCCTTCGATGCGAAGAGTGGCCTGGCCTACGTCACCAATCGCGGTGCCGGCACCGTCACTGCCGTTGACCGTGATGGCAAGGTGGTCGGCAACCTCGATGGCGGCACCTTCCCCAATCACGTCCGCGCCGATGGCAAGGGCAATGTCTTCGCCGTGAACAAGTCGCGTGGCGCTGAAGATCCGAAGGGTGACCGCATCACCCGCATCAGCCTGCGCCAGCCGTAAGCCACAGGGCAGGGCGGCACCCCGCCGCCCTGCCAGCAAGGAGAATCTGCATGAACATCGCTTCCCGCCTGCGCCAGTGCGCGCTCCCGATTGCCGTTTCATTGGTGCTGGCCGCCTGTGGCGATAAAGCGCCGCCGTCTGCCGGCAGCCCAGACGCAGCAGCACCGGCGGCCGCCACCGCCAAGGCGGGAGCACTACCCGCAGGTTGGCAGCGGGTGGCAGGCAGCGACGTGCCGACACTGCCGGGTCAGCAGGCGGTGCTGCCGAGCAAGGTGCACTCCGACGATGGCGCCGATGTGGAGGTGGATGACAGCAGCCGGATCATTGCCGGCGGTGACGACATCATCGCGGTGATCGAGGCGCTGGGCCTGGGCAAGCAGGTGTTCGCCGCGCCGACCAACACCACCACCGAGGCAGGCCTGGCCGCACCGCACCAGTTCCTGTTCAACCGCACGACCGGCGTGGAGGGGGTTCTCAGCCTGCAGGGGTCGCTGTTCATCGGCAACAGCCTGCGTCGCCACACCGAACTGGCAAAGAAGCTGCGCGAAGTGGGCGAGCCTGCAGTGGTGATCGATGACCTGCAGCCGGCGCCGGACAAGGTGCGGAAGATCGCCGCCGTGCTCGGCGTGGCCGACGCAGGGCAGACCCTGGCCACGCAGGTGCAGCGCCAGCTGGATGAGGCCGCCGCGATCGGCAAGGGCCTGGCGCATGCGCCGCGGGTGATCCATGTGTCGGCGACGGGAGCGGGCGGTTCGCCCACCGTGGCCGGTGCCGACAGCGCATCGGCCAAGCTGATCGCCCTGGCCGGCGGCCTGAACATCGGCACCGAGGCCGGCGTGGCCAACTATTCGCAGCTGAGCAACGAAGGCGTGGTCGCGGCGGCACCGGACGTGATCCTGGTGACCGAGCACGACCTGCAGCTGTTCGGTGGTGCCGAAGGCCTGTGGAAGGCCTACCCGACGCTGAAGCAGACCCCGGCCGGACAGGCCAACCGGGTCTGGGTGATGCCGGATGCGCAGTTGAAGTACGCCAGCATCGGTTCCGGTGCGGGGGCATTGGCCCTGGCGCAGGCGCTGGCGGCGCTGCCGAAGGCATGAGCCCTGCGGATCGACGCCGCCGTCGCGGGCGGACGATGTTGTTGATTGCGCTGCTCGCGCTGCTGGGCGCGGTGCTGGCGTCGTTCGCCGTGGGGCCGCTGCGCTTGCCACCGCTGGAAGTGATGCAGGCGCTGGCGGTGAAGCTGGGCCTGCTGGATCCGCAATCGGTCAGCAGCCGTGACCTGGCCGTGGTCTGGCAGCTGCGCATTCCGCGTGCGTTGCTGGGGGCGATGGTCGGCGCGGCGCTGGCGATGGCCGGTGCCAGCCTGCAGGGACTGTTCGGCAATCCGCTGGCCGATCCGGGCATCGTCGGTGTCAGCCAGGGCGCCGCGCTGGGTGCCGTGGCGGCGATCGTGCTGGGTGCTGCGGGCGCAGCCGGCTGGCTGGTGCCGGTGGCGGCCTTCGGCGGCGGTGCCGCCGCGATCGGGCTGACCTACGCGCTGGCGCGGCCGGGCAAGGGCAGTGGCAATGCCACGCTGTTGCTGGTGGGCATTGCGATGGCCGCGTTCTGTTCGGCACTGATCGGCTTCCTGACCTACATCGCCAACGAAAGCGAGCTGCAATCACTGGTGTTCTGGCAGATGGGCTCGCTGGCGCGCGCGAACTGGGCCGACGTGGTGGCGGTGCTGCCGCTGTTCGCCATCGGCGCGTTCGCACTCCATCGCTTGGCCACGCCGCTGGACATGCTGGCGCTCGGCGAGCGCCAGGCACAGCATCTGGGGCTGGACGTGGCGCGTACACGGCGCCTGCTGGTGGCCTTCAGTGCGCTGCTGGTCGGCGCGGCGGTAGCGTTCGCCGGCTCGATCAGTTTCGTCGGCCTGGTGGTGCCGCACGTGGCGCGCCTGCTGGTTGGCCCTGGCCACCGCTGGCTGCTGCCGTTGTCGGGTCTGCTGGGTGCACTGCTGATCGTGGTGGCCGACACTGCGGCGCGCACCCTGGACCCGCCTGCCGAGATTCCGCTGGGCCTGTTCTCCGCCGCGCTGGGCGCGCCGTTCTTCCTCTGGCTGGTGCTGCAGCAGCGCCGCAAGGCGGCGGCATGAGCGCCTTCCTGCAACTGCGCGACGTGGTGGTGCGTCGCCAGCAGCGCGAGATCCTGCATGGCATCACCCTCGCATTCGAGCCGGGCACGGTGACGGCGCTGGTGGGGCCCAACGGTGCCGGCAAGTCGACCCTGCTGGGGGTGGCGGCTGGCGATCTGCGTGCCGACGGTGGCGAGGTGCAGCTGCATGGACGTCCGCTGCGCGACTACAGGGCCGGACCGCTTGCGCGCGAACGTGCGGTGATGCCGCAGGAGCACGGCGTGCGCTTCGCCTTCAGCGTGGAGGAAGTGGTGGCGATGGGGCGCCTGCCGCACCCGCCGGATCCGCAGGTGGATGAGGTGCAGGTGGAGCGGGCGATCGATGCTGCCGAGCTGCAGGCGCTGCGCCTGCGCGAAGTGCAGCAGTTGTCCGGCGGCGAATCGGCGCGCACCACGTTCGCGCGCGTGCTGGCACAGGACACGCCGTTGCTGCTGCTGGATGAGCCTACGGCTGCCTTGGATCTGCGCCACCAGGAGCGCACCCTGCGCAGCGTACGGGCCTGCGCCGAAGCCGGTGCGTGCGTGATCGTGGTGCTGCATGACCTCAACCTGGCGGCCGGATACTCCGATCGCATCGTATTGCTGGAGCAGGGCAGGGTGGCCGCTGACGGCACGCCTTCGCACGTGCTGACCGAGGGCAACCTGCAGCGTGTCTACCAGCAGGACGTGGTGGTGCTGCAGCATCCGCGACGCGGCGTGCCATTGGTTGTGGTGACCTGATGCAGTAAAGCTTCCTTGCGCAGCGCGACGTATCATTGTCGGTTCGTTTTTCTCAACGGAATGACCCCCATGAACTACATCCTCCCGCGCGCGACACTGCTGGCTTCGATCATTGCTGCATCGTGCACGGCGCACGCCGCTCCCGTCCGCACGGTTGTGCTGGACAAGGTGGCTGACCAGGCGACCTCGATCGAAATCCGCCATGCGAAGGGCGCCGGCGCCGCCTCCGATCTTTTCACCACGCACTACTACACCGGTGGCGCGATGCTGATGGCCTGGGGCAATCAAAGCGTGCTGCTGCTCTGCAAGAAGTCGGCGTATCTGAAGCTGCCGGGCATGAAGCCTGCGGCCAGCGAACTGCCGCTGGAGAAGCGGCAGATGATCGGCTACGAAGCGATGATGGCCGGCTACGGCAGCCTCGCTTCGATCAGTGGACTGGTGGATGGCAAGATCGAGGTGGCCGATGACGGCAGTGAAGTGCGCCGCCAGGCCGAGCGGTCGTGGGCCTACGGCGTTGAGCGTTACGACGTGATCAGCCAGCGCATGCCCAATGGTGCGCTGCGCGTGCGCGCACTGAAGACCGCCACGGTGAACAACGCAAAGCCGTCCAAGCCGGGCGACACCTTCAGCACCGATGACGACCAGGCTGCCCGCCTGAGCGAGCTCGGTGCGGTGGGCGCCTGGACTGAAGTGACCATCCACGACACGCCTCGTCGAGGCGAGATCAATGCCGCCTTCCCGCTGAAGGACTGGGTGTCGGTGACGGGGGATCACGCCGCGACGGTGGGTGAGGCGCGGCGGATCAATGGGTGCGAATGATCGTTCCTGGGTGATTGCTGCCCCGTTGCGCCTCATCGTTCCATCCATGCGCGCAATATTCACTTGCGCGCCAGATTGACAGGTCTAGAATGCGCCGCATGAACCGGATGCCGCTCCTGAAGTTTTTCACCCTGACCCGCGCAAGCGCGGAACGGGCGTGTCTGCCTGGAGCCCTACGAGGCCGCTGATCGCGGCCTTCGCTGGACCATCCACAGAGCGCCCTCCGGGGCGCTCTTTTCGTTTCCGCCCCCATCCCTCAACCCGCTCCACCGCAAGGAGAACGTGCCATGCACCAGATCGCCGAGACCGAACGCTAGCCGCACACGCCGTTGCCAACCGGCGTGTGCGGCCCCCGAAGTTGGCCCAGCAGGAACCTTTCTCATGAACACCAACACCCAGACTCTGTCGCGTCTTCGCAACCTCGGCATCATTGCCCACATCGACGCTGGCAAAACCACCCTTACCGAACGCCTTCTGTGGAAGACCGGCGAGATCCACCGCGTCGGCGAAGTGCATGACGGCAACGCGACCACCGACTTCTCGGCGATCGAGCGCGAACGTGGCATCACCATCGGCGCGGCCGCCGTGCACGCACAGTGGGCGCCACGCGATCTGCCGCTGCACCAGCTGACCCTGATCGACACGCCCGGCCACATCGACTTCGCCATCGAGGTCGAGCGCTCGCTGCGCGTGCTCGACGGTGCCGTGGCCGTGTTTTCGGCCGTGGACGGCGTGCAGCCGCAATCGGAAACCGTGTGGCGCCAGGCGCGCCGGCATGGCGTGCCGTTGATTGCGTTCGTCAACAAGATGGATCGCATCGGCGCTTCTTTCGAGCGCGTGCTGGAGCAGCTGCAGGACAAGCTGCGCGCGCGACCGTGGGCGCTGGGCGTGCCGTTGGGCAGTGAGGGCGACTTCCACGGCTGGGTCGACCTGGTCGATGGCCGCGTACTGCAGTGGCAGGACGCGGGCGCGGCGACGGTGACGGCATGGAGCGAGGCCGAGCGCGCGCAGTGGCAACCGCAGCGCAATGCGCTGGTCGAAGCCGTGGCCGACCATGATGATGTGCTGGCAACGGCATGGCTGGAAGGTCGTGACATCGACGCGGCGACGCTGCGCGCAGCGATCCGTCGCGCGACGCTGGCGGGCGCCGGCGTACCGGTGCTGGCGGGTGCTGCCTTCAAGGACAAGGGCATCGAAACACTGCTGGATGCGGTGGTCGATTACCTGCCGTCGCCGCTGGATCGTCCTGCGGTCACTGCCGAAGGCGAGGGCGGCGACGTCCTGCTGCCGCCGGACCCGGACGGTCCACTGGCTGGCCTGCTGTTCAAGATCACCCACCAGCAGCACGGTGCGTTGAGCTTCGTGCGGCTGTACTCGGGCACCTTGAAGGTAGGCGACAACGTGGCCAGCTCGCAGCACCCGCAAGGGCGTCGCATCAGCCGGCTGGTGCGCGTGCAGGCCGACCAGACCCAGGACATCGGGCAGGCCGTGGCCGGCGACATCGTGGCGGTGCTGGGTTGGAAGGATGCGGTCAGCGGTGAAACGCTGAGCGGGCGAGGGCAGCCGCTGCGCCTGGAGAGCATCCAGGCACAGGCCCCGGTACTGGCCTGGCGGTTGGAGCCGGCACGTGCGGCCGACCTGATCCGGCTGGCGCAGGGCCTGGCAAGCCTGGCCCAGGAAGATCCCTCGTTCCGGGTGGAAACCGATCGCGAGACCGGTGAAACCCTGGCCTGGGGCATGGGCGAGCTGCACCTGGAGGTGATGGTCGAGCGCCTGCGCAGCGAATGGAAGCTGGACATCGGCATTGGCGCGCCGCGCGTGGCTTACCAGGAAACGCCGCAGCGTGCCGTGGAAGGCGTTGTGGGCCGCCTGGTCAAGCAGACCGGCGGCCAGGGCCAGTTCGCGCACGTGGTGCTGGATGTGGTGCCGCGCGACGACGGTGAGGTTGTGTTCAATGACCGCATCGTCGGTGGCGTGGTGCCGCGCAACTTCATCGCTGCGGTGGAGAAGGGCGTTCGTGCCGCGCTGTCGGAAGGCCCGCAGGGCCATCCGGTGGTCGGCATCGAAGTCAGCCTGGTGGATGGCCAGACCCACGCGAAGGATTCGTCGGAGATGGCGTTCCATCGGGCCGGCAGCGAGGGCATCAAGGCCGCGCTGGCGGCCAGCGGTACGCAGCTGCTGGAGCCGGTGATGGCGGTGACGGTGCATTCGCCGTCCGCCTCGGTGGGGGACGTGGTGGGTGATCTGAATCGCCGCCATGGACGCGTTGCCCGCATCGACGACCAGGACGGTCGCGCCGAAGTCAGCGGATTCGCGCCGCTGGCGCAGCTGGTCGGGTATACGACCTCGCTGCGTTCGCTGAGCCAGGGACGGGCCAGCAGCGAATCGCACCTGCATGGCTACGAGCCGGTGCGTGCAGCGTAAGGTGGATGCAGGGAGCCCGTTCTCGGGCTCCCTTTTTTGTGTTGGCGAGGTGGGGCATCCACGCATGGCGTGGATCTACCGACCTTTGCATTGGAGGGGGTCATCCACGCATGGCGTGGATGGGTGCCATCCGTGCGCCACGTGCTTGCATTGCATTGCAACAAAACTGCAGAAAAAGCTGGATTAAAGTGATGCCTCACGATAAATTGCGCACCCCCCGTTGCTTGCCGCCGCCCGCACCCTGCCCATGCGTGATGACAATGATCCCGGAACCCTGGAGCTGACCCTGCCGCGCAAACGCGGTCGGCCGCCCAAGTTCGGGTACGCAATGAGCGACGCACAGCGGGCTGCACGCTATCGGGCACGGCGCGCTGGCCAGGCCAACCACGCCGATGTGCGGCATTGCAGCGACATGGTCCTGCTGGACAAGATCCGCGCGGCGGTCAGTGCGCGCGACACCGAACTGGCTGGCTTTCTTGTCCACGTACTGTGGCAGCGCTACCCGTTGCAGTTGAAATAAGTCGGCGGCGGGGTGGCCGTTGTCACCTGCCTTGTTGATAATGCGGGATTCAGGTTGTTCCCGCTGGCGCGCCCGGGATGGCAGGCGCGCATGATCGACATGGTTTCCACGATGACCACCACCAGCGACACCACCACCGAAGCTGCGCCGAGCAGCGCGCCCCTGTTCTACACCCGCCCGGTGCCGCTGCAGGCAGACCTGCACGCCGATCTGCGCATCCTGCCGGGCAAGCTCGAGTTCGCTGCCAGCAGCAACTCCATCCCGCTGGTGCTGGGCGAATTCTCGCTGGCGCTGCATCACTTCCCGATCCTGTTCGCAGGCCCGAGCGCGGTGCCGATGGCCGCCGTGGGCGTGACCACCGACAACCTGTTCATCACCGATGGCCTGTGGGACGACGAGACCTACATCCCGGCCTACCTGCGCCGCCATCCCTTCATCTTCATCGACACCGGCGCGGACAATGACTTCCTGCTCGGCATCGACGAAGACAGCCCGCGCATCGTCCGTGGCGGCGAAGAAGGCCAGCCGCTGTTCGTCGATGGCAAGGCCACCGAGATGGTGCAGCAGGCGCTTGAGTTCTGCGGCCAGTTCACCCGCGAGCACGAGCAGACCCAGGCCTTCTCCAAGGCACTGGTCGACAACGGCCTGCTGGTCGAGCGCAATGCAACCGTGCGCCTGCCCGATGGTCGCGAGTTCAACCTCAATGGCTTCTTCGTGGTCGACGTCGAGAAGTTCATTGCGCTGCCGGATGCGACCGTCATCGAATGGCACCGCAACGGCTGGTTGGCGCTGATCCACCAGCACCTGATGTCGCTGGGTCGCTTCAACGACCTGACCCGCCGCCAGGCAGGCCGCAACGCCGCCTGATTCAGGGCGACGGCGCGGCTCCCGCACCCCGGGAGCCGCGCCACGACTGCAGCTCGGCCAGCAGCTGGCGCGCATCGTCCCAGCCGGGCGGAACGCGATCGCCCAGCTCCCATAGTTCGCCGGCGCGTGCATCCATGCCGCCCGCGTTGAGCATCTGCAGCACGCCCTGCAGGCGATGCGCATGATGGCGCAGCTGCGCGGCATCGCAACGAGCGATCGCTTCGTGCAGGCATTGCAGCTCGCGATCGATATCTTCTTCGTAGGCGGCCACCAGTTCTCGGGCAGTGCTTTCGAAGGCACGGTCGGGCACAGTCTGGTCCAGCGCCTGCAGCAGCGCATCGGCCTGCAACGGCTTGAGCAATACCGCGTCGATGCCGGCAACCTGGCAGCGCCGCGTGTGATCGTCGCCAGTGAAGGCGGAAAGCGCGATCAGCCGGGCGCGCGGCGCGCCCTCTGCCTCATGCAGCCGCAATTGCCGGGCCAGCGCGTAGCCATCCATTCCCGGCAGACCGATGTCCAGCATCACCAGCGGGCAGGGCGCCTGCATCTGGGCCGCCAAGGCATCTTCGGCATTGGCAGCCTCCTGCACCGTCGCGCCCCAGCGCCGCAGCTGGGCGGCAATGACCTGCCGGGTCAGCGCGTGATCCTCCACCAGCAGGATGCGCGTGCCGGCCAGCCGGGGCGGGGCGGACGCAGCGGCAGTAGCCGGCGTATCTTCCTGCACCTGCTGCACGGGCAGGCGAAGAATGAAGCGGCTGCCACGGCCGTGCACGCTATGGACATCCAGGGTGCCGCCCATGGCCTCGGCCAACGTGCGACAGATGGAAAGACCCAGGCCGCTGCCACCGCGCTGCCTGCCTGCATCGGCCTGCCGGAAGGGCTCGAACAGGGCGCTCATCTGCGCTGGCGCGATGCCGATGCCACTGTCGATGACCTCTATCAACAGTGATGCGTTCTTCGTGGGCGCATCCAGCTGCAGGCGCAGTTCAACGCCGCCTACGTCGGTGAACTTGACCGCATTGCCGAGCAGGTTGTCGAGCAGCTGGCGCAGGCAGTCCGGGTCCGTTGCCAGCATCGGGAACGGCGCCTGCGGTGCGCAGAGCTGCAGGCTGAGCGCCTTCTTCTGCGCGAGGGGCGTAATGGCCTGCAGCGCCTGCGTGCAGATCGCAGGGACGTTGCAGGGCAACAGCTTTGGCCGGAAAGTGCCGCTGGCCAAGCGGGAGAAGTCCAGCGTGCGGTTGAGCAATCCGCGCAATGTCTGGCTGGCGGTGGCCGCAGCGGCTACCAGTTCGCGTTGCCCGGCTGGCAGTGGCGCCTGGCCCAGCAGGTCGATCGACGCCATGACGGCCTGTGCGGAATTGCGCACCTCATGGCTGATCATGCCCGTCATCTGCGCCTGCTTCTGATCAAGGCCCTGTTGCTGGCGCAGCCTGCGTGCAGCCAGCAACGGAAATGCCAGCAGCAGGGCTGCGGCTGGCAACAGCCAGAGCACGGTGCCATCAAGGCCTTCGCGCACCTTCTGGCCGAGCGCGGCCGGCAGCGTCTGCCGTGCCCAGCGCTGCAGCAACTGGGCATGCTCTTCGATGGTGATGTCATCCAGTGCCGCCTCGATACGATCGAGCAGCGCCTGGTCCTCGCGCCGGGCAAGCAGATGCAGCTGGGTCGAAAGATCGGCATCCACTGTCTGCAACCGCAGGCTGTGGGAGAAGTGACGTCGTGCTATCGCACCTGCAGTGGATTCCAGGCCGATCGCAGCGTCGGCAATGCCAGCATCCACGGCAGCCAATGCCGCCCGCATGCTGGGGTGCGGCAGCACAGGTACTGCAGGGTGGTGCTGTGCCAGCCACACCGGGTAGGGGCCTCCTTCAACCGCAGCGATGCGCAGCGTGCCCAGATCGGCAACCCGCCGTGGCAAGCGCTCGCCAATGCGGCCGGCAAGCACGCTCGCACCGCCAGGAAAACTGCGCGAGGGCGCCAGGCTGGGGCAGGGCAGGCGTGCCCCATCGTCAGCCCCCATCGCCAGCACAAGATCGGCCCGCCCCTCACAGACGGCGGCCATCGCGGCGATGGTGCTGGGAAAAGGGACTTCGACGAA
Source organism: Stenotrophomonas sp. 1337 (assembly GCF_031455455.1). Classification (NCBI taxonomy): domain Bacteria; kingdom Pseudomonadati; phylum Pseudomonadota; class Gammaproteobacteria; order Lysobacterales; family Lysobacteraceae; genus Stenotrophomonas; species Stenotrophomonas sp. 1337. Next base: position 625,041 of record NZ_JAVDSR010000001.1, on the reverse strand, counting down.
GGTCAGGCCGGAATGGCGGGCCACGAGCGCGGCATAGCCATGCGCCAGCGTCTGCAGTACCTCGGGGTCGGCAGCATCTTCGGGCACAGGGTGCAGCGTGGGGGCCGCGGCCACCCGGACCACGCGCCCCGCTGTCCATTTTCCGTGCTGGATATCGCCTGCGGACGTACAGGGAAGCAGGGTAAACAGTGCCAGCAGCATGAACCTGCGGCCACGCTTGAACAGCGCGGTCACAGCGCCTCCAACTGCTGCCGTATCGCGAAGATCTCCGCGTCATTGCGCAACCCCAGCTTGCGCAGCGCGGCAATCTTCTGCGTGCTGACGGTCTTGATGCTGCGGTGCCGATGCAGGGCAATCTCCGAGACGGTCAGCCCATCCAGGACCAGCCGGATGACCTCGCGCTCGTTGCGGCTCAGCGCATCGCAGGGCGTCAGCAGCTTGCACGACGGCGGAATGCGGCAGAGCCCTTGGGACACGCGTACGACCGCGTCGGACAGTTCAATCAACGGCTCGGATTTGCCGACAAAGCCGCTGATTCCGGCATCCAACAGGTGATTGATGATTGCCACCGAGGTCTGCCCGGCAAAACCCAGTAGCGTTACCCGCGGCAATGCCTGCCGCAGGTGCTCGACGAGCTCGGTGCCGCTGATATCCCCGGGCGCCAGGGTGATGTCGATGATGGCCACATCGGCATGACGTTGCTGCAGCGCCTGCACGAACGCCTGGCTGTCACTGTGGCTGGCGACGATCTCGAAGCGGCTGTCGTTGCCCAGGTGGAAGGCCGTGCCGCGGCGGACGACGTCATGGTCATCAAGCAGGGCCAGGCGAAGCCGGCGCGGTGCAGGGAATCCGTTCATGCGCAGGAGTGTTGTCAGCGCCCAGTGGCGTGGCGCTCATTCTGGCGCCGCTGTCGCGTCGAGCATCGAAAACGTTCGATTTTTGAGACTTTTCCTAGAGTGTAAGTAGGAAAAGTTGGAGGTTTGTGTCGGGATCTGCACAGCGCGGGTGCAGCGAAGTAGCCTGTTGCGTCTGATGATTTTTGAATCGCGTCTGCAATATGCGCGCGGACTGCGTGCGCTGCGCAAGTCTAGTGCGCGCTCCGCTGGCGAAATGCCAGCGTCCACGCTCTGGTCAAGGACAGTTCCAATCACGAGACGTTCCAGGGCGGCGCGATTGACGGGTTGGCGGGCGCCATTAACGTGACGCGTCACGGTGGTCGCGGGTCTGTCGGCGTTGAATTCTGCAGGGCTGAGGGCTTGGGTTTCCCTCAGAAGTGAACGTTGGTCCTGCGAGGTACGCCTGACTGGTGGAGACTGGAGCGTGCGACTGTTTGAGCGAACGTGTGTCGCCTGGACGTGGCGGGATGCCTCTGGGTCGCCAGCGACCATGAGTGCCGAGAAGCTATGGCTGGGGTTGGGGCCCGGGTTGTCGGTGTTCCTAGATCTTGTCCCCAAATGTGGACCTGCGCAATCAAGGGCTTACGAGCGGCCTTTACTGTCAAGTATTGCCTGGAGCTAGGGGCGGGTATCACAGTGAAAGACGAGCAAACCACTTATCTGGACTTCACCGAAGTTAGCCAAGCCGTTGAGGCCGCCGAACTGGTGGGGGTGTTCTACAGGACCGAGCTGCCTTGCTGGTATGAAGAGGGCCCTCCGGTGTTGGGGGGGGGGCAGTTCTTTTGCTGCTTCGAATGCGGTGCCTACTGGCGTCTCCAGCTCGCTGAGCACAGCCAGAGAGGCAGTTGGGAGCGAATCGCATGATCAGGTTTAAATTGGTGGCCAGGAGTTGCAAACGGGCATGCTGGGCATGGGCTGCGGCCCTCATTTGGGCCTCCACCGCCGGAGCCGCTTCGCCGGCGGCGCAAGACCTACGCGCTGAGCTTCTGCGGATGAAGGATGCCGATCAGGCGGTCCGAGAGCTTCCCCTGACCACCGAGGGCGAGGAGAGGGTGCTTAGTGCCGTCGATGCGGTGCACACCACTCGGTTGAAGGCGATCGTTGCGGTCCATGGCTGGCCGACCGTGGCGCAGGTGGGCCACGACGGGGTAGACGCGGCTTGGCTACTGGCCCAGCATGCGGACAAGGATCCGGCGTTCCAGCGCTCTGTCGCAGAAGCCATGGAGCCCTTGGTAGCCCCAGGGCAGGTCAAAGCGTCCAATTACGCCTATCTTTGGGACCGCACCCACGAACCTCAGCGCTACGGAACGCAGGGGCGTTGTGTGGACAAGGGGCGTTGGGAGGCCCGCGCGGTCGAAGCGCCTGAGAAGCTTGAGCAGCGTCGCGCTCAAATGGGCCTGACGCCCATGGCGGACTATCAAGCGATGGTCTCCAAACACTGCGAGCAGTTTGGGCGTTAAGATCGAACCAGCAGTGGGGGCGCTGCGCGCGGAGAGGCAGGGGCGAGGCCTGCTTTTCTGAACTAGACCTTGAGAGCCCCAAACAACTCCGGTGGGCCAATGTGGGGTCGCAGGGCTTGCTGGTGGGCAACTACTTTGCGGGGGATCGACGCATGGGCGCTTTCGTAGGTGGTGCGAAGAGGCTGCTTTGGGCGGCGCTAGCAGTGGGCGCTTTCACCGTGTCAGTGGCGGCGCGCACCCCGGAAGCGGCGTCGCACGCCCCAGCTGCAGCTCCGCACGCGGTGGACATCCCCTTCGAACGTTTCACACTGCCCAATGGCCTGCGTGTCATCGTGCACACCGACCGGAAGGCGCCGATCGTGGCTGTCCATCTGTGGTATCAGGTGGGCTCCGGAGATGAGCCTGCCGGTCGGACCGGTTTTGCGCACCTCTTCGAGCATTTGATGTTCCGAGGCACCGAGCACTACCGCGACGCCTACTACGGGCCGTTGCAGCGCGTGGGCGCCACCGACGTCAATGCCACGGTCACGCCTGAGCGCACCAACTACATGCAGGTGGTTCCATCCACGGCGCTGGACCTGGCGCTCTGGATGGAGTCCGATCGCATGGGTCATCTGCTGGGTGCCATCGACCAGAAGGCGCTGGATACCGAACGGGGCATTGTCGAGAACGAGAAGCTGCAGCGGCGCGGCGTGCCTTACGGACTCGTATGGGAGCAGCTCTCCCGGTCAAGCTACCCGCCGGGACACCCGTACCATCATTCGACCTTCGGATCCGCACGCGATCTTCAAGCGGCCACTCTTGCCGACGTCCAGGACTGGTTCCGGTCTTGGTACGGTCCCAACAACGCGGTGCTGGTGCTGTCGGGAGATGTCGGCGTTGAAGAGGCCAAGAAGAAGGTTGAATCCTATTTCGGGCATATCCCGCCGGCACCTGAGGTAAAAAGGGCTTCCGTGGACGTTGCCAAGCGGGCTTCCACCACCCGGGAAACGTTGTCCGATCAGGTTCCTCAAGCGCGCGTTCACCGGACATGGAACATCGCAGCTCGTGGGACGTCGGACTTTGATCAGCTGCGGGTGTTCGCTCACATTCTGGGAGGAAGCAATGCCTCCCGGCTGGGTAAGCGCTTGGTGCATTCCGATCAACTCGCCACCGACGTCACGGCCGAGGCAGGGGGGCAGCTCGGATCGCGGCTCATGATCGTCGCCAACGTACGCGACGGCATCGATCCGTCGACCGTGGAAGCCGCCATCGAGGCGGAGCTTCAGCGTCTGCTGGCGGACGGTCCCACCCTGGATGAGCTGCAACGTGCGCGGACCGCGATGCGGGCCGAGTTCTTGAAGAGCATCGAGCGTAACGGTGGCATGGACGGAAAGGCAGAAGTGCTCGCCGCCTGTGAGGTATTTGAAGGCGATGCAGGCTGTTACCGGCGGTCCGGCGACGTGGTGGCATCGTCCACGCCCGCCCCGCTGGTTCGCGTCGCTCGCCGCTGGCTGGGGCAGGGGGATCACATCCTGACGGTCATTCCGGGCGCCCGCGCTGCGTCCGCTGAGGAGGCCGAGCCGGCTGACGCGGTCCCCCACGCGCAAAGCCCAAGCAAGACCCGTCGCGCTGCAGCACCGGGCGTGGATCGCGGCGCAGGGCCACCGTTTCCTGATAGCTATCCGGAGTTGAGATTCCCTGCGATCGAGCGGGCGGCGCTGTCGAACGGCACCCACGTGATCCTGGCTCGACGGGAGGACGTTCCGCTTGTTCGCATGTCCTACCAGTTCCCGGTGGATCCCGCGGCAACTGCGGGTCTGGCAGACATGGCGTTCAGCATGCTGGCGGAAGGGGCCGGGGATTACGATGCCCTGGCGTTCGCGGCGCGCGCTGAATCGCTGGGGGCGGAGCTGGGTTCCAGTGTCGACGTGGGCAGCGGCGCGGTGACCCTGGTAGGTCTCAGAGACACGCTTGACGATTCGGTTGCGCTATACGCGGACATGCTGCGCCGACCGCGCTTTGAGCCGGCAGCGATGGATCGCATGCGTGCCGCCAAGATGGGTGCGGTTCGGGAGGAAGCGGCCAACCCACAGCGCTTGGCCACGAGCCTATTGCCTGCGTTGCTGTACGGGCTGGATCATCCGTATGCCCAAGCCTTCAATGCACCGGGAACCCTTGCCTCCGTTGAGGCTTTGCGTCGCGATGACCTCTTGGAGTTCCACCACGCCTGGATCCGGCCGGAGCGCGGCACGCTTGTCGTGGTCGGGGACGCGACGCTCCAGGAGCTGATCCCAGTCCTTGAGAGGCATTTGGGCGACTGGCGCGGGTCGGGTGGGGTGCCTGAGGTTCGCATTGACGGCCGCCTGCCCGCTCAGGCGGGGCCGCGAGTGTATTTGGTCGACAGCCCTGGCGCCCTGCAGGCCACCCTGGTGGCCGGGCAACTTGTCGCGCCGAGTTCAGACCCCCAGACGTTGGCCTTCGACGTTGCCAATTCCGTCCTGGGAGGATCGCCAAGTGCGCGCCTCAACATGAATCTACGAGAGGCCAAGGGCTGGTCCTACGGCGTGATCTCCAGTGCTGCCAATGCCCCGATAGCGCGACCCTGGCGCGTGGTGGCACCGGTGCAGTCCGACCGCGTGGCGGAGGCCATGGCGGAGATTCAGCGCGAGATCGAGGAGTATGCGTCCGGACCCGCGCCCGCCAGGCAGGACGAGGTTGCACGCTTTCGGGACAGCCAGGTGCGGCGTCTGGCGGGCAGTTTCGAGACGCGGGAGGCCGTCGCCTCGGAGATCGCAGACATCGTGCGGTTCGACCGGGCAGACGATTGGACCACCCAGCGCAGCAGCTCCCTCCGTCAACTCGATCTCAACGAGGTTCGGGCCGCTGCCGCCGCGCTGGACGCCAGCAAGTTGACGTGGGTCGTGGTGGGGGACTTGTCCCGGGTCGAGGCGCCCGTGCGCGCGCTGGGGTTGGGCGAGGTGATCGTGATCGATTCGCAAGGCGCGCCGTAATACAGGAAAGCCCGGTCTGGGTCGATGCTCAGTCTGCTTTGAACATAATATACATTATGCGAAATGTCGTATCCGTCGAATCTGGGCCTTTGTTGGCTCCGTATGGCAATGGCTGGGCCTCTGGCTCGGCTCTTGCCTCCCTACCAAGTCCCCGGACAAGGATGAGATCGCGGCATGATTCAGTTCGACCCGCACCACCGTATTGACCTGAAAGGTCGCGAGCTACTCCCGGAAGATTTGGCCTGGCTGTCGCTCACCGCCTGCCAAGCACAGGAATGCCGCTGGATGATGGAGAGCGCGTGTGAAACGCGTCCGTAGGGGCGCCGCCCCTACACCCCGTAAGCCTCCAGTGTGAGCATGAGTTGCTGGTAATTCGTCATGCACCTGCGCTGGGACTCCTTGAGTGACGGCGTGTAGAGAGCCATCTGCTGCCGATGGAGCGCAACCTTCCTTTCGAAAACGGGATGCCCTTCGTTTCCGATGAGGTCAAGCTCAGCCAACTCAAGCTGCCTGCAGAATTCATTGTTAAGCCTGACTGTGTCTACAAAGCCCTTGAAAGACACATATGTTCCTACAATTCTGCGCCGAAGCCTGGCGTCTGGAATACGCCCAATACTCGACGCAGACGCTTCGTAGACAGTGAAATAGCGGTCGAAGATCGGATAGAAGAATCCGACAGGCTCATCGGGAGGGGTTTCTTCAATGATCCTAGCGCCGCCGGTCTGGCTGGTGTGAAGCTCAACGATTGAGCGCAATTCTTCCGCAATGGCCTGAAGCGTAGCCCGCACTTCATCGGCTTCTGCTTTTGAATCACGCTCGCGCTGCGCCTTTACGGCGGATTGCCCGACGAGGTATGTGGCGAGGCCGCCAACAAATGCACCGATAAGAGCGCCAACGATGCCAAGAATCCCGCTGGCCGCGGCACCGATGATGGCCGCCAAAAAGTTAAAGAGAACCGATATGCCTTCGCTGTCCATCCCTGCCCCTGTAGCATTGGATTGCGCGGATTCTATCTCGGGCACTATGCGTGCATGCAGGACTATTGAACCCTGCACCGCTGCCAGCCGCCCGAGGGTGCCAATATCTGTTCCCAGCCATTCGACAGCCTCCTCATCGCCTGGCCGCCTATGCAGGCCATTCCTGAGCGCTTCGCTGCATCCGTGCCCATTGCGGGCAGTGCGACGACCTCAGTCGATGGCTTCGGGCGTCCCGCCTGCCTGGACTCACCTTGTAGAACGTTGGCCTCAAGCCCGTCGCAGAGCGGCTTCATACCCGGATGCGGATGGTTCGGCCAACGATACTGCTCACAGTTGAATGGCGTCGTGCCTGCTGCCATTGAATTGTGCGCGGGCCTCGGTGCGGCTGGAAGCGGCTTTGGAGCTGGCCCCCTTGCAGAGTGAATCTGCTGCGCCGACGCAGCACCAGTGGCCGCGAACATCAGGCATATGACCCCAAGTCGAATATCCATATTCCCTCCAGATTCGGAGGAATCCTACTCGATTTCAGTGATATGCGTGACGCGTCACGCCCTCCTGCCGCATCAGAGCTGGCCGGGTACGGCTTCGACTCTGGGAATGTCCCCATCGGGCGATCACCGACGCGCACCAGCGTGCTTCCGTTCGCGGTAGACGTGCCCTGCCCGCCACTGACGCGGACGCCGGCGCGGGCCTCACTCCCTGCGACTGAGAAAGCTTTAAGGTTTGCTTGAATGCTGGCGCCGCCGGCGGGGTCTGTTCCCGCAATGCTCAAACGGCAGGTCAATCCTGGCCCCCTTCCTCCCTCTTGTGCTTACGATAATGGGAGAGTGAAATCCCCGTTTGGCGCTTGAAGTAGCGACACAAATAGGATGCGTCGGCGAAGTTTAGTTCGTCGGCCACACGACCAATAGCCAGGTCACTGTATGAAAGAAGGGCCTTGATTTCCAAGGTTACCTGCCGATCGATCAGGCCCTTGGGAGTGTCATTGAAAAACGCCCTGGTCAACTGCGATAGGTAGAACGGCGTGATATTCAGTGCGTCGGCGTAGAACTTCACATCTCGGTGGCGGATGCAGTTCTTGCCTATCAACTCCCAAAAGCGCCAACTCAGCATTTCCTTGCGGCTGAATCCAGTGTGTTCTAGTTGGTTGGCTGGAAGTTGCTCGGTTATTTTCAAAAATAGGTTCTGCAGCTGATTGCGCAACATGACGTTTTGGTAGGTGGGACAGGTCCCCGTAATGCTCCTCGTCTGCGCCACCCATCCTTCTATCAGTGGCATGTCTTCCTTGGATGGAGCGCAATGAGGATGGTCATGCAGAAATACGAACAATGTACTTGGCAGTGGGTAGGCAACTTCCGCTGCAAAACTCTTCGGCATAAGGCAGAAAAAAACCCTGAAGCGGCGCGAGCGACGCTTGAGCAAGGCAATAGTGTCCTCAGCCAGCAGCATCACGCCGCCGCGCCTAATCGCATGCTCTTTGAAATTAAGAGTGAAGTGGGCGCAGCCGGAGAGGCATACCAGCAACGCCAAGTAGGCATGACCAAAGGAGAGCGGTAACCCTGGCCCTTCCGCCAGCGTGGTTTCTCCCACCCGAATCGAATCGCCAGGAGCGGAAAGTGTCGGAATGTGGTCCATGGTGACCCAGCGCTGCAACAGGCAAGGGCCGCAATCGTATCATCGTTTGGTGCGACTGTTTCGAAAAGTACCGAAAGCGCCGAGGTACTGGCGTGTACTGATAAGGCGCCTCCCAATACTCTATCTCGAACGCACCAATCTATTACGAGTAAAGAACATGACGCTTAAAACAGAGCGACTCTTGCTCCGCCCCTGGCGGGACACGGACGCCGCCGATCTATACGAATACGCCAAAGACGTCCGAGTCGGCCCCATCGCTGGCTGGCCGCCGCACACTAGCGAGGAGAACAGTGCCGACATCATCCGCACAGTCTTCAATCACCCAGAGGTGTACGCGGTCGAATTGGAGGAAAATCGCCGCACTGTTGGATGCGTGGGCATTCTAATAGGCAGCGATAGCAATTTTGAGATCAGCGAGCAGGAGGGTGAAATCGCCTACTGGATCGGCGTGCCGTACTGGGGCAAAGGCCTGATTCCGGAAGCGGTGCGTGAAGTGATGCGACATGCGTTTGAAAACCTGAAACTCAAAGCACTTTGGTGTGGTTACTTCGCTGACAATGTCCAATCCTATGCCGCCCAATCGAAGTGCGGCTTTCGCTTTCATCACACAGAGGAAAACAAGTACAACCAGTTCCTCCAGGACTATCGGACAGAGCACATTAGCCGTATCAGCCGCCAAGAGTGGCTGGAACATACGAAATTACAAGGGCAAGAGCTAAGATAATGAGATTGGGAGGCAGCAACCGGTCAACGCCCGAGAGGGATGCAAGCCTTGCTTGGGTTTGCATGGAGGGCTGGCCGGAACGCCTCGCCGCCGCAAACATGACGCGAACCCCAAGCCCCCCAGTTCAGGCCGCCCCATGAAAATCACTCTTGCCCAAATAACGAAACAAAACTATGAGGCGATTTGTGAGCTGGAGGTCACTGAGGAGCAGGAAAGCTATGTGGCAAGTAACACTTGGTCGCTCGTTGAGGCTGCGTACAACTCAGGTTACTTTACGCGCGCCATAGTTGCGGATGGAAAGCCCGTAGGATTTTTTATGTGGGTGCAGGAGTCAGAAGTAAAGGTCTCCATCTGGCGCTTTATGGTGGACAAGGAATACCAGAAGAAGTCCATTGGTAGAGTGGCGCTGGGGCTCGCCCTGCAGGAAATAAGGCAGATCGAATATTTGAAAGAAATTGAAATTTGCTACAATCCCAACAATGTCGTAGCCCAGGGGTTTTACTCCAGTTTCGGGTTCGCCGAAGTTGGCATGGATGCGGATGGCGAAGACATGCTGGCGATAATTAGGGTCTGAACTTGGCCAAGCCTCGATTAATGCAGCCTGCGTAGCACACGATGCCCGCTGGAGTTAAAGATCGCCGCGGGGCCACTGACACCGCCGTGCATACCCCCGATAACGAGCGTTTATCGCTGTTCCCCGAACTGAGGTGCACTGCAACTCCCAGCTTGACGCCTACGGAAACCCAGCCCTATTTCGCAGCAGGGACAGGCATCACACCCTTTCGCGCAATCTCCAACCTTCCAACATCGCCAACAGGCACGAGCACAGCAGCCTTCCGCGCCGGGTCCCACAGCGCATAGCTATCACCAAGCCGACCAATCAGGCTAAGGCCGCCCTGCACCTTTCCATCAACAGTCACAGCCGTCACGTGCTTGCCGCCCCCAGAGGAAATCGTCGCGGCACGCTCAGAACCAAGCATGCTCGACACTATCGAAACGTAGACCAGCATCACCAAGGCATAAATCAGCCAAGGAGAATCCTTCACCGTCGCGGGCACCACCGGCGAAAGTTGCACGATCAGCGCACAGATGATTGTCAGAAGAAGCCCTATCAGAAGAGGCCACGTGTTCGACCACCAAAGCAGCAGCCCCAAGCCAATGAAGAAAAGCAGCGGAAACAACCATGCGAACAGCTTGCTTTTGGCGCTGCCGCTCGTCACCTTTATCTCCACCCAGCCGCCAAACAGCGAGGCCACCAGCATGAGAAACAACACCATGCCGATGCCTGCCAGGCCGGCCAGCGCCAGTTCGCTCACGGCAACAAACTGAAAGGGATCAAGGCCAAAGTGGCCCCAGTACGCCTTCAGATAGAGCGCGCCTTGAATCAAGCCAAACGTGACGACAGCCGAACCCCAGCCAGCCACATCGGCCATCGTTAGTGCTTTCTGCGTACGTTCCATGTACTCCCCCTTTCAAGCGCCCTGACGCATCCCGGATAGTGCCATGGCGTGGAGCGCGGCGTCAGCGCGGACCAGGATTCGACCCATCCATCCATTTGTCGCGTCTGCCCTACTCCCGGCCACAGCATGTCGGTACCGGCACGAAGTATGCGGGCCAACCGCCACCGTCGGCAGCCCTTGCAGGGCAAGCGTCTAACACCCTTCCCCGGCATGCAACGATTCTGAAAACGTCGGAAACGGTGACGGCATTGCCCTTACTGTATTGGCATCGCGCACAACCGGGCGTATTTCTTGCCATGCCACCGAAAGCGGGTGGCCGGGTGTCGAAAACCCGTGTCTTTGTGCTTGATTACGCTTGCCAGCCGGCACCACCGTTGCGTGGTGCCGGCTGGCAATCCGTCTGCCGGCTATGGCGGGCGGTGCGTGGGGGCCTTGTGCCCGCCGGTTTTGCACAAAGACCCGGTTTTCGAGCCACGCATCGTCCGCCACCTTTATCGGTGGCGGCTTCTGCCTGCACGCAAGGAGCCCCGCCATGACCACGCCCTACTCCCCTGCCCCACAGCCCATCCACGAGGCCCCCTCGGCCGGGCCTGCCGTGGATCCCAACACCCTCATCGCGCTGCTGCACAGCATCGGCTCGGGCGTGGCCGCCAACGGCCAGCCTTGGCCAGAGCGGCATCAGCTGCGTGGCCGGCAGATGGCGCTGGCCGATGCCGACTGCTCGCTGACAGGCCTGCGCGTGGTGCTGGAGGTGCTGCTGGCGGCAGAACGCACCCGCCAGAACGGCGAGCCGGAGCAGTACGTTGGCGACCGGGTGATGGAAGGGCTGATCATGGCCGGCCTTGGGCTGGCAGCCCACGCAAGCGAACGGCTGCAGCCGGCAGAGTGAAGGATCACTTCGGTGGGGCCTGACATGAAGGTGCGCCACGGGGTGATGTGGGTGCTCTTTCTGGCGCTGGTCATTGCAGTACAGATGCATTTGCCAGAGCCCGTTGAGCCCGAAGTACTCGCGTACCGTGATGTACCCGATGACACATTCTGGACGCTGCGTCGCCATGCATATCGATTCGCAGAGGCGCGGGCGCGGGAGGGCTTCGCGTTCCTGGAGGGGCCGCCCGCTTCGGCGTCCTTCCAGATCCAGTGCAAGGGGGTACCGGTGCTGCACGTGGAGAGGCAGCCGCCGCTTCTGCTGATCCGGGTTGCGCTGGGTGCCGAGCATCGGGCGCCGGCGATCTACCCCTTGCAGGCCACGCTGCAATGGTCATTGGTGCCGTTGACCTATCTGGAGCAGGTGCTGTCTGGCGTGCAGGAGCCTACGCTGCAGGACCGGCTGCTGCTGACGCTTGCTGGCGATGTGCCTGAGGATGAGCGGTGTGGCGTGCGGAGGTAGTAGTACAACCCCGGCGACGCCACCGCCTCACCCACCCTGCCCCAGCTCGCGCGCAAGGAACGGCGCCGTCCTGCTGCCCTTGGCGCGCGCCACCTGCTGCGGCGTTCCCTTCGCCACGATGGTGCCGCCCGCAGCGCCTGCGCCAGGCCCGACGTCAATCACCCAGTCCGCCTGCACGACCGCGCGCATGTCATGTTCAATCATCACCACCGTATTGCCCGCGTCCACCAGTCGCTGCAGCTGCACCAGCAGCCTGTCCGCGTCCGATGCATGCAGGCCGGTGGTGGGTTCGTCCAGTACGTAGAGCGTGCGCCCGCGCTGGCTGCGCTGCAACTCGGTCGCCAGCTTGATGCGCTGGGCTTCGCCGCCTGAAAGCTCTGTGGCCGGCTGGCCCAGCCGCAGGTACCCCAGTCCGATCTCCTGCAGCAGCTGCAGCGGACGGGCAATGGCCTCTTCCGCGATGAAGAATGCGTGCGCCTGGTCCACCGTCATCTGCAGGACCTCGGCGATGTTGCGCTCATTCCACAGCACCTTCAGCGTCGCCTCGTTGTAGCGGGCGCCATGGCAGGTGGGGCACGGCGCATAGACGCTGGGCATGAACAGCAGTTCGACGCTGACGAAACCTTCGCCTTCGCAGGTCTCGCATCGGCCCTTGGCCACGTTGAACGAGAAACGGCCGGCATCGAAACGCCGACGGCGCGCGGCGGGCGTAGCGGCGAACAGCTTGCGCACGTGGTCGAACAGACCGGTATAGGTGGCCAGGTTGGATCGTGGGGTGCGGCCGATGGGTTTCTGGTCCACCTGCACTACCCGCTGGATGGCGTCCACATCGCCAGCCAGCCGGCCTCGGGTCGCTTCGATCACGGTCGGCGCGTCGGTGGGCGCATTCTCGGCGCTGTTGTCCTCGGGCTCATGCCCCAAGTGCAGCAGCACCAGCTCGGGCAGTGCCTGCGCCATCAGGCTGGATTTGCCCGACCCCGAAATGCCAGTCACTGCGGTCAGCAACCCCAGCGGCACCTGCGCATCCACACCCTGCAGGTTGTGGCGGTGGATGCCCTTCAGCTCCAGCCAGCTGCTGGCGGTGCGCTGCCGGCTGGCGGCCGCAGGCACCTGGTCGAACAAATACCGCGCCGTGCGCGATTCCTGGATCTTGCGCAGGCCGTCGGGCTCGCCACTGTAGAGAACGCGCCCGCCGTGCTCACCCGCTTCCGGACCAACATCCACCAGCCACTGCGCGCGGCGCATCAGCTCCAGGTCGTGTTCGACAACGAACACCGAGTTTCCGCCGTCGCGCAACCGGTCCAGCGCGTCGTACAGCGCCTGGCTGTCGGCGGGGTGCAGGCCGGCCGAGGGTTCGTCGAGCACGTACAGCACGCCAAACAGCAACGAGCTGAGCTGCGTGGCCAGCCGCAGGCGCTGCAGTTCGCCGGCCGACAGGGTCGGTGTGGCGCGATCCAGCGAGAGGTACCCCAGGCCCAGGCCTCGCAGCTGGTGTACACGCGCCATGACGCCGCCTGCCAGCCGCTGCGCGGCCAGGCGCTTCTCTTCCGACAGGGCCGAGGTCAACCGCACGTCGGGGGCCCCAGCGTGGACAGGGCGGCCGCTTGCAGCCCGCTGCGTGCGATCGCGTTTCGTGGCGCTACCGCTGGTACGCGCGCCGCGGCTGTGCGCGCTGAAATCGCCCTGCGCGATGGGCTCCAGCAGGTCCGCCAACTGGTCCAGCGGCAGCCGCATGAACTCGCCGATATCTACGCCGGCAAAGGTGACCGAAAGCGCTTCCGGCTTCAGGCGCTTTCCGTGGCAGGCCGGGCACAACCTGCCTTCCATGTAGCGCGAAACGCGCTTGCGCATCAGTGCGCTCTGGGTGTTGGCAAAGGTGTGCAGCACGTAGCGGCGCGCACCGGTATAGGTACCCATGTAGCTGGGTTCCAGCTTGCGCTTCAGTGCGGCACGGGTCTCTGCGGGCGTGAAGCCGGCATAGACCGGCACGGTTGGCGTTTCCTCGGTGAACAGGATCCAGTCCCGATCCTTCTTCGGCAGCTTCTTCCACGGCACATCGATGTCGTAGCCCAGCGTGACCAGGATGTCGCGCAGGTTCTGGCCATGCCATGCCGGCGGCCACGAGGCGATGGCACGTTCACGGATGCTCAGCGACGGGTCCGGAACCATCAGCGCTTCGGTCACCTCGTACACATGCCCCAGGCCGTGGCAGGTGCTGCAGGCGCCCTGCGGCGTATTGGGCGAGAAGTCCTCGGCGTACAGCATGGGCTGGTTGGCCGGGTAGGCCCCTGCGCGCGAGTACATCATGCGCACCAGGCTGGACAGCGTGGTCACGCTGCCCACCGAGGAACGTGCATTGCTGGCGCCGCGCTGCTGCTGCAACGCCACCGCCGGCGGCAGCCCGTCGATGGCGTCCACGTCGGGCACGCCCGCCTGGTCGATCAGGCGCCGCGCGTATGGCGCTACGGACTCGAAGTAACGCCGCTGCGCCTCGGCAAAGACCGTACCGAAGGCCAACGACGACTTGCCCGACCCCGACACCCCGGAGAACACCACCAGTGCATTGCGCGGAATGGAGACATCGACATTCTTGAGGTTGTGCTCGCGCGCGCCGCGCACCTCCACGCAACCGCTGGCTGCGGCAGCGCATGAGGATTCACCGAAAGGGTTGTTGGACATCGTTGCGTTCCTGCAGGCAGTGAGCGGTGCGCCCTGGAGCGCGCCCAAGGACGCATTTTCGCTGCTGCGAGGTGAATGTGGTGAGGGCACGACCGAAGCGCGTGCACCGCCCCCTCATCCTGGGCTGGACTCAGCCCGCAGGCTGCATCCCGCTGGGCGTTGCCCGGCGCGACGCCGCCAGATACCGGCAGTACTTGCCGATGAAGATGCCGGTGAATCCGCCAGACAGCAGGAGATAGGCGGCACTGAAACCTGCGTTGCTGCTCAGGCCGGGCGCCACGGCGAGCGCCGTTTCAAAACCGTACTTGATGACGAACGTGACCAGCAGCAGTGGCAGCAGGCTGTAGTCGGCACTGCGCCACAGCGTGCCCGTGGAGGCGTCCACGGTCAGCGTTGCCCGGCGCAGCAGCAGCCAGCCCACTGCTGCGCCCGCGCAGATGCCGGCCAGCCATTCGCCCCACGCCACCGGCGAGCCGCCATAGCGGTGGCTGATCGACCAGATGCCCCAGACGCTGAACAGCGCCGGCACGATGGCCAGCTTCCGCAGCGAGGTCTGCCCCGACCGCATGGCCGCGATGCCGCGCGAGACCAGGAACGCCAGAAGCACCCAGACCCAGATGGGGGTCTGCCAGAGAAGTTGCTGCAGCAGGTTCACGGGAGGTCCTTTCGGTGAGTGCCGGCCAGGCAGGCGGCGGTGGCGCTCACTATTGGCGGTACGCATTGCACGGACAAGTGACAGGTGTCAGCGATACGGCCTGCACCCTTCCCCCTGCGCGGCTGCAAGGCGATGCAGGAATGCCTACTTGCCGGTCATCTTCAATGCGGCCTCCGGCAGACGTGCGCCACTGATGCTGATCTGCGCCATTTCGTTATCGATTTTCGCCAGGTCGTCCTTATCCAGCACCAGATCCACTGCGCCCAGATTCTCATCCAGCCGATGGCGCTTGGTCGTGCCCGGGATCGGCGAAATCCACGGTCGCTGTGCCAGCAGCCAAGCCAACGCGACCTGGGCCGGCGTGGCGCCCTTCCCTGCAGCCATCGCCTTCACCACGTCCACCAACGCCATGTTGGCCCGGCGTGATTCGGCGGAGAAGCGCGGCACCGCATTGCGGAAATCCGTTGCATCGAACTGCGTGTGCTCGTCGATCTTTCCCGTCAGGAAGCCCGCACCCAGCGGGCTGAAGGGTACGAAGCCAATGCCCAGTTCCTCAAGCAGGGGAAGCAGCTCTGCTTCGGGCTCACGCCAGAACAGTGAGTACTCGCTCTGCACAGCCGTCAGCGGCTGCACTGCATGCGCCCTGCGGATTGTCTGCGCACCCGCTTCGGACAGGCAGAAATGCGCGACCTTGCCCTCTGCAATGAGCGCCTTCACGGTATCGGCAACCTCTTCGATGGGCACCGCCGGGTCAACACGGTGCTGGTACAGCAGGTCGATGCGCTCGGTGCGCAGCCGCTTCAGGCTGGCTTCGACAGCTGCCCGGATGTGTGCAGGCTGGCTGTTGGTGCCTGCGCCGCGGGCACCGGTGACCGGGTCGATGTCGAAGCCGAACTTGGTGGCGATCACCACCTGGTCGCGAACGGGTGCCAGTGCCTCGCCCACCAGTTCTTCGTTGGCAAAGGGGCCGTAGGCTTCGGCCGTGTCGAAGTGGGTGATGCCGCGCTCCACCGCCGTGCGGATCAGCGCGATCATCTCCTGCTTGTCGGCGGCCGGGCCATATGCCGAACTCATGCCCATGCAGCCCAGGCCGAGGGCGGAAACTTCAAGGCCTTGTCCAAGGGTACGGAACTTCATGGTTGAATCCTCATCGGGCAGTGTGCGGAGTGGCCAACCAGGCGTTGACGCTCTCCATGGTTTTGCGCTCCTGGTCGGCCTGCATCACGAATGACTCCAGGATGCGTGCGTTGGGTGCATGGCGGGCGAGCACGCGCAGGCTGCTGCCCACGCCGTAGCCGCCATGGGTGATGAACGGCACGATGGTCTTGCCACTCATGTCGTGCTGCGACAACAGCGATCGAATGATCGGCGGCGCGGTCTCGCCCCAGATTGGAAAGCCCAGGTACACGGTGTCATAGCGATCAATGTCGACAATGCGGGTGCGCAGTGCAGGCTCTACCCCGTCGTCGCGCTCCTGTCGCGCCTTGGCTACCGTTTCAAGATAGTCCGCCGGGTAGTCGATGGCAGGCTCTACCTGGAACAGGTCGCTGGGCATGCTGCGATGAATGAGCCCGGCAACCACCCGGGTGTTGCCCGAACGTGAGAAGCAGGCAACCACTGTCCGTGCGCCTGATCGACCAGCGGCCGTGCCTTCCTGCGGCGCTGCGGCCGAACATCCCAGCGGCAGTGAAGCCAAGGCAGCGACCACTGCCCGGCGACCAGGGTTGGGGGTTGGAATCGTCATGGCGCCAATCTACGCCCCCAAAACACATTCTTGCAGAGGCATAATCGGATATCGCTTATATCCGGTACGCATCAATGAGCGTCGAGAATTACGATCAGCTGGCCATGTTCGCGCTGGTGGCGCGGGAACGCAGTTTTACCCGGGCTGCTGCCCAGCTGGGCATGTCCCAACCCGCCCTTAGCCGATCGATGCGCCAGCTGGAAGAACGCCTGGGCGTGCGCCTGCTTGCGCGGACCACCCGCAGCGTTTCGCCGACCGAGGCCGGAGAGCAGTTGCTGCGGGTGATTGCACCGCGCTTCGAGGAGATCGATAGCGAGCTTGCCCAGCTCAACGCGTACCGCGACAAACCCGCCGGTCGCCTCCGCATCACTGCAGGTGAGCACGCTGCGCTCACCGTGATGCAGCCGGTACTGGGCAAGCTGCTGCCGGCCAATCCCGACCTGAACATCGAGGTGATTGTCGACTACGGGCTGACCGACATCGTGGCCGAGGGCTTCGACGCCGGTATCCGCATGGGTGAGCAGGTGGCCAAGGACATGATTGCCGTGCGTGTTGGGCCCGACCTGCGCATGGCCGTGGTCGGATCGCCCGCCTATTTCCAGCGCCATCCGAAGCCGAAATCACCGCACGACCTGACTCGGCACAACTGCATCACCATCCGCCTGCCGACCCACGGTGGCATTTTCGCGTGGGAGTTCGAGAAGAAAGGCCAGGAGCTGAAAGTACGCGTGGAAGGCCAGTTGGTGTTCAACAACATCGCCCTGCGGCTGGGCGCTGCGCTGGAAGGCCTGGGGCTGGCGTACATGCCCGAGGATCTGGTGCGCCCCCATGTGCAGGCAGGCACCCTGGTCCACGTGCTGCAGGACTGGTGCCCCTCCTTCCCCGGCTACCACCTGTATTACCCCAGCCGCAGGCAGTCATCGCCTGCGTTCACCGTGCTGCGTGATGCGTTGCGCTATCGGGATTGAACGGCGGCACGGTCATGGCGACGGTGCCGGGGTCTGTTCCAGTGCCTGCACTGCGCGGTCAGATGCGGCCGCATATCCGCTATGTGCGAGCAACTGGGCCAGGTGCTGCAACTGTGCGCGGCTGAGGCCCACGCGCTGGCTGGCCGCCATGTGCGAGCGCAACTGCGCCTCCACGCCAGGCATGGCCGCCAGCGCGCCAACCGTTGCAAGTTCACGGCTCTGCCAGTCCAGGTTGTCGCGCTCGAAGATGTCGCCGAACAGATGTGTCTGCAGGAACTGGTTGATGATGGGCGCGAAGTCCATGACCGGGCCAGCCACCGGGGCACCGGAGATCCGCGTCTGGTTTGCGGTACCCACGGCGCGCAGTGCATCGCCTACCGGGGCCTTCCCGGCGGGCGGCTTCCCGGGTGCGGTGGCGATACCCTGCTCCTCGCGTTTGCGCACCACGTTCATCAGTTCGCCCAGGGCGTTGAGGCTCTTTGGGAACCCCGCATAGGCATACAGCTGCACGAGCACTTCCTTTGCCTCGCTCACGGTGAGGCCGGCGTCCAGCCCCCGGACCAACGCGGCGTTGAGCTGGGGCATGTCACTGCTGGCCGCAGCGGCCGCAATCAGCGGGATCGCCTGCTGCCTGGGCGAAAGCGGCCCGGCAACGGGCGCCTCGATGCCTGCTGACGCTTGGCGGTACTGGTCATCACTCACCTGCTCCAGCCAGGCCACCGATTTTCCATCGGTCACACCGGTTACCGCGAGATGGGTCATCGCGCTGTGCGGCGCGGCGCCGTGCCAATGCTTGACCCCGGCCGGACACACCACCACATCCCCGGCGTGTATCTGCTGCACCGGCTTGCCCCATTCCTGGGTCAGCCCAACGCCGGAGGTAACCACCAATCGCTGCCCGGCGGGATGGGTGTGCCAGGCCGAACGCGCGCCCGGCTCGAAGCTGACGTATGCGGATGAGACCTGCACGTCCTTGTCCGCTGGGAACAGCGGATCCACGCGTACTTTGCCAACGAAGGTCTCTGCTGGACCGGCAACGGACGATTGTGTTCCCGACCGGGTGATCTGCTGCATGGGCATTTCGCCGGCGCCGGCGAACGGTGCCGCCACGCTCAATGCAGCGCCCAGCAGCGCCGTCTGCGCGGGTGATTTACGAGGCGTGGTCATGGTGCAAGCGTCCGGGTGTAGAACGTGGTGAGCGAGGCGACGGCAGCATCCACGTACTTCGGCACCCAGTAGGTCTCGATGTGCGTGGCCCCCTCCAGCAGCACCAGCTGCTTGTCGATGGTACCGGTTGCTTTGGCGAAGGCATCCTGGGTCATGTAAAGGCTGTCCGCCTTGCTGCCGGCAATCATCAGCAGCGGTTGGTTGATCAGCTCGATCTGGTTGGTGGCGTCCCAGCGCATCAGGTCCAGCAGGCTGCTGGTCGTGTACCGGAAGGTGGAATTGGGATGGGCATGCGTCTTCCAGTAGTACTCATAGCCCTGCCGATACAGATCGAAGGGGAGCTTGGCGATCTGCTCGTCGCTGAGGTTGGCATCGCCGGAGTACAGCACTTCGCCGCCGGCGGCCTGCTGTGCGCGCGCCTGCGAAGCCTGCTGCAGGCGCTGCTGGACGGTGTCCAGCTGCGAGTCGGCATAACCGTTGCGGCGAACTCGGCCAGAGTTGAACATGCTGATCGTGGCGACGGCCTTGAAGCGCTTGTCGGTCTGCGCGGCCGCCAGCGAGTAGCCGCCGCCACCACAGATGCCGAGCAAGCCCAGGCGCGAGGTGTCCACCCAGGGGAATCGACTGATGAAGTCCGCCATGCCGTGGATGTCCTCGATGCGGTGGGAAGGCATGTCCACGCTGCGCGGCTGGCCACCGCTTGCCCCCTGATAGGCCGCATCGGCGGTAATGGCGATGTAGCCCTGTTGGGCCAGGCGTTGCGCGTACAGGCCGGCCACCTGTTCTTTGACCCCGCCATTGGGGTGCGCAACCACGATGGTCGGGTACTTCCGCGAGGCATCAAAATTGGCGGGCGTGTATAAGTTTGCCGCGATCTCGATTCCATTCAGCGGATAGGACACCGAGTGGATGTTGACCTCACTGGGCACATTGCGCGTGATCGCACCTTCGTAGGCCAGTTGGAAGGGGTTGAGCGTGTAGTCGGCAGCGGAGGCGTTGCCTGCTGCCGAGCCGAGAGACATCGCCAACAGCGTGACGTGCACGATGTGCTTCATTCAAGTGCTCCGGGTTTGTACGTTACCCCTGACGGCGCGTGTTGCGGGCCGACGTTGGCGGGGTTCAGGAATAAACCTAACGCCCGTGCACTCATGGAAACAGAGCATCAGCCGGATATCACTCATGCATGCATGATATGAATGACGAATTGGCGAGCGGCGCAGCATCCAGGACGCCACACTCCATGGCGCGATCCATGCACGGGCGCGGTCCGGCTCAACGATCCAGATGCTTCTTCTGCAGGAACTCACTCACCAGATCGGCGATCTGGACGTTGTTGAGGTCTGAGAACAGGAAGTGGCTGTTGCCACGGATTCCCATCTCCGGCAGATGGATCAGGGTGACATCACCGCCCTGCCGATTGACGGCATCACGCCAGGCGCGGGCCATTTCCAACCGGGCCCGCCAACTGTCCTGCGCCGGCAGGTCAACGGGCTTGTCAGGGATGTTGTCGCCATACAGCACCAGAATCGGGATCCGGGTCAGCGCCTTGAATTCCGCGGGCGAAACCAGCGCGGGAGCGACGGTATCGAACGCGCTGGGAATCGGTGCCGGCGCATCGTCCTTTGCGAACACGAAGCTGCTGCCAGGCTCGAACGCGACGATCGCGCGGACGTTGGGGCTTTTTATGGCCGTCATCCAGCCAGGACCGCCCGCCTGCGAATGGGTAAACAGGATCGCAGGCCCTGTCTTCTGCAGCACGGCGGCCACCCCGTCCGACACTACACCGAGGTCGAAGGGGCCGGTGTTGGGCGTGACCGAACGGAAGAACTGGTCAAGCGCGGCCTCCCCTTTCGGGAACTGGCTGCCACCGAAGTAGTTTGGCCAGAGGCCGATCCGGAACTGGTTGAACCACATCTGATCGTCTGCCACGGGCTTCAGCGTCGCCTCGACCATGCTTCGGCCGGCCTTGCCGCGCCGTGGTTGATCGATCAGGTAGGTAGCGAAACGACGACGCAGGAACAGGTTCTGGAAGCCCTCACGCCCATCGGCCGTCGTCTCCCAGCTCTTGGAAGACTGGCCCGCACCGTGCCACATCACGATGGGCAACGTGCGCGCATTCACCGGCTTCTGGTAGAAGGCATAGACGTGATCGCCGTGATAGCTCTGGCCATCCGGATTGGAGGGCTTCAACGGATCGAACGTGCCAGACTCCTTCTTGGTCGTGCCCCCAGCGAGGAAGCTGCCTTGCGAATCGATCTGCAGTGGCTCGTTGGCCATGGCGGTCGTGGCGCAGAGGGAGACCGCTATCCAGAGCAGTGTGGAGGGGAAGCTGGGCACCAGAGTGCGAAGGCGCGTGCGAGTCTGCATGGGTCACTCCGTGACAGATTGTCAGGGGAATCTACCCTGCGGGCCATCCTGGAAGAAGCGCGGGAGTGAATATGACCAATGCATGCAGGATATATATGCACGTCCATCGTGTTGCAGTGGGTGTGAGTGATGAGCGCTATCGCGCCAGGGCCTCGGCCAGAATGTTGCCCATCACGTCAGATCTTGGCATTTGGTTGACTGGAATTTCGGCTTGTTCAAACCACGCTCGGCTGGCCTCAGGGTGCGGACCCGTCAGAACAACTTTTCCCGAACCATAGCGGTACGCGGCGGCGCTTATATCGCCATTCTTGTAGTGCCCAAGCGCCTTGAACCCAGGAGAGGGAGATTCAGGGAAATAGGGGCCGTCCTGGAAGAATATTTGATCTTGATGCCCAAGCCACTCCACGGCAACGGAATCGTCGACAATCGAATGCACTGGGAAGCCAGGACGGTTGACGGCACTATCCAACTCCTCGTCAATCAGCGCTAGATTGTTCGCGTCCGCCAGATACGCGCCCATGCATAAGCCAAGGTAGTGGCCGCCCTGATCGACGTACTCCCTGATGGCGTTCGAACGCTGCTTGCCTAGAGCACGAAGAGCAGCTGGAATATTCTGGCCTCCACCAGGTTGAATGTAGAGATCGAAGCGCTTCAGATTTTCAGATGTAACATCCAGCGGCTCATCCGACCCGACGTATTCCACCTGGTACTTTCCCGATTTTTCGATCGAGCGTCGAACGGTCTCAGAGCAGTCATCGCATCCCGCATCGCCACGATAGACTGCGATACGAGGAAGAGTCGAGGATAACGCCGCGCCCGAAACCGGGAGCAGTGATGTCAGGAGTATTCCTGCCCACAGGTATTTAGCCACCGGAAGATCTCCTGTGAATCACTGAAGTCATCTGCATACGACGGTGGCCAAGAGCGGTGGCGGGTGGCCGGATTACGCTGCATTGCGGGTGAATTTGCTCTGAATCAAATGGACACAGAATGATGCGGGAGCATGTCCACTGCGTCCCTGTCCCACCGACATTTGTAGCGGCCACCGAGCCGTAGTTGAGGCGGCGCCACTTGGCGTCTTGCCGGCCGGCGGCCGGCACTACCCTTGCGATGCGGATGTCCGGAATCGATATTACCGTGACGCGTCACGGTCAATGGCATGCGCCTTCAATCGGGCGCACGTCGGGTTTTGATACAGCCCTTTGCTGGCGGGACCGGCGCTGCAGCCGGCACGGTATGATGCCGACTTTCTCGCACTTGCCATCGCTGTAGCGCGCGTTGCTGTTGGCTCGCGCCGGTGCAGCTGAGACCCCACCCACTCCATGCTCGCTTCCTGTTCCCCCTTCATCATCTGGGCGGCCGTGGCCGTTGCCACCGTCGGCCTGCTGTTCCGGCCGTTCCGCATTCCGGAGTACGTGTGGGCGCTGGGCGCGGCCGCGCTGCTTCCGCTGCTTGGGGCGGTGTCGCTCGGCACGACCTGGCATGCGGTTGCCGAAGGCCGGGATGTCTACCTGTTCCTGGTCGGCATGATGGTGCTGGCCGAGCTGGCGCGGCGCGAGGGCCTGTTCGACTGGCTGGCGCTGTATGCGGTACGGCATGCGGGCGGCTCGGGGCGGCGGTTGTTCGACCTGGTGTTCCTGGTCGGCACGGTGGTGACGGTGTTCCTGTCCAACGATGCCACGGCGGTGGTGCTGACGCCCGCGGTCTATGCGGCGTGCAAGGCGGCCCGCACCAACCCCCTGCCCTATCTGTTTGTCTGCGCGTTCATCGCCAATGCGGCGAGCTTCGTGCTGCCTATTTCCAACCCGGCCAACCTGGTGGTGTACGGCAACCACATGCCGCCGCTGCTGCAGTGGCTGGCGCAGTTCGCGCTGCCTTCGCTGGCCGCGATCGGTGCCACGTATCTGGTGCTGCGCTGGGTGCATCGCCGCGAGATCGCGCAGCCGTTGGCAGCGTCGCCCGAGCATCGCCCGCTTACCGAGGGTGGCCGGCTGAGTGCGCTGGGTGTGTTGTTCACCGGCACCGTGCTGCTGGTGACCTCCGCACTGAACGGCCCATTGGGCCTGACTACGTTCTGTGCGGGCGCGCTGAGCGTAGCGGTGGTGGCGATCCGCCAGCGCCGCAGCCCGCTGCCGCTGTTGCGCCACGTCTCCTGGGGCGTGCTGCCGCTGGTGGCCGGCCTGTTCGTGCTGGTTGAAGCGGTTTCGCAGACCGGTGTCATCCAGACAGCGGCCAGCAACCTGCAGGCGCTGGCGCAGACCTCGCCGCATCAGGCGGGCTGGCTGGCCGGAGGCGCTGCCGCACTGCTCAGCAACGTGGCCAACAATCTGCCGGTGGGCCTGGCTGCGGGCTCGCTGGGCCAGATGGCCGAGCTGCCGGCGCAGACGCGCGCGGCGTTGCTGATCGGCGTGGACCTGGGCCCGAACCTGTCGGTGACCGGCTCGCTGGCCACCATGCTGTGGTTGGTGGCGCTGCGCCGCGAAGGCGAGCATGTCAGCGCGCTCGACTTCCTGCGTGTGGGCGCGCTGGTGATGCCGCCCGCGCTGATCGGGGCGCTGCTGCTGCTCTGATCAGGCGCGGGCTGGAACGCCAGGCGCGTCTATCGCGACCAGCGCAGCGCCCAGGATCGGCAACTACCTCACAGACACCTGGTCAGTACACCGCCCCGGTGCAGATTACTCGGCGTAGCTTGCGGTGTTCTTGCCGTGCCGTTTTGCGTGATAGAGCGCCTTGTCCGCCTTCGCCAACCAATCTTCTGCGCTGCCCGTGCCAGCCGCTGCGGCGATACCGATACTGACGCTGAACTGGATATCGGCTGTTTCAGGGGCACCCGGCTCCTGCAGGTAGTGCCTTATCTGCTCGGCCACATCCATGGCCTCTGCCGGTATCCGCTGGCGCAGCAGGACGGCGAACTCATCACCGCCCAGACGCGCTGGCATGTCACCCGGCTGGGCCAGCTGACGCAGCACTACCGCGATGCGGCGAAGCACCTCATCGCCGGCACGATGGCCATGCGAGTCATTGATCCGCTTGAAATCATCAACATCGAGCATCAGCAGGCACGCGTCGCCGCCGTGGTGCTGCCCCGTCTGCAGCACCTGCTGGGCGCGCTGGATCAGGAAGCCGCGGTTGGCCAGCTCCACCAACGGATCCATCCGGCTCAGGCGCTGCAGTTGGCGATTCTGTGATTTCACCCGGCGCGCCAGCCGCCAGCTCAGCACGCTCAACCCGATGCCGTAGACGAACAGGAAAGGCAGGCTGAGGACAACCGTGCGCTGCGAGGTGATGGGGTGATAAGGCAGGCCCAGGGCAAGCCAGGTGGCGACGAACCCCACCACCAGGGCCAGGGTTGCCCTCGTTGCCAGGCGGATGCCGCCGGCGGCGATCTTGTCGGCCACCAGCAACGCGGCAAACAACGCACTGGGCACCGTGCTGAGGGCCATGAAGGCGATCCATGCGCCTCCAAAGAGAGAGTCGACGATCATGCAGCGGAACTGCGCTGCTGCAGGCTCACGGGCGCGACGTGTCAGGAGCATCGCCAGCGCCGGCCATGCGAGGGCGTTGAGCAACAGCAGCACCCAGAGGGCAGCATCCGCCTGACGCTCCAGAATGATCGAGGCAATCGGAAGCGCGCCCAAGCCGTTTCCCACGAAGCGCATCCAGCCGATGCGCCGGGCCGCACCGACGCCCTCGACGGCGACTTCTGTTGAATCAGTGAAGAACGGCATTGCCAGCTCTCCTGATGATCACTCCCCTGCAATTCACCCGGACACCCCTTTGTGCGCGAGTCTGACATCTGTGCGTCAACGACAGGTCAATGAGGCAAGGGAGTGCTGTCATCGCAGCCGCATGCCAAGGCTACGCACATGGGTTGATGGGCCGTGCGGCAGCCCTTCATCCGCCTGTGTTGCAGCGTTAACGCCCCGTGGCAGAGGCTGATCAACACGCCCGAGGAGCACACTCCAGTGAACGAGAAGAAGCTGCGGGATGACCTGCCTTTCAACCCTGGCGCCGACGTGGACGATGCGTCAAAGAGCCATACCCCGGACAGGCTCAGGAATGACAAAGCGACATGGAAGGAGCACGACATGCCCGATGATGGTGATGACCCCAAAGCTGCGCCCGACGACTACGAACGGCCTGATCCCGATCCGACCGGGTAGGCACGGCCAATTGAAGCCAACGGTGCGTGCCACGCGACATGGCGGGCCTCCTTGCGGAAGGTGCGCCCGCAGAGCGCGCTGTAAGCGCGCGCCGGATCGCGTGTTGCCGGCCAGCGGCCGGCACTACCGGACGCGACGCACGCGGACGCGACGCATGGGTGACGCCGGGTCATTCCCGGCGGATGCAAAGATGGGTAGCGCCGGGCCATGCCCGGCGGATGCGAAGAACAGAAGGGCCGGCAGGCATTCGATACGGCAGAGCTGCCGCGGACGATTCCATGGCGCTGCGAGGAAGCGATGATCAGCTGGCGTCGACGCCAGCCAGATCGCCATCGCTGTCGATCTCCCAACGCAGCTCGAAGTTCAGTTCCAGCTGTTGTCCCGGCTGCAACCGGGTCGGCGCCAGCGTGAATCCGTCGGGTGGGCCGGTCTGCGGCTCCACGCAGGTGGCGTGCGCCGCCCCGTCGTAGACCACCCAGTGATCGGTGTCGGCGCTCAGCCGCAGCCGCTGGCCGGCGGCAACCAGCGTCACTTCTGTCTGGTTGATGAAGCAGTCATCCCACGGCCCCTGCGTTGGCTGCACGCAGGGCAAGGTGGCGATGCCCTCCCCGTCGCGCGGGTACATCGCGCTGGGTGCGAACAGCAGTCGATCCGGCTTGCGGAACCAGGGATGCCAGCCAAGCACGGCTGGCATTGCCATGGCACCGGCCTGCACCGCGAGGCGCAGCGTCAGGCGGTCGGGTTGCACGAGGAGATGCTGCGATGCCCTGCCCCCGAAGGGCCAATAGGCGTCCTCAGGCAGGTCCAGCGACAACGAGGCGCCGTCCGGTTCAACGCGGTCGATGCGCCAGGGCCGTGAGAAGCCGACGCCATGGATGGCGTGCATTCCGAAGTTCACCGGCAGCTGATAGGGCCTGCCTTCGAAGGCGAAGCGTCCGTGCCGGATGCGCCCGGCCCAGGGCAGCATGGGATAGCACCCCCACGCAATGCCCGCCTGCCCTACTTCATGTTCGCTGACGAGCCAGTCCACACCGTCACAGCGTAGTTGGGCGATGCGCCCACCGGCTTCCGGTGCAAGCGCGACCTCCAGCCTGCCTGCGCGCAACCAGTGCAGTGGGCCGGCAGGCAGTGCCGCCTGCGCATCATCCGTGGGCGAAGTCGGCTCAGGTGCCATAGGGATGGATCGTCCGGATGCTGCCGTCTGCTTCCATGTGCAGCGGTGTGCACTTGACCGAACGCAGGTGGGTGACCCCGCCGGACAGCAACGCGTCGTGATAGAACAAGTACCACCGCCCCTGGAACGCACAGATGGAGTGATGGGTGGTCCAGCCCACCACGGGGGTGAGGATCACGCCGCGATAGGTGAACGGCCCGTACGGGCTGTCGCTGGTGGCATAGCACAGCAGGTGCGTATCACCAGTGGAGTACGACAGGTAATACCGGCCCTGGTGTTTGTGCAGCCACGGTCCTTCGAAGAAGCGACGGGCATGGTCGTCGGCGCGCAGCGGCTGCCCGTGCTCGTCCAGGATGACGATCTCCCGGGTGGGTTCGGCAAGCCGGGTCATGCCGGCATCCAGTCGCCCGATACGCGGGCCCAGTGCCGGCGCCTCGCCGGCAGGTTCTTCATGCGCCGGGTCGTAGCGGTTGTCGCGGTACTTCTGCAGCTGGCCACCCCAGATGCCACCGAAACAGAGGTAGTGCGTGCCGTCGTCGTCCTCGAACACGGCCGGGTCGATCGAGTACGCGCCCTCGATGGGTTCGGGCTCTGGAGTGAACGGGCCCTCCGGCCGATCCGCCGCCGCAACGCCGATGCGGAACATGCCATGGGCGTCCTTGGCCGGGAAGTACAGGTAATAGCGGCCATTGCGGGAGGCGGCATCCGGTGCCCACATCTGCTGGCTGGCCCAGGGCACGTCGCGCACATGCAGCGCCACGCCGCAGTCGGTCGCCTCGCCCTCCGGCGTGTCCATCCGCAGCACGTGGTAGTCCTGCATGCCGAAGTGGCCGCCCTCATCGTCGAAGGGTGCGCCGCTGTCGATGTCGTGCGATGGATAGATGTACAGCCGCCCCTCGAACACATGGGCCGAAGGGTCGGCCGTGTAGATGTGGCTTACCAGAGGCTGGGAGATGGCGTGTGCTGCCAGTTGCTGCAGATCGCTGCCTTGGCGCCGCGACTGCAGGTCCTGCTCGATGCGGGTCTCCATGCGCTTGTTGATCTCGTAGAGGAAAAGCAGCGCTACTGCAGCCAGGAACGGCAGGGAGCAGTACACGCTCACCGTCAGACGGATACCATCCACCACGGCTTCCGGCTGTTGCGGTGCGCCTGCCTGGTAGCCGTGATGGGCGAGGATGCCAGCGACCAGCGCGCCACCGATGCTGAGCCCGATCTTCAGGCCACACAGCATCGCCGAGAAGACGATGGCGGTGGCACGGCGATGGTTCTTCCATTCGGAGTAGTCGGCGACGTCGGCGATCATCGCCCACAGCAGCGGGATGGTGATGCCGTAGCAGAACCCGTGCAGCATGAAGGCAACGAAGGCCACGGCGACCGCCGTGGGCGGGAAGAAATAGAACGCCAGCAGGAACACGGTGGACACCAGCAAGGCACCGCCAAAGACATCACGCTTGCCAAAACGGTCGGCCAGGCGGCGCGATACGCCGATGCCCAGGATCATGCAGACGATGCCGCAGGCGTTGAACAGGCTGAAGGCCGAGGTTGCCGGATCCTTCGGCCAGGCGAAGCCGGCCAGGCCCAGACCGCTGAGTGCCGCATTGATGGCGCCGATGCAGTGGTTGAAGCCGGAGCTGTCGAGGAAGCCCGCCAGGGCGGCCTCGCTCATGTAGTACTGGAAGTAGTAGACGTAGGTACCGCCCTTCAGCGACAGGTTGATGAAGACCAGGATGGTCAGCGCCAGCATCACCTTCCACGGGCGGTTGCGCAGCAGGTCGGACAGGTCCTGCAGCACCCCGGCAGTCTGTTCCTTCGCCGGTACGATGCGCTCGCGCGTGGTGGCGAAGGTGATCAGGAAGAACACCGTTCCCACTACCGCAAATACCGTCATGACCCGCTCGAAGCCCAGCACCCGGTCGCCGTCGCCGAGGATCAGCACCAGCGGCAGCAGCAGGACCTGGATGATGAACTGCGCGATCATCACCGCCACGAAGCGGTAGGCCGACAGGCTGTTGCGCTGGGCCATGCTGCCGGTGAGCACGCCACTGAGTGCCGAGTACGGCAGATTGTTGGCCGCATACACGAGCATCAACAGGCCGTACGTGGCCAGGGCGTAGACGACCTTGGCGCGCGGCGCCAGGTCGGGGGTGCTGAAGGCCAGCAGTGACAGCACCCCGAAGGGAATCGCCGTCCACAGGATCCACGGCCGGAACTTGCCCCAGCGGCTGACCGTGCGATCGGCGGCGATGCCGATAAACGGGGTGAACACGAAGGCACCGAGCACGCCGATCACGAAGATGATCGTGGCGGCCGTGGCGGGCGGCAGCCGATACACATCGGTGTAGAAGAACGCGAGGTAGGTGATCAGCGTCTGGAAGATCAGGTTGGCGGCCAGGTCGCCCAGGCTGTAGCCGAGCTTCTCCCGGATGGACAGCGTGTGCCCGGTGCTTTCCATGCGGCGCGCATCAGTCACGGTTGGTCTCCACGGTGAACCCGGCCTTCGCGCGGATGTCGGCGCTGGAGCTGCCCACCCATGCCTCGTATGCGCCGGCCGGCACGGCATAGCCGCCGCGCGCCTCGTCATAGTGGCGCAGGGCCTGCTGCGCTTCCAGGTCGAACACCACGGTGCGTCGCTCGCCTGCGGCCAGGTGCACACGCTGGAAGCCGCGCAGTGTCTGGCGTGCGTCGCCGGGCCCGGCCTGCAGCCGTCGCACATACAGCTGGACCACTTCGTCGCCGGCGCGCGTGCCCGTGTTGGCGATCTCGACCTGCACCTTGAGTGTCCCGTCGTTGGCGATGCGCGTTGAATCGAGCTGCAGCCTGCCGTAGTCGAAGCGGGTGTACGACAGCCCGTGCCCGAACGGATACAGCGGGGTACCGCGGAAGTAGCGGTAGGTGCGTCCTTCCATCGTGTAGTCGTCAAAGGCCGGCATCGCCTCGTCCGCCTTGTAGAAGGTCACCGGCAGGCGCCCGCCCGGATTGACGTCGCCGAACAGCGCCTGGCCGACGGCAGTGCCGCCGCGTTGTCCGGGATACCAGCTCATCAGGATGGCGGACAGATTCTGCTGCGCCCAGTCCACCGCCATGGCAGAGCCGCCGGTGAGGACCATCACCACCGGTTTGCCGGTGGCATGCAGCGCTTCCAGCAGCGAGCGCTGGGGCGCAGGCAGGCGCAGGTCGGTACGGTCACCGCCGGCGAAGCCCGGGTAGTTGACCTTCATCTCTTCGCCTTCGACGTCGCCGGTGAGGCCGCCCACGAACACCACCACATCGGCGTTGCGCGCGGCCTCCAGTGCCGCTTCGAACGGCGGCTTGGCTCCGGGCATGCGCCACCCCAGGCGGACGCCGGCATCGCGCTCGGCGTCGAAGTACTCAAGCCTCAGGTCATAGGCGCGGCCGGCCTGCAGGTCCAGGTCCACGCCATCGCCGTGCAGGCGATCACTGTTGGCCCAGTGGTCGAGCACCCGCTTGCCGTCCACGTAGAGGCGGAAACCATCGTCGGCGGCCGCCTCGATCCGGTAGCGCCCCGAGACGGGCGGCAGCAACTGGCCAGTCCAGCGGATGCTGAAACCATCGCTGGGGATGCCCTGCCCCGGTGCGGCTTCACCACGGGCCAGCAGGTTGTCGGTCGGGGAACCCCGATCCCAGCGGAATCCGATCTGGGCATCGGTGCGGACCAGGGCCGGAGTGCCGGAAAGATCGGCGGTACGGAAGTACTCGCCGCGCAGCCCACGCTCCGGCGAGTCAGCCGACGGGCGCAGGTAGGTCGCTTCGATCAAGGGTGTGGCGCTAGGATCGTCGCGCCCTTCAACCAGGTCCACGCCGCGTGCGTAGCTCACCTCGATTCCCTTGGCGGCATCGCGGATGCCCTGCAGGAGGGTGACCGGCGCGGCCGGGGTGCCGAAGTAGTTGCCGAGCAGTGCCATGGTGTCATCGGCCGTGGGGCCGATCACGGCGATGCGCTTGAGGTTGCGGGACAGCGGCAGCACGCCATCGTTCTTCAGCAGCACCAGCGATTCCTGGGCGGCCTTCAGGGCCAGCGCATCATGCGCCGGAGCCTGGTTGACCGACGCGGGAATCTGCGCCCAGCGCACGCGCTCGGGTGGGTCGAACATGCCCAGCCGCATCCGCGCGGCAAACAGGCGGGTCACCGCATCGTCGATCTCCGCCTCGCTGATCAGGCCCTGCCGTACTGCCGCCGGCAGCGTGGCGTACTCCTGGCCGCACTCCAGTTCGGTGCCGTTGCGGACCGCCAACGCGGCGGCCGCCTCGCGGCTGGGAACGATCCGGTGATGTTTCCAGATGTCGACGATGGCCCAGCAGTCGGACACCACGTAGCCCTTGAAGCCCCAGTCGCGGCGCAGCACGTCGCGCAGCAGGAACCGGCTGGCGCTGGCGGACTCGCCGTACACCCGGTTGTAGGCGCCCATCACCGCGTCCACCTGCCCCTCTTTCACCAGCGCCTCGAACGCGGGCAGGTAGGTGTCGTACAGGTCGCGCTTGCTCGGGCGCGCATCGAAGTGGTGACGATCGGCCTCGGGGCCACTGTGCACGGCCAGGTGTTTGGCGGTGGCGTCGAGCTTGCGGTACACCGGGTCATCGCCCTGCAGACCGTGCACGAAGGCCACGCCCATGCGGGCGGTGAGGTACGGGTCCTCGCCGTAGGTTTCCTGGCCACGGCCCCATCGCGGGTCGCGGAAGATGTTGATGTTCGGCGACCAGTAGGTCAGCCCCTGGTAGCGGCCATGCGAGCCTTCACGGAGGAACTGGTGATGCTTGGCGCGGGCTTCGTCGCTGATGGTGCTGGCCACCTGCCCCATCAACGGCACATCGAAGGTGGCCGCCAGGCCGATGGCCTGCGGAAACACGGTGGCCTGCCCTGCCCGCGCCACGCCATGCAGGCCTTCGTTCCACCAGTCGTAGGCGGGAACGCCCAAGCGCTCGATCGCGGGCGCGGCGTTCTGCATCTGCGCTGCCTTCTCCTCCAGGGTCATCCGTGCAACCAGGGCAGCGGCGCGGTTTTCGAAGCTGGCCGAGGTGTCGAGCCAGGGCGCGGGCTCGGCTGCGTAACCCGTGCCCGCCAGCGCGATGGCAGCGCACAGGGCCAGCGTGCGGAAGATGGGAGTGCGCGTCATCATTTGCTCCTCAATGCACGCTCGTCGCGCGCGAATGGTCCCAGCAGGGCGCCGACGAAGCCGCCTGCACGATCCGTACTCAACACCGTTCCGTCCACGTCATCGGCCAGTGTCTGCCAGCCACGCCCGTCGCCGCTGTCGAAGGCGAACGCATAGCGGCCTTCGTCACCTGCGATCTTCAGGCGCAGCGACGTCGCTGCCGTTGCCTGGTGCGTTGCCAGGGTGCGGGTGACACCGCTGCCGTCGCGCGCTTCCAGGAAGACCGCCACGCGGTCACCGCCGAGGCTGCGCACGCCAAGGAAATACCAGTGGGTCTCGCTCTGGAAAGCTGCCAGGCCTGCGGCCACGCCCGCCGCCGGCCGGGTCATGGCCGTGCTGGATTCGAAGCGCAGGTGCTGCTGGCGCCTGCCGAGGAACGCGGGGTTGCGCAGCGTGTCCAGGTTCTCCGCCAGCGGATGCACGGCCAAGGCCCCCGGTCGCTCGCGCAGGTCGGCCCACGGCTGCCTGGGGATGCGCACGCGCAGCCAGCCGCTGCCGAGTGCCGGCGCATCGAATTCGTCACGTTCGGTGAAATTGCCGGTGGACGGCGCCTGCGACGCTTCGCCCTGCATCCAGGAGGGCGCTCTGGCCGCATACGGAATGGCCTGGTTGGCCGGCAGGATCACCGGCCAGCCGTCACGCCATTGCACCGGCAGCAGATAGGTCTCGCGCCCGGTGTTGTAGTGGCGCGTGTCGTAGTTGCGGCTGGCAAGGAACACCGCCCACCATGAGCCGTCCGGCCCCTCCACCAGATCCGCATGCCCGGCATTGGTGATCGGCAACGGCCTGTCGGCGGGCAGGTCACGCTGGGTGAGAATCGGATTGCCCGCATACGGCACGTAGGGTCCCCACACATCACGGCTGCGCAGCACCACCTGCGAATGTTGCGGCCCGGTGCCGCCTTCCGCGTCGGAGAGGTAGTACCAGCCATCGCGTTGGTAGATGTGCGGTCCCTCGATCCAGATCGGCTTCCTGGCCGGCTCCACCCCGCCGTCGATCAACACCTTGCGGGGACCTACCGGGGTGAAGGTCGCCAGATCAATCTGCTGCATCCAGATGGCACGGTGGCCCTCGTAACGTGGCGGGCCGGGCGGTACATCGTTGTTGAGCAGATACACGGTGCCGTCGTTGTCGAAGAACAATGACGGATCGATTCCATCGATGCCAGGCAGCCAGTGCGGGTCGGACCAGGGACCGGCAGGATCACGGGCGGTAGCGATGAAGTTGCCGCCGCTGTCGACGGCCGTGGTGACCACGTAGAACATGCCGTCGTGGTAACTGATGGCCGGCGCGAAGATACCGCGCGACACGCCCAGTCCGTCGAAGTCCAGCTGCGACGGTCGGTCGATCACATTGCCGATCTGCTTCCAGTGCACCAGGTCCACGCTTTCGAATACCGGGATGCCCGGGAAGTAGGTGAAGCTGGAATTGACCAGATAGAAGCGCCCGTTTGCGGCGACGATGCTGGGGTCGGCATGGAACCCGGCAAGAATCGGGTTGCGATAGTGCCCGGCCGGCAACGGCGCATCGAAGGCCGCGTCGCGACCGCTGTACTCGAACCAGTCGAAGTAGACCGGCGGCGCGGGCGGCGCTGCCCACGCCTGCGGCAGCAACGACATCAACACGAGTACTGGAGCCAGCAGCAGACGCATCAGGGAACCTCCGCAGGGGTGATGGAAAGCTCGAACGGGCCGGCGGGCGCCCCACTGCTGTCGCGCAGGGTGCACACCGGGCCATCGGCCCAGCAGTAGCGCACGCGCCCGCCCGCGTCTGCCAGCGGGCTGCGCAGCACGACGTCGTGCCCGTCCAGCACCGCGTCGGCGTAGTGGCAGTGGTGCGCATCGGCGTCGCACAGCTCGAAGCCGATGGGGCCGTTGGCGCCGGTCGTGACCAGGGTGCCGGTGACCCCGTTGAAGCGGATACGCACGCCGGCGCGCGTGGCCGATGCCGTGTGTGCAGTTGGGCCGGCGGGCGCCAGGCTGCGCTCGCCATAGACCACATGGCGCGCTGCCCGCGCCAGCCGCCGGCCCAGTTCCTGCTTGTTCGGCGGGTGGATGTCGTAGGCATCGCCGATGTCGATGGCCACGGCCAGCCCGGTGCGCGGGTCTTCCGCCGCAGCGAGCCGCTGCGCCTCGCGCACCTGCGCCCAGCCACTTTCAACCGGCGCCACGGGTGGCTGGCCATAGCCGGCCAGCTGCACCAGCAGCAGCGGCGTGTGCGCGCCGAACCGCCCCCGCCAGTCGTCACGCAGGCTGCGCAGGCGTGCGAGGTATGCCGTTGCGTCGCCGGTGTTGGATTCACCCTGGTACCACAGCATGCCGCGCAGGCCATAGGCCCCCAGCGGCGCGATCATGCCGTTGTACAGCGTCGACAGCCCCGTGGCGGCGTGCCACGGTGCCAGCGGCGGCGCCTGTGCGCCTGGCGCCACCCGGTACTGCCAGCGGGCATCCAGCTCGATGCGCGTACCGTCATCCAGGCCGATGGCCTGCGCGCTCGCGGGCCCTGCAAGGCCACCCTCACCGTAGGTGTCCAGAACGTTGATCACCACGGTGTTGGCGCCGGCTTTCAGCAAGCCGGCTGGCAGCGCATAGGTTCGCCGCTCGCCCGCACCGTACTGGCTGCCCACGGCCACGCCGTTCACCCAGGTCATGTCCGTCTCGTCGATGGGGCCGAGCTCAAGCTGTGCGCGCTTGGCTGCCTGGTCGGCGCTCAGCGTCACCTGGGTGCGGTACCAGACCATGCCGTTGTAGCCGGCCAGCGCTGGCACACCCCAGCGCTCCCACGCCCCGAGCGTGGCAGGTGCGCGTTGCCATCCACGGCTGTCGTTGCCTGGCTGCCAGGGTGCATCGGCGGCGACGGCATCGGCGCGTGTTGTCCACCAGTGTTGCCACTGCTGGCCCCAACGTTCGTTTGCCGCAGCCGGATCACGCGCGTACAGCGCGAACACGTCAAGCGCTGGGCCCAGGCCACCCTGCATGCGCAGGGCATTGCTGCTGGTCCAGGCCTCGATACGCGAGCCGCCCCACGCTGCCTGGATCAGCCCCATCGGAACGTCGACGGTCCTGCGCAGTTCACGCGCAAAGTAGAAACACGCGGCGGAAAAGTCACGCACGGTGTCCGGTGACGCGGGGCGCCATGCCACAGACGCGGAAAAATCACTCTGCGGTGAAACCGCCGCCGCCTTCGGCACGGTGAACAGGCGGATTCCCGGTTCCGTGGCGGAGGCGATCTCGCTGCCTGCATCAAGCGCGCGCCACACCGGAAGCTCCATGTTCGACTGCCCGGAACACAACCAGACATCGCCGATCTGCACGTCGCGCACGATCTGGCTGGCATGCCCGGACCGGACCGACATTTCGTAAGGTCCGCCGGCTGCGGCAGACGGCAGCGTTGCGTGCCAGCGGCCATCGCCAGCCGCGTGCGTGCTGACAGCGCGCCCTGCAAACGCAACGGAAACCGAGGCGCCCGGCGTGGCCTGGCCCCATACCGGAATCGGCCGGTCACGCTGCAGCACGGCGTGATCCTGGAACAGCGGATGCAGCAGCGCCATCGTTGGTTCCTGTGCCGCTGCACGCGTGGCGCTGCCGCCCATGGCAACCAGCAGCAGCCATCCCACCCACGACGTCGGCTTCATCGGCCATCTCCTGGCGCGGAGGGAAACTGCAGGGCCTGGTACCAGGCCAGCGGATGCGGCGGCGCGGCTTCGCCTGCGGGCAACGGTCTGCCGCTCACCGACTGGAAGTACGCCACGCTGGCATCGCGCCACCACTGTGCTTCGCGCTGCTGGATACGCAGGAAGGCCGTGACCTGCGCATGCCGTTGCGCATCCACCTTGCCCTGCAGCCCCGCCCAGGTGGCCTGCATGCCCTGCACCTGCCGTACCCCCTGCGAGTAGCGCCCGACCAGTTCGTCCCACAGCGTCCGCCCAGAGGCCATGCGGTGATCCCACGGCACGTGGTGGAACCACAGCAGCAGCGGCTCCGGAACCCGCGCCAGGTCGCCATACTGCTCGGCCACGCCGGGGGAATACTGGGCCACGGCGTTGCTGCCGCGTGCGGTGCGGTCGAAGCCGATGCCGTTGTGATCCGCACGGTGGTAGTACACCGACGTCCAGTCCGCGCGCGGGCCGCCATCGACCCATGGACCGGGACCATAGTGGTGCCCCCGCGCCATCAGATGGTGCAGGCCCAGTGGCGTCATGTAGTTCACCGCAGCCTCGCGCGAGCCCATCATCATCCCGACGATGGGCTGCACCACGCCGGGATCGGCCGAGAACGTCAGCGCCGCCCAGTCCGCCGCGATGTCCTGGGCCGATTGCCGCGGATCCCACGCAAGGCGCCCGAAGGCGTACCAGTTGGCCTGGTCGAAGTGCGATCCACTCCAGGTGCGGTCGGTGCCGATGTTGGCGACCCCGGCCATGCCGGCCAGGGACTGCACCACGGCGGCCTCCTTGCCGCGTGTGCGGGTGTCGGCCCGCAGCACTTCCTCGTACAACGGCCCCAGGTAAACCAGATGCGTGGCAAAGCCCAGGTACTCCTTGGTGATCTGCACTTCCATCACCAGCGGCGTGCGCGGCATGGCCCCGAACAGCGGATGGAACGGCTCACGCGGCTGGAAGTCGATGGGCCCGTTCTTCACCTGCAGCACCACGTTCGGGCGGAACGCACCATCCAGGCCGGCGAATTCGCTGTAGGCCTGCGTGGCCCGGTCCGCAGGAACGTCGTGCGCATAGACAAAGGCGCGCCACATCACCACGCCGCCGTGCGCGGCCAGCGCATCGGCCAGCAGGTTGGCACCGTCGGCGTGCGAGCGGCCGTAGTCCTGCGGGCCGGGCTGCCCTTCCGAATTGGCCTTCACCAGGAAGCCACCGAAATCGGGAATGCGCGCGTAGATCTGCTCCGCTTTGTCGCGCCACCAGCGTTGCACGGCCGGGTCGAGCGGATCGGCGGTGCCGAGCCCGCCCAGCTCGATGGGTGCGCTGAAGCGTGCACTCAGGTAGACACGGATGCCGTACGGCCGGAACAGATCGGCCAGT
Source organism: Stenotrophomonas sp. 1337 (assembly GCF_031455455.1). NCBI lineage: Bacteria > Pseudomonadati > Pseudomonadota > Gammaproteobacteria > Lysobacterales > Lysobacteraceae > Stenotrophomonas > Stenotrophomonas sp. 1337. Next base: position 588,383 of record NZ_JAVDSR010000001.1, on the reverse strand, counting down.
GTTGCCGCTTTGTCGAGATAGTCCGGCGCAAGACTCTGTGCGTTTGCATTCACGTTGTTGAGCACGGTGCCGTTGATGCCTACGGATGCGTTGGCGCGTGCATAGTCGGTGTAGCGCGGGTCGCGCCACTCTGGCAACGTCTGCCAGTCCCACAGCGAACGGCCTGCGTAGCCACGTTCGACATGGCCATCCAGGTTGTCCCAGTGATTGAGCACGCGCAGCCGGAGCCGTGGCGATTGACGCACATCGAGGGCGTCCAGTGCCGCGCCGGTCTGCAGCAGCCGCAGCAGATGGAACACCCCGTACAGCACGCCGATATCCCGCGGTGCGGCGACCAGCAGCACATCGCGCCCGCCCACCCGTGTGCGCTTGAGCAGGTAGCCTTCCTCGCCCAGCGGCTGCATCTGCGCACGCAACGGCGCGATCAACGCCGACGACTGCGGCGTACCCAGCACCAGCATGGGGCCGGTGGCTGCCGTACCTGCCAACTGCGGAGCGCTGCCGAGCAGCCCGGCCAGTCCACGCTGCAGTTCATCGCGCGCGGCGCGCTGCGTGGCTGTGTGATCAGGGGCCACCACCTGCCCCAGGCGGGTGCGGTAGTCGGCAGCGAGGGCCGGTTCGAGCGGAACGTAGCGCATCCACAGGGCATGGCCATCCTCTGCGCGCGCGTCGCCGATGCAGGCCAGCAGCACCAGCACGGCAGCGAACATCCAATGACACCGCTCGCCATCCGGAACGGGCCGCTGGTTGGCCGGCAAACCTTGTAAGCTCCAAACGTGCGCGGGCTTCGGCAGCGTCACAGAGAAGAACGGGAGCGCGTATTGGACAAGCCGAAGAAATCGGTCCGCCGCAAAACCAGTGGTGTGACGATCGACGAGGTGGCGGCCCTGGCCGGAGTGTCGCCGATGACGGTGTCGCGGGCGATCAACCAGGGCAAGGTGCGCGACGTCACCCGCGAGCGCGTGATGCGCGCCGTGCGTGAACTGGGCTATACGCCCAACCTCGCCGCCAGTTCGCTGGCCGCCGCGCAGCACACGCGTATTGCACTGATCTACACCGACCCCAGCGGTGCCTACCTGCGCGAACTGCTGGTCGGCCTGCTGCGCGTAGCGTCCAACGCTGCCATCCAGCTGGTCATCGACTACTGGGACGAGCCGGCCCCGGCGGCCCAGCGCAAGGCCGCGCGTGCCCTGGCCGGGCGGGTGGACGGCGTCATCCTGCCGCCGCCGCTGTGCGAATCGAAGCCCGTGGTGACCGAGCTGGTCAAGGCCGGCATCCCGGTGGTGGCGATCGCGCCGGGTCACCTCGGCAATGACATTTCCTGCGTGCGCATCGATGACTTCCACGCCGGAAGGGAATTGGCTGAATACCTGATCCAGCAGGGCCACCGCCGCATCGGCTTCATCTGCGGGCGCACCGACCTCAGTGCCAGCGCGCGGCGCTATGACGGCTTTGTCAGCGCGCTGCACGACGCCGGGCTGGAGGTCGACCCCGCCCTGGTCGAACAGGGCGACTACACCTACCGCTCCGGGCTGGCCGCTGCCGAGAAACTGCTGTGCCAGCCCAGGCCGCCCACCGCAATCCTGGCCAGCAACGACGATATGGGCGCGGCGGCGATCTCCGTCGCGCACCGGCGTGGCCTGGAGGTGCCCCGCGACCTGTCGGTGGTGGGCTTCGATGACAGCTCCGCCGCCACGACGGTCTGGCCCGAGCTCACCACCATCCATCAGCCCATCGCCTCGATGGCCGATGCCGCCATCGAGATCCTGCTGCGCACCATCCGCCGCCGCAGCGAGGGCGTGCGCGTGTTGACCGACCTCGTGGTGCCGCACCGGCTGGTGGTGCGCGATTCGGTCACGCGCCCACCCGGTTCCCGATAGCGCAGGACGAAGCGTCACGGTCACGCGCCTGCGCACCCGATGCTGGTCTCCGCCTCGTTCAGGGCGCCCAGCGCGACACGTGACACCGACAGTGTCATCGCCCCCGCCGTTCCGATCGACCACGGGCGATCCAGCTTGCCGACGTCCGCACCTGCGGCTGCAAGGCACTTCAGCGGCACGCCCACGCGCGTCCATTGGCCCACCGGCAGTTTTGCCAGCGTCGGCGTGAGTGCAATGCGGGCCGAGCAGCCCGTGCCGCAGCCCACCGCCAACCAGGCCTCGCCACGGGGTGCAGACTCCACCCGCAGCGTGGTCAGCAGCATCAGGTCGCCGTTGCTTTCGCGCTGCAGGTCCAGTGCCGTATGTGACTGCAGCGCGGCAACTGCCTCAGCCTTGCCCGACCAGGCCAGGCGGCGGCCGTCTTCCTGTGCCAGGTGGTCCACGCCGGTGACCTTGAGCAGATCGCCCTCCAGGGCCTCCGGCACCTTGGTGACCGTGACGCCCTGCCCCGTGCCGTTCTGCAGGCGCAGGGCCATGCCTGAACCGGCTTCGCCGCGCGCGAAGAACACGCCGGTGGCACCTTCATTGCCGGTTACCCCGGAGACTTCCGGCAGCGCCGCCAGATCGCCGTTGTCGGCGTAGGACAGGCCGAAGCCGAAGGCGAACTGCGGGTTGTAATCCTTCTGCCCCACATTGTTGGCGTACTGCGTCGCCGTGCGCGGCCAGCTGAAGCTCAACCTGCCCTTGAAATCGTGCTGCACGCTGCCATCAGGCCTGCGCAGCAGCACGTCGGCAACGCCAGCACCTTCCGAGCCGGGCAGCCACGCCGCCACGAACGCATCAGCGGCGTTGATCTCGCGGTTGACCCACAGCGGGCGCCCGCTCAGGAACACGGCCACCACCGGAATGCCGTCGGCCTTCAGCCGCTTGATCAGGTCAAGGTCGGCATCGTCCCCCGGCTTGTAGGCCAGCGTCGGCAGATCGCCCTGGAACTCGGCATACGGGCTCTCGCCGAATACCACCACGGCCACATCCGGCTTCGTTACATATTTCCCATCGACCGCCAGCACTGCCTCGCCACCCGCGGCCGACGCCTGCTGGGCGATGCCCTCGTAGATCGTGTCCGCATTGGGGAAGTCCTTGCGGGTCGTGCCGGTGCCCTGCCAGTTCAGCGTCCAGCCGCCGGCCTGCTTGCCCACGTCGTTGGCACCGTCACCGGCCACCAGGATCCGTTGCCTGGGCGACAGTGGCAACACGCCCCCCTGGTTCTTCAGCAGTACCAGCGATTCGCGCACCGCCTGCCGTGCCAGCGCACGATGTTCCGGTGCGCCGATGAGGGCGAACTGGCCGCCGACCGCACGTGTGGACGGCTTGCCGGCCTCGAACAGACCCAGCCGCATCTTGACGCGCAGGATCCGGCGCACCGCCTCGTCCAGCCGTTGCTGGCTGATGGTGCCGTTCTTCACGGCGGCCAGCGTGGTCTCGTAGAAGCCCTTCCAGCTGTCCGAGGCCATGGCCATGTCCAGGCCCGCATTGATGGTGGCCGGGCAATCGGTGGTCGTGCAGCCCTTGACCTGCCCGTGGCCGTTCCAGTCGCCCACCACGAACCCACCGAAGTGCATGCGGCCCTTCAACGCATCGGTCAGGTACTGCCTGTGACCATGCATTTTTTCGCCGTTGACGCTGTTGAAGGAGGCCATGACGGTCTGTGCGCCTGCAGCGATCGCCGGCGGATAGCCGGCCGCGTGGATGCGCACCAGGTCCGCTTCGCTGATCCGGGTATCACCCTGGTCCTTGCCATCGGTAGTGCCACCGTCGCCGAGGAAGTGCTTCACCGAGGCGATCACATGACGACCATCGAGGAACGCGGGCGTACCCACTTTGCCCTGCAGCCCTTCGACCATTGCACCGGCATAGCTGGCCACCACCTCGGGCGATTCGGAATAGCCCTCATAGGTGCGCCCCCAGCGGTCGTCCTGCGGTACCGCCACGGTTGGTGCGAACGCCCACTCCATCCCGGTCGCACGGGTCTCCAGCGCGGTCACCTCGCCGATCCGGCGCAGCAGATCCGGGTTGCGGGCCGCGCCCAGGCCGATGTTGTGCGGGAACAGTGTCGCGCCGATGATGTTGCTCTGCCCGTGCACGGCATCGATGCCGAACAGCACCGGGATGGCTTTGCCGCCGGTGGAGGTGTCCATCGACGCTGCGTAGAACGCATCGGCCAGCGCGAGCCATTCGGCCGGCGCGGCATCGTAACGGCCACCGGGATCGGAATTGCCGCCGGCCAGGACCGAGCCCAACCGATAGCGGCGCACGTCGTCGGGGGTGATGCTGGCGATATCGCCCTGCACCAGCTGGCCGACCTTTTCCTCCACCGTCATGGTGGCCATCAGGTCGGTGATGCGCTTTTCCAGCGCGGGGTCCTCGGCCAGTGGCCAGGCGACCTGCGGCCACGGGTCCGGCGTCGCGGCTGCAGTTGCAGCTGCTTTCTCATCCTTGCCGCAGGCCGCCAGTGCCAGCAGCAGCGTGGTCAGCAGCACGCCAGCGTGGGCGCGGCCAACGTGTCGATGGGTCATCGCGTTCATCCTTCCATCTGCTCCAGTTCCTTGCCCTTGGTTTCGTGCACGTACCTGAGCACGAAGAACACCGAAATGACCGCCGCCACCAGATAGATGCTGTACGTGGCTGCCAGCCCGGTGGCGGCCAGCAGAATCGGGAAGGTCACGGTGACGGCGAAGTTGGCGGTCCACTGCGCCGCACCGGCCACCGCCAGGCCCGAACCGCGGATCTGGTTGGGAAACATCTCGCCCAGCATCACCCACATCACCGGGCCCCACGAGATGTTGAAGAACACGACATAGGCATTGGCCGCCACCAGCGCCAGCGTGCCCATGCCCGCAGGCAGCTGCAGGTGCGTATCGACCAGCGAGCCACTGGCGAATGCGGCCACCAGCAGTGCCAGTGACACCGCCATGCCGGCCGAGCCCACCCACAGCAATGGCTTGCGCCCGATGCGATCGATCAGCAGCACAGTGACGATGCAGGCGCCGATGCTGAGCGCACCGGACAGCACGTTGATCAGCAGCGCGTCGTTCTCGGAGAAGCCGACGGCCTGCCAGAGCACGGCACCGTAGTAGAACACCACGTTGATGCCGACCAGCTGCTGGAAGGTGGCCAGGCCGATGCCGACCCAGACAATCGGGCGGATCCTGCCGGTGGCCTTGTTGCGCAGGTCCGACAGCCGCGGCCGATGGTGGTCGGTCGACAGCGAAGCGTCGATCTCGGCAGCCTTCGCCTGCGCCTCGACACCGCCGTACAGCCGCGCAAGCACCTGCAGCGCCTCGTCCTTGCGGCGCTTCACCATCAGGTAGCGCGGGCTTTCCGGAATGGTCAGCAGCAGCGCCAGGAACAGCAGCGAGGGCACGGCCTGCATCCAGAACATCCAGCGCCATGCTGCGTGCCCGCCCCACAGTGCCTCGGTGGAAGCACCGGCGGTGGCCGCCAGCAGATAGTTGGACAGGAACGCGACGGTCAGCCCGCTGATGATGGCGATCTGCTGGACCGTGGCGAGCCGGCCACGGTAGCGCGCCGGCGCGACTTCGGCGATGTAGGCCGGGGAGATGACACTGGCGGCCCCCACCGCAAAGCCCCCCAACACCCGCGCGACGATGAACATCGCCGAGGAGGATGCGGCGCCGGCGCCGATCGCCGACAGCAGGAACAACACTGCCGAGACGATCAGCACGTTGCGGCGGCCGAGACGGTCGGCCAGCCGGCCGGCGCTGAAGGCACCCACGGCGCAGCCCAGCAACATCGAGGCGATCTCGAACCCCTGCATCCACTCGCCGGATCTGAACGCCTGGTGCAGGCCGTCCTGGGTGCCGTTGATCACGCCGCTGTCGAACCCGAACAGGAATCCGCCAATCGTCGCCACCACGCTGATCAGTACGATCAGCCGGGTGTTCTCTCCACCGCTCATTGCCTGCTGCATTGCCGTGTCCCTCCCCGGTTCGGTGTCATCGATGCGAGCCGCTGTGCTCAGCGCAGCAGGTACTGGTTGATCAGGTTCTCGTAGCGCTCCTGCTTGCCGCTGATCTGCCTGGGCTCGCCGCCCTTGGCACCCAGCGCAGCCAACTCTGCGAGACTGAGCGCGCCGCCCGCGAAGTCCTTGCCGGCACCACTGTCGAAGCTGGCGTAACGCTCCTTGCGCCACTGTTCCAGCGGCGAATCGTTCAGCAGCGCATGGGCCACTTCCAGCCCGCGGGCGAAGGCATCCATGCCGCCGACGTGGGCAATGAACAGATCTTCCAGGTCGGTCGATTCACGGCGCACCTTGGCGTCGAAGTTCAAGCCGCCTTCCAGCCCGCCCTGGCGCAGCACCACCAGCATCGCGCCCACGGTGTCGTACAGGTCGGTGGGGAACTGGTCGGTATCCCAGCCGTTCTGGGCGTTGCCGCGGTTGGCGTCGATGCTGCCGAGCAGGCCGTGGTCCGAGGCGACCTGCAGATCGTGTTCGAAGGTGTGGCCGGACAGCGTCGCGTGGTTGGCCTCGATGTTGAGCTTGAAATCCTTGTCCAGGCCATGTTCCTTCAGGAACCCCACCACGGTGGCGCTGTCGAAGTCGTACTGGTGCTTCATCGGTTCCATCGGCTTGGGCTCGATCAGGAAGTTGCCCTTCAGGCCGATGCTGCGGCCATGGTCGCGCGCCATGGTCAGGAACCGCGCGAGGTGGTCGACTTCGCGCTTCATCTGGGTATTGGCCAGCGCGGCATAGCCTTCGCGGCCGCCCCAGAACACGTAATGCTCGCCGCCCAGTTCAACGGTGGCCTCCAGCGCCGCCTTTACCTGCACGGCGGCACGCGCTACCACAGCGAAATCCGGGTTGGTGGACGCACCGTTCATGTAGCGCGGGTGCGAGAACAGGTTGGCCGTGCCCCACAGCAGCTTCATGCCGGTTGCATCCTGGCGCGCCTTGGCCAGGCCCACCATGTGCTTCAGGTTCTTTTCGTACTGCCCGACATCCTCGGCGTCCGGTGCCAGGTCGATATCGTGGAAACACCAGTACGGCACGCCCAGCTTGGTGAAGAACTCGAATGCCGCGTCCACCTTCGCCTCGGCGGTGGCCATCGGCGAGCCGGCCTCCCAGGGGAAATGACGGGTACCCGGACCGAACGGATCATGCCCGGCATTGCAGAAGGTGTGCCAGTAACAGACTGCAAAGCGCAAATGTTCCTGCATGGTCCTGCCGCCGATGACCTTGTCAGCGTCGTAGACCTTGAACGCGAGCGGGTTGTCCGAGCCCCGGCCTTCGAAGGGAATGCGGCCGATGCCGGGGAAGTATTCCTTGGCGCCGATGAAAGGTTGCGTGCTCATGGTGCGTCTTCCTGTCGTTGTGCGAGGTGTCGCGGAAAAGAGATCAGCCGCGGTACAGCGGCGTGATGGCGTCGAGATGTCGAAGGAAACGGGCGTAGGCCGTGGCGTAGGCTTCGGCGCGTGCGGGGTCCGGACGTGCCGAACGCAGCGGGTCAAGCGCAACGTGGCGGTCGGCGACGTCGGCGATGGAGGCGGCATCGCCTCGGCCGTGGCCCAACGCCCACAGGGCCTGCAATGCCGCACCGAATGCCGCGCCTTCGGACTGGGCCGGCACGTCCACCGGCAGGCCGAACACATCGGCCACCAGTTGCCGCCACTGCGCGCTGTTGCTGCCGCCGCCGGTCAGCACGATGCGTTCGAACTGCATGCCCGCGCCGACGAATGCGTCGTAGCCATACTTCAGGGCGTAGGTGGCCCCTTCCATGGCCGCGCGGTAGATGTGCGCCGGCGTCATGTTGGTCGTGTCCAGGCCCGCCAGCACCCCCTTGCCCTGCGGCAGGTCCGGCGTGCGTTCGCCGTTGAGGAACGGCAGCATCACCAGGCCGTCGGCACCGGGCGGCGTGGCCTGCAGGTGCCGGTCGCCCTCGCGGCTGCTGAAGCCGAAGGCGTCGGCGACCTGTCCGGTCACCACGGTGCAGTTCATCGTGCAGATCAGCGGCAGCCAGCCGCCGGTCGACGAGCAGAACGCGGCCCATGCCCCGCCCGGGTCGACCACGGGCGTGTCCGAGAAGGCAAACAGGGTGCCGGACGTACCCAGGCTCATCACCAGGCGACCGGGTACGACGCAGCCGGTACCCACGGCCGCCATCATGTTGTCGCCACCGCCGACGGCCACCTTCACCGATGCGGGAAGGCCCAACGCCGCCGCCGCGGCGGGGGTGATGCCGAACATCTCTTCGGTTGCGGCGATGCGTGGCAGGCAGTCGGCGAGATCGCGCTGCGGATCGGTCGCGTGCAGCAGCTCGGCCGACCAGGTTCGGGTGCGCACATCCAGCCAGCCGGTGCCCGACGCATCGCCGTATTCGCAGAAGCGCTCGCCGGTCAACACGAAATTGAGGTAATCGTGCGGCAGCAGGATGGTGGCAAGCCGCGCGTAGGCGTCGGGCCGGTGCGTTTTCGTCCACGGCAGCTTGGAGGCGGTGTAACCGGCAAGCACCGGGTTGCCGGCCAACGCGATGGTGCGCGCCGTGCCGCCTGCGGCGTCCATGATCTGCACGCATTCGGCCGAGGTGCTGGTGTCGCACCACAGCTTGGCCGGAGCCAGCACCTCCCCGGCCGCATCGACCGGCACGAACCCATGCTGCTGTCCTGAGACTGCCAGCGCGGCAATCCGGGAGCGCACCGCCGGATCGATCGCAGCAAAGCAGGCGTGCAGTGCCGTCACCCAATCGGCCGGCCGCTGTTCCCGGCTGCCGTCTGCAGCGCTGGTCAGCTGCAATGGCGCGCTGGCGCTGGCCACGAGACTGCGCCCTTCAGGGTCGTAGACGACCACCTTCAGGCTTTGCGTACCAGCGTCGATTCCCGCAACCAATTCCATTCACTGCACCCCGTAGTGGTTTGAAGGTAGCGCTACCAATTCGATGCAACAGCGCGCACTGCGGCTACGCCACGGCCCTGCCCCTTTGCCATGCGTCCGGCGCCGCCCTGCAGTAGCGCTCGATGAACTCTGCCTGCGTCGGCATCTTCGCCACCGTTTCCTGCACTGGCTGCCGGATGCGATGCAACAGGGTGCGCAGGTCCGCATCGCCGATGGCCCGCGCAAGCGGGTGCGGCGCTCCGGGCTGGATGCCCTGACCCATCAGGACGCTGGTCCAGGAGTCGACCCGGAACAGCTCGCCAGGGTCCTGCCAGGCATGGGCACGCTCGCGCCACGCGCGCAGGCGGACCTGCAGCGATTCAGGCAGCGCCATCTCGCGGCAGGCCTTCCACATCGGCTCGTCGCGCTGGTTGGCGTGGTAATGCAGGATGATGAAATCGCGCACGTGCTCCATCTCCTGGCGGCTCACGTCGTTGTACAGCGCCACCAGCGAAGGGGTGATGCCGTCGGACGGGAACAGCTGGATCAGGCGCACCACGGCGCTGATGGTCAGGTGGATGCTGGTCGATTCCAGCGGCTCGATGAAGCCACTGGCCAGCCCGAGCGCCACCACGTTCCTGTTCCAAGCCTGCAACCGGCGCCCGCTGCGGAACGGCACCAGCCACGGATCGCGCAGGGGCTGTCCGTCGACATCACGCAGCAGCTTGGCCTGCGCCTCGTCATCGGACATGTGGCGGCTGGAGAAGACCAGCCCGCAGCCGACCCGGTGCTGCAGCGCGATGTGCCAGCGCCACCCGGCCTCGTGCGCGATGGCACGGGTGTAGGGCACCGGCGGCGCGGGCGAGTCGGTCTGCACGGCAACGGCGCGATCACTGGGCAACCATTCGTTCCAGTCTTCATAGCCGGTATGCAGGGTCTGCTCGGTCAACAGGCCGCGGAAGCCGGTGCAGTCGATGAACAGATCGCCTTCGATGACCTGCCCGTCGTCCAGCACCAGCGACGCAACCGAGCCGTCATGGGGATGCTGGCGGACTTCGCGGATCTTGCCTTCCACCCGCCGCAGGCCGTTTGCTTCGGCCTTGCCGCGCAGGAACCTGGCATAGAGCCCGGCGTCGAAATGGTAGGCGTAGTTGACCTGGGGTTGGGTCTGCAGCGAGAACCTGTCGGCCAGGGAAGCGGCACTTTCCAGGCAGAAGTCGCCCAGCCCGGAGGGCATGCCGCGGCGCAGGCTGTCCAGCCAGAAGTGATGGAACGGCGTGGCCCAGGTGCCCTGCCCGATCGTGCCGAAAGGATGGATGAAGCGTTCACCGGGGCGACGCCAGTTCTCGAACGAGATCGACAGCTTGAACGTGCCGGCGACCGCACGCAGGAACTCCTGCTCATCGATCTGCAGGAAACGGTGGAACGTGCGGATGGGCGGCACGGTGGATTCGCCCACACCCACGGTACCGATCTGCTCGGACTCCACCAGGGTGATGTCCAGCTGTTGCCGGAACTGGTGCGCCAGTGCGCAGCCGGCCAGCCAGCCGGCAGTGCCGCCACCGGCGATCACCACTCTCCGGATCGGCCCTTGTGTAGTGTCCGCAGCGTTCAATGCGATGCTCCCATCAGCGGTTGAGTCGACCCAGCAGCTGGGCGCGCATGCGCCGCGCCTGCGTCTCGTCGAACGGTGCCAGCTCACCCCGGGCCGCTTCGGGCAGGTGTTGCCCTGCCTGCTCGCCGGGACCAAACACGTAGTACTGGAAGATCTTTGCCCACGCCTGCTTCTCGCGCGCCGGTAGATCGCGCAGGGCCCACATCGCATGCTGCAGCGCCGGCAGGGGTGAGCCGAGATAGCCAGGCGCACTGCGCCACCAGTAGTTCACCAGCACGTTGAACGGTTCCAGGCTGCGCACGTGGTGCCACCACAGGCCCGGGATGAAGATGGCATCCCCGGGTTCAAGCGTGGCGGTCTGCGCGCTTGCCAAGGCATCACGGAAGCGCGGATGGCGGTCGAAATCCGGCTGGTCGACATCCACCACGCTGACCACCTGCCCACCCGGGGTGGGCTCCATCGGCCCCGGGTAGAGGTTGTCGATCTGCTCCGGCGGAAACAGGGTGAAGCGGCGCCGGCCCACCGCGCAGCACGCCAGGTTGTCCGGAATGTCGTAATGGCAGGAGGCCGTCACCCGGTTGCCGACCCAGATGCTGGCCGAAGCATCGATGCCCTGCCCCGCCAGTCCGGCGTCGTTGTGCTGGGCGAACCCGGGCAGCGCACGCGCGATCAGCAGCGAAGCGACGTAATAGGTGGGCGGGCTCGGCGAATCGAGGTGGTCGGCGATTGCGTCCAGCACCTCTGTCAGCAGGCCACGCCGGACCTCGAAGTTCAAGCGGGTGAAATCCGCGTTGTAGAACGGACGCCCTTCGATCTCGGGGCCGCCGAAGGAATAGGGAACAGGCACGCCTGCTTCGAACCCGCGCAGGTAGGCCATGGCCTCCTGCAGGGAACGCGACCCGGCCTGCACCAATGCCCAGTCGCGCGCGATGCCGCGCAGCACCACTGGCTCGCCGGCTGCCACCAGCGCCTGCAGCGGCAGCGCCGCGGGATCCAGGTCTTCCATTGTGCGCATGGCGACGCCGTCCAGCACCGGTCAGTTCCTGCCGCCCGCGACAGCGGTATCCGCTGCGCGCAGGCGTCGCTGCTTCTCGGCGATCAGGCGGCGCATGTTGTGCAGCGATGCCAGCATCAGATAGGCGCCCTCCAGGTAGCCGGCGCGGTTGAGTTCGGCCAGCGCCGCACCCTCCAGCAGCGCGAGGCGGTCACGGTCGACCGCATGCAGGCCGTTGACGCCGACCCGATGCTCCGCGTCGATCCGCACGTCCAGCGTGATCGGTTGGATCAACCCTTTCGCGTCGAGCGTGGCAAACATGTCCGCGGCAAAGGCATGGCCGTCGTGGATGCCGCGCAGCACCCCGGCGATATGGTCCAGATAGGGCGAGTTACCGCCCTGTGGCAGGAACACCGGCTCGCCGTGCATTGCGGTCACGCGCGGATGATCCAGATCCACGTGCAACACCGCTTCCCGGGTAAGCGCACCATCGATGTGCCCTTCCTGGAAACCGATCAGGAATGGCCCTTTCGCTGCGGCGCCGGGCAGGTAGGAGGCGTTCCAGCGACCGTCCTGCAGGAACAGGTTCTCGTGCTGTTCGAACCCCAGCAGGGCCACCGCCTGCCAGCCGCCCGTGGCGGGGTCCCTGCGCAGGAAGATGGGATATTCCCGCTGCAGTTCGGCGAACTCACTCGGATAGGCCGGCACCATGCCCACCGCGTCGCCGAACTCGGCGCCGAAGCCGGTGGCCACACGCAGGTCCCGATGGGCAATGTTGTTGAGCATTTCGTAACGCGACATGGTGTTGTCCAATCCGTCAGCAGCCTGGAACGGGTGCCGCTGTCGTGGCAGCGGCACCCCACGGTTCAGAACCTGTAACGCACGCCCAGCATGTAACGCGGGCTCTGGTCGGCCAGCTTCACGATCATCTGCGAGGTACGCGAACGCCAGCGCACATCCTCACCGGTCAGGTTGATCGCCTCCAGGCCAAACGACCAGTGGTCATCCAGGGTGTAGTTCACGCTGAGATCCCACTGTTCGTACGCCTCCACATAGTACGGATTGCGGCTGGCTCCCTGGTTGGCCAGGATCAGGTACTGGTCACGCCAGTTCCACGCCAGTCGTACCGACCAACCGTACTTCTCGTACATCAGCATCGCATTGGCCGTGTCGCTCAGGCCGGTGAGCGAGAACTGGTCGATGCCCGGGTCGCCTGCGTTGTTGAAGCCCACATCGCCATTGACCAGGGTGTAGTTGGCCAGGATGCCGAAGCCGGTATCGCCGAAGAAGTATTGCCCACCCAGTTCCCAGCCGTGGAGCTTGGCCTTGTTCTGGTTGATGGGACGATTGACGTTGAACTGGTACAGCGGATCGCCGGCCGTACCGTACAGGTCGTAGGCTGCTTCAGTGGCCAGCACCTGGGCGTCGGTACCGTTGTAGGCGCCCAACCCGGCGGGATTGTTGCGCAGCAGGGCCAGGGCGGTGAACAGCGAGGTGTCATTGGCCGAGCACGCCGCCGCATTGGCAGCGCCGACCTGTGTGACGCAGGCACCGCTGGTGAGGAACGCCAGCGCCGCCTGCGCATCCGGACCGGCGGTAGGATCGCGCAGGCCGTACAGATTCTCCTGGACAATGGTGTTGCCGACGAAATTGTCGACCGATTTGTTCCAGTAGGTCAGCGAGACGTAGCTCGCATCGGCGAAGTACCACTCCAGCGCCAGATCCAGGTTGTCCGATTCCAGCGGTTTCAGCTGCGGGTTCTGTGCGGTACCGCTGGCCCGCGAGGACGGGTCGATGAGGACCGAGCCGAACGGCTGCTGGGCGGTCGGGCCGGCATACAGGTTCCCGATCGGCGCGCGTGCGATGCTCTTGCCGAATGAGACACGCCCCTTCAGGTCCTCACGAAGATCGATGCTGAAATCCAGATTGGGCAGGATGTAGCTGTAGCTGTTCTTCTCGGTGAACGGCTGTTGTTCGTCGGACAACACCACGCGGAAGTCATTGTTGGATTGCCACTCGATGGCTTCCGGGATGGCGATGTTCGAGGTGGAGACAACATCGGTGGTTTCATAGCGCACACCCAGGCGGGTATTGGTACGCATGCCGCCCAGCTCGCCATCCAGCTCCACCTGGAAGTAGGCCGACTTCGTCTTCTCTTCCACCAGGTTATCGGCGGCGCGCTGCGGGCTCACGCCGAGATTGGCGCCATAGTTGTCCGCCGCCCACTGCGCAAGGCGACCGGCATCGCCGCGCCAGGCCGTGAAGCTGTTGGCATTGAAGTCGTTGAACAGCCCGACGATGTTGACCGGCTGCAGCAGGTCCATCAGCCCGTTGGCAACATCCCCGTCAACGTTGGCCACGCCCCAATCGCCCAGGGTGTTGTAATTCTCCGCTGCCTGGATGCGGTGGGTGGTCTGCTTGCTCGAGTCCACGCCAAACTGGAAGCGCCCCTTGTCGAAGCTCCACTCACCATCGACACGCCCCTGCTTGATCTCGCTGATCTGGGTCTGCGAGTTGATGCGCAGCACCTGCGAACCGATCTCGCCCGGCGCGAAGCCCGGATTGACCACGCCGTTGGTGTTGGCGATGGCATCGGCCGTGCTCGGGTACCAGACCTGGGTGCCCACCGGCAGGCCGCTGTTGAAGACCATTTCCTGCACCCATGACCCACCGCAATGCGGTCCGGCGGTGCAGTTGTTGGTGCCGGCGATGCTGCTGAAGATGGAGCCGCCACCGGTGAGGGGATCGTTCGGGCGGCTTTCGTTCTTCGAGTTGTGCGCATCGAAGCTGAGCTTGAAGCGGTCGGTCACATTCCAGACCGCGTTCAGGCCGAGCGAACCCAGCTTGTACTTCTGCATGCTGCGCTGCTGCTCAAGGCCGAAGTCCTTGGTGCCGGCGATTTCACGGATGTAGATCGGCGTGGCAACCGCACCGCTGGTATCGAATTCGATGTCGGTGTAGTTGCTGTTCTGCAGCCACATGCCCTGCTCGCCACGATTTTCAGTGATCTCGTTGGTCGAATAGGTGTAATCCAGGGTCAAGGTCACCGCATCGGTCGGCGCGAACTGCAGCACGGCCTGGCCGTTGATGCGCTCACGCTCGAATTCGGAGAAGGCATAGCGCAGGTCGTTCGGCCGCGCATACAGCGCACCGATCGCCGGTGCATTGACCACCCTCGGGTTGCCCGGCATCGTGCCGGTCCACGGCTGCACGTTCCAGTAGTTGTCGGTGGCCTGCACCGAACCGCCCTTGCGTTTCTGGTAGCTGGCGCTCACGCCCACGCCGAAGGTCTTGTCGGGATTGGTGTAACTGAAGATGCCGGACAGTTCCGGCGTCAGGTCGTCGCCGAACGGCTGGCTGCGGTCGGAGACGGCTTTCGCCCCGGCACTGGCGACGATGCCCTCGTGGTCAAACGGCCGGGAGGTCAGGATGTTGATGGTGGCACCGATGCCACCGCTGGGGACATTGGCCTGGCTGGTCTTGTAGACCTCGATGCCATTGATGGCTTCAGCGGCCAACTGGGCGAAGTTGAAGGCACGGGTGCCGCCGTCGACACCACCGATGGCGACCTGCCCCGACGCACCGAACGCATCGGCGCCGGGCATTTGCCGCCCGTTGAGCGTCACCATGTTGAACTGAGGGCCGAAACCACGTGCCGTTACCTGTGCGCCCTCACCGTCACGGCGCTCGATCGAGATGCCGGTGATGCGCTGCAGGGATTCGGCCAGGTTGGTATCGGGGAACTTGCCGATGTCCTCCGCACTGATCGCATCCACCACGCCGGCCGAATCACGCTTGATGTCCATGGCCTGGCTGAGGCTGTTGCGGATGCCGGTGACCTGGACGGTGTCCAGCTGTGTCGGGCTGGGCGGATTCTGCTGCCCGGCGACGGGTGCCGGCGTTGACGCCTCTTGTGCGAATGCGGGATTGATGACCAGGACGCCACCGACAAAGGTGAACATGGCCCTGGAAGTGAACTTCGCCAGCGTCCGGCTCATCGACGAGCCCTCCGGCCTGGGGTACGACGGAAAGTAGCAGCGCTCATGACTCTCCCCTCTGACATACGATCGAATGGATGTACCGCCCCTCCTGGGGGCACGTACGGGCGACGCCCGTCTTCCACACCGAACATCGCAGTGCGCTTTGCACCCACTGCGACTCAAACTCGCTTTCAGACTTGCCGGAACAGCCGCGCGGTAAAGGGGGGGGCATCCGCTGGCCTTACACCGGCTCAGTGGTAGCGCTACCATCGCGTCACGGCGCAGACTACTCATCCGCAATCGCGCTTGTCATCATGCAGCGCAGCAAAGGAATCCAGCCTTGAAAAACGGCCATAAAGCGGTCCGTCGAAAAGCAAGCGCCGTCACCATCGATGACGTCGCTGCCCATGCCGGTGTTTCCGCCATGACGGTGTCACGCGTCATCAACGGCCATGCCGGGGTACGCGAAGGCAACCGCGAACGCGTCCTGCGCAGCGTACTGGCGCTGGACTACCGGCCCAACCCTGCTGCCTCCGCCCTGGCTGCGGCGCAGCACACCTGCATCGCCCTGATCTACACCAACCCCAGCTCCAGCTACCTGCGCGAACTGCTGGTCGGCGCGCTGCGCGGTTCCACCCGGTCGGCGGCGCAGCTGGTCATCGCTGCCTGGGATGAGCTGGGCACCCCGGCACGTCGCGAGGCGGCACGGCAACTCGCCACCACCGTGGCAGGCGTGATTCTTCCGCCGCCGCTGTGTGAATCGAAGGACATCGTCGAGGTATTCGTCAACGCGGGCGTTCCCGTCGTCTCCATCGCCTCCAGCCGCTTCAGCGACAGGATCTCCTGCGTGCGCATCGACGACCGCCAGGCCAGCCATGACATGGTGTCGCACCTCATCGCCCACGGGCATACCCGCATCGGCTATATCAAGGGCGACCCGAACCAGACTGCCAGCGCACACCGCTGGCAGGGCTACCGGGATGCGCTGGCCAACGCCGGCATCGGCTACGACGACGCGCTCGTGCAACCCGGCTGCTTCACCTACCGTTCCGGCCTGGAGGCAGCCGAGCGGCTGCTGGCCCAGGGCCCGCCACCCAGTGCGATCTTCGCCAGCAACGATGACATGGCATCGGCGGTTGTTTCAGTGGCCCACCGCCGCGGCCTGCAGGTGCCGGGGGATCTTTCGGTGGTGGGCTTCGACGACACCTCCGCCGCGACCATGGTGTGGCCGGAACTGACAACCATCCATCAGCCGGTCGCAGAGATGGCGGACAACGCGATAGACATCCTGCTGCGGGAAATGCGCCGCCCCGCGTCTTCAAGGCGCGCCACTGTCAACCACGTGCTTGCGCACCAGTTGATCACGCGCGCCTCGGTATCGGCACCGCAGCTGTTCTCTGGACTCCAGGCATCCCGGATCGCAACGCGGCAAGCCCCGGACATCGATGGACAAGGGGGCTGAAGCACCCGCCGGGGCCCGGCCGGCCTACAGCCGACGCATCATCAGCTGGGCCGAGCCTGGGCACAGTCCACTGAACTGCGTCGACGCAGCGATGAATCCCGGTGCTGCATCGCGCGCGACGCGCTCATAGCCAAGCTGCTCGAAGAACGGTGCTGCCGTGGTCGTGAGAAGGAATACGGTCCTGCCACCCGCCGCCTTGGCATGCTGCTCCAGTTCCACCACCAGTTGCCGCCCCAGGCCCCTGCCCTGCGACATCGGCTGGATCGCCAACGAGCGCAGGAGCACGACGTCGCGGCTCGATTCATAGCCCACGCAACCGAGCAGCTCTCCATTCAACGACGCTGCCAGAAAGGTCGGCCTGCCTGCACGCAGATCCTCCGTAGGCAGGCCGCTGGTCTCCAGCAGGGCCAGCACGTCGGCAGACAACGCTGTCTCCATCACTCGCATGCGGCAGCAGCCTCTTCATTCCGGTCCGGCGACATGCAGCGGAGGCGCGGGCTTATCGTCATATCTGCGCCGCATGGCCGCGCTCCTGGATACGGTCGAACTGATTGCGTGGAGTGAACTGCGGGTCGTCCGCTCCGTCCAGCATGAGCTCGACCATTGCATCGAAGGTCGCAGCGGTTTCGCCGGCCTGCGCCGGCGTCATGAAGCCCGAATCGCCCTTGCCGGCGAGGTGGACCGCAGCAACCGTCTCCCGCTCACCGTCCTCGGCCCATAGGTAGTCGTGCACCAGTGCCACGCCGTGCTCGCCAGGCTCAAGGAAATCGGCGGCGCCCCGCGCCATCGCCAGAAACACGACCAGATCATAGAGGTTCTCGGAATACGTCAGTGACCCTGCAACGAAGTACGCCCCGGCCCGATCGTAGGCCGCAACCTTGATGTTCTCCGCCTGCGCCGATTCCAGCAGGGCGGCCAACGCGGCGCGATTGTCCGCATGCCTGGCCAGCATTGCAGTGCAATCGGAGAGGAATTCACCCAGCTCCGCATCACTGGACGCAGCCAGATCGACGCCGCCGGGCAGGCGCCACCGGCCGGCGATGGATCGCCAGTCATTCCACCTCGATGCTGCAGGCACCGGGGCCGCCAACCAGCGTGCAAGACGCTCGCGCGGCAGCTGCAGCCTGAGCAGGGCCGAATAGGGTTCGGACATGGCTCGCGCCCATTCTCTGATCTTCGACAGCTTGGCTTGTACCAAACAACGTCAGCCAAGCCAACTGCCGCTAGCGGGTACGTGCTGTTAACGCTCCCGCATTATGCTGACCGCCTCATTGGACTTCCGCGAGGTGCCCCCCTTGACCAAGCTGCATACCCTGATGATCGCCGGCTGCCTGTCTGCCTTCAGCCCCTTGGCCCTAGCTGAAACCGTGAACCTGACCAACAGCGCCGACGGTGCCAACCGCGAGGCCGGCATTGCCGCGGTCAAGAAAAAACTCCACGACGCGTGTACCGATCGCAAGGGCTCGCCCGACGCAGCGTCGTTCGAAGTAGTCTTTGAGAAGACCAGCGACAACCCGAACGTACCCAAGCCGTATTACGTGGACGGCAAGATGAAGTGCGAGTTGCCGGGGTGAGAGCGCGATGTCACCGGCGGTCGTGCCGCCATTACCCCCGCGGCGGCTGCGTGCCGCCCGGGGGCCCGTGCCGGAATCCCTAGCGACGCAAGGCGTCGATGATCACGCCGGTGGCGATCTCCACCAGCAGGTATTCCGTATCCGACTGCCGCACCCACCGCTGACCGCGACCGGGATCGCGCAGACGGTAATGCGCGTAGTCGTCCACCCAGTAGCGGCGGTCAACCTCGGCCCAGGGCAAGCGGTCACCGCGGCGCCATGCCTTTTTCTGCCAGCCCGGCGGCGGTGCGTCGCGGTTGTGGGGGCCGCCTGCGTGGGGCGGCGGTCCGTTGCCACGTGCATGGTGCGGCGGATCGGCCCAGGCGGGGGCGGCCATCAAGGTGATTGCAGCGCCCAGGGCAATGCCAAGCAAATGTCCGGTTTTCATGGGAATGCTCCCGGTCCAGCCGCGGTATGCGGCGTTGTGACCCGGAATATAGGGCAGCGCCTGTGAATGAATCCGTGCACCCCGATCGGACCCGATGTGCGCCCGCAAACCCGCATTCAGCAATGCGGCACCCTCACCCTCGAATCCGGGTGGGAGTCAGGCCCAATCGGCGGCGCAGCAATCGCCTGAGTGTCGCAGAATCGCCCAAGCCTACCTGCGCGGCCACCTCTTCCACCGGAAGCCTGCCGCTTTCCAGCATCAGCCGCGCCCGGTTCAAGCGCACCGACTGGATGAGCTGCTGCGGCGGGCTCCCTCATTGCCGGCGACATGTGCAGCGTCTGCACGCGCTGGGGGCCCAATGGCCAGCTGTGGACGCTGCCGCAGTTCGTGGACGCTGCAGGCTATTCCCATCTGCATCCCTGTGACCCGCTGACGCCGCAAGCGCATGGCCGGAACTTGCGGACGCACGGTGCGTGTCCGGACCGCCCTTGTCAGCAGGCCGCGCTATCGATCATGCGCGATCACCCTGCGGTCGGCCGCAGTAGCGGGCGAATTCCTGAAGAAAGGCCTCTGCCGGCGCGCGATTGACCGGTTGTCTTACAGCACTGGCAATGGCCTCCGGCTCCATCTTCATGAAAGGAAAGCGCAGGAACAGTTCCTCGTTGAAGCGGGAACTGATGGTCGACAGCACAAGCCGGAGAGACGCGAGCATGTCGTCGCCGCGATGGGAGGCGTGCACCAGGGCGATGGGCTTTGCAACCACAAGGTCGCCCGATACCAGCCAATCCATGGCGTTCTTCAGGCCGCCGGGAATGCCTCTTGCGTACTCAGGGCTTGAAATCAGGATGCCATCGCTGGCTTCAATGCATTGCTTGAAGCGCACGACGCTGTCATGCAAGGGCAGATCTTCAAGGTCGGGAGAGAAAACGGGAAGTCCGCCGAGATCGGCGCAGGTCGTCAGCGCGATATCCGGCGGCGCGATTTCTTCCAGCGCCCTCAGCAATGCGGTGTTGGTGGACAGCCGGCGTGCACTACCGGATATGGCAAGGATCTTCATCCTGGCACGCTATCACAGGCGCCTGTCGCCGTGCCCCGGCGATGGCCTGCAGCACCTCCCCGCACTTGGCAAACCACAGGTGATCGTCCAAAGTCCGCTGCTCATGCACGGATGCACGTAGCCCATGACACGACTGCTCATCATTGAAGACAACCCCGAGCTGGTTGCCAACCTTTACGCGTTCTTCGAGCCACTGGGCTACGTACTTGACGATGCACGGGATGGTGCCAGCGGCCTGCGCAGGGCAACGCAGAATGATTACGATGCCATCCTGCTGGACCTGATGCTGCCCCGCCTTGATGGCATGGCGCTGTGCCGGACACTCCGCGAGAAGTTCCAGAACCCGGTGCCGATCCTGATGCTGACCGCCCGTGATCCGGTGGAAGACCGCGTGCAGGGGCTCGCGCTGGGTGCGGATGATTACCTGGTCAAACCCTTTTCCCTGAAGGAGCTGGACGCGCGCATCAAGGCGCTGGTCCGCCGCGCCCAGGGCCGGCAGGTGCAGAGCGTGCTGGCCTGGGCGGACCTGCGGGTCGACACCCGTTCGCCAGAGGCATGGCGCCAGGGCCAGGCCCTCAACCTGACACCGACCACGCACAAGCTGCTGATGTGCCTGATGCGGGCCGCGCCGGCGGTGGTGCGCAAGCAGGAGATGGAGTACCTGATATGGGGCGACGAGCCGCCGGAGAGCGGTGCACTACGTACGCATATCCATGAGCTGCGCCTTCAGGTGGACAGGCCGTTCGACCCTGCACTCATTGCTACCGTGCACAGTGTCGGCTGGCGCCTGGGCACGCCGGCGCCAGCACATGCGGAATAGTCGCCACCCATGAATGCCCGCTCGCTGAAGTCCCTCTATCGAAGCTTGACCCTGAGAACGCGCATCACCGTTGCGTTCGTGTTGCTGATGGCCGGTGCCATGGGCTTCATCGTACTGGTCGAACTGGTGGACTATGACGACGTAAGGGCCTCCGTGGTTTCGATGAGCCAGGACCGGGAGGTCCGCAGGCTGCAGGTGGCCTTGGCCCAAGGCGTGCAACCGGACCTGCCGGAAGGCAGCCAGCTGTTTGATCCGCATACGGTTCCGCAGGTGCTGCGCCGGTACGGGCTGGGTTACCACGGTGAAGCCGCACCGAACGAATGGCACCTTCGGGTCTTCGAAAGCAGCGGGCAGCGCTACTACCTGCTGCAGCACGGTGATCACTACGCCTACCTCGAGCACCTGATCAACGCCTTTGCTGCGCTGGTGATCCTGACCTGCGTGCTCTGTGCGTTCTGGATTGGTCGCCGGACGTCGGCCCACGTCATCGCGCCCATTACGCGCCTGGCTGATGCCGTGCAGAACAAGCACAAGCCCTTTCCCTTCCAGGACGCGCGCGACGAGATCGGCGTTCTGGCGCGCGCCTTTGCCCAGCACAGCGACGAACTTGAGCAGTTCCTGCAGCGTGAACAGTGCTTCGCCGGCGACGCCAGCCATGAACTGCGCACACCACTGGCGATCATCGGTGGCGCCGCCGAAACGCTGCTGCACCAGCTGCCGGCCGACAGCCGGCTGCTGGCCAGTGCCGAGCGCATTGTGCGGACCACGCAGGAAATGCAGCGCCAGCTGACCTGCCTGCTGCTGCTTTCCCGCGACCCCAGGACGGTGCCACGCAGCAACCTGCTGCTGCGACCGGTGATCGAGGAATGCATGGCGCGATGCGTGCCGTGGCTGGCAGGAAAGCCGGTGCGGCTGACCCTTGATGCGGCGCAGGACGAGCAGCTGCTGACCAATGACGTGCTGGCACAGAGCGTGATCTGGAACCTGCTGCGCAATGCGTGCCAGTACACGGAGGAAGGCGAGGTACGGGTGGAGCTGCGTGGCACCACGCTGCGGGTTGCCGATACCGGCCCGGGGCTGCCGTCCAGCATCGACGCGCAGCAGTTCCAGCGCTTCGTGACCAGCGCCCGGCAGAGTGGCGAAGGTCTGGGCCTGTCCATCGTGCAGCGCGTGGTCGAGCATCTTGGCTGGCAGATGACGGTCGAGACCTCGGTGCGAGGCTGCTGCTTCACCCTGCAGATGCGCCCAGCCGCAGCCGATACCTGACAGCTTCCTGACATTGCTCCTTCCACCCTTGCCGGATCTCTTCATGAAGGCAGGTACGAAATGCAGCCAGGGCAACCCAAGGGCAACGGCAAGTACGCGCACGGCAAGACCGGGCTGCGCCGCATCCTGCATACCGTGATCCATTCCCGCGACGGCTTCGTCGCGACATTCAAGGGTGAGGCCGCGTTCCGGCAGCTGCTGTTGCTGCATGGCGCGGTGGCAACCGTCGCGCTCCTGCTGGACGTCAACCGCAGCGAGCGCGCCCTGATGCTGATGGTCTGCTTCATCAGCCTGCTGGTGGAGCTGCTCAACTCGGCCATCGAAGCGGTGGTCGACCGCATCTCTCTGGAACACCATCCACTGTCCAAGAACGCCAAGGACATGGGCAGTGCCGCACAGAGCACGGCCCTGCTGATGGTGGCTACGGTGTGGGCCGTGGTCCTGATGGGATGAGCAAGGAACCTGACAACTTCCTGATGAACGCGTCCAGATACTGCGCGCACTTCTGGCTCAGCGGATTCTGCACGTGCGTTCATGCTTCAGGTCTGTCCCGCAACATCCGATCATGCTTGTCTGGTGCACGGCATTGTTCTTCACCACGCTGGGAAACATCGCTCTCTGGAAGACGCTCTGGTCTCTCATCGATATCCATGATCTGCGCAGCGCTTTGTTCTTCTGCAGCCTTCCGGTGCTGCTGCTGTGCCTGTTCAATCTACTGTTCACGCCCATCGGCATGCTTCCCTATGTGCGCAAACCGGTGCTGGCGTTGCTGGTTGTCGTCAGCGCTGCGTGCACCTACTTCATGCTGCATTACAACGTACTGATCGACCGCGACATGGTGCAGAACGCACTGGAGACCAACCAGGCCGAAATGACCTCCTACCTGTCGCTGCCGTTGCTGTTGACGGTGCTGCTGCTGGGCGCGCTGCCCACATGCGTTCTGCTGATCATGCGCAGTGGAAACAGCGGGCGCCCTTTGCGGGCGGCGCTGGTGTGGTTGGGGAACGTGCTGGCGACGCTGATGGTGCTGGCAGCGGTAAGCCTGGCGTTCTACAAGGAGTATTCGTCGCTGCTCCGCAACAACCGCTACATCCGCGAGCAGGTGCTGCCGATGAACGTCCTTCGTCACACCTATGGCTACCTCCGGAGCAGCTACAGCGCCAAGGCACAGCCGCTGCGCACGATCGGCGAAGACGCCGCGCGGGCGCCCGGCGAGCGCCCGCGCCTGGTCATCCTGGTGGCCGGCGAGACGGCACGTGCAAAGAACTTCCAGCTCAACGGCTATCCGCGCCCAACCAACCCGCAGCTGTCACGCAAGGACGGCGTCATCAGCTTCCGGGACGTTGCATCCTGCGGCACATCAACGGCGGTGTCGCTGCCGTGCATGTTCTCGCAGATGCCGCGGTCGCAGTACGAAGGCGTCGCTGCGGCATCGGAAGAGAACGTACTGGACATCCTGCAGCGCACCGGCGCCAGCGTGCTCTGGCGCGACAACAACAACGGTGGCTGCAAGGGCGTGTGCAACCGCGTTCCCACCGACGACATGCCGCCGCTGAAGGTGCCTGGGTTGTGCGTGAACAAGGATGGCACCTGCCATGACGAGATCCTGCTGCACCAGCTGGACACGCGCATCGCGGCCATGCAGGGTGATGGTCTGATCGTGCTGCACCAGCTGGGCAGCCATGGCCCCACCTACTTTGAACGCTATCCCGCCGACTCCAGGGCATTCAGCCCTACCTGCGACAGCAACCAGATACAGAAGTGCAGCAACGAAGCGCTGACCAACACCTACGACAATACGCTGGTCTATACCGACCGGCTGCTGGGCAAGGCCATCGACCTGCTGCAGACCTATTCGGAGCAGCGTGACGTTGCACTGATCTATGTCTCCGATCACGGCGAGTCGCTTGGCGAGCGCGGCCTGTATCTGCACGGAACGCCCTACTTCATTGCGCCACGCGAGCAGACCCAGGTGCCGATGGTGATGTGGTTCTCCCCGGGCTTTGCAACCCATGCCCGCCTTGATCTGGCCTGCCTGCGCCATGCCGCGGGCACCGGATCCTACAGCCACGACAATCTCTTCCACTCCCTGCTGGGACTGTTCGATATCAGCAGCGGTATCTACCAGCCGCGACTGGATGTGTTCGCGGGCTGCCGCATTCCCTAGCGTGCTGGCCAGTCACAGCGTCTCTGCCAACCGCAGTACATCCATGGGAAACGCGGCGTAATCGTCGAGCGGGGCGCTGTGGCTCTCCCGCCGTTGTATCTGCCTTACCGCCACCACGCCCTTGTCGGGAACAATGACCAGGTGCTGGCCGAGATAGCCGTTGGCGGCGTAGGCCGCTACCGGCCCTCGGTCGATGTCGAAGATGTCGCCGAGCTTCAGTCCACGCCCGGTGATTTCCGCAGTGTAGCGCTGGGGCCAGCTCGGTCCCAGCCGTTCGGCCAGGAAGCTGATCAGCGCTGACTTGCTGTCAAATACCTGGCCGTCGGCGGCCAGCAGCGCGTCCAGCATCATGGCATCCATGCTGCGAGCGCTCAGAAGCGTGGCCGCACCGGCCTTCAATCGGTAGTGCTCCCATGCGGGGATGCGCCACCACAACAGGCC
The DNA here is from genome assembly GCF_031455455.1 of Stenotrophomonas sp. 1337. Classification (NCBI taxonomy): domain Bacteria; kingdom Pseudomonadati; phylum Pseudomonadota; class Gammaproteobacteria; order Lysobacterales; family Lysobacteraceae; genus Stenotrophomonas; species Stenotrophomonas sp. 1337. The sequence continues at coordinate 563,811 of NZ_JAVDSR010000001.1, read as the reverse complement.
GACGTCGGGGGAACGCACGCTTTCGGCGGTCATCAACGCCACCGAGCGTTCGCTCAGCAACCGCTTGCCGCCCGGGGTGACACCGCCGTCCAGCATCAATCGTCCGATCGCTGCAAGATCAACCGCCGACAGCGACAGCCCGGCCATGCCCATGGGCGTCCCGGTCTGGTCCTTCATCCATGCATGGCCGGTGATGCCAAGCGGCTTGAACAACCGTTCGTCCAGGTAGACATCCAGTGGCTTGCCGGCAAGCCGCTGCACGATGTCTGGCAGAAGATTGGTCGCCTTGTTGTTGTAGGCGAAGGTGGTGCCTGGATCGCTGGACACCTCGGCCGCCAGCGCCAGCTTCACCAGATCGGGCGCGCCCTCCAGTTCCACCCCCGCGTTGGCCACGTTCTGCAGGCCGGAGGTGTGGTCCATCAACATCCGGATCGTGATGTCCCGCTTCCTGCCCTGGCGCCATTCCGGGTACACCGTGCTGACCGGTTCGTCGATGGATGCGAGCTTGCCGTCATCGAGCAGCAGCCCGATGGCCAGGGCGACGACGGACTTGGTCGCCGACATCAGGTGGATGCGGTCTTCACCGGCTGCCGGCGCGATCTGCAGCAGCACCCCGCGCCCGCTTTCAATGTAGACCGCGTCGGAATGCGCGTTGCGGGCATTCCGGTCTATCGCTGCCAAGGCATCAGGCGTGTTGGCTGCGGCCACAAACGGGCGCAGCGCCAGGAAGAACAGGCAGGCAAGCAGAGGTGCTCTCATGGCGGGCTCCTTCAATGGACACAGAGACAATGACTACATTTGTAGTCAATCTGCAGTGCATGAAGTCATGCCTCATCCATCACCTTCCTCCCAGTGCCTGCCGCAGCGTTGGCAACTGGCGGCGACTGCACGGCACCCGTGCACCATCGGCCATGTGCAGCAGGGCTTCACCGCCATCGGCAGGTTCGATCGAGCGCAGATGACGGCGGTTGATGAGCCAACTGCGGTGGCAGCGCAGGAAAACGGAAGGATCAAGGCGCTCCTCAAGTGCGGCCATCGTCATCCGCAGCGGATAGTCACATCCGCGCACCCGCAGGTTCACATAGTTGCCGGAGGCCTGGGCGTACTCCACCTCCTCGGTGGCCACCAGGAATTCCTTGCCCAACTTGCGCACAAGGAAATTCTGGGGCCGTTGAACAGGCTCGACTGGCGGGCCATCTTCCGGCGCTGCCAACAGATGGGCTTCGCCTTGACGGCGGCGGCCGAACCAGCTCAGGAAATGCTCCAGCGCCACGAAGCTGAAGAAGACCCGCACGTCCTTCAGGTACTCATACAGCAGCCGTGACGCCCAGCTGGAGCCATCCACATACGTTGTACCAAGCCCAAGGTAGGTGACCTCGCGCACCGCCATCATGCCCAGCACATGCAGCAACGACCATCCCACGCTGGCCAGCAGGTACAGCGGCAGGCGCCGCTTCCAGGTGTCGATGTGCAGGGGCCAGCGCCTGCAGCCCCACCACAGCATCGGCAGGCAGGCCAGGATCACACCGACGCTGCTCAGCTCCCAGACCAGCGGCTCCCACAGCGCAAGTACATCGCCACGGCGCTGTGCGTCCATGACTTCCACCACGGCATTGGCCACGGCCACCACCAGCAGGATCCCTGCCCACATCAGCAGACGGGAGGCCAGGGGCAAGCGTGGGGAGGAAGGGACAGGCATGGGGTGGTGGCCACACAGAACGGCGCATAACGCGACAAGGTGGCACTTCTAGCCGCGCCATCCGTCCCACGAACCCCGCCATTGGTCACTTTCCGTCAACGGGCCATCCCTTCGCCGCTGGCCCTGTCGGCCACGTGCCGCACATTGGCCCGATCTTGCCTCCAGCAGAACCATCATGACGCGCCGCCACGATATCGATGCTCTTCGCATCATCGCCTTCGCCCTGCTGATCCTCTACCACACCGCCATGGCGTACGTGGGCGAATGGGGCTTTCATCTCAAGGGCAGCTTCACGACCGACGCACTTCAATGGCCCATGCGCCTGCTCAACGGCTGGCGCATGTCACTGTTGTTTCTGATTTCCGGGGTGGCCATTGCGCTGACACGAAACCGACTGCAACGCGGTCGCTTCATTCTGAAGCGGACAGGGAGGCTGTTGCTGCCGCTCGCCTTCGGCATGTTCGTGGTCGTGCCCATCCAGCCGTACTGCGAGGGTGTGAGCAGAGGCATGGTCGCGCCCGGATTCTGGGAATTCCTGCTGCGCTACTGGCAGGTGCGCCCATGGCCGGAAGGCAGTTTCGCCGGTGATCGCTTCGGCATCACCTGGAACCATCTGTGGTACCTGGCCTATCTCTGGGTGTATACGACGATTCTGGCCATCGCCCTGCCGGTGCTGGATTCGGCGCCATTGCGATCGGCCAGCCGGCGGTTTGCCAACGCCCCGGGCTGGATGCTGACCGGGCTTCCGGCGCTGCTGTTGCTGCTGTGGCTGGTGTGGCTCGCCCCGTCCTACCCTGCCACCAACACCCTGGTGGACGATGTCCATCAACACGCCAAGTACGGGACGGTGTTCCTTGCCGGTTACCTGCTCGGCCGTGAGCCGCGCTTCTGGGAACGGGTCGAGGCGCTTCGCTGGGCAACACTGGCCACGGTACTGGGTGCTGTTGCGTGGTACCTGTTCCTGGAAGCGCTGGGGCGCTGGTTGCCTCCGGCATCGCCACTGCGCCAGTGGCCGGAACCTTTCTGGCGCCTGCAGTCGCAGTACTGCGAGGTGGTGTACTCGTGGGGAATGCTGCTGACCCTGCTCGGCTGGGGCAAGCACTGTCTGGATCGCCCCTTCCCTTGGCTGCCGTACTGCACGGAGGCCATCTATCCTTGGTATGTCCTGCATCAGAGCCTGATGATCGCCGTGTTGTTCTGGCTGAAGCCGATGCAGCTTGGGCCCTGGATGGAGCCGGCGCTGGTGCTGCTCGGCACGGTAGGCGGTTGCCTGCTGCTGCACGAACTGCTGATCCGACGTTCCCGCTGGTTGCGGCCCCTGTTTGGACTGAAATCGAGCGTGCGCTGAATGCCTGGTCGGGCCATGGCGAAAGCCGGATGGCCTTGAGGCATCGACTCAATGTTCCCGGGGAGTCTTTCGGTCCACCAGCCACCCGGCGGCTATTTGATCTTCAACTCCGGCAGAAGAGGATCAACATAACCAGTTCCAGTGACTTGACCATGTGCAGCGTCCCGCTTTTGTACTTGAGGAAATGCGAGCTCTTCACATGCTGTTCGTAAGCCTGTCGGCTCGCATAGATTTCAAGGATTGTCAGCCGGGTCGGATCTTCCTTGTCAAAGACCGCATACAACGACAGCACGCCGGGCTCCAGCTTCATTGAAGCGCGAACCTCCTCAGCCAAGGCGTCTCGATAGGCGGGCAGATGGTCTGCATTGACGGTGATCTTCGAGAGCCTTGTCATCTGTACCTCCTGCGCTCCAACACTGAAGGGTCCTGCCAGCATGCTGATCAACGTGCCGATGATCATCTTTTTCATTCAATCCTCCAATTTTTCATTCAATCCTCCAATGCGCGAGCCATGCGACGGAATCTCCCGTCTGAACATCATTCGTGCCGAACGTCCAGCTGGCATTGAATACCGACACGAACACGCTCCGCGGCCTCCAGGCCGAAGCGCGCTTCGAGAACAGCAGCCAGCGCGTACAGCTGCTCTGGGCGCAGCCCTATGTTCATGCTGATGCCAATGTGAGACTGCAACTGCGGCTCCACCCCGGACATGGCAGCCAGCATGCTGACCGTGGCCAACTCGCGGATTTGCCAATCAAGGTTGTCGCGCTCGAAGATGTCGCCAAACAGATGCGTACGCAGGTACTCATTTGCCTGGGGTGCGAAATCGAACAACGGCCCTGAGACCGGGCCGCCAGCCAGCCTGGTCTGATTGGCCGTGCCTGCGGCGAGCAGTGCGTCTCCTTTGGGGATCGGCCTGCCCGGCTCGCGGCCAGCTTCATCCTGGATGCCCCGCTGCCTGCGTGCCTGCGCCACCCTCATCAGTTCGCTCAACGCGTTCAGGCTCCGTGGGAAACCTGCATAGGCATAGACCTGCACGAGGATCTCGCGCACCACTGCCACGCTCAGCCCCGCGTCCAGACCTTGATTCAACGCCTGATCAAGGGCACTCATGTTGCCCGCCGCTGCGCAGGCGCTGATTGGAATGATGGCTTGCTGGTGGGCATCCAGCCCGGTGACAGAGAACCGGCTGTACTTGCTGTTCATAGCTGCTCCTTCGTGTGCAGGGGGCGTAGCCAGACGTCTACTCGAACTCGATCCGCGCTTCCACTGGTCCCTCCGCGCGAAGCGCCTGTAAGTCCCCCTGGATGCGGCCCAACCGCACCAAACCCTTCGAGTAACGGAACGGCCTGTGGAAGAGCGCCAGATTTCCCCACGGCGCGTAGAAGGCGATATCGCCGGCCACTGGCGTGAACCCATCCGGTTCGCCGGCGATGCTGAGACCGTACGGGAGCTGCGCGATCTTCTCCGTAGCTGCATGGTCCTCAAGCTGCAGCGTAATCGGCAACTGTGCGGCGAATTTGCGTGCAGGGACGCTGTCCTCCAGCGTGGCCGACAACGTCTGGCTGTTGATGATCAGTCGAACCTTCACTGAGGGCACCTCCGGGTTGGATGCGTTTTTCATGGGCGCGACGGTGTGATGCTTCTGCTCGGCAGAGCATGCGGACACCGCCGCGAAGGCAAGGCAAAGCGAAAGCAGCTGCCCAATGATCCTCGTCGCGCGCCTCATCAGCCTCATGCCTCTACGGCGACCGCCGAGCCGGATGCGGACGCAGCATCGGCGGCCGTGACATAGGCGAGCAATGCCGCGAACAGCAGCAAGCCCGCACTGGCCAGGAATGTGCAGGCGAAACCAACACTGTCCAACAGCACGCCGCCAAGGCTGGAGCCCAGCGCGATCGAGCACTGCACCACCGCTACCATCAGCCCGCCGCCCGCTTCAGCGTTGTTGGTGAACGTGCGTGCCAGCCAGCTCCACCAACCCACCGGCGCAGCCGTGGCCAGCAGACCCCATACCGAAAACAGTGCGGCCGTCGGCCAGAGTTGAGGCCCCAGCGCCACGAGCGCCGCGGCAATCACCGCCATCAGGATCGGGACGGCCACCAGTGTGCGATAAAGACCACGCCTGATGAATGCCCCGATCGCGAGCGTGCCCACAACGCCGCTTGCACCAATGGCCAGCAGCACCAGCGGAACGGCGGATTCCCCTGCACCCGTGACCTTTTCCAGGAACGGGCGCACATAGGTGAACAAGGCAAACTGCCCCATGAAGAAGATGCCGCACGCCGCCATTCCCAACATCACCACCCGCCGCCGCAACAGGGCCAGCACCCCGCCCCGGGATTGCCGTCGTTCCGCGGCCATGGAAGGAAGACACAGCCACTGCCATGCCAGCGCGATGGCGGCCACAGGCAGGAGGCACAGGAATGCCCCACGCCATCCGATCACGCCGCCAAGGTAGCTGCCCAAGGGGGCAGCCACTACCGTTGCCAGCGCGTTGCCGCCATTGAAGATTGCCAGTGCTCGCGGCACCCGCGCTGCTGGCACCAGCCGCATGGCCGTAGCCGCAGACAACGACCAGAAGCCGCCGATCACCACGCCGATCAATGCCCGGCCCATCATGTAGATCGGGTAGCTGGGAGCCAATGCCACCACCACGCCGGATACCGCCATCAATGCGGTGAGCGTCAGCAGCACTGTCTTCCGGTTGATGCTCCCGGCCAACCGGGAGATCGACAGGCTGGTCAGCACGGCGAAGGCACCAGAGATGGCAATCCCATACCCGGCCAGCCCTTCGCTCACGCCAAGGTCAGCCGCCAAGGGCGTAAGCAGGCTCACCGGCATGAATTCAGAGGCGATCAGTGCGAACACGCACAGCGTCATTGCCAGCACCCCGCCCCAGTTGGCCCGGTCGGCCGTCGCGTCGTTGCTGCTCATTTCCCAGCGAGACCTTGCTGGAAGAACGTCGCCAACCTTGCGAAGGGAATCAGGTCGGTGCGGTCATACAGGTCTACATGACCGGCATCCTTCACCCAGTAGAGCTCCTTCGGCTGCCCTGCCCTGCGGTACGCGTCCTCGCTGAACTCACGCGAGTGGGCGTGGTCGCCAGAGATGAACAGCATCGGCCTGGGCGAGATGGTCTCGATATCGTTGAAGGGGTAGAAATTGACGAACTTGACCAAGCTGCTGAACAGCGGCTGGGTGGTCAAGTCGCTGCGCTCGCCTTCGGCAGTGTAAGCGCCACGCGACGTGCGGTAGAAATCAAAGAACTCGCGCTGCACTTCGGACGCATCGGCCTCGAGCTTGTTCACGGTGCCAGGTACATGGACTGCCGGCCCACCGTTGAACTCGACCAGACGCTGGTCCGTTGCAGCCTTGATCATCTGCCTGCGCTGCTCCAGCGATTGCGCGTGGCTCAGCCCTTGGCGCGCGGCGGCTCCCATGTCATACATGCTGACCGTAGCGATTGCCTTGATGCGCGGGTCGATCTTGGCTGCGCTGATCACGAAACTGCCACTGCCACAGATGCCCAGGCCACCAATCCGCTGCGGATCCACGAACGGCTGCGTGCTCAGGAAGTCCACCGCCGCGCTGACGTCGTCCGAATAGATTTCAGGCGACACCAGGTGCCGCGGGGTACCGGCGCTCTCTCCCCAGAAGGAAAGATCGATCGCCAACGTAACGAAACCCTGCTCCGCCAGCTTCTGCGCATACAGCTGTGAGCTCTGCTCCTTCACCGCGCCCATCGGGTGTCCGACCACCACGGCGGGTGCGCGGCCGCCATGCGTCAGGCCCTGAGGCCGGTACAGCGTCCCGACCACTTCCATCTGGTACTGGTTGAGGAAGCTGACGCGCTCGCCTTTTACGCTGGCGCTTCTGTAGAAATTGTCGGCGCCGGCGGTTCTTGGGGCCGCCGGCGCCTCAGCGGACAAGGCCGACTGCGGAACGAAATGGCTGGCGATCAGTGCCAACAGCAGCGTGGTGGGTTTCATGTGCGGACGGCCTCAGTGGGGAGTCAGGTCGCCACGATAGGCGCCGCCCGCTACCGCGATAAGCCAGCTGAAAGTTGATGCATTATTGAGTTGCGCTCACAATTGGCCCATGAACGGCGTGAAGACCAATGATCTGCAAGCCTTCCTGGTGGTGGCACAGGAGCAGAGCTTCACCAGGGCAGCTGTCCGCCTCGGTGTTACGCCCTCAGCGCTCAGCCATTCCATGCGGCTGCTGGAAGAGCGCCTGGGCATCCGCCTGCTGGCCCGTACCACGCGCAACGTCTCCCTGACCGAGGCGGGCGAGCGCCTGATGCGCTCCATCGCACCGCACTTCGAGGCCATCGTCGCCAGCGTAGAGGCACTGGGGGATCTGCGCGACCGCCCGGCCGGAACTCTTCGAATCTCCTGTACGGACGATTCCATGGAGACCATCGTCCGCCCTCGCCTTGCCGGGTTCCTCGCCGAGTATCCGGACATCACACTTGAGTTCTACGTCGATTACGGCTTCACCAATGTGGTTGAACAGCGCTTCGACGCCGGCATCCGGCTGGGTGAGGCGCTCAGCAAGGACATGATCGCGGTCAGGGTCGGACCGGATTGGCGCCTGGTGGTGGTTGGATCCCCCGACTACTTCGAGAGGCACGCCAAGCCAAGGAAGCCTGCCGATATCACGCAACATCGCTGCGTGCACATCCGGCATCGCCCGAACGGCGCCATCTATGCCTGGGAGTTCGAAGAGAAGGGCAAGGAATTCACCGTGCGCGGTGATGGGCCACTGGTGTTCAACAGCATGATCCACGTCATCAATGCCGCACTGGATGGACTGGGCCTGGCGTATGCGCCCGAGCCGATGGTGGCCGACCACATTGCCGAGGGGCGGCTGGTTGCCGTGCTGGACAAGTGGTGCTTGCCTTTCCCCGGTTATCACCTGTATTACCCGAACCGTCGGCAGCCCTCGCCGGCATTTTCGGCGCTGGTGGCCTGGCTGAGGCGAGATGCCTGAGGTCCGGGGCGACACCAGGGCCGACAAGATCAGCGCGGCCAGCATTGCCCGCGCCGGCTGAACGCCTCAGGTAGTTCAGCGCACGAAAATACCCGGTCGATCACCGGCTTGATACCCAGTAGGACGCTCAGGACAGATGACGGCTAGATGTGAAACACCGGACCCGCCGACAACGTCGCCGAACTCACCCTGACACGGAACGCAATGAGCAGGCTCGCGATGAGCATCACCGCCGCAGCAACGGTGAGCACGGCAACAATGCCCCCGAACCCGAACACCAGGCCGCCCAAAGCGGCACCCGCGGCGATCGAAGACTGCACAGCAGCGACCACCATCCCGCCGGCACTCTCGGCCTGATCGGGCACCGCACGTGCAACCCAGCTCGACCAGGCAACGGGCACGCCACCGAAGGCCAGGCCCCAGAGCACGACCAGAACCGATAGCCCGCCAACGCCCACCGGCAACAGGAGCATGCCCAGCGCGGCTGCGCCAACCAAGGCGGGCATGATCACCAACGTGACTTTCAAGCTGCGCTCCATGAGCCAGCCGGCCAGCAGGGTGCCAACGAAATTCGCCACACCGAATCCGAGCAGAATCAGCGCCAGGCCATCCGCGCTCATCTGCCCCAGGCTCTCCAGCGTGGGGCGGATGTACGTAAAGAGCGAGTACTGACCGGTGTGCGCCAGAACGCAGCCCAGCATGCCGACCGCAACGCCTGGCCGGCGCAGGAGCCCCACCACCGACTCTGGGACTGCCGCCTTGCGCGGGGCCATTCGGGGCAGCGTGAACCACTGGAACGCAAACGTGAGTCCACCTACCGCCGTCGCAGCCCAGAAGGCGCTGCGCCAGCCCAGCAGACCTCCCAGGTAGCTCCCCAAAGGAACGGAAACCACGGTGCCGACCGCAATGCCGCTGAAAATGATGGAAAGCGCGCGAGGCACGCGCTGCGGCGGCACCAACCGCATGGTCACGGCCGCTGCCATGCTCCAGAAACCGCCCAGCGCGATGCCCAGAAGGACGCGCATCACCAGCAGGACGCCCATGCTGGACGACAATGCCACCAGGGCGTTGGAGAGGATCATCAGACCTGTGAAACTCAACAGCACCAGGCGCCGGTCTATCGAACGGGTCAGCCGCGGCACCAGCAGGCCAGCGAACAGGGCCACTACAGCGGTGACCGTCACTGCTTGACCAGCCAGCGCCTCCGACACCCCCAGGTCCGCCGCCATCGGCGTCAACAGGCTGGCAGGCAGATATTCGGCCGTGAGCAGCCCGAAGACACCCATGGCCAGCGAAAACACCGCTACCCATGCCGAGGAAGAAGATTCCCCGCTACTCCAGGCCACAGAATCAGGTGCGTCTGCGGCATCAGCTACGTCATTACTCATCAAAGATCCCAGTGCAATCGTGCAGCCGAGAGTCTAGGGAGCCACACCCGGATGATCTATGATGGCATGACCTGTATTTTTGATCGAAACCCCGGGCCGTCTCATGAGCCACGCTCCATCCCAGCCCACCGACCTGATCAGCGAGCTGCTGACCGGCATGCGGCTGCACGGCGCTCAATACCGACGCATTCAGACCGGGCCGACCTTTGGGCTTGGATTTTCTCCGAAGCCAGGCCATGCCTACTTCCATTACCTGGCAGTGGGCACTGCCATTCTTCGTGGCGCGGACGGTAGCCAACACCGCCTGTCTGCCGGGGATGTCGTGCTTCTTCCCCGCGGAGAAGGACACGCGTTGCTGTCGGGCGACGACCACCCCGTCCAGTGCCTGGAAACGATAGACGCAGCCCCGCTGGGTGACGCGGTGAGCGGCATAGACACGTGCCCGAGCACGCACGCCGTGCCGAGCGCAGTGCTCTTCCACGGCTGCATGGTGTTCGATCTGGGCGGCATGCAAGGGCTGAGCAAGGTGATGCCGGCGGTGATGTTGGCCGATGGCAACGGCACGCAGTTCCCTGGGCTGTTGCCCATGGTCGACGCGATGAAGCGCGAGGTCTGCTCCGGACGTATCGGATATGCAGGAATACTCTCCCGGCTGGCGGATGCAGTGGCCGCCATGATCGTTCGTGACTGGGTCGAGCGCGGTTGCGACGGCGCATCCGGCCTGGTCATGGCCATGCGCGACCCGCGTCTATCGCTGTCGTTGCTTGCCCTGCACAGAGACCCCGGGCGTGACTGGACCGTCGAAGCGCTGGCCGCAGAATCCAACATCTCACGCTCTGTCTTTGCAGATCGGTTCCAGACCGTTATTGGAACCGCACCCCTGCGGTACGTGACTGAGCTGCGGATGCAATTGGCAAGTCAATGGCTGACCCACCAGAGCCTACCGATCGAGGTAGTGGCAGAGCGCCTCGGCTACGCGTCGCAGGCGGCTTTCAGTCGCGCCTACAAGCGCGTCATCGGGCACTCGCCTGGGGCGACCCGGCGCGGGCGCGCCTTGGCCACGACATAGAAAGAAGTGCGCCGAGCAGGCTCGGCATCCGTCGTAGCCGAGGAGCGCGATGGATGGCGCGTTGCCGGCCAGCGGCCGGCACTACCCTTGCCTTGCTGACTCCGGGTCGCCTCAGGATCAGACCGCATTGAGCGGCGACCACGCCAACCGGGCCCGGCCTTCACAGTTACCACGGCCCCTGCAATGCAACCATGCAGGACGCGCCCTGCACCCATCGGTAACCTATGCCCCACCTTCGTCGTCTTTTTGGCCGCTGGCTGCGCCTGCGTCGTCGTGTGCGTTGGCGCTGGCGTGAGCACCAGGCATCGGCCCCGGCCATCGAGGCCACCGAGGGCCCACTGCGTGCCGCGCTGTACAACGTTGAACAGATGGAGGAGTACGGCCGCGCACTTGCGCGACAGCATCGCGTGCGGTTGCGACCCAGCCCGGAGCGCCTGCTCGAACGACTGCAGGCCAACGAGCGCGTGCTGGAAGACGCCAACACGCTGCTGAGCAGCGTGGTGCGCGAACAGCGGCCGGTCACCCCGGCGGGGGAATGGCTGCTCGACAACTACTACCTGGTCGAAGAACAGATCCAGACCGCGCGACGCCACCTGCCGCGCGGCTACAGCCGCCAGCTTCCTTCACTTGCCTCCGGCCCATCGGCCGGGTTGCCACGGGTGTATGAGCTGTCGATGCAGGCGATCGCGCACGGTGACGGCCGCATTGACGCCGATACGCTGGGCCGCTTCATCGCCTCGTACCAGTCGCTCGCGCCGCTGAGCCTGGGCGAACTGTGGGCCGTTCCGATCATGCTGCGCCTGGCGCTGCTGGAGAACCTGCGGCGCATGGCCGCGCGGGTGATGCGCGATGGGACCGACCGCCGCCTGGCCGCGCAGTGGGCCGACCAGCTCAATCGCGCGGCGTCCGACACCCCTACTGATGTGGTCCTGGTGGTTGCCGACATGGCGCGATCCGCGCCGCCGCTGACCGGCGCGTTCATCGCCGAGCTGACGCGCTCGCTGCAGGGGCGCGGCGGCGCGTGGGCCATGCCCATCGCGTGGCTGGAACAGTGGGCGGCAGCGGCTGGGCAGCGCATCGACGAACTGGTTGCCGCCGAGGGGCAGCAGCAGGCGGCCGACCAGGTCTCCATCGGCAACAGCATCGGCAGCCTGCGTTTCCTCTCCACCATGGATTGGCGCACCTTTGTCGAAGACATGAGTGTGGTCGAGCAGCGGCTGCGGGAAGACCCCATGGGCGTCTATGCGCAGATGGATTTCGGCACCCGCGATGCCTACCGCCACGTGGTGGAGAAGATTGCCCGCGGCAGCCGCATCGCCGAAGAGCGCGTTGCGACCATCGCCCTGGACCTGGCACGGGCGGCTACGCCGGCGGACGGCCCACGCACGCACGTGGGCTACTGGCTGGTCGGCGAAGGCCTGCAGACCACTGTTGCGGCGGTGGCCGAGGCAGCACCGCGCCACCGCAAGGCACGGCGACTGGCGCATCGCGTGCCGCTTGCGCTGTACCTGCTGCCGATCGGCCTGCTGGCGGTGCTGGCCACCAGCGGCCTGCTGGCAACCGGCAGCGGCTCGGTACCTGTCTGGCTGGCCGCGCTGCTCGGGCTGCTGGTGTTCAGTGAACTCGGCATCGTGCTGGTGAACTGGACCGCGACGGTACTGGTCGCCCCCAGGCCGCTTCCCAAGCTTGATTTCAGCGAAGGCATTCCTGCCGCGTGCGCCACCGTGGTCGCGGTCCCCTCGATGCTGTCCAGCGTCGACGGCATCGACGTTCTGGTCGAAGCGCTGGAGGTGCGTTTCCTGGCCAACCGCGATCCCCAGCTGCGCTTCGTGTTGTTGACGGATTTTCTCGACGCGCCAGCAGCACAGGCGCCGATGGACGACGCTCTGCTTGCGCACGCCGTGGCACGGATCGAGGAATTGAACCATCGTTACGCGCCCGAGCGCGGCGACCGCTTCTACCTGCTGCACCGGCCCAGGCAATGGAACCCGGGCGAAGGTGTGTGGATGGGCCACGAGCGCAAGCGCGGCAAGCTGGCCGCGCTCAATGCCCTGCTCCGCCAAGGCGATGCGGCGGCGTTCATGCGCATCGTCGGAGACGCGGCGGCCCTGATCGGCGTCCGTTACGTCATCACGCTGGACTCGGACACGCAGCTTCCGCGGGATGCGGCACGCGCGTTCGTCGCCACCTTGGCGCACCCGCTCAACCGCCCGCGCTTCGATCCGCAGCTGCAACGCGTGGTGGAGGGCTACGGCATCCTGCAGCCCAGCGTCGGCACCAGCCTCGGCAGGCGCCGCACCTCGCGTTTTGCCAGGATGTTCGGCAGCGAGCCCGGCATCGATCCGTACACGCGCATGGTTTCCGACGTCTACCAGGACCTGTTCGACGAAGGCTCGTTCGTGGGCAAGGGCATCTATGACGTCGACGCCTTCGAGCATGCGCTGGAGGGCCGCCTGCCCGAGAACCGCATCCTCAGCCACGATCTGCTGGAAGGCTGCTATGCACGCGCAGGCCTGGTCAGTGATGTGCGCCTGTACGAGGACTATCCCGAGCGCTACGCCGCCGACGCCAAGCGCCGTGCGCGCTGGATCCGTGGCGACTGGCAGCTGCTGCCGTGGTTGTTGCCGTGGACACCGCGCCCGGGCCCGGGTTGGGAACGCAACCGGCTCAGCCTGCTCTCGCGCGGCAAGTTGCTGGACAACCTGCGCCGGAGCGTGGTGCCGATCGCTGCCCTGGCGTTGTTGGTAGCCGGTTGGCTGTATGCGCGGAACCCTGCTGCGTGGACCGCGTGGGTGCTGGCGCTGTGGTTCGCGCCGCCGCTGATAGGCATGCTGCGTGATGGCCTGAGCGTTCCGGAAGACACTCCGCTGGAAGCGCATTACATCAAGGTCGGGCGCGGTACGTTGCAGTCGTTGCTGCGCGCATCCACCCAGATTGCGTGCCTGCCCTACGAAGCACTGCTGGCCAGTGACGCCGTGCTGCGCACGCTCTGGCGCATGGCCGTCACACGCCGTCACCTGCTGCAATGGAATCCCTCCAGCGAAGTCGAGCGCCGCCTTGGCAGCGATCGCGGCGCGGAATGGCGGGTGATGGCGCCGGCCTCGCTGCTGGCGCTCGCGCTGGTGGCTGTGGTGGCCGGCGTGCGTCCGCAGGCATTGCCGATCGCCCTGCCGCTGCTGTTGGCATGGACCTTTGCGCCGGCATTGATGGCGTGGCTGGGCCGCCCGCCGGCGGCAAGCGTGGCCGAGTTGTCCGTCACGCAACGGGCGTTCCTGGGCCGGCTTGCGCGGCGCACCTGGTCCTTCTTCCAGGCCTGGGTGCGCGAGCAGGATCATTGGCTGCCGCCGGACAACATCCAGGAGCATCCGGCGCTGGTGGTCGCGCGACGCACCTCGCCGACCAACATCGGCCTGTCCCTGCTGGCCAATCTGTCTGCGTGGGATTTCGGCTATCTGCAGCAGGGCGCGGTGGCTGAACGTACCGCCCGCACGTTCGATACGCTGGACCAGCTGCCGCGCCACCGCGGCCACTTCCTGAACTGGTACGACACCGAAACCCTGGCGCCGCTGCCGCCGCGCTACGTCTCCACCGTCGACAGCGGCAACCTTGCCGGCCACCTGCTTACCCTGCGCCAAGGCCTGCTCGCGCTGGTGGATGCGCCGGTGCTGGCGCCGCACACGTTCGATGGCCTGGCCGATACGCTGGGCGTGCTGGAAGAGGAGCGGCAGCGTCATCGCGCCGACGATGCGCCGCTGGTCGAGGCGCTCAATCATCTTCGCCAGCGCTTGGCGTCTACGCGTGTCGACCGTCCCGTCGGGACGGCGCAGTCGCTGGCCCGTCTGCAGGAACTGGCCGGTCTGGCCGACGCCGTGCTGCTGCAATGGCCGGCACCGCCCTCGCCCGAAGACGGTGAGCTGCATTGGCCGGCGCTGTTCGCCGCCGAATGCCATGCCGCCCACGCCTCGCTTGCCGATATCCCTGCCGATGCCAGCGCGGCCGTCGATGCACCGGTGCCAAGCCTGCGTCAGTTGGCCGCCCTGCCCGGTACGGCCGGCGCGGACGCGCGCGCGCGCATCGAGCAGCTGCAGGACCTGGCGCACCGCGCCGGGCAGTTCTCGCTGATGGAATACGGGTTCCTGTTCTACCGTACCCGCAACCTGCTTTCGATCGGCTACAACGTAGACGACCACCGCCTCGACAACAGCTTCTACGACCTGCTGGCTTCCGAAGCGCGGCTGGGCGCGTTCGTTGCCATTGCGCAGGGCCAGCTGGCACAGGAAAGCTGGTTTGCGCTCGGCCGCATGCTCACCGAGGTCAACGGCACGCCGACACTGCTGTCATGGAGTGGCTCGATGTTCGAGTACCTCATGCCGCAGCTGGTGATGCCCAGCTATCCGGACACGTTGCTGGACCAGACCGCACGGCACGCGGTCGAGGCACAGATCGTCTACGGCCGTACGCTGAACCTGCCATGGGGCGTATCCGAGTCCGGCTACAACGCCGTCGATGCCCGCCTGAACTACCAGTACCGGGCGTTCGGCGTGCCCGGATTGGGGCTCAAACGCGGCCTTGGGCAGGATCGGGTCATCGCGCCCTATGCCAGCATGATGGCACTGATGGTGGCGCCGGAAGCGGCCTGCCAGAACCTCCAGGCGCTGCAAGAACTGGGCTTCTGCGGGCGTTTCGGCATGTACGAGGCGATCGACTACACGCCCACCCGGGTGCCGCCGGGACAGGATCACGTCCTGTTGCGTTCGTTCATGGCCCACCATCAGGGCATGGGCCTGCTGTCGCTGGATTACCTGTTGCGCGACCAGCCGATGCAGCGCCGCTTCCTTGCCGATGTCGAGTTCCAGGCGACCTTGCTGCTGCTGCAGGAACGTATCCCGCGCGTGGGCGTGTTCCATCCCCATGAGGTCGAAGCGCTTGGCGAGCACTCGGCACTGGCCGAGCACGAGACGTCCCTGCGCGTCCTGCGCGACCCGGGTGGCCCGCGCCCGGAAGTGCAGCTGCTGTCCAACGGTCGCTACCACGGCATGCTGACCCATGCCGGCGGCGGCTACAGCCGCCACGGCGACCTGTCGCTTACCCGCTGGCGCGAGGACGGTACCACCGATGCATGGGGCACGTTCTGCTATCTGCGCGACGTGGACAGCGGCGAGTTCTGGTCTGCCGCCTACCAGCCCACCTGCGTGGCAGTGGACAATTACGAGGCGATCTTCTCTGACGCCAAGGCGGAATTCCGCGGTGTGCGCCGCGGCTGCGAGAGCCACCTGCAGGTCGCCATCTCCGCCGAGGACGACATCGAGCTCAGGCGCCTGCGCCTGACCAACCGCAGCCGTCGCCCGCGCACGGTGGAGATCACCACCTATGCCGAAGTGGTGCTGGCACCCGCCGCGGCCGACGATGCGCACCCGGCCTTCAGCAACCTCTTCGTGCAGAGCGAGATCCTGGCCGCAAAGCAGGCGGTGCTGTGCACGCGCCGGCCACGTTCGCACGACGAGGTGCCGCCGTGGATGTTCCATCTGGTGGCGGTGCACGATGCGGAGGTGGTGGCGATCTCCTATGAAACCGACCGTGCGCGCTTCCTGGGCCGTGGCAACACGCCGCGGACGCCGCAGGCATTGACCACCGATGCCGACCTGTCCGGCACCGATGGCTCGGTGCTGGACCCGATCGTGGCCATCCGCGTCCGCGTGGTGCTTGAGCCCGAGCAGACCGTACAGCTGGACATGGTGTATGGCATCGGCGCCAGTCGCGGCGGTTGCGAAGCACTGGTGGACAAATACCGTGATCGCCGCCTGGCCGACCGCGTCTTCGACCTGGCCTGGACGCACAGCCAGGTGGTGCGCCGGCAGATCAACGCAAGCCAGGCCGAGGCCTCGCTGTACGAGCGCCTGGCCAGCCACGTGCTGTATGCCGGTCCGCTGCTGCGCGCCGGTGCAGGTGTCCTGCAGCAGAACCAGCGAGGACAATCCGGGCTGTGGGGCCATGCCATCTCCGGTGACCTGCCCATCGTGCTGCTGAAGGTCACCGACGCGGACAACGTGGAACTGGTCCGGCAACTGGTGCAGGCGCATGCCTACTGGCGCCAGAAGGGCCTCAACACCGACCTGGTCATCTGGAACGACAGCAAGGCCGGCTATCGGCAGGAGCTGCAGGACCAGATTCTGGGGATGGTGGCCGCCAGTTCGGAGACCGGCCTGCTCGACCGCCCCGGCGGCATTTTCGTGCGGCCGGTGCAGAACATGACCCACGAGGACCGCATTCTGTTGCAGGCGGTGGCACGGGCGGTCATCAGCGACGAAGACGGTACGTTGGTCGCGCAGGTGGGGCGTCAGCCGTTGCCTCCGCGACGGATCCCGGCCCTGGTGCCGCAAGCGCTGCAGCAGGAGCTGGCCCTGTCGATGGAGGCGACGCCCGGGCTGCCCATCGTTGCCGACCTGGGCCCGGAGCCCGGACTGCCGCCGAGCGCCGAGCACGACGAAGAAGTGGACGACCCGTGGCCTTTCCTTCCCTACCGCGGCACCGGCCGATTCGACAACGGCACCGGCAGTTTCAGCGAGGACGGCCGCGAGTACGTCGTGGTGGTACGCGAAGGCGCGCCGACGCCGGCGCCATGGGCCAACGTGATCGCCAACGCCCGCCTGGGCACCGTCGTCAGCGAGAGTGCACCGGGCTACACATGGTTCGAGAATGCACACGAATTCCGCCTGACGCCCTGGCTCAATGATCCGGTGTCGGACACGGGCGGCGAAGCCTTCTACGTGCGCGACGAGGACACCGGTCGTGTCTGGTCGCCGATGCCGCTGCCGCGCCGTGGCACCGGCGCGTATCGTACGCGCCATGGCTTCGGCTACACGGTCTACGAGCATGTTGAAGACGGCATCGCCAGCGAATTGTGGGTCTTCGTCGACGTCGCCGCGCCGCTGAAGTTCTCGGTCCTGCGGCTGCACAACCTGTCGGGCCGGCCACGGCGGTTGTCGGCCATCGGCTACGTTGAATGGGTGATGGGTGACCTGCGCGCGAAGTCGCGCATGCACGTACTCACCGAACGTGACCCGCAGAGTGGCGCGCTGCTGGCGCGCAACACCTACAGCACCGACTTCGGCGGCCGGATGGCCTTCTTCGACACCGATGCCGATGGCTGCGGCTGGACCTGTGACCGACTGGAGTTCATCGGCCGCAACGGCAGCCTGCACGCACCGGCGGCGCTGCGTCGCGAGCGCCTGGATTCACGGCTGGGTGCGGGCCTGGATCCCTGCGCGGCGATCCAGGTGCCGTTGCTGCTGGCTGCAGGCGACCGCAGCGAAACGACGTTCCGCCTTGGCGCCGGGCGCAACCGCAAGGAAACGCTGGCGTTGGCACGAAGCCGCCAGGGCGCCCATGAGGCCATCGACGCGCTGGACGCGGTGCGCATCCACTGGCGCAACGTGCTGGCCACGGTGCAGGTGCGCACGCCAGACCCGGCGCTGGACGCACTGGCCAATGGTTGGCTGGTCTACCAGACGCTGGGCTGCCGCTACCTGGCGCGCAGTGGCTACTATCAATCAGGCGGTGCGTTCGGCTTCCGCGACCAGCTGCAGGATGCACTCGCCCTCGTGCACGCTCGCCCGGACCTGACCCGCGAGCACCTGCTGCTATGCGCTGCACACCAGTTCACCGAAGGCGATGTGATGCACTGGTGGCACCCTCCGCAAGGTCGCGGCGTGCGCACCCGCTGTTCGGACGATTACCTCTGGCTGCCGCAGGGCGCATGCCGCTACCTGGAGGTTACCGGCGACGCCAGCGTGCTGGACGAAGTGGTCGGCTACATCGAGGGGCGCGCGGTGACACCCGAAGAGGAAGGGTATTACGACATGCCCACGCCTTCGACGCAGCGCGGCACACTGTATGCGCACTGCGTGCTCGCGCTCGAGCGCGGTTGCCGCTTGCTCGGCGAGCGCGGCCTGCCACTGATGGGCAGCGGGGATTGGAACGACGGCATGAACCGCGTCGGCGACCAGCAGCGCGGTGAAAGCGTGTGGCTTGGCTTCTTCCTGCATGACACGCTCCGCCGCTTCATCGGGCTGGCCAACGCGCATGGCGATGCACCGCGTGCGGAGTGGTGCCAACAGCAGGCCGAAAGCCTGCGCCAGAACCTGGAACAGCATGCCTGGGACGGGGCATGGTATCGCCGCGCCTGGTTCGACAACGGCGCGCCATTGGGCTCGTCACAGAACGAAGAATGCCGCATCGATTCGATTTCGCAGAGCTGGTCGGTGCTGTCAGGCGTCGCCGCGCCTGAACGTGCCTCGCAGGCGCTGGATTCGCTGTACACGCACCTGGTGCGAAAGGACGCCAAGCTGATCCAGCTGCTCGATCCGCCCTTCGACCAGACCCCGGAAGACCCCGGCTACATTCGTGGCTACGTACCGGGCGTGCGCGAGAATGGCGGCCAGTACACCCATGCGGCCGTGTGGGCGGCCATGGCATTCGCACAGCAGGGCGATGCGGTGCGTGCCTGGGAGCTGGCCGGCATGATCAACCCGCTCAGTCACACGCTGGACCCGGAGGCGATCCAGACCTACCGCGTCGAGCCCTATGTGCTGGCAGCCGACGTCTACGCCGTACCTCCGCATGTCGGGCGAGGCGGCTGGACGTGGTACACCGGCTCGGCCGGTTGGATGTATCGCCTGCTGGTCGAATCGCTGCTGGGCATACGTCGGCAGGGCGATCGTCTTTCGTTGGCACCGTGCCTGCCCGATCACTGGCCGTCATTCGAACTGAGCTACCGCTTCGGCCGCAGCTTCTACGAGTTCGTGGTGACCCGCACTGCGCAGGACCAGCCCACGCTGCACGTGGATGACGTGCTGCAGCCGGACCTCACCGTCCTGCTGCGCGACGACGGCCATCACTACCGCGTCGCGCTTGATCTGGGTGCGGCCCCGGGATGAACGTGCGCCCTGAAATACAGGTGCAGCTTGATGCGCTGGCCGAGATGCTGATGCACTGGTTGGCGCGGTCGCGCCATCCAGCGCAGTTCTGGCCGCAGTTTGAAACGCTGGCTGCGGAGATTCTGGACCAATGCGAGCACGCAGAAAGGGGCCAGGCGCACGCGTGCATCCAGGCCATGCTCAAAAGCCACGCGCTGGAGCTTCCATCCTGGTACGAGCGTGATGACAGCCTGCCGCCGGGGACGCCAGGAGAGTGATGGCCAGCGCGCTGCGTTACGATGCCGGGCTCAACTGACCAGAGATACGCGTGTCCGTCTCCACTCGCCTGTTGCTTGCCATCGCAGCTTCCCTGCTGCCGCTTTCCGGGACGATCGCAGCACCGTCCACCCAGCCCGCCTCCACCGCCCCGGCCAGCAGCTGCCAGGACGACGCGTCCCGCTGCCCCGCATGGATGCCCTCACAGGCCGAGATGCGCAACACCATCGCCGACCACTTCTGCGAGCTGGCTGACCAAGGGCGCATCCAGCCTCGGGTAAAGCCGTTGTTCCGCGTCGAATCCTCACCACTGAACTGTGGTGCGCTGGGAGAGCAGGCCGGCTCGAACTTTGTCTGCGGCGGTGAAATGCGCTTCGTCGGCAAGGGCGGCGAAATGGACACCATCACGTTCAGTCCCACGCTTCGCCGCGAGGAGGATGGGCGCATCGCGTTCTACGTGGGCAATGACGAGGAAGGTGAACAGGTGTGGCGGGTGCCCGCCCCGCGGGCCACCTCAGCGACATGCGCGGGGCGCTGAGCGCTGAGCGCGGCACATCTGCGCGCGCTCCGCTTCAGACCAGTTTGTGGGGGATTTCACGATCGAACCTGTTACGGGCGTCCATTTCCAAGTGAGCCATTGGCGCGTCCGGTTTTACTGGGCGGCAGGCTATCGTCCCCCTGCCGCATGACGGCCTCGATCCAGTCGACGTAGCGTGACACGCGAACGTTGTGGACCATCTGGCCATAGAAGCCCGCTTCAAGGGCATGCTCGGGTACGGCCGTGATCCAGGACCCCAGTCCCACCAATTGCCAGGTGCCGTGGTCGTTGACCACAAGCGGACCACCGCTGTCTCCACTTCCCAGTACGCCCTCAAGCGGCAGGCCCTGCGGCGGCGGATCGAACCGGTACCAGAGATACCGCTGATTGCCGCCGGTAATCGTGTTGTGGGCCCGCCGCAGGGATGTACGGTGCGGCGCATCCGGCAACTGGCCAACCGCACCGTTGCCGGTGGCGCCCTTCCCTATCAGGACGGCGACCTGCGTGACCTCTGCTGAACCCCGATACAGCGCCACGGGCGTGGCATCGGTCACTGGCGCGGCAAGCTTGATCAGCGCGATGTCATCCGAGGCCGCCAGGAAGGCATGGATCCGGGAAGGACTTCCTGTTGCCATCGCCTCCTTGCCCAGAGCCTCGGGCATCCTCCGGTAGCCGGGATGCAGGAATACGCGTTCAACGCCATACGCGTTGCCATTGATCGCGATCGTTGCTCCCATCCCTTCCATCGGCGCTGCATGCGCTGCGGTCAGCACCCAACGCGGGGCGATGAGAACGCCGTGCCCCTCTCCTGGCATGTCCGCCAGCGCCGGGAAGTCAGATCGTTCGATGCGGTACCTGCCATCGTCGACATCATCACGGATGACGATGGCCCCGGCAGCGAACGGGAGCGCGGCAAGCAGCAGAAAGAGCCAGCGATTCATCGAAAGCATTCATCCTTGGGGTCGATCGATCCAGCCTAGCCAAACGCATCGACACTGCTGATGGACGCGCGACCAATTCCCGTGGTGGCCGACGAAGGGGTGGAAAGCACGTCTGAAACCGGGGAGCGCCGAGACGTTTAGTGTTCACCGCGCAAGGCGAGCCTGGCATTCCTGCGGATCGAACAGCCCGTACGTGCGCAGGATTTCGAGGTTGGTCCGCGCCCTTGAATCCCTCTGTTCACAGCCCCGGAGCGAAGATCGGAAACCGGGAAGGGGCCCGTCCATGAGAACGTCGCGCACTTCACCGGGTGAAGTACAGGCACCCGGCCACGGCGATCGGCATCGGGTCGGCCTCGATGCGCTGGGCCACCAGTGCCATCACTTCAATGCCATCGCCCTGGGCTTCCGGTGCTGACTGGACCACCCGCATTCCTCCGGGTTCGCCCTGCGTCCCCGGCCCATCGAGGGAAAGCGATTTGGTGAGGTCTGCAGCAAGGGCTGCATCGAAGACAGCCACCACGGAACTGCGCGACAGTATCAGCCGCGTGGACGGATGACCGAAGACCAGAGCCGGTGCTGGAAGCTTCATTTCCGCGACAACGCCGGGCATGTCGCCCAGTGCATTGCTGTAACCCCCACCCTTGCCGGCGATCGGCTGCCAGCCACCCGATGGCTTCCCGCGGGTTGCGATGTCACGCAATTGATGGGCCAACGCCCGGAATGCGGTGCGATCCGCCTTGCAGGACACAAGCGCCAGCGCCTGATCGATTTCATCCTGCCTGGGAACGGTGCTGCGGATCGATTCTGCTGCTGGGGCGTTCGGCGCAATGACAAGCCCCAAGCCTGCGAGCAGTAGAATCCTGTTCAACGTACGGGTGATCAATGCGCAATGCTCCTGCCTGGGGTGCCAACACTGTTCGGCACCACACCGGACAGCTGGGAAACACCCTCTCTATCGGGAAACATCATTACCAGCGAGAGCTTCCAGCGCGGCGATTTTTTCGACCAGCGCATCGATCGCAGCCTCCATGGCGCGCGCCGTCTGGTCGCCGCTCTGGTTGGTGATGATGAAGATGCCAAGATCGTACTTGGGCACGATGTAGATGTAGCACTGCGACCGCGGTACACCACCATGATGCGCATGGTAGACGCCCTTCAGCCGGTCACCGGAAACGATGTTCCAGAAGTAGCCGATGCTGAACTCCGAATCGAACGTGACCAGAGGGCGATGCGACTCCTTTACCACCGGCCCGTTGGCCAGCTGGAACCTTAGGTACTTCACCATTTCCGGGACAGTTGCCTTCACGTTCCCGGAGGCGCCCCACGGCAGCTGTGGCATCGGCGTGGTCGGCATCGGGTTGTCGCTGTGATAGCCGACCGCAAGCCGGGACGCTTCGCTGTCGCTGAGTCTGATTCTGAGACCCGTCATCGCCGCGGAATCGCCAAGGAATCCGCGTAACAGCGACTCGTAGTCGCTGTTGTAGACGGTTTCCAGGATATGCGCTGTCAGTTCCGTTCCGGCACTGGAGTAGGCGTAGTCCTTGCCGGGTGCCCGGTCAATCTCGACGGCGTGCAGATCCTTGAAGAAATCAGCCTTGCCGTAGTGTGCATAGAGGGTGTTGAGTTCGCTGGGCGTACGATGATCGGTGAAGTCCTCCAACACCGTGTTCGCGCGTTCCGGCAGCATGTTCGGCAGGCCGCTGGTGTGCGACAGCAGATGGCGGATGCGGATGGGCTCGCCCTTGTACTGCAGGTTCGGATAGTCCCCCTGCAGGTACTGCCGGACGTCGTCGTCCAGACTGACCTTGTGTTCCAGAACGGCATTGGCCATCAGGGTGCCGGCCAGGGTCTTGCTCAACGAGCCGATCTCGTAGAGGGTCGCATCGGTTGGAGGGCCAGGCTTGCCGGTTTCCATGTTGCCGCGATGACGGACGAATTCCTCGCCCCGGTACACGACGCCGATCGAGGTCGAATGAAGCAGCGGCTGCTGGATCAGCGTCGCGGCAACTTCGTCGATCTCCGCCCCGAGATCCTTCGTTGCGGCCTTCTCGCTGGCGCAGCCTGCCGCCAACAACGCCGCGGATACGACCACGCTGCCGAGCCATCGCCTGTTTCGAACAGTCATCGGATTCGCATGCATGCGTAGGCGCTTGAAGGGAGGTGGGAAAAGGGCTCTTAAGATACCCGATGGCAGGGGCTCGATTGCCGATGGATGCCGAGCCTCGCCCCGGGTCGAGCTCCCCTGGCCGGTACACGCCCGTCGCTGAACGCTGCCAGCATCTCCACGCAATCTCCATCGCTCCTCCATGCTCCCTCCAAAGGACTGCAGATACTGGCAGCGATCAGGGGAAATGCCTCCATCGATCCCCTGCCCCATCCTCGATCTGCCCAGGTCCCCATGAAACCCCCACACGATCCGGCCGTCGCAGCCGGCAGCATCGGCCAGCAGAATGCGGCCGCCACCCTGAAAGCCATCCTGCGCACCTACCCCTGGCAGCTCACTGGCACCTTTTCGCTGGTGGCGCTGGAGAATGCGCTGCTGCTGGCCTATCCGCTGTTCGCCGGCTTCGCGGTGGACGCGATCATCCGTGGCAACGTCGGCCATGCCATTTCCTACGCCGGCGTGGTGCTGCTGTTCTGGCTGGTAGGCGCCGCCCGCCGTGCGGTCGATACACGCACCTTCACCCGTATCTACGCCGATCTGGCGGTAAACGTGGTGCAGGCGCAGCGGCGCCTGGGCCAGGCTACCTCCACCTCGGCGGCGCGGGTGGTACTGGCCCGCGAGTTCGTCGACTTCTTCGAGAAGCACGTGCCGATCATCGCCACTGCGCTCGTTTCCATGTTCGGCGCGGCGGCGATGCTGCTGGCAATCGAACCCCTGGTTGGGGCCGCCAGCCTCATCGCCCTGCTCGGTGCGCTGGTGTTGCTGCCCTCGTTCGCTCGCCGCAACGAGCAGTTGCACGGCCGCCTGAACAACCGGCTGGAGCATGAAATCCGGCTGGTCGACCGGGTCGGCCCGTCGGTACTGCGCCGCCACTACCGCACCCTGTCGCGACTGCGCATCCTGCTCTCCGATCGCGAGGCTGGTGCCTTCGTGGTGGTCGGTGCGGCTGCTGCGGTGCTGTTTGCCTTGACCATCGGCCGCCTCGCCACGACCGATGGCGTGACCCCTGGCCACGTCTATGCGGTGATGACCTACCTGTGGACCTTTGTCGGCAGCCTGGACGATGCACCGTCGATGGTCGACCAGCTGGCAAGGCTGAAGGACATCGGCCGCCGGGTGAGCCCGGGAATGGAGGATGCGGAGAACAACGTCCACCCCGGGCCATGAGTCACCGCCGGCTGTCTAGGCGATTGTCTCCATTGCTGCGGGCAGAGCGACAACCGAGCCGCCCAGCACCTGCCAGACACCGGCCGTCTTCCCCCAGAAGCGGCAGTACCTGAAGCGGCCAGAGAAGGCTGCGCCATCGAAGGTTCCGGCCAGGTCCGCAGTAGTGAGTGCAACAGCGGTTTGATCATGCAGGGCAATCTCCACCGATTGCCATTCGGCCATGCTCAGCTTCTGGCGCCCTGAACGATGCAGGGCCAGATCATCCTGCTTGCCAAACACTTCGCCCGAAGGCCCCACAAAGATCAGGGCGTCTGCAATCAGGCCATCCAGCGCGGCCACGTCGCTGGTGAGCATCGCGATGCGCAGCGCTTCTTCGAGCTGCCGTATTTCAGTTTCCATGCCGGCTCCATGGTAGTTGGGCGATTGCTGCGTCAGTGACAACCTGCCATCACTGCCGATGGGCTTCGGGCGCCAGGGTATGGATCACCCTGCCCTGCACGTCCAGGAACTCGATGGCCCCGTAGCCTTCCGGCGTTACGGTCAGGCGCAGCCTGGCGCGGTCCTGTTGATCGTTCAGCGCGATGGCGGGGGTGCCATCGGCTGCCACCGCCATCTCGATGCGTGTTGGCGTCTGCACCCCCGGAATCAGGCGATTGTCCAGCCGCGGCTCGCGAATCAGCGGCGGCGCCTGGTTGATCGAGAACCGCACGTCGCCGTCGGGCGACACGCGCCAGCCAATTGCATCCATGGCCGGGTGGTCAAGCGCCAGTACGGCCATGCCGCCCTCGACGTCTGCGGTTCCGAAGCCACCGCGCTCGCTGCCCTTGTGGTCGTACAGCACCATGCCCGCCACATTGAAGGCTCGCTTGTACTGGATGCCATCGATGATGGGCGGTGGCGTCTGGCCCGAGAGCGTCATCCGGATCACTCCGTTCTCGTCGACGATATCGATCCGCCGCGCCGTGATGCGTTCTTTGTCGGGAGCATCCACGCGGGTCTCCGGCGAGGTGCTGACGATAACCTTCTGCAGCTGCTCGACCGAGGGGCGTTTGGGGCTGGTGGTTTCCGCCGCCAGGGCGGCCATGGAAAAAGAAGAAAACGCGATGGCGGTTGCAATGCAGTGTGCTCGATTCATGGGTTCTCCCAGGGCCAGGAATGATTCACGCGCGGATACGGGACTACGCCGGCCATGTCAGCCACGCGCCCGGCTCGACGACCTGCACGGCCACGGCACGGTCACCGGCTGCCTTGCGAAGCCGCCCGAGCGGGTCGTCCACTTCCGCATAGTTGTCCATTCCGCTGATGCCATAGTGAATGGGCACCAGCGTGCGTGCGCCGAGGATTGCCGCCGCTGCCACCGCTTGCTCCGGCGTCAGTACGCCAGGCTGGCCACTTACGGGCTCGCGCCAGCCGAACGTGGCGCCATTGATGGGGAGGAAGGCCGCATCGAACGGTCCGAACTGGCGCCCGATACGCCACCAATGGCCGTGCCATTGGGTGTCGCCGCCATGGAAGATGCGTCGGCCGCCCGCTGCTACCACCCAGGAAACCTGCGTATCGCCGTAGCCGTCCGATGCCGGTACCGGCGTTGCAGTGAAGTCGCCCAGCAATTGGGGCTCCCACAGCGCGCTCGGCCGTGCACGTGCGGCTGCGGGTAGCGGCATGGGCTGCAGGCCGGCTGGATATGCGAGTGTTCCCCCTTTGCTGAGCGCCGCCGCAACCGCATCTGCATCGAAGTGATCGGAGTGGGTGTGGGTGACCAGCACGTGGCTTTCGCCCAGCACATCGTTCACCGGCACCAGCCGGTCCGGCAATGCCTTGCCCCACGTTGCGGGATTCACCAGCGGATCAATCAGCAGCGTGCTCTCCGGCAACTGCAGCCGCACCCCGGCCCACGCCAATCGCTGGGCCCGCAGGCTGCGCATCTCCGCCGGTGGCGCAGCGGAACCAGCAGGGACCAGCGCAGCAGCGGCCACACCGGCGCAACGGGCAAGGAAGCGTCTGCGACTGCCCAGCGCCGGTGCGTTGACGGCATCGTGTTTCATGCGGCCTGCTCCCTTGCTGCCAGCGCAGCGTCCAGGGAGAAGATCGACTGCGCGACGATCGCCGTGAGATTGTGTCCATGCCATTCTCGTTCGAATGCCGTCGGCGTTACCCCCGACGCGATGCAATCCTCCAGTCTGATGGCTGCCATCAGCGCCGTGGTCTCCGTCGGCGCAGTTCGCAGCCGGATATCCACGACGATCTCCTGCATCCGCTGCAGGTAGTGGAGTGCATTGCCCAGCACCGCCGCATCGAAGACCCCGATATGCCCGCCGACCACCCTGCTGCGCCCGAACTGCTGGATACGGCCGATGGCGGCGCGCTGCAGCGCCGGGTCCGACCGGGAGAGATAGACGATGTTGCCGACGATGTTGTCGCCCACGCAGACCAGATCGGCGCTCGGCACATCCACGCTCATGTGGTCCATCGTCTTGCCGGGGTTGTACAGGAAGCGCAGCTGGTGGCGCCCCCAGCGCATGGCGAGATTGTCGAACACGATATCGGGATCGCGGTA
This sequence comes from Stenotrophomonas sp. 1337, assembly GCF_031455455.1. Lineage (NCBI taxonomy): Bacteria > Pseudomonadati > Pseudomonadota > Gammaproteobacteria > Lysobacterales > Lysobacteraceae > Stenotrophomonas > Stenotrophomonas sp. 1337. The sequence continues at coordinate 536,754 of NZ_JAVDSR010000001.1, read as the reverse complement.
GCGTGATGCCACCGGTTGGTTCTGCGAAAGAAAGGCATGCCGGTGATGGCGGTGCGCCAGGGTCAGCGCCTCCGGAAACAGCGTCATGCCACAGATGTGGTCGCTCATGAAATGGGTGGCGGCAACCAGTCGTACCCTCTTGCCCATCTGCCCGTGCAGTACGTCCCGCAACCAGGCGGCATCCTCCTCGCTGCCCAACGCGTCCACCAGCAGCACCTGGTCTCCGTTGACGAAGGCGGTAGCGACCGATTCAACCTGGTCACCGACGAACATCAGCACATCTGGGGCAAGCTCCTGAATTCGCACGGCGGGCTTTCCGGGTGGGAGGATCGGCATCATCACCAGCTCATGCGGCACCCGGCAAACGAGTAGTTCTACGCTTCGCGTTAGAAAAATTCATGCGCTACGATGACAGAGCCCCTGCTTTGGATGGTGCCCGTGAAACCCCGCCCCACTGCCCCACTGAATGCGCTGCGCACGTTCGAAGCGGCTGCCCGCCACCTCAGCTTCAATCAGGCGGCGCGCGAACTGTTCGTCACCCCGGCTGCGGTCAGCCATCAGGTCAAACACCTCGAGGCCTATCTGGGCGTAAGCCTGTTCCAGCGCAATCACCGCGCCGTGGCGCTCACATCAGACGGCGCGGCGCTGGCAACAACGGTCGGCGATCTACTTGGGCAGCTGGACCTGGCGTTGGAGCGCGCCAGGACGCGCGCACCACACGAGCTGCGGGTGACAACCATGGAGTCGTTCGCCGCGAAATGGCTGGCCCTAAGGCTGCATCGCTTTCACCATGCGCACCCCAATGTCCGGGTGCGCATCGACACCGGCAATGAACACGCCGACTTTCTGCGCGGAGGATTCGATGTCGGCATCCGCTACGGTGCAGGCAACTACACCGGCGTGCGTGCTGAGCTGCTGTTGAAGGCGCCGGTATTCCCTGTGTGCTCGCCCGCGCTGCTGGCCGGCACTGCTGGCCGGCTGCAGCGGTCTGATGATCTGCGCCACTGCACGTTGTTGCACGATGAAAGTGCCACGGACCGCCCCGGCGTGCCGGCGTGGTCACACTGGCTGGAGGCCGCCGGCGCCATCAACGTCAACGCAAGCGCTGGGCCGGTCTTCCCCAGCATCTATCTTGCGCAGGAAGCGGCGGTGGCCGGCCATGGCGTGGCGCTCGGCGTGGCGCCGCTGGTGGAAGACGATCTCCGCCAAGGCAGGCTGGTGAAACCCTTCAGCCTGGAGCTGGAGAACCGTTACGCATTCTGGTTGATCCGTCGCGAGAGGGCTCAGGACCGCCCCGATGTGCAGGCGTTCTGCCAATGGCTGGGTGAGGAGTGCAGTGATCGGCCATGACAGGCCCATGCGTGTCATGACGGTTCATCGGCAACAGGTGAGCGGGTCGTGTGCGCATCGCCTGCACGCATCCGGTAGTGCTCCACCCACTCCATGGTCGGTGCGATACCGCCGAAGGGAAACAGATGCGGGCTGACCTGCCCATGGGCTTCGGTCAAGCCCTCTGCCAGGCGGTCCACGAACACGTCCGGCCCGGCTCTTCCCAGCAGGCGGCCGATGGAGATGCCGTAGCGGGACAGCATCGAGGTGCTTGCAGCGACGCCGCACATGGCCGCATAGCGTACAAGCCGCGCGATGCTGGCCGGCCCGGGAACGCCCACCAGCACCGGATGGGTGATGCCACGGGCGCGCAGTTCATTCAACCAGGCCAGAACGATATCGGCGTCGAATGCGAACTGGGTGATGACCAGCGGTGCCATGCCTCGCTCTTCGATACGCTGGCACTTGTTTTCAAGCACGCGCCACCTCTCGGCGCTGGTCATCACCGGATGGCCTTGCGGATGCCCGCCCACCCCCACGACCTTGATGCCGGCGCGCTCGAGAATGCCGCTCTCGATGATCGATGTGCTGTCGGCGAACGGCCCGGCAGGCGTGGCAAGATCGCCTGCGATCACGAAACAGCGGTCAATGCCAGCGTCGATGACGGCACGCTCGATGAAGTGCTCCAGCGCCGCCCGCGAGCCGATGCGGCGTGCGGAAAGGTGCGGCATCGGCTCGAACCCCAGTTCGCGCACCCTGCGTGCCGCCGCCAGACGCGCAGCATCGTCCTCGCTCGGCAGGTAGGGAATGGAAATCGTCGTCCCCCGTGCAATGCGGGCGGCTTCGGCGCGCAGCGCAGGCATGGCCTTGGCACTGACTTCCAATGAAAAGGCGTTGACGAAGGTCTGCGCCAGTGGCTCCATGCGGCCAACGCCTGCTGACATCAGCCGGCACCACGCAGGTTGCCGGCGCTTGCGGAGCTGTTCCGTGCCAGTTCGACAAACGCCTGCAGGTAATCGATACCGGTATCGGCCTCACGCGCGCCCAGGTAGATCTGCTTGGGAATGCCTTTCGCACCCAGACGCACCGGTACCACGTCCATGCGGGCTGCATATTCCTCCACCAGCCAACGTGGCATGGCGGCCACGCCGCGACCGCTGGCCACCATCTGCATCATGATGTCGGTGGTTTCGATGGCCTTGTGGCGCCGGGGCGTGACCCCGGCAGGCAGCAGGAACTGGTTGTAGATATCCAGCCGCTCGAACGGCACCGGATAGCTGATGAGTACTTCCTGGCTGAGCTGGCGGGGCTTGACGTGCTCGACCGACGCCAGCGCGTGGCCCTTGGCCACCACCAGCACCTGCTCGTAATCGAAGACGGGGACGAACTTCAGACCCGGCTTCAACAGCGGGTCGGGCGTGACCAGCAGGTCGATTTCATAGCCGAACAGGGCGCCGATGCCGCCGAACTGGAACTTCTGCTTGACGTCCACATCGACGTCGGGCCAGCTGGCCAGATAGGGCGAGACGATCTTCAACAGCCACTGGTAGCAGGGGTGGCATTCCATGCCGATGCGCAGCGCGCCACGCTCGCCCTGCGCGAACTGGCCCAGCCGTTCCTCGGCCAGGTCCAGCTGCGGCAGCACCCGGTTGGCCACCGCCAGCAGGTACTGGCCCGCCTGGGTCAGGCGCAGGCTGCGGCCTTCGCGCAACCAGACGTTGGTGCCCAACTGCTGCTCCAGCTTCTTCATGCTGTGGCTCAGGGCTGACTGGGTCAGGTTCAGCACGCCGGCGGCGGCCGTGAGCGACCCCTGCTGCTCGACCTGCTGCACGATGCTGAGATGGATCCGCTCCAACATGACGATGAATCTCACTCATGGATTGGTGAAGTAATACCATTTTACGTCATGGGAAGGGCTGGCTAGCATCGGCTCATGCCTTCGGATCCCTGCCAGCGCGGCTACCCAGCCGGCACGCAGGACTGCGCCCCTGCAGGTCACCCCGAAGCAGCCCCTCCCCTGCTGAAGCGAAGAGATGACCCGCCCCCTCCGTATCGTCGCCGTTTCCGGCGGGCTGCAGCGCCCCTCAAGGGCCGCGACCCTGGCCGAGCACCTGCTGGACCTGATCGGCGAAGGCGTCCCCTGCGATCAGCACCTGATTGAACTGGGTGAACTGGCGCCACAACTGGCCGGTGCGCTCCGGCGCTCGCAGTTGCCCGAAACCGTGGAGCGGCAGTTGGCCGCTGTCGAGCGGGCCGATGTGCTGGTGGTGGTTACGCCGGTCTACCGCGGTTCGTACACCGGCCTGTTCAAGCACTTCTTCGATTTCATCGACCAGGACGCGCTGGTCGATACCCCGATCCTGCTGGCCGCCACTGGCGGCAGCGAACGCCACGCGCTGGTGATCGACCACCAGCTGCGACCGCTTTTCAGCTTCTTCCAGGCGCGAACCCTGCCCTTGGGTGTCTACGCAACCGACAAGGATTTCGCAGACGGCTGCGTGCAGAACGAGGCCCTGATGCAGCGGGCGCGGCTGGCAGTGCAGCGAGCGATGCCCCTGCTTGCCCTCTCCCATCGTGCAGCACCTGCCGTTACCGAGGCCGCTGCAGTCCTCTGAATGCCGAATGCCAGCGACCTGCATTCGGATGTCACCCCCGCAACCCGGAACGCCGCCCATGACGACCGAGAACTTCACCTTCAGCATCACCCGTATTCCTTTCAACGAGGACTACCAGCCCGCTGACGGCACGCGCATCACCACCAACTTCGCCAACCTGGCCCGCGGCGAATCCCGCCAGGAAAACCTGCGCAACACGCTCGGCATGATCAACAACCGCTTCAACGATCTGGCGCACTGGGACAACCCCAGCGCGGATCGCTACGCGGTCGAGCTGGACATCATCTCGGTGGAGATGCACATCGATGGCAGCGACGGCAGCGATACGTTCCCGTTGATCGAGGTACTGCGGCCGACCATCGTCGACACGCGTACCGGCGTGCGCACGGAAGGCATCGTCGGCAACAATTTCTCCTCCTACGTCCGCGACTACGATTTCAGCGTCGTGCTGCCCGCCAGCAACGAAGGCAAGGCCACCTTCGGCATTCCCGAGGACTTCGGCGATCTTCATGGCAAGCTGTTCAAGCACTTCCTGGCGTCCGACGCCTACCGTGCGCACTTCAGCAAGCCGCCGGTGATTTGCATCAGCGTGTCCAGCAGCAAGACCTACCATCGCACCGAGAACCACCATCCCATCCTGGGCGTCGAGTATCGGCAAGGCGAGTTCTCCCCCACCGACCAGTACTTCGACAAGATGGGGCTGCAGGTGCGCTACTTCATGCCGCCAGGCAGCGTCGCGCCACTGGCGTTCTACTTCCAGGGTGACCTGCTGGGCGACTACTCGAACCTGGAACTGATCGGCACCATCAGCACGATGGAGGCCTTCCAGAAGATCTACCGCCCCGAGATCTACAACGCCAATTCCGTAGCGGGCAAGGTCTACCAGCCCAGCCTGAAGCACCAGGACTATTCGTCCACCCGCATCGTCTACGACCGCGAAGAACGCAGCCAGCTGGCGGTCAAGCAAGGCCGGTTCACCGAAGAACACTTCATCAAGCCGTACCGCGCCGTGCTTGAGCAGTGGGCCGCCCGCTGATCCACCGCTTTTCCATTCGCCCCTCAGGACACAAGACACAATGTCGACGAAGAAACTGCTCCCCACCTCCACCGCAGGCAGCCTGCCCAAGCCCTCCTGGCTGGCCGAGCCCGAAAAGCTCTGGTCGCCCTGGAAGCTGCAGGATGACGGCCTGATTGAAGGCAAGCAGGATGCCCTGCGCCTGTCCCTGCAGGAACAGCAGCACGCCGGCATCGACATCGTCAGTGACGGCGAACAGACACGGCAGCATTTCGTCACCACCTTCATCGAACACCTCAGTGGCGTCGATTTCCAGAAGCGTGAAACCGTCCGCATCCGCGACCGCTACGACGCCAGCGTGCCCACCGTGGTGGGTGCGGTGAGTCGTCCGAAGCCGGTGTTTGTGGAAGATGCGAAGTTCCTGCGCAGGCAGACTACGCAGCCGATCAAATGGGCGCTGCCGGGCCCGATGACCATGATCGACACGCTCTACGATGCGCACTACAAGAGCCGCGAAAAGCTGGCCTGGGAGTTCGCCGGGATCCTCAACCAGGAAGCCAGGGAACTGGAGGCGGCCGGCGTCGACATCATCCAGTTCGACGAGCCTGCCTTCAACGTGTTCTTCGACGAAGTGAACGATTGGGGTGTCGCTGCACTGGAGCGCGCTGTCGAAGGGCTCAAGTGCGAAACCGCGGTCCATATCTGCTACGGCTACGGCATCAAGGCCAACACCGACTGGAAGCAGACGCTGGGTTCGGAATGGCGCCAGTATGAAGAGTCGTTCCCGAAGCTGCAGACGTCCAGCATCGACATCATCTCGCTGGAATGCCACAACTCGCACGTGCCGATTGACCTGATCGAGCTGGTGCGCGGCAAGAAGGTGATGGTCGGTGCCATCGATGTGGCTTCCAGCACGGTCGAGACGCCGGAAGAAGTGGCCAACACGCTGCGCAAGGCCCTGCAGTTCGTGGATGCTGACAAGCTCTACCCCAGCACCAACTGCGGCATGGCGCCGCTGTCGCGTGACGTAGCACGAGGCAAGCTGCGCGCGCTCAGCGCAGGTGCACAGATCATCCGCGACGAGCTTCTGGCCCGGGGTTGAGCACGAGTGCGCATGCGGGCGGACACGCTTGGATGGATGAGGCAAAGGCCGCGCGCCAGTGCGGGAGCCCACCGCTCCCACACTGGCGCCGCCTCCCCTGCTCCTGTGCCCCCACACTCAGCGCTGCTGATCCTTCAGGAACAGCCAGGTAATCAACGTGGCATCCGGGCCCTTGGGATCGGTGAACGGCAAACCGGACTGGCTGCCGCTCCAGGCATGCCCCATCCCCTGCACCACGTAATGCTGCACCAGCGTCCTGCCGCCATAGGTGTAAGAGTCAACCGTGTAGGCACGCCCACCCGGCACCTGGCCGTGGAAGGTGCTGGTCGGCACGTACTTCACCGAGTCGTTGTCCACGCCATCGTCAGCCAGGTCGTTGGTCTGCAGGAACTGGCGCACGGCCTGCTGCCCGTTGATCGGGTTCACCGTGGCGTCGGCGGTGCCATGGAAGACCAGCACCGGGATCGGCCGCGGCGACGGCGAGCCCGAGCACTGCCAGGCCAGCCGCCCGTTGCTGTCCGGTGAGTAGATGCTGCCGGCCAACAGCGCATAGGCGCTGCCGGAAATCGTGGTCGCGCCCTTGTACATGCCGCCGGAGTGGATCGCGCCCGCCGCGAACACATCCGAATAACAGGCCAGCATGATCGAAGTCATCGCCCCGCCGGCGGAAATGCCGGTGACGTACACCCGGTGCGGATCGATGCTGTAGCCCGCCTTCACCTTGTCCACGATGCCGGCCAAGATGGAGGCTTCGCCACTGTCGCGTGCCTGGTTGATCGGCAGCTGCCAGTTCCAGCAGCGTGCGGGGTTGGAGGTTACGTTCTGCCGCGGGTAGACCACGATGAAGCCTTCGGTGTCGGCCACCTCGTTGAAGCCGGAGGCCTCGCCCATCAGGTTCGGACCGGTCACGCAGCCGTGCAGCACCAGCAACAGGGGCAATGGCCGCGTTTCGTCGTAGCCGGCCGGCACCCACACCTGGTACTCGCGGGCACCGAACAGATTGCCGTACAGGCCAACGTCCCAATGCCCGGGTGGGTCTGCCGCAGAGGCGGCGCCCGTGGTGGCCAGCCAGGTGCACAGCAGCAGCATCAGCGCCTTGATTGAATCGATTCCAGATTTCATGACCAGATCCTCATGCGTGAGTCGTGGATGAAGTGGTACCGGAAATCCTCGTGGACCGACCTTCCAGAGGGTGCTGCGACGCCGCTGTCAAACCCAGCCGGTGGCGTAGTAGATGCCGATCACCACGAACACCGCGAGGGTCTTGATGATGGTCACTGCGAAAATGTCCTTGTAGGCCTGCCGATGGGTCAGCCCGGTGACCATCAGCAGGGTGATGACTGCACCGTTGTGCGGCAGGCTGTCCATGCCGCCCGATGCCATCGCGGCAACACGATGCAGCACCTCCATCGGGATGCCGGCAGCCTGCGCGTTGGCGATGAAGGTCTCCGACATTGCCGCCAGGGCGATGCTCATGCCGCCCGATGCAGAGCCGGTGACGCCGGCAAGACCGGTTACGGTGACCGCTTCATGCAGCAGGGGGTCCTTGATCGCCCCCAGCGCGTTGGCCACCACCATGAAGCCAGGCAACGCGGCGATGACCGCGCCGAAGCCATATTCCGAGGCGGTGTTCATGGCTGCCAGCACGGCACCACCGATCGCCGCCTTGGTGCCTTCGGCAAACTGGGTCACCACCGGGCGCCAGGCCAGCGCCAGCACCGACAGGATGCCAACCAGCAGCGCCCCCAGCACGGCCCAGATTGCGGTGATCTTCGCCACGCCCTGCACCACCGGCGCGGCGCTGCCCATGATCGACGGCACGAAGCTGTGCTCCGCACCGTACCAGTGCGGTATGCCCAGGGTGAACAGCTTGTTGGACACAAACACCAGCAGCAACGGCAGCACGGCAATGCCCGCGTGGGCCAGACGGGTGCCTGCAAACGGTGCCGGCTCGTTCACCAAGGTGGCCGGGTCTCCGTAGCCCTCGCCACTGCGCACCGCCGCGCGGCGGCGCCACTCCAGGTAGGCCATGCCCACCGCAAGCACGAACACACTGCCCAGCGTACCCAGCACCGGAGCCGCCCAGGTATCGGTGCCGAAGAACGTGGTCGGGATGATGTTCTGGATCTGCGGCGTGCCCGGCAATGCGTCCATGGTGAAGCTGAAGCCGCCCACTCCCAGCGTGGCCGGAATCAGGCGCTTGGGGATGTCGCTCTGGCGGAACATCTCGGCCGCGAACGGATAGACCGCGAACACCACCACGAACAATGACACGCCGCCGTAGGTGAGCAGGCCCGACACCAGCACGATCGACAGCATCGCCCGCTGCGGTCCGAACAAGCGGATCGCCGCACCCACGATCGAGCGGGAGAAGCCGGACAGTTCGATCAGCTTGCCGAACACCGCGCCCAGCAGGAACACCGGAAAGTAGAGCTTGAGGAAGCCAACCATCTTGTCCATGAACAAGCCGGTGAACATCGGTGCCACCAGCGAGGGATCGGTGAGCAGCACTGCGCCAAGCGCGGCGATGGGCGCGAACAGGATCACGCTGTAACCGCGGTAGGCCACCAGGATGAGGAAGGCCAGCGCTGCAAGTACGATCAGTAACGACATACGGCGCTTCCGGGTGGGGACGCGCCCAGTATCCGGATCTGGCGACCGCTGCCGACTGGACCTAGGTCCACTCGCCGGTGCGCAACCGCGCCGCTAGCCTAGCGTCCATGGGTGGCAATGGGCCATTCGCCGCGTACATGCCTTGGGGGAGGACCGAATGAAACGGAATTGCTTGAGCCTGATGATCGGCACACTGCTGGCCACCGGGCCGGTTCTGGCGCAGGACGCACCGCAGAGCACGCCGGCAGCCGCCCGCACCGCTTCGGCCACCAACCTGGACAGCATCACGGTGACCGCACGCAAGCGCGAGGAGACCCTGCAGGAGGTGCCGGTTGCCGTCACCGCATTTACGTCCGAAGCCCTGGACAAGATGAACGTCCAGGACATCAGCGACCTTGATGGACAGGTCCCCAACCTGACCATCTACGCGGCGCGCGGCGCCAGCAGCACGGTCACCGCCTACATCCGCGGCATCGGCCAGTCCGACCCTACCTGGGGTGCTGACCCGGGCGTGGGCATCTACCTGGACGACGTCTACATCGCCCGTCCGCAGGGCGCGTTGCTGGACGTGTTCGATGTCTCGCGCATCGAGGTGCTGCGCGGTCCGCAGGGCACGCTGTACGGCAAGAACACCATTGGCGGTGCCATCAAGTACATCTCGCGCGGCCTGCCCACCCAGACCGAAGGCTTCGCCCAGATCACCGTGGGCAACTACAGCCAGCTGGACGCCAAGGCGGCGATCGGCGGCCCGATCGGCGGGGCCGACAGCGGCCTGCGCGCGCGCGTGGCGGTGGCCAGCATGAATCGTGACGGCTTCGGCGAGAACACCTTCACCAACCAGCCGGTCAGTGACAAGCAGATCAATGCCGCACGCTTCAACCTGGGTGCGTATGCGGGCGACGACTTCGACGTGCAGTTCGCCCTGGACTGGATCGATGACCAGTCCGGCATGCGTGGCTCGAAGATGCTGGCACCCAACCCGTTCGTGCGCGCCTACCCGCCGATGGATGACCGCTACGACATCCGCTCGGGCATGCGCAACCTCAACAGCGTGGAGACCAAGGGCGCCTCGGCCACGGTGAACTGGCGGCCCAGCGAAGACGTTGCATTGAAGTACGTGGTGGCCAAGCGCGAGTCGGACAGCGACGCGAACATCGACTTCGACAGCACGCCGGTCAAGCTGGCCGATGTAGGTGGCACTTACCATGACGACCAGGTCAGCAACGAGGTGCAGCTGAACTACGATGCCGGCGGCCGCGTGCGCGGCGTGGTGGGCCTGTACCAGTTCAGTGGCGAGGCCGGTGGACAGATCCGCAACAACTTCTTCAACCTGCAGTTCGGCGACACTCGTGGCAAGGTGCTCACCGACAGCATCGCGCTGTATGCCGATTGGACGTTCGACCTGACCAGCAAGCTGAAGCTGGACGTCGGCGCCCGCTACACCGACGAGGACAAGCGCGCGATCGTGCTCAACCGCTTCTACTCCGATGCGACGTTCACCCGTCCGATTGCGGTCGCCGCCGATTTCGACAAGAAGACCAATTTCAAGAACGTCTCGCCCAAGGTGTCGCTGGACTACCAGATCACCCCGGACATCATGGTCTACGGCCTGGCTACGCGTGGCTTCAAGTCCGGCGGCTACAACATCCGCGCCAATGCCGTTGCCGTGCCACGCTCGGCCGAGCCGTTCGATGACGAGACGGTCGACAGCTTCGAGATCGGCAGCAAGATGGCCTTCCTCGACCAGCGCCTGTTCCTGAACCTGTCGGCGTTCCACAACAAGTACAAGGACATCCAGCTGTCGGTGTTCACCGGCATCGATACCAACGGCGACGGTGTCGACGATGCCTTCTTCGGCGATTTCACCAATGCCGGCGCCGGCACCATCAACGGCCTGGAAATCGAGTACCAGTACCTGCCCAGCCAGCACTGGCTGATCTCCGGCAACCTGGCCTGGCTGGATGCCAAGTATGACGAGTACTTGGACCGCGGCGTCAACGTGGCCAAGCAGATGAAGTTCACCAACGCACCGGACTTCTCGGGCGCGTTGAACGTGGAGTACCGCACCGACCTGGCCAATGGCAGCAACCTGTCCGCACGGGTGAGCTACAGCTACCAGAGTGAAGTGTGGCCGACCACCGATCTGAGCCCGGTGATCCGCCAGGACGGCTACGGGCTGGTCAATGCCGGCGTGACCTGGAAGCTTGACGACGCCTGGACCTTCTCGCTGCAGGGTACCAACCTGGCCGACAAGGAATACCGCACCACCGGTTACAACATTCCGGCGGTCGGCACGCTGATTGGTTTCTATGGGCCGCCGCGCCAATATAGCCTCAGCGTCCGTTACGATTTCTAGGAAGCTTCTGCATGACACCGTCTTACGATGATCTGTACTGGAAAAGTGACGATGGCCTGCGCCTGCATGCGCGTGACCATGCTCCTGCAGGCGCGCAGCCGGCGCGCGGCACCGTGGTCTGCATCCCCGGCCTGACCCGCAATGGCGCCGACTTCGATGCGCTGGCCGCATCGCTGACTGCTGCGGGTTGGCGGGTGATCGCGGTTGACCTGCGAGGACGCGCAGGTTCGGAACGCGCATCGGACCCGTCCAGCTACAACCCGCGCACCTATGCCGACGACATGGTGGCGCTGCTGCGGTCGCAGAACATCGACAAGGCGGTATTCGTCGGCACCTCGCTGGGGGTGCTGGTCACCATCACCCTGGCCTCGCGTGCGCCCGGGCTGATCGCCGCGGCAGTTCTGAACGATGCCGGCCCCAAGGTGCCGCGCGAAGCGCTGGCGCGGATCGGCAAGTACGCCGGCAAGCCCGTGCCACCGATGGACCTGGCACAGGCCACGACCTATGTGGAATCCATCGGCAAGGCCGCGTTTCCGCGCTTCACCGTCGACGACTGGCGGGCGATGGCCGTACGCACGTTCCGCCAGCGCAGCGATGGCCTGCTGGAACTGGACTACGACCCCGCGGTGATCCGCACCACCCGGCCGTGGCTGCTGTGGCTGCTGCGCCCGGTGCTGTGGCGCGCGGTGCGTGGGCTGACCGCACGCGTGCCGGTGCTGGTGGTTCGTGGGGCGTTGTCGGACATCCTGCCTGCCGATGTCGCGCAGCAGATGGCCGCCACGTCGCCCAACGCCCGCCTCGTCGAAGTACCGGAGGTGGGTCATGCACCGATGCTGTCCGAGCCCGAGGCGCGTGACGCGATCCTGGCATTGCTGGAGCGCGTGCGATGAGTTCCGGCGTGTCGAGGGATGCGCTGCCTGCCGCCCTGCAGGCCCTGCACCAATGGGCGGCAAGCGAGCGGCTGAGCGGCAGCACGCGCATCGCGCAGTCGCGCATCGATGCTTTCGCCGAGGCCACCGGTGACCACAATTGGATCCACACCGATCCTGCCCGCGCACGGACCGGCCTGCCGGGCGGGCAGACCATCGCCCATGGGTTCCTTCTGCTCTCGCTTACCGTAGAGGACGACGTGGGGGCCCTGGCCGGTTTTCCCGGCATCGCCCACGTACTGAACTACGGCTTGAACAAGGTCCGCTTCCTGGCGCCGGTGCCGAGCGGTTCCGAGGTACGGGTGCGCTCGCAGCTGATGTCCTTGGAAGCGCGCAGGCCCGGGCAGTGGCTGCTAACCCAGCACAAGACCGTGGAAGTGGCTCCCGCCGGCGAGACAGCCGTGGTCGCCGAACAGTTGTCGCTGATCGTGCTCGCCGACTAGCGCCGCACCGTCCTCCCGCGCGGGGCGGGCCGGCTGCCCGCCGGCCGCGGTTCTCTCTACACTGGAGCGATGTTGACGCCCTCCATCGTCCTGTTCGCCTGCATCGCGTGGACCGTGCTGCTGTTCGGCGTCGCCCTGTGGGGGGAACGCCAGGGGCATCGGCTGTCGAAGGTATGGCCAGCCATCTACGCGCTGTCACTGGGCGTGCACTGCACGGCGTGGACCTACTACGGGGCTGCCTCGCAGGGCGTGCAATGGGGCTTCCCGATTCCGCCGACACTGATCGGCATGGCCCTCATTTTTGCCTTCGGCCTGCCGTTCCTGGTGCGGCTGGGCCGATTGGCCAAACAGCACAACAGTGCCACCATCGCCGACCTGGTGGTCGCGCGCCTGCGCGCCGACCAAGGGCTGGGCATCACCATCACCCTGGTCGCGCTGTTCGGCATCATTCCCTACATCGCGCTGCAGCTCAAAGCGGTCAGCCAGGGTCTTGCCGCCCTGCTCGGTGATCAGTTCGCACCCGTTGGCTGGCAGCTGGACGTGTCGTTCTGGTTCGCGCTGACGATGGCGGCGTTCACCACCCTGTTCGGTGCACGCAAGGCGTCGGCGACCGAGCACAACCGCGGCATCGTGGTCGCGCTGGGCCTGGAATCACTGTTGAAGCTGACGGCACTGCTGGCCATTGGCCTGTATGCCGCGCTATCGGTGCACAAGGCCGGCACGCCGCTGCTTGAGAAGATGGCGCACCTGCCGCCGCCGGCGGTGGTGCCGGATTACCTGACCATGGTGGCGCTCGGTGCCATGGCCGCGTTCACCCTGCCCCATCAGTTCCATGTGGGCGTGGTCGAGCTGCGCCAGTCATCGGACCTGAAGACGGCGCGCTGGCTGTTCCCGGTCTACCTGCTGTTGATCGGCCTGCCGTCGGTGCCGATGGCACTGGCCGGTGCCGCGCAGCTGCCGCCCTCGATGACGCCGGATCTGTACGTGCTGGCCCTGCCGCAGGAGCGCGGCCATCACCTGCTGGCACTGCTGGCATACCTGGGCAGTCTGAGTGCCGCCACCGGCATGATGATCCTGTCCGGGCTGACCCTGTCGATCATGCTCGGCAACCACGGTGTGGGCTCGCGCCTGCTGAGCGGCGTCAACGGCTTCAACACCGGCGCGGATCTACGACCGCGGGTGCTGGCCTTCCGGCGCGCCGGCATTCTCGCCGTGTTCCTGATGTCGTGGCTGTACAGCCGTGCGATGAGCGGCACCGAGGCGCTCAGCGATTTCGGCCTGATGTCGTTCACCGCGCTCTCGCAGCTGGCACCGGCGGTGTTGCTGGCGGTGTACCGTCCGCGCACGCCCTCCCCGGCCATCATCGCCGGCATCGTACTGGGCTCGCTGGTCTGGTTGTGGCTGGTGCTGCTGCCCATGGTGCTCCCTGCGCCGCTGGCGTCGGCCGGTCCCGACGGACTGCACTGGCTGGCGATGTTCTCGCTGCGCATGCAGCCGGGCCATATCGCCATCAGCATGGGCGCCAGCCTGGCGGTCAACCTGGTAACCGTGGTGCTGGTGTCGCGCGCGGTGCGTCCTTCTGTGCCTCGGCAGCGCGACGCGGTGGCTGCTGCGTCGTTGCGCAAGACGGCTGGGCGCTTCCTTGGCCAGGAACGGGCACGCCAGCTGATGGACGGGCACGCCGGGCAGATGCTGGACGACGACCGGGTGACTGCCATCGAGCGCGAACTGACCGCCGTGGTCGGTGCAGGCATGGCGCGGCTGCTGGTGGAGGCGGCACGCGATGGTGGCGCTGCGCCGCTGGACGCTGTTACCCGCGCGGTCGGTGAAGCCACCCAGGTGCTGCGCTTCAACCAACGCCTGCTGGAGGCCGCCCTGGAGAACATGAGCCAGGGCATCAGCGTGGTCGATGCGCAGTTGCAGCTGGTGGCCTGGAACAGCCGCTACGCCGCGCTGTTCAAGTTCCCGCCGGAGCTGCTGCAGGTGGGGCAGCCGGTGTCGAACCTGACGGCGTGGGCACTGGGACAGCTGAAGATCGGCGACACCCCTGGTGACTCGCGCGACAAGGCGTTGCAGCGGCGGGTGGTGCACATGCGGCGCGGCACGCCGCACCTTTCCGAGCGGATTTTCCCGGACAACACCATCGTTGAGATCCGAGGCAACCCAATGCCCGGTGGCGGCTATGTGGCCACCTTCACCGATGTCACCGCGTTCCGGCGGGCAGAGGACGCGCTCAAGCGCAGTAACGAAACCCTGGAGCGCCGCGTGCAGGACCGCACCGCCCGGCTTGAACAGGCCGTGCATGAAGCCGAGCGGGCCAACGTAGCCAAGACCCGCTTCCTGACCGCAGTCGGCCATGACCTGATCCAGCCCCTGCATGCGGCGCAGCTGTTGACCGACGCCATGTCGCAGCACATCGAATCGGAATTCCTGGACAGTTTCCTGCGCCAGATTCGCGGCGCGCTGGATTCCACCGACGATCTGCTGTCGGGCCTGCTGGATATTTCGCGACTGGAAGCCGGTGGCCTGGTGGCCGATCCGCGCCCGTTCGCATTGTCGACCGTGCTGGAGCCGCTTGCGCAGGAGTTCGCGGTGCTGGCCGCGGCGCGCGGCCTGCAGTTCCGCCATGTGCGCACCCGCGCGTGGGTGCACAGCGACCCGTTGCTGCTGCGCCGCGTACTGCAGAACTTCCTGGCCAACGCCATCCGCTACACCCGCCGTGGCGGCGTACTGCTGGGCGTTCGCCGGCACGGCCAGGCACTGTCGATCGGCGTGCATGACAGCGGCCCCGGCATCGCGCCGGAGCAACAAGCCGTGGTGTTCGAGGAATTCCACCGTGGCGACCGCAGCAATGGCCAGGGCCTCGGTCTTGGCCTGACCATCGCGCACCGCATTGCCGACCTGCTGCATGCACCGTTGGAACTGCAAAGCGAACTGGATCGCGGCTCGGCCTTTTCCATCACCGTGGCGCGTGCAGCGCCGCCTGAGGCCCCACGCACCGAACCCGCCGCTGGCAACAGCAGCATCAAGGGCATCCGCGTGCTGCTGGTCGACAACGATGCGGAGGCGCTGGAGGCAATGCGGCTGATGCTGCTTGCCTGGGGCTGCGATGTCATCGCGGCGCGCGATGTCGCTGCGCTGGGCGCGTCCGCACATGAGGCGGCACTGTGGCTGTTCGACTACCACCTTGATGAGGGCGATACCGGCGTCGCACTGTGGAAGCGCCTCGTCACCGTACATGGCGCGCGGCCGACGGTGATCCTCAGCGCCGATACCGGCAATGACACGCGCGAGGCGGTGCGCAGTGTGGGCCTGTCACTGCTGAACAAACCGTTCAAGCCGCTGGCGCTGCGCTGGGCGATCAACCATCTGCTGGCAACGGCCAGCACGGAAAGGACCTGACGAAGGTTCAGGCGTCCTGCGCGTCTTCGATCTGCCGGGATGGGTCGGTCAACCCCATCTCGTGCAGCACGCGGATGGCCTGCGCGCGATTGCGTACGCCCAGTCGTCCCATGATGCGGGTCATGTGTGCCTTGACCGTGCGCAACTGCACGCCCAGCCGGTCGGCGATCTGCTTGTTGAGCAGCCCTTCGGCCACCAGGCTCAGCACCTTGTACTGATGCGCGGACAGGCTGGACAAGCGCGCGGCAAGATCGGCGTCCTTGCTGAAGGGCGCCACCCGCGCCACCGGCTCGCGCAGCAGCGCCGGTATCCAGCGCTCACCTTCCAGCACGGTCTGCAGTGCGGACTGCAGGTCGGTCAGGCCAGAGCTCTTGGGCAGGTACCCGGCTGCGCCCAGGTCGATGGCGCGGCGGATCACGTGCGGCTCTTCATTGGCCGAAACGATGATGATCGCCAGCCCCGGTTGCAACGCGCGTATGGTCGCCAGTCCGGCCAGGCCGTGGTTGCCCGGCATGTGCAGGTCCAGCAGCATCAGATCGATCTGCTGGCTCTCGATCGCTTCGAGCACGCCGTGCAGCGAATCGGCCTCGCTGATCTGCAGGTCAGCCACCGCCTCTTCGGCGGCGCGATGCAGCGCCGCGCGGAACAAGGGGTGGTCATCGGCGATGAGCAGGGTCGGCATGTCCAGCCGAGGTTAGCAAATCGCCTGCGCCTGGGCACGGGTACCAAGGTACGCTGGCGTGCGCCGCCCGGATGGTTAGGGTGGAGCAATGAACATCCACCGCCCCGTCATGCTGCTGTGCGCCGCGCTGCCATTGCTTCTGGGCAGCATCTCCAGCACCCACGCCGCCCCGCCCCGCCCCACTACCGCTGTTCCGGTGTTCGAGCAGTGGCGGGAAACCGCGCATCGCGGCAGCGACGAACTGCTGACCGCAGGCCTGGGCATCGACGCCCTGCGCTCGGCCACCGCGCCGGCGTTTGCCAACCCGGCCCAGCCCACGGCCGAGGAAGCACGGCGTCGTGCGATCTGGAGCAGCTGGCGCGGCATCGCCGACCTGACACCCGGCGGCGGCTTTGGCGATGTCTACGGCAGCCTGCAGGCGGTACCCGGCCGCGAATTCTCCGCCTATGCGCGCGTTCCCGGCGCGCGCCATCCCCACCGCGTGCTGGTGCAGGTGCCCGACAGCTTCGACGCCGCGCGGCGCTGCCTGGTCGTCGCGGCATCTTCCGGCTCGCGTGGCATCCATGGCGCGATCGCGGTTGCCGGCAGCTGGGGCCTGGCACATGGCTGCGCGGTCGCCTATACCGACAAGGGCGCCGGCAGTGATTACTACGATCTGGACGCCAAGGCCGGCTTCCAGGCAGACGGCACGCCAGCCAGCCAAGGCGCGTTGGCCTTCATTCCTGCGGGTGCGACAGCCACGCAGGGAATCGCCTTCAAACATGCCCATTCCGGTGACAACCCGGAAGCGGACTGGGGCCGCCATCTGTTGCAGGCGCTGCAGTTCGGCCTGCAGGCGCTGGACCGCGCCTATCCGCAATCGGCCCCGTTCACTGCGGCCAATACACGCACGCTGGGCGTGGGCGTATCCAACGGCGGTGGCGCCGTGCTGCGCGCGGCGGAGATCGAAGGCGACTGGTTCGATGCAATGGTGGCCGGCGAACCCAATGTCTCGGTGGCCGGCGCACCAGCGTTGTATGACTTCGTCACCCAGGCCGCGTTGCTGATGCCCTGTGCCCTGCTGACGGAGGACGATCTGCCACAACCGCCGATGCGGGCGCAGGCCGTGCCGGGGTGGACCCAGCGATGTGCCACGTTGAAATCCGCTGGGTTGGTGCAAGGCGATGACACTGCAGCACAGGCACGGTCGGCACGGCAGCAGCTGCTCGACGCGGGTTTGAGCGCCGATGCACTTCGCGCCGGTGCATTCTCCACCGGTTTCGATCTGTGGCGCGCCATCGCAGCGACCTACTCGTCAGCCTATGGACGCTACGCCACGGGCGAACATCCCTGCGCGTACAGCTTCTCGGCCGCCGGCACCGACGGCAGACCCCACGCGGCCACGGCCGAGGTTCGTGCAACCTGGTGGAGCGAGGGCAGTGGCATCCCGCCGGGCAGCGGCGTGGTTCTGGTGGACGGCAATGCCACCGGGGCAGCAGCTGATCCGCTGCGTGGCCTGAACTGCCTGCGTGCACTCGGCGAGGGCGACAGCGCCGATGCCCGACGGGTACGCGCCGGCATCGCCGCAGCGACTGCCAAGGCGCCGCGTCGCGGCCTGCCGATCGTGGTCATCCATGGCCTGGACGACGGGCTGGTACCGATCAGCATGACCAGTGATCGCTACGTGCCACT
This sequence comes from Stenotrophomonas sp. 1337, assembly GCF_031455455.1. NCBI lineage: Bacteria > Pseudomonadati > Pseudomonadota > Gammaproteobacteria > Lysobacterales > Lysobacteraceae > Stenotrophomonas > Stenotrophomonas sp. 1337. The sequence continues at coordinate 518,597 of NZ_JAVDSR010000001.1, read as the reverse complement.
TGCCCGCAAGGCCGGGGCGCAGATCGCCTATTGGCGGGTGAACAAGGCACAGCACTTCGACTCGCTGCTGGCCTTCCCGGACTACCGGAAGCGCTACGTCCCGCTGCTGCCCTACCTGTTCGCGGCGATGGACCAGGTGTGGGAACACCTTGAAGATCCAGCGCGAGCGCTGCCGCAGGATGCACTCATCCAGCCGAGCCCACGCGCGGAAGCGCCGCTGCTGCGCGAGCAGCTGTCCATTCCCGCGCCCCCCGGCCGCTGACGCGCCGCCCCATCAGGAAGATCACATGTCATTCGCCACCGCCGCAGACGCGCCCGCCGCCGAGCCTCATGCCTACCCCCTGCTGATCAAGCAGCTGCTGCTGACACCTCTGGCAGTGCGTCCACGGCAGGAGATCGTCTACGGCGACAAGGTCCGCTTCGACTACCGCACCCTGCAGGCGCGCATCGGCCAGTTGGCCGGGCTGCTGACCTCACTGGGGGTAAAGCGCGGCGATACCGTGGCGGTGATGGACTGGGACAGCAACCGCTACCTGGAGAGCTATTTCGCCGTGCCGATGATCGGAGCGGTGCTGATGATGGTGAACATCCGCCTGGCGCCCGAGCAGATTGCCTATACGCTCAATCACAGCGGTGCGCGGGTGATCCTGGCCAACCGCGAGTTCCTGCCGGTGCTGGACGCCATCGAAGAACAGTTGCCGGACGTGCGCACGCGCATCCTGCTGGATGATGATGAGGGCCCGCTGCCAGCGGGCTTCGTGACCGAGTATGAGGCCGGGCTGCGCGAGGCCACGCCCATCACCCGCTTCCCGGACTTCGACGAGAACACCCGCGCCACCACGTTCTATACGACCGGCACCACAGGCCTGCCCAAAGGCGTGTACTTCAGCCATCGGCAACTGGTACTGCACTCGCTTGCGGCGATGGCAGCCCTCGGCAGCGCGTCCAGCCAGGGCCGCCTGCACCGCGACGATGTCTACATGCCGATCACGCCGATGTTCCATGTCCATGCCTGGGGCATGCCGTACGTGGCCACGCTGCTGGGCATCAAGCAGGTCTACCCCGGTCGCTACCTGCCGGGCGCGTTGCTGGCGTTGATCGCCCGCGAGAAGGTGACGTTCTCGCACTGCGTGCCGACCATCCTGCATATGCTGCTGGGCCATCCCGCCGCTGCCGATACCGACCTGCGCCGCTGGAAGGTGATCATCGGCGGTGCGGCACTACCGCGGGCACTGGCGCAGCAGGCACTGGCCCGTGGCATCGACATCTTCGGCGGCTACGGCATGTCCGAAACCTGCCCGCTGCTCACCCTCGCGCAGATCGATGCCGACGCCGTGGACGGCCCGGACGAGGAGCTGTCCCTGCGCACCAAGGCCGGCATTCCGGTGCCGCTGGTTGACCTGCGCATCGTCGACGAACGCATGAATGATGTTGCCCACGATGGCATCGCCACCGGGGAAGTGGTGGTGCGCACGCCCTGGCTCACCCACGGCTATCTGCACAATCCTGACGCTTCGACGGCGTTATGGGCCGGCGGCTACCTGCACACCGGGGACATCGGCAACATCGATGGCAGCGGCTACCTGCGCGTGACCGACCGCATCAAGGATGTGATCAAGACCGGTGGCGAGTGGATCTCCTCGCTCGCCCTGGAGGACATCATCGCCCTGCATCCGGCAGTCAACGAGGTTGCGGTGATCGGCATCAGCGATACGAAATGGGGCGAACGACCGCTGCCGTTGGTGGTCCGGCAGCACGGCAGCGATGTGACCGAGGCGGAGATCATCGAACTGGTCGCAGCACGCAGCCGCTCCGGTGATATCTCCCGCTACGCGATCCCCGACCGCGTCAGCTTCGTCGATTCGCTGGAACGCACCAGCGTGGGCAAGATCAACAAGAAGAAGCTGCGCAGCCTGCATGATGTGGGCGCAGCCACCGACGCAGGTTGACGCTGCGGCCTACGGCCAACGGAGGGTCACTTCGTTCTTCTGCTTGATCGCCCGGCGCGCCCGCCCCGCTGGCGCCGTGGAGGATCCAGCAGATCCATCAGCCTGAGCTGGTTGTCGGTGCAGGAAATGCCCTCAGGACGCTGGGTGACACCCTCGATGATGCCCAGCAGGCGCGCTTCGTTCTCCTGCAGTTGCAGGATCAAGCGTCGGATCTCGGCCAGGCGCCTGCCCAGCGACTCGACCAGGCCTTGGTGATCGCACGCCTGCGTGCCCCCAGGCAGGAAATGCCGGATCTCATCAAGTGAGAAGCCGACGCGTTGCGCGTTGTCGATGATCTGCAGCACGCCCAATACGTCCGGGGAATAGATCCGGTAGCCGTTGCTCCCCCTGGGCGGCGCGCTGATCAGGCCTTCGGCCTCATAGAACCGGATGCGCGATGGGGCCAGGCCCGTGGCCTTGGCCAGATCCCCGATTTTCATCCTGCCACTGCCCCTTGACCTTCAAGTTGACTTTAAACATACACTGCCGCGACCGTCAGCGTGAGAGGTTGCCGACGGCGGTCTGGCGAGCACCCGCGCGGCACTGAAATGCGGGCGCCCTGGGCTGAACTTCCACCCGGGCGATCAGAGGCCCAGACGCCCAAGGAAAAGAGATGCAGACCATTCTGGGAGCAAACGGCCAGATCGCCCAGGAACTGGCGCGCGCGTTGAGGCGCACGTACACCGACGACCTTCGCCTGGTGAGCCGCACGCCGCGGCCGGTCAACACGGGCGACCAGCTTGTGCCGGCGGACCTGCTGGACGCAGAGCAGACGCTGAAAGCCGTTGAAGGCAGCGACATCGTCTATTTCACCGCAGGGCTGCCGCCGGATTCAGGGCTCTGGGAGCGGCAGTTTCCTTCCATGCTGAAGAACGCACTGGATGCCGCCGTCGCCACCGGCGCTGCATTTGCGTACTTCGACAATACCTACATGTATCCGCAGACGGCGGCTGCGCAGACCGAGGACACCGCGTTCGCACCGGCCGGCAGGAAGGCACGCGTGCGCGCAGAGATGGCGCGCATGGTCCTGGATGAGATGGCAGCCGGGCGCATCGCCGTGACCATCGCCCGAGCACCGGAATTCTATGGACCGGGCAGCACGCAGAGCTTCACCAATGCCCTCGTCATCGACAGGCTGAAGGCTGGCAAGTCGCCGCGCGTGCCACTGCGCGACGATACCCTCAGAACGCTGATCTGGACGCCCGACGCCAGTCGCGCGCTCGCACTGCTGGGCAATACGCCCGACGCGCAGAACCAGACGTGGCATCTGCCCTGCAGTGAGCCGAGATTGACCTATGCCCAGTTCGCCACCCTGGCCTGCACTGTGTTCGGCAGGCCGGACACCCACGCCACCCTCGGCAGGACTGCGCTGTACATCGCCGGCCTGTTCTCGAAAGGTGCGCGCGAGATTCGGGAGCTGCTGCCGCGCTATGAGCATGACAATCGCTTCGAATCCGGAAAGTTCAAGCAGCGCTTTCCCGACTTTCCCGTAACCAGCTACGACGCAGGACTGCGGCAGATCAAGCACGAATGGGAAACCGGAAAATGAGCCAGAGGCGTATCTGATGAACCGTCGCATCCTTCATGTTGTCACCAACGTCGCGCATTACGATGACCCCAGCCACAGGACCGGGCTCTGGTTGTCGGAACTGACGCATGCCTACGACCTGTTCGCCGGGCAAGGCCATGAACAGCACCTGGTCAGCCCGCGCGGCGGGCACTCACCGCTTGAGCCGCGCTCGCTGAAATGGCCGGCGCTGGACCATTCGGCGAAGGCATGGCTGCAGGATCCGGAGCGCATGGCACTGCTGGACAACACGCTCGCCCCCGACAACGTCGACGCTGCCGCGTACGACGCGATCTACTTCACCGGTGGGCATGCGGTGATGTGGGATTTCCCGGACAGCGAGGGCATCCAGAAAATCACGCGGGGCATCCATGAGCAGGGCGGAATCGTCTCGGCGGTCTGCCACGGCTATTGCGGCCTGCTCAATACGCGGCTGAGCGATGGGAAACTGCTGGTGCAGGGCCGGCGGGTAACAGGATTCTCCTGGACCGAGGAAATCCTGGCGGGTGTTTCCAGGCAGATGCCATACAACGCGCAGGCGGAAATGTCCCGGCGAGGAGCCCTGTACGAGAAGGGACTACTGCCGTTCGTGCCGAAGGTGGTTGTCGATGGCAGGCTGGTCACCGGCCAGAATCCGCAGTCGGCCAAGGCGACGGCAAAAGCGGTTGCGGCGCTGCTGCGCACGTCCGGCTAGCGCTGCAGGACGCAGCTCAGCGGCTGGACGCAGCTGGCAACCGGGCCAGCAGATCCGCCCGGCATGCATCCAGGATTTCGTCCGCCAGCGGCGATTCGTCCGGGCAGGACCTCGACAGCACCAGCGCGCCGACCGCTTGAGCCATCAGCGCAATCCTGCGCGCACGCGCCGCATCGCCCGGATCGCGCTGCGCCTGCCCCTCCTGCGTGGCACGTGTTGCCAGCCTGGCCTCGATGCCGGCCGCAAAGGCAGCCTTGACCGCGTCCGTCTGCCGCGCCGCGTCGGTGCACAGCGCCGCCAGCGTGCAACCCTGGCCGGGCCCGTCGCGGTGCGCGCGGGACAGGTACTCGCTCACGAATGCCTGCACATCCAGATCAGCCACCGCTGCAGCCGAGCTGGTCAGGCCGCAGGCGGCTGCTTCGGCCATCAGGTCGGCCTTCGAGCCGAAATGCTTGTAGAAGCCGCCATGGGTGAAGCCAGCGGCGGCCATCAGGTCGGCCACGCCAACGCCGTCGTAGCCGCGCTCGCGGAACAGCGTGGAGGCGGTTTCGACGATGTGTGCCCGGTTGGCCTGCGCCTGTGCCTTGGTGACCTTCATGAGCCTTCGCCCTTGGGAGTCCTGTCGCGTGTGGAGGGCACTTTAACACACATAGATTATATTCATCATCAAACCATTGACATCAATGATGATGGTCATCATCATTGATCCAGACCCCTCCTCCGTAGACGAGCCCACCCTCCCATGTCCGACGCCACGCTTTTCCAGCCCTATCCCCTCGGCCCGCTGACGCTGGCCAACCGCATCGTGATGGCACCGCTGACGCGCAACCGCGCCGGCGAGGGCCTGGTGCCCAGTCCGCTGGCGAGCACCTACTACGCCCAGCGCGCATCAGCCGGCCTGATCATCACCGAAGCCACCCAGGTCTCGGCGCAGGCGCAGGGCTACCAGGACACCCCGGGGCTGTACACGCAGGACCAGATCGACGGCTGGCGCACCGTCACCGATGCGGTGCACGCACGCGGCGGGCACATCTTCGTGCAGCTGTGGCACGTCGGCCGCATCTCGCACGTCGACCTGCAGCCCGGCAACGCCGCGCCGGTTTCCGCCTCGGCCCTCCGCGCGCAGACCAAGACCTTCGTCAACAATGGTTTTGTCGATGTGTCCGAGCCGCGCGCCCTGGACATCGACGAGCTGCCCGCCATCGTCGACGATTTCCGCCAAGCCGCTGCCAACGCCATCGCAGCGGGTTTTGACGGCGTGGAGATCCACGGCGCCAACGGCTACCTGCTCGAACAGTTCATCAAGGACGGGGCCAACCAGCGCACCGACGCGTATGGCGGCTCGGTCGAGAACCGTGCCCGCCTCCTGCTTGAGGTGACCGCTGCGGTGGCGCGCGAAATCGGCGCTGACCGCACCGGCGTGCGCATTTCGCCGGTGTCGCCGGCCAATGCCATTTCCACCGTCAGCGATCCGCAGCCCCAGTACGACTACATCGTCGATCAACTCAGCGCGCTGGGCATTGTCTACCTGCATGTGGTCGAGGGCGCCACGGGTGGCCCGCGCGATGTGGCACCGTTCGACTTCGATGGGCTGCGCCGTCGCTTCAACGGCACCTACCTGGCCAACAACGGCTACGACCTGCAGCTGGCCAGCGCCCGTGTATCCGAAGGCAAGGCCGATCTGGTCGCCTTCGGTCGCCCGTTCATCAGCAACCCCGATCTGGTCGAGCGCCTCAAGCGCGGCGCAGCGCTGGCGGCACTGAACCCGGCCACGCTGTATGGCGGTGGCGCCGAAGGCTACACCGACTACCCCACCCTGGCTGAAGCGCACGCGCAGTAACGCGGCCGCCCGCATCCGACACGTCCCCCGTCCAGAGAAGCCCATCATGTCCGTCCTCCCTTCCGTCCTCATCACCGGCGCTTCCAGCGGCATCGGTGCCACCTATGCCGACCGCTTCGCGCGGCGCGGGCATGACCTCGTCCTGGTCGCGCGTGACAGCGCCCGACTGGAAGCACTCGCCGCGCGACTGCGCCAAGAGACCGGCGTGGCGGTGGACATACTGCCGGCCGATCTCACCCAGGCTGACGCGTTGGCCACGGTCGAGGCACGGCTGCGCGACGATGCGCGCATCGGCATCCTCATCAACAATGCCGGTATCGCCCAGTCCGGCGACTTCCTCGCACAGTCGGCCGACGCCATCGAACGCCTGGTCACCCTGAACACCACCGCGCTCACGCGCCTGGCCGCCGCTATTGCGCCGCGGCTGGTCGGTGCCGGCAACGGCGCGATCGTCAACATCGGATCGGTGGTTGGCCTTGCACCGGAGTTCGGCATGTCCGTGTACGGCGCGAGCAAGGCGTATGTGCTGTTCCTGTCGCAGGGCCTGAGCCAGGAACTGGCCCCGAAGGGCGTCCATGTGCAGGCGGTGCTGCCCGCTGCCACGCGCACCGAGATCTGGGAACGCGCCGGTATCGACATCACCACGCTTGCTGAAGTGATGGACGTTGGCGAACTGGTCGATGCAGCGCTGGTCGGCTTCGATCGTCGCGAAACGGTGACCATTCCGCCGCTGCACGTGGCCGAACGCTGGGACACGCTGGATGGCGCACGTCAGGCCCTGCTCGGCGACATCCGCCAGGCGCACGCCGCAGAGCGCTACCGCACCGGCGCCTGAGGCCGGCCTCCGTTGCATCCACCCGGCCCCATCACTGCAGGAACCGTCCGCCATGAAAGCCTTCATCATTGACCGCTACAGCAGCAAGGACGTCGGCCGCATCGCCGACGTGCCCGAGCCGCATGTGGGCGACGACGATGTCCTGATCCGGGTTCATGCCGCAGGCGTGAATGCACTGGACAGCAAGATCAGGCACGGCGAGTTCAAACAGATCCTGCCCTATCGCTTTCCGTTGATCCTGGGCAACGATGTGGCCGGGACGGTGGTGCGGGTCGGCGATCGCGCAGGCCGGTTCAAACCGGGCGACCAGGTGTATGCCCGCCCGGACGATGATCGCATCGGCGGATTTGCCGAGTACATCGCGGTCAAGGCCTCGTCGGTAGCACCAATACCGAAGAACCTTGGCATGGTCGAGGCGGCCGCCCTGCCACTGGTGGCACTGACCGCCTGGCAGGTGCTGGTCGAAACCGCAGCATTGAAGAAGGGACAACGGGTCTTCATCCAGGCCGGCTCCGGTGGCGTCGGCACGATTGCGATCCAGCTTGCCAAGCACCTGGGCGCCTTCGTCGCCACCACCACCAGCACGGCCAACGTTGCCTGGGTGAAGGCACTGGGTGCGGACGTCGTCATCGATTACCGGCAGCAGGACTTTGCTGCCGTGCTGCGTGACTACGACGTGGTCCTCAACAGCCTCGGCAGCGACGAACTCGATCGATCCCTCGGCATCCTCAAGCCCGGCGGTCATCTGATTTCCATTTCCGGGCCACCCACGCCGGCATTCGGTGCGGCAAGAGGATTGGCCTGGCCGCTTCGGCAGGTGCTGCGCCTGTTGAGCCTTCGCATCCGCCGCAAGGCCGCGCGCAGGAACATCCGGTACAGCTTCGTGTTCATGCGTGCTGATGGGCAACAGCTGGAACAGGTCACGGCGCTGGTCGAATCAGGCGCCCTGCGCCCGGTGGTGGACACGGTCTTTCCCTTCGAGGAAACCGGCAGAGCATTGGCCTACATGGACGGCGGCCGCGCCAAGGGCAAGGTGGTGGTGCAGATGGTGCACACACAGCGCGTGCAGCCCTGAGGAGGCAGCATCGGGCCCGCTGCTTTCAACAGCACCGAAGCCCTCGCCCATTGCTGCACCGCGCCGTCACCGCGGTCGCGCTGCAGGAATCGACGGAGCCGGCGTTTTGGGCGCGGTCGTGCCGGCGGCCGCATATTCACGCGCCTTGACGCGGAACGGGGCGATGCATCCGGCAAGGCTGATGCAGATGGAAAGAGAAAGTGCGATCAAAGCCAGAGTCTTCATCGAGGTGCCAGGTTGCGGGGGGTGTGTTTGCAGTGCCATGTTCAGGTGCTCGAGGCTGCAAGTCCATCTCCATCTGCCAACACTGGCCCGTACCATCAGGACCCATATCCTCCTCTGCCCGACGCCTGTATCCGGGCAGCACCGATCGCGCCCTTACCCGCCTCTGGGCACGTGCTAGGCTGGCCCGGCAGAACCTGCGCACGATATCCCCGCTGCACTCCCCTCCGGGCCGACTTCGATGAAGAACCCTCGCCTGCCTGCCTCCCAGCCGAACAGTGCATTGGACGGTCCGTCGCCCGACCTGTTCGTCGCCCTGCGGGATCTGCTGCTCACCTACAAGGCCGATCTTCTGGTGGTACACGATGATGCTGGTCGCTTCTACGCCAATTGCAGGAACGCAGACGCCAAGGGCAAGGCGCAGTTCTTCGGCGCGGTGAAGGCATCGGGCCGCAGGCATTCATTCCACTTCATGCCCGTCTACACCTTTCCCGAGCATCTGGTGGGCATCAGCCCGGCCCTGAAGAAGCATATGCAAGGAAAGTCCTGCTTCAACTTCGATGCCTGGGATCCGGCGTTGCTGCACGAGCTGCAGATGCTCATCGACCAGGGTGCGTCCCGCTACAGGACGGCCGGCAAGCTTTGAGTGCAGCACGCGGTCCGCGGTTGCCCTCTGGTGTCCGCAGCTCGACCTGCCAGCCCGTACTACGTGGATGGCAGGAGGCCCCGCACGCTGCAGGACGGCACAACACGTAGTGTCAGATACAGGCCCAGGCCAGCCATCCGCCCAGTGGCAACAAGGCCAGCAGCGCGAGCACGCCAAGGCAGCCGCCGTTGCTGTTGCTGGTGGTGGATGTGAAATCGCTCCGAGCGTCGCCGCTTCTCCGCTCGGACGGCGGCTGTGACTGCAGCCACTGGCGATGGCAGGCCTGGCAGAAGAACCGGGTCTTGCCATTGCGCCAGGCGTTGCTGGTGCGATCATTGTGGTGAGCGGCGCTGCCGCAGCGACCGCACTTGAAGATCCGCGAAGGTGGCTGTCGCTTCTTGTTGAACAGGGCCAGCACTACCACCAGCGCGATGGCGGCTGCCGCTGTGCCGATCAGCGTTTCCGGCCCCATCGAATACTCCATGCGTCATGAATGCGAACAGCGTAACCAACGCAAGCAGGCGCCCGCAACGACGGGCGCCCGCTTGCAACTCAATGCAACGGCACCTTCAGCACCGATGGTGCGGACGCGGGCGAACTGAAGGTCACCGCCCCGCCCAACTGGCTGATGCCTGCATAGCGCAGGTCCACCGTATCGACCACCAGCGTCAGGCGACTGCCCGCCGGAATGTTCCAGCTGCTCGCTTCCAGCCGCAGGTCCAAAGTCGTCGCCTGCCCCGGCGCAACGCCTCGCAGGGTGTAGGGCTTGTGGCTGATCAGCTGACCATTGCCCAGCACATCTTCCGCGTACAGATAGGCATACAGCGTGGTGTTGGCGCGGCTGGGAGTGACGGTCACGCGCACTTCCGGCGCGCCGTCCAGGCGGCGCGCGTTCCAGTACACCGGCCCCTGCCAGACACCGGCGGCGTTGCGCCCGATGAAAGGCACGTACGCACCCGGCGGAATGTTGATCATCTGCAGCGAGCCGGACACCATCGCCACGCCGGAATTGGCGGCGGTCCCCAGGCCACTGCCGATGCGGTAGTTCCAGCCATTGCTGCGCCCGTTCTCAGCCAGGCCGCCAGTGGGCAGAAGCATGCCGCCGAGTGCGGTCAACGCGTAGCTGACCGCACCACTGTTGGTCGCCTGCCAGTTCGGGTAGCTGCTCCAGCTGCCCTTCTGCGACTTCAGCTGCACCCCCGGCTCGCGGTCGATGCCGTTGGCCACGCCCTTGAGGTAATGGTCGAACCAGTCACCCGCCGAGTCGTAGACCTCGTTTGGAATACCCAGTGCGCCCAAGGCCTCGTTGAGGGCATGGTCGCCGTGGCGCAGTTGCAGCTGCTTGGGGCCTTTCAGCTGGTTGAAGAAGTCCACCAGCTGACCCGGCGGGAACAGGCTGTCGTTGAAGGCGTTGGCCAGGAACACGGCCGGCTGGTTGGCGTTGATCTCGCTGATGCTCGCAGCGGGGCTGCGGATGGCGGCCACGGGCAGCAGCGATTCCACTGCACCCTGGTAGTTGCCGACCACCACGTTGCGGTTGATCGTGGCCAGCTCTGCCCCGGGTCGGCCGGTGACCAGGCCGGCGGCCACCAGCAGCGCGATTCCCTGTGCGCTGGGGGTGTCGTTGGCGTACAGCGACGCCTGCAGGTCGGCCCATCCGCTGAGGGCGGCCACCGCCTTGATGCGGGGATCGCGTGCCGCCGCCAGCAGGCTGGTGCCGGCGCCGTAGGAGATGCCCGAGACGCCGATCCGCGCCGGGTCGGCCTGGGTGTTGTCCAGCGCCCAGTCGATCAATGCGCTGACATCCTCGACCGTGGCCGGCCCGGCGATATCGATGGCCCCGCCGGACTCCCAGAAGCCGCGCGAGCTGTAGCTGAGGACCACATAGCCGCGCTTGGCCAGCGACTGTGCCACCCCTACGTACTCCACGCTGGGAACGGCCCAGCTGCTGGGCATCACCAGCAGCGGGTACTTGCCGCCACCTGCGTCCTGGGGTTCGATGACAAAGACCCCGAGGGGCGTGCCGTCCCAGCCGGGAAGGGTGCGGTGGGTGGTCTTGACCGTGGCAGCCCAGGCGGTGGGCGCCAGTCCGGTCAGCAGGATCAACAGCAGCAATACCTTGCGCATCGTCGTCTCTCCCCGTCGTTGGTGGTGCAACGGGCAGGACCGTACCAGTGCGAATGGTGGCTTACACCTTGCGTTGCAGCATGGGGCGCACGTTCGGCACCCCATGCTGCGGGCCCTGATGCGCCTACAGCGTCGCCTGCGCCTGCAGGGTGAACACCCAGCTGTCGGGTCGGCTGGCATAGGCGCCGGGCCGTGCCACGTACTGCACCGCCGGCCGCAGCACCAGCCACGGGGCGACCTGCACGCCGTAGTTCAGCTCGACGAACTGCTCGTTGCTCTGCACATCCTTTCCGGTCAGCTGCTGATGGCGGGCGAGCCGGTCGGAGATGTCCAGCCGGTTCCAGGCCAGGCTGAGCACATCATCTTCGCGCGATGCGATCACGCCACGCCAGCTCACGCCCGCTTCCCACGAGTAGCGCATGAGCCCTGTTTTTGCGTCGGCACGGGTAGCCACGCCGAACACCGAAATGCCGCGCACCGTGTCACCCTCGGGCTTCCACACCCGCTGTGCGGCCTGCACGTACGAACCGCTGCGATGCGAAGCGCGAGGTGCCGTCGGGTCACCGATGTCATCGGCGTTGGAGGTATCCAGGTAGTAGCCGACCTTGTAGGTACCGCCATAGTCCTCTCCGGACTTGCCATGGCTGTAGCCCAGCTCGACCGGCAGGAACAGGCCGGTCTTTCCCTTCGTCGAAACACGGAAACCACTGTTGGCCTGCTTGCGCGTCGGGTTGACGTCGTAGATGCCGGTCTGTGCGTACCAGCCTGAAGGATCATTCCACTTTACCCGCAGACCCCATTGGCCTGTCGGATTGTCCAGCCAGCCAGAACTGTAGATCGGGCCCAGCGGATGCCCGCACTGGCCGTTGTTGTTGAAGTTGCAGGTGTAAGGCAAGCCACCGAAATCGTTGCCCATCGAGTAGAAGCCACCCTTCAGGCTCAACCGCTTGCCCAGCAGCAAACGCTCGTAGGAGAGCTCGTTGAAACGCAGGTTCTGGCCCTGGCCATAGAAGGCCTGGTTCTGGATGTAGGAACCGGTGGACCGCTCGTTGATGGCGTTGCCGAAGCGATCGGAGAACACCACGCGCAAGGTGCCGTCGAAGCCGAATGCCTTGCCGGTGTCGATCGTCGCGCCCAGGTCGATGTGCTCGGCGGTGGACCAGCCACTGCCCTTGTAACCATCGCTGTTGACGCCGCTGCCGATCACGATGCGTGCGCTGGGGGTAACGCCGTGGTCCTGCAGCCAGAGGCGCGCTGCCCAATCCGCGCTCAGCGGCGTCTGCGCGACGCTGTCGACCGATTTGTGCTTGGCGGTGGCACCTGATTCGGCAGCCGACACCGACCCGTTGACGATGAAGGCAAGCAGCCCGATGCCGGTCAAGGATACGAAATTCATGCGGCCGCCCTCCGCGCCTTCCGGGTCTTCCAGGCGCGTCGCACCAGCAGCACGATGCCTACCAACGCCAGCACGGCAAGGATGAGCATCGGCAGCCACAAGCGTGCAATCTTCGCCAGAAGTGGCTTCTCGCCGCCGGCACGGGTCAGCGCAACCTGCGCCTCGGTGACCTGGTCACCCGGCCCGAACTGCGTGCGCACGTAGGTCGCAACCGCTGCGATATCGGCGTCACTCAGGTCCTGTACGAACGAGCCTTTCGAGAAGTGCGGCATCAACGCGTGTTCGCCGTGCACATCGCGGTCAATGCCGCCGATGATGGTGGCGATCAGGTTCTGCGGGCGGGTCATACCGACGGTAGTGTTGTGCACCAGGGAGGGGTAGTACCCGTCCCTGCTGCCCTCGCCGTGCGAACCGTGGCAGCTTGCACACAGGCCCGAATACAGCACACCGCCCGAGGCCAATGCAGCACTCGTTCCGCGTACCGGCTGCTCACCCGGCGCCGTGGCGGCGTCTCCCCACGCGAAGGCGGCCCGCGTGGCATCAGGGTCGGCCACGGCCGGCACCGTGCGCAGGTAGGCGACGATGGCGGCGATGTCCTCGTCCTGCAGCTTGGACAGGCTGTTGCTCACCGCTTCGGCCATGCCGCCGCCGGCCTGCGCCTTACCGGCGACGCGGCCGGTCTTCAGGTACTGGGCCAGCTCGGCATCGCTCCAACCCCCGATACCGCTGGTGGGGTGGGAGGTGATGTTGGGGGCGTACCAGTCACCCAGCGATCCGCCGGCGAAGGCCTTGCCGTCCACCTCCTGCATCATCAGCCCGCGCGGACTGTGGCAGCTGGAGCAGTGCGCCAGACCCTCCACCAGATAGGCGCCGCGATTCCACTGCGCGCTCCTGCCCGCATCGGAGGTGAACGTTTCCTTGTCCAGGAACATCAGGTTCCACACCGCCATGGACTGGCGGATGCTGAAGGGGAACGGCAGCTCGGTCGCGTGAGCTTCCTCATCGACCGGCGCCACCTCCTTCATGAAGTAGGTATACAGCGCGTGGATGTCTTCGTCGGTCAGCTTGGCATAGGAGGTATAGGGCATCGCCGGATACAGATGGGCGCCGTCCTTGCGCACGCCTTCGCGTACCGCCTTGGCGAAATCATCTTCGCTGTAGAGGCCGATGCCATGGCTTCTGGAGGGCGTGATGTTGCTTGCCCATATCTCACCCAGCGGCGACGCAATCGCGTAGCCGCCTGCGTAGGGTTTGCCCTGCTTGGGGCTGGTGTGGCATGCCACGCAGTCCGCAGCGACCGAGAGGTAGCGCCCACGTTCGGCAACCTCGTCTGCGCGCGCGGATTGGCTGGCTGCAGCCAGCATCATCAGCAGAAGCGAGCAGAAGGTCTTCATGCGGCACGCTCGATGGCATCTGCTGCCTTCAGCGCAAGCGCGGCCATGGTCAAGGTGCTGTTGACCACGCTGGCCGACACCATCGGGCCGCCGCCCGGGAGCCACAGGTTGGGATGATCGTGTGCGCGGCAATCGCCATCGACCACCGAATCGCGCGGATCCGCGCCCATGATGGTCGAGCCCATGATGTGGTTGTTGGCGTTGAGCGCCGTGGTGATGACGAATTCCTCGGCGTTGAACAGCGAGCCGATGTGACGCAACTGCTTGCAGGATTCGTCGTAGCCCTTGCGGGCGTAGTCGCCCAGTGAGTAATGGATATCCGGGCAGGCCAGGCCGTGGCCATCGACCCGCGTTTTCGACAGCGTCAGGCGATTGCTGGGATCCGGCAAGGGTTCCAGGCTGATCGAAAGATCCACGCCGAAGACCGCACGGCGGCGGATCTCCGCATCCAGCGCGTCGCCGACCAGGCCTTTCTTCAGCGCCTGGTCGGTGGCGATCGCCACCCGGCTGATGTTGTTGAGGATGATCTTGGTGGCCGAGTACTGCGAGCGGAAGGCGCCGTCGCGCGGGCCGACCATGCAGCTGGACTGCGCCGGTCCACGGCCCAGCCAGATCGGCCTGTCGGCAATGAACGAGCAGTGGAAACCGGAATGGTCGAGCATGTTGCGCCCCACCTGGTCGGAACTGTTGGCGATGCCGTTCGGGTTCTGCTCATTGGCGGCGAGCAGCAGCAGACGCGGCGTCTCCAGTGCATTGCACGCAATCACGAAACTGCGGCCGGTGGCCTTGTGGCTGACCTTGTTGTTGTCATACCAGTGGATGGCCGTGACCCGGTTCTGCGCGTCGGTATCGATCTTGTAGGCCACTGCTTCGGCCAGCACCTGCGCGCCCAGTTTCTCGGCCGCTTCGATGGTATGGATGCCGTTGTACATCGCGCCGATCGGGCAGATCGGTTGGCAGTTGTTGTTGCCGCAGCAGGCGGGCCGGTCATTCCAGGGCGTGACCATGCGGCCCTGCGGAATGGGCACCAGGTTGTAGCCGTGCGGATTGACCACCTCGGCGAACACCTTGTCACCGTTGCCCCAGGGAATCATGTCGGCGAGGTAGGGCCTGGATCGCTCGGAGGGGCTCTGCTTGTCCGGATCATTCGGCCCGGAGACGCCCATCGCCTCCTCGGCGCGGCAGTAATAAGGCTCGATGTCGTCGTAGCTGATCGGCCAGTCGCGCCCCACCCCGTAGGTACTCTGCATCCTGAAGTCCACCGGCAGGTGGCGCCAGCAGGAGGCGGCCCAGTGCCAGGTGGTGCCACCCACGGCCTTGATGAAGCCCTGATGGAAGCTGCTGGCGTCGGGGCCGGTCAGGCCCACGTAGTCATTGGCCGGGAAGTACAGCGGCGCGGTGGCAAGCGGTGACTGCGGATACGGTCCCTGGAAATCACTGCCGATGCGTCGTTCGAAGCTGACGTTGCGCCAGTTCTCGACCACGTCGGAACGATGCAGGCGGGGGCCCGCCTCCAGCACAAGAACCGATTTTCCGGCACGAACCAACTGGTGGGCGATCAATGCGCCGACGACGCCCGAACCGACGATCACAACATCGGCATCGGCGTCGCCATCACGGAAAACCGGAGCTTTCATGAGGGGAATCCATAACAATTACGGGAAAAGAGCTGAAAGCGCAGGCTCAGCCGTGCGCGCGTACCGCCGCCGGCGGTTCGGCCGTCCACCATGCGGGACCGCCTTGTGCGTAGGTGGGCGGGAACAGGCCATCGTCCACCGGGCGCTGCATCAGCGCATCGCGATAGGAAACGGTGATGGCCTGCGGCCCCTTGCCTACGCTGCCGGTGTACCAGGCAGTGATGATGGCCAGCGCTGTCGGCCGTGCATCGCCAACAGCCGCCAGCAGTGCTTCAGCGCCGTGCACCTGTTGCGCCTTGGCCGCGAGTGCGGGGAACTGGGCGTGCATGTCGGGATGCAGGTTGGCGAAGGCGGCTTCGATGCGCGCGGCGGTTGCCGGATCAAGGTCGGACTTCCCGGTCAGTGCCTGGGAGAGCTGCAGAAAGCGCCCGTCCGCCCGTTTCGCTGGCGTGGCACCGGCATGGGTTGCTGGCGCCTTGCCGTTGCAGGCAACCAGCAGCGAAGCGGAGCCAACGGCCAGCAGGAAGGTTCTGCGCGTCAGGCCTTGCCCACTCCCTTCCAATCCCTCGGGAACACTCATGATGTGGACTCCTGATGCGTCACTTCTTCGGCTGCCCCTGACCGCGACGCGGGGGGCACCTACGCGGGCAACTTTAACGCACCTGAACGTTGTCGCGGAGTGAGCAGGAAGAGCCGCTGCGCGGCGAAGCGCCCTTCTTCCCGGCACCAGCAGAGGCAGATTTCAGCCGGTGCGCTGCCGCCCCCGTCACGCCCGCACAACGCCCTCAACGCTAGAAACAAGGGGTTTCCTACTCTGGAGAGTGGCCATGCGGGTACTGCTGCTGTGTGCCGTGGCGACGATGGCATTGTCGGCCTGCAACCAAGGCGAACCGACCGATAAGGCACAACATGCCGATGCGGTTCGGCAAACCCCGCCAGCGGCCAGCGCGCCGGCGCGCAACGTGCCCGGCGGCGGCAGCGGCACCGCCGCCTCCGAACACCAGGCCTCGGGGCCAGAGGCCGAACGCGGGAAAGAAGCCGCGCCGCCGCCGCCCAAGCACTAGGCGCAGCCAGCCGCGAAGCCCCCGATGCGGGGGCGCCCGCCGAACAAGCGAATCTACTCGGCCCGTTCAAGCACGATGCGGACGAACGGTATCCAGTCATCGCCGACCCGATGCTCCCATTCCCCGGTCAGCAACTGCCGGTCGCTGCTGATCACGCCGTCGAACCGCTGGGACTGGCCCTGGATGGTGTACCTGCCGCCATCAAGTCGTGAAGTGAAATCGCTGGTGCCACCATCAGCGTCGTAGCTGCGGCTGAAGAAACCACCGGATTCAACATCGACGCCGATGATTTCCGTGGAGCGCACACGCTGCCCGTCCATCATCGCGTCGACCTCATGCACCAGGAAGTGACCATTGGGCATCCACGTGTAAACGTCCGATGCGAACGACACCCCGCCCGTGCTGCCGTCGGGTTGCAGCGCGATGAGG
Source organism: Stenotrophomonas sp. 1337 (assembly GCF_031455455.1). Taxonomy (NCBI): domain Bacteria; kingdom Pseudomonadati; phylum Pseudomonadota; class Gammaproteobacteria; order Lysobacterales; family Lysobacteraceae; genus Stenotrophomonas; species Stenotrophomonas sp. 1337. The sequence continues at coordinate 501,683 of NZ_JAVDSR010000001.1, read as the reverse complement.
GTGGTCTCCCACGCTCCGGCAAGAACGTCCAGCCGGCGGTGGTGTCCGCTGTGGAAAGTTGCTTGTGTCATGGCGACTCCGTACTGGGTGAGGCGGTATAGGGTTCAACCAGGGCGTGGAGCAGCTCCATGCCCGTGGCAGTAGTGGTGGGCGCAGCGGTGCCTTCGCGCTGGACGAAACCGGTCCAGTCCGCGCCGGCCACCCGCCACAGCTCCGTCGGTTCCACCGGCAGCCAACGCATGGGCCAGAAAGGCAGGCGTCTCTGCCCCACCCTGCCTCGCTGCAGTTCGATCAGGCCGCTGTGGCTGCTGGCACCCAGCACCCGGGAATATGCCACCTGCAGGCCATCGTCCGGGCCTTCCATGTATTGCACAAAGCGCGCGCCATCGAACAGCAGTACGCCAGTGACGCCGGCATCACGGTTGAAACGTGCTGCGTCATCCACGATTCCGCACAGCCTGCCCCCGGTCTGGCCCAGCCGGCTGGCAGCAATATCCGCTGCCGCCTCGCTGGTATATACAACGGCTCTGATGGGCACGTTCGACCTCCCTGCAGTGGGCTCCCAACCGTAGCAGAAGGCCGGTTGAGGCAGCGCAGCAGGCGCAGCCTGAAACAGAACAATTCAGTGAAATGTGAAAACGAACCCGAAAAGGATTCACGCCATGCACTGCTGCCCCATGGCATGAAACAGGTCCGCCCGCGAGATCGACTTCATGCCTGACACCGGACTCTTCTACGTCTTTTCAGTGGACTACGCGACCGATGCACGAGGCTGCATCGATCAGGTCACCGCTATCGCCTTCCGCTGCAACCAGTGCCACCACGTGTCCCGCGCCGACGCGGAGCTCAAGCGGATGACGGGGGGCACGCTGCTGACCTGCGGAAGGTGCGGGTCGCACCAGGCCGTCAGCAATGCGCGCCTGGTGGACGGCGAACACCTGGCGGCAACCGGCCAATCTGCAGCAGCGGCCGACCCACGCTGAGCTTGGTTCCGACGCGCGCCCAGTGCCCGGCGTGAGGGGAATGCATGCATCTGCGCGCTCGATGCGCATCCGCCGTTCACTGCATCTACCCCGCACCCCAACACCGGCCGGGATAGCCTCGTCGCTCCTTCCCTGCTGGAGCGCACCATGGCCATCAAGACCGCTGAAGACCTTTTCATCCACGAACTGTCCGACATCTACAGTGCCGAGAAGCAGCTGACCAAGGCCCTGCCGCGCCTCGCCCGGGCCGCAGAGAACCCCGCACTTGCCGCTGCGTTCGAGACACACCTCGAGGAGACCCAGGGCCAGATCGAGCGCATCGACCAGGTGGTGGAGGTGCTGGGCATCCGCCTGAAGCGGATCAAGTGCGCGGCGATGGAAGGCCTGGTGGAAGAAGGCAAGGAAGTCATCGAGAGCATTGAAAAGGGCCCGGTGCGCGATGCAGCACTGATTGGCGGCGCGCAGAAAGTCGAGCATTACGAAATCGCTTCCTACGGCACCATCGCCGCGCTGGCCAAGCAGCTCGGATACAAGGACGCTGTGCCGTTGCTGCTGGAAACGCTGGAAGAAGAAAAGGCCACGGACGAGAAGCTGACCCTGCTGGCCAAGAGCGGCGGCAACGCCAAGGCCACCCAGGCCGCGTGATCGCAGGTGCACCGCAGATCAGCCTACGCGTCGCCCGCCAGGGGGCGGCGCGCTTCTGCACGAGGATGACGTATGCATCCTGATCTACTTGGATGGACCGCCACAGCCGTACTGATGGCCACGCTGGTCCGGCAGATGGTCAAGCAATGGCACTCGCCGCACCCGGAAACCGTCTCGAAGTGGCTTTTCATCGGGCAGATGACCGCGTCTACGCTGTTCACGATCTACAGCGCGCTGCTGGGTGCCACCGTGTTCGTGGTCACCAACCTGCTGTTGCTGGCAACCGCGCTGATCGGACAGCTGCTGGCGTGGCGCCGCAACCGTGCAACGGCTTCGAGCTCATCTGGTTGAAGCACTCCCTGATTGTTGACGTTGCGTCCACGCCGGCTTGATGCGGGTACTCACGCGTTCACGTTTACCGTTGCAATGCCCCCGGGACCATGCGGTCCAATCAATGAGAATGAGGAAATGTCATGCAGCGCGATCAGAAAGACCTGCCCCATCCGGATGACGACACAGCTGCGGTGCCTGCTGCCAGCACTGGACAGGCCAAGGCCCACAACAGTGCCAATCATGATCAGGCGTTGACGGAGACGTTCCCGGCCAGTGATCCGATCTCTCCCTTCGTCGCCGCCGCCACGCCGGATGAGCAGGCGCAACGGCTTGGCAAGCGCGTGGCGCCCGCTCGGCACGACAAGGGTGAGGGGGACGACGGAGCTGCCCAGTGATCGGGCCTGCGCTCCCGCCGAGGGGGCCGGGCAGCCCGCGCCCGTCAGGCGGCTCCGGCGCGCTGGTGCGTGGTGCCGAAGACGAACAGGCAGTGGAGGCCTGACACCTCGGAGCCCGCCATGGAACAGCCCACCGCCCTGCTCATCATCGATCTTTTCAGCCTGTTCGACTTTCCACAGGGGCGGCAACTGGCTGCGTACGCCGTACATGCAGCCCAGCGCACCGCCCGCCTGCGTGCTGCATTCGACGCGCACCGCTCGCCGGTGATCTACGCCAATGACAATTTCGGCAACTGGCAGCGCGACTTCCCGCAGCTGGTCGAGGCCTGCCGGCAGAAGGGCGGAGCCTCGGCGCGGATCGTCGAGTACCTTGCCCCCAGCGAGGAACACTACTTCATCCTCAAGCCGAAGCACTCCGCCTTCCTCGCCACGCCACTGCCGGTGCTGCTGGCCAAGCTCGGCACCCGGCGGTTGGTGCTGGCCGGCATGGCACTGGACGCGTGCGTGCTGGCCACTGCCATCGATGCCAACTCGCGCGAGTACGCGACGGTGGTCGCCCGGGAAGCGGTCGCCGCCCTGCCCGACCGCCGCCAGCCGGCCCTGCAGACACTGCAGCGATCGGGCGCCGTCGAAGTACTCAGCAACCGTCAGATCATCGCTTCGCTGTCATCCACGTCCTCATATCAACGCACGGGCCTGGCACCACCGCGCTGAACCGGGCCTCTCGCCAGCGTGCGCTTCTTCGCCGGCGGCCGCGGCGTCCCAGCGCGATAATCGACCTGGCATACCGGGCAGAAGAAGGTGCGCCGATGCGTGGTGCCCATGTAGACCTTGCTGACCGGACCACCACAACAGGGACAAGTCCGCCGGGTGTGCACCTGCCAGTGCTTCTTCAGCTCGAAGCCGCGCTTCCAGCGCAGGAAGTCGAAACTGTATTCGCGAGCCTGCTTGACCAGTTCGGCAAGCTTGCGCGGCGGAAGATCACCAACAGGGTTGGCCGGGTGGACCCGGATGCGGAACAGCACCTCGTTCTTGATGATGTTGCCCACACCGGAGAACAGCGTCTGGTCCAGCAGGGCATCGCAGACCAGGACATCGGGCATCGACTTCAGGCGACGGCGGGCAAGCCGGGGGTCCCACAGGTCGCTCATCACGTCGGTGCGCCAGTCGTAGACCTCGTCCAACGGCTGATCGATCAGCTTCACCGAGCAGGTGTAGAAGTTCAGTTCGCCGTTGTCAAAGCGCAGCGATACCCGCGCTGGCGTCTCCTTGCGTTCGTCGATGCGCCAGCTGCCGAACATCATCAGGTGGATGCGCAGACTGACGTGGCTGAACTCCAGCAGGAAATGCTTGCCCCAGCTACGCACGGCCCGCACCCGGCGTCCCTCCAGGCAGGCCAGGTCGAGCGTGCTGTTGCCACTGACGCCACGGACGGTCTTTCCCTTGAACCTGGCGGCGGCCTCGCGCAGCAGCACGATGGAAGGACCTTCAGGCATTGGCGTGCTCCAGCATCGACTGCAGTTGCAGTGCATTGGGCACGGCGTGGCCGTGCGCCGTGTTGTCAAGGATGATCCACGCCTCCCCCGCCTGGGCGGCCTCTACTGCGGCGGCCACCAGACTGCAGAGCTGCGGTTGCTGGTAGGCGCTGTAGTACATGCGCGGCTGCCCGTGCCACCGCCAGTAGCTCCAGTGCCTGGCTCCGCCCGGCTGATCAGCCCCTGCAACCCGGGCGGGATCGGCCGCGACCCGGGCAATGCCGTGGTCATCCAGCAGCGCGTCAGCCTTGTCGTCGAACCAGCTCGGATGGCGTGGTTCGCAGGCGACCCGCACGGCGCTGCGCCGGCGCAGCGCCCGGAAGAAGGCCGAGGCCGTGCGGCCATCGTAGGCCAGGCTCGGCGGCAGCTGCAGCAACAGGGCGCCCAGCCGATCACCCAGATGCGCCGCCGCGTGCAGGAACGTGTCGAGCAACGGCGCAGCACCGCGCAGGCGCGCGTCATGGGAAATGGCCTGCGGCATCTTCACCGAGAAACGGAAACCGTGCGGCACGCTGGCCGCCCAGCGCGCATACGTGGCGGGCTGATGTGGTCTGTAGAACGACGAATTGATCTCCACGATCGGAAAGCGCGATGCATAGCGCTGCAGTGCACTGTCTCCCGCAGCAAACGCGTGGGCGATGTCCGTGGGCAGCGACCACCCTGCGCAGCCCACGGCGACCGGGTGGCCCGGTCGCGGATGACGGAGTTCACGTGCCATGGCGCTACGGTGGCGACAGGCTCGTAGCAACATGGTGAACACACGTTGGCTGCGGCGTGAAGCCTGTGCCGCCGGACGTGGCGGGCCTGCAGCCGTCAGGTTGCCGTGTATCGGCCATCGCTGCTCAGAGGCTGGCGTTGACCATGGCGCCTGCCGGTTGCTGTGGCATCGGCATGGAATGCCCGTTGCGCGGTGCAATGCGTTCGTGGGTGGCGGCCAGGACCTGGTTCACCCGATGGAGCGTGCCACGGCCACCGGGCTCGATACCGATGATGTAGACGAAGCGGCCGTCACAGCGCGACTGCGCCGATTCAAGCCCCTCGGTTTCAGAAATCACGCGCTTCAGTGCCTTCTCCCAGGCCCTGCCGGGGGGCGATGCCAGTTCCACCACCACCGCGGTTTCCCCGCAGTCCAGCGGCATCACTTCCACGCGCAGAATGCGCGGCGCCCGGTTGGTCTCGGTGCTACCCATTTCCAGTCCTCCTCGGCCAATGACGGCGGAAGTATCCACGTCCGGCGCCAAGGCGCCGTCAAGAATGGATGGCCGTTGCGTGCAGGCCTCGACCGCCTTCGCGACGTGCTGCTGGAGGCGAGCTCCTTCGCCCTGCTCTGCCCAGCGACAAAGCGGTCTGTGGAGAGCGGCCACGCCACTAACAGGTCTTCTTTTCATGCATGGGCACCCTGATCTGACAGGAGCCCAGTGCTTGCGCGCAGTCACACCTTCGCACTTTGGTCGTTGACCTGTTGGCGCCAAAAAATGACGCTAACGACACCGCGACAGCTTTCCTGACGCCAGTGCGCGGTCGAGATCCCAGGCAATACCGGCTACGGCCGGGTCGCATCCCCAATACCTGTCACCGCATCGTCCTTCACACGGAATGGCCTGGCCTGCCGTGGTGGACGGCTGCGCCTTGCCCATATCCATGGAGATCCGCAATGCGCCTTGCCACGTTCTTCCTTGCCCTTGTTTTCAGTACTTTTGCCGGGGCCGCACATGCCCAGGTCGTGACCCTCAACAAGGGCGGGTTCGTATTGACCTATGACTGCAGCATCCACAGCGCGACCCGGTACGAATACACGTTGGTGGCTGACACCGGCTCGGCGGCGCGCCCGTCCAGCTTCTACAAGGACCCGGACCTGCCGGCAGGCTGCCTCGGCCAGACCAGCACCGCCTCCTATGCCAGCGTGCGGTCCGGCTATGACCGGGGACATCTGGTGACGTCCAATCACATGGACTACGACGCCACTTACATCCGCCGCGCCAACTACATGACCAACATCGTGCCGCAGGTGTCCAGCTTCAACCAGGGCATCTGGGTGAAGGCCGAGAACGTGGCCGAATGCTACCGGGACATCGCCCCGGTCGACGTCTATGGCGGCGTTGTCTATGGCGATGCGTCCAATGACCATTTCCTGGCCAGCCATGGCATTCCGACCCCGGAATTCTTCTGGAAGACGATCATCACCAAGGATCCAAACACCGGCACCGCCAAGGCCATCAGCTGGATCATTCCCAATGAAACGGGTCTGGGCAGCCTGGACAGTTATCTGGTCACCATCGCGGATCTGGAAGAGCTGCTGGGTGCCAGCTACGTGGCGATCAACGCGCCGGCGTCGCTGAAGAACATGCTGCCCAGCGCCAGCTGGCCGCTGCCGAGCGGATGCGATCTGAGCTGAGCGCCGGATGGCCCGGCAGAGCCTTCTCCGCCGGGCCTGCGCTGCGTGAGGACCCTGCCTGATCTGCCTCTGCGCCCCGCGTCAGGGTGCGACGCCGGCGCGCGCGGCATCCGGCCTACGGCGGTAATGCAACGCAAACAGATACAACCCGGTGAACAGCTGCAGGAACAACGGCGGCAGCGGCGAGTAGGTCAGCCAGTCCGGTGGTTCGCCCTGCCCCATCCAGCGCGCCACGAAGTTGGCGATCACTGTCAGGGTGAAGACGATAGACGTCCAGCGGTGCACGGGACGCGCCCAGCTGCCGGCCCTCACTGCGGCGTCCTCGCGGCAGTCTTCGCAGGGCGCTCGATCATCTTCCAGCCATTGCCGGACGGATCACGGAATCCGGCATCCACTGCACCATAGCGCTCCACCGGCTCCTGGGTGAATTCCACCCCACGTGCCAGCAGCCGTTCGTAGCTGGCGCGGCAATCGTCCACCGCCAGAACCAGCGGCGGCATCGCACCCTTGGCCACCATCTGCTGCAGGGTCAGCGCAGTGGCCGCATCGTGTACCGGCGGCCCCGGTTTGAAAAGGCCAAGCTGGAAACCGCCCTCGCCGCCCGAATGTACCGTGAGCCAGCGATAGTCGCCGTTGCCGACATCGGTATGCACCTGGAAGCCGAGTGCGTTGACGTAGAAATCGAGTGCCGCATCCTGGTCGTGCACATACAGGCCGACCACATTCACCATGCCAGTCATAGGATCCTCCCTCAGGTGGGATCTACGCTAACAAGGCCGGTGCGGCGGCGCTTCTCCAAAACTGCGATCTTCAGGTCCGGACGCCGTGCGGCACGCGCATGGCACTCCGGCACCGGACCCTGCGCCGGGGCATCGGTCCGCTCTCGGTCGCGGAGGGCGCCGGGGCTGTCGCCGGTGATGTCACGAAAGATGCGGCCAAAGGTGCCCAGGCTGGTCCACCCGGTCTGCAGTGCGATCTTGGTGATCGGCAGGTCGGTATCGCGCAGCAGGGCGACAGCGCGCTCGATGCGGCGGCTGAGCAGATAGCGGTGCGGCGGCACCCCGAAGGCGTCCTTGAAGGAGCGCGCGAAATGGGCCGCGGAAACCGCACTGATCCCGGCCAGCCGCGCCACCGGCCAGTCTTCATGGCTGGCCCGGTCCATGTGGTCTTTTGCACGCAGCAGGCGGCGCAGCAGTTCCGGGCTCTGGGTCATGGCGCCCAGCGTAGCGCAGAAGACGGCCTCGCTTCCGATAGGTAGCGGGCAATGGGATACTGCGCAATGCCGCAGCGGGCCTGAAGCCGCTCCCGGCCCCCAAACTTCAAGGATGACCCCGATGCGCAGGATGCACTTCGCCGGCACGCTGTTGAGCCTGGCATGCCTTTCCATTTCGTCCGCCTGGGCCGCGGAAGATCCCGATTCACTGGCCCTGTGCGATCAAGTAACGCCGCTGATGGACGCCGACGACTTTAAGGCGCTCGATGCCATGGCCGACCGCTTCCGCAAGGGCCAGCGCAATGCCAGCGGCTATTCCAACCTCAGCCGTTTCTACATCTGCATATCGCGGCGCATCGGCACCGCGCCTCAGGATGTGCAGCAGTGGAATGACTGGACCGCCTGGGCCGCACGCTGGATCCGGCAGTCACCGGGCTCCCTGTCGGCCCATTTGGTCGCCGCGCGCGTGCCACTCAATCTGGCCTGGAGCTTCCGAGGCGATGGCTATGCCCACGAGGTGGCGGCGAAGGGCTGGCAGCAGTTCAGCGAGTACAACGCGGTAGCGGCCGCCTATATGCAGGAGCACAAGGCGATCGCCAAGCGCGACCCCTACTGGTATGAAATGTCCATCCTGATCGCGTTGCGGCAGGGGGTGGATGAAGCAGCCTTCATGGCGCTGGTCGACGAAGGCAGCAGGCTCTTTCCCGACCATGACCCGCTGTATCTGATCGCGATGCAGCGCTTCACCCCGCATTGGCAGGGCGATGCGCAGCAGATGGAAGCCTTCGCGCGGCATGCCCTGGCACGAACCGCCAAGCGCCGCCGCGCCAGCCTGTATGCCCGCCTGTACGCATCGGTCAGCGAAGGCGTTCCGGGACAGCAGCTGTTCCAGAACTCGGCGGTCGACTGGCCGCTGATGCGGCAGGGATGGGAAGACATCCTCGCCGAGTACCCGACTGCATGGAACCTGGAGGCCGCAGCCCGCCATGCCTGCCTCAGCAGTGACATACCCGCTGCGAAGGCTTGGCAGCGCCGGTTGCTGGCCGGACAGGGCATCGGCGAACCTTATCTGGGCATGGTGGTCGATTCGGCCGAGCGCCAGTGCCTGCCGGAGGGCTCCTTCGCGCGATGATAGCGCCCGGCAGGCAACACGCCCGTGCGCGCGTCAGCGCGCCATGGCCCGCGCGGCCTGCTCCTGTACGGCCTGCTCCTGTTGCCGGGCATCATGCTGTGCAGCGCCGGTGCACTCGGGTGCGTCCTGCAGCTGACGCACTTGGTCCTCGACCGGCGTAGCCACTGCCTGCGCAGTATCGGTGCGGGCGATCTGACGATCGGCGGCGTGCGGCTGGCCCTGCACCGCGAACGCGTACCTGCCGTCGTCACTGAGCACGGCCTCGTCGATCCGCTGCATGCCCTTGGCCTTGGCCGCGACCAGCAGGGCCATGCCCAGCCGTTCGCTCATCTCATCAGGCTGGCGCCCCATCGCCTGGTCGAGGCTGCTCACCGCGCCTTGGCTCTGCAGCCACATGCCGTGGTCCGGGCTGACGGTGTGCCGTGGGTCCTGCCGGGGCAGCAGCGGTGAGGGCGGTGCGAGCGACTGCAGGTGCTCGCCCTGCACGGCAGCATCGATCTTCTGCAGATCCTTGCCGCCCGCCGCGGCGATATGGAACAGGCGTTCGGCCATGCCATAGGTGGATTGCCCCTGGTTGCGCGCCAGCCCCAGGGCGAACGCGTCCACATCCTGCTGCGGCCTGCCGTTGCCGTCCTCTGCAAGCACCTGCCACGACGGCCCCAGCATCGGGTTGTCCCCGACCATCGACTGGGTACGCTCCATCAGCGTGCGCATCTGGGCCTCGCTGAAGCTCAGGGTAGTGAGCTCACCGGCCTTCACCGGTCCGCGATCACCGCTGGGGTCGCCGGACAGCGCCGCGTTGACCATTCCGGCAATCTGCTCACCCTGCGCATGGCCGCGCAGGTCGAAGGTGAATTCATAGCGGCGCTGCGCTCTGTCTTCCTGGCCGTCGGCGCCGTAGGCGCTGACCCGGGTTGCCGGCAGGTTGCCGTTGTACTGCACGCTGCGCAGTTCGGTGCGGCTGCCGTCCTCGCGACTGACCTGCACCACGTCGCCGCTGTTGCGTGCACCCGCCAGGTCCAGGCCGAACGTGTCGCCATAGCCGACCTTCAGCCGCGTCTGCGAACTCATGCCCAGCCGCTCGACCGTCGCCAGATCCTGCACGCCCGGGGTCTGGCCGCTCAGGGTGCCGTTGTCGATGAACTGTTCATAGGCCTGGCGGCCTTCGGCTTGATCCAGGTCGAACGTAGCAGTGCGGACGGCAGCGTGGCCGAGCGCGTCCTGCCGACCGGCAATCGCGCTGAACCTGCCGGCACTGAATCCCATGCCGTTGAAGGCTTCCACCGCCTCGTTCGGCCCGGTGGTGACGCGCACCCGGCCATCATCCAGGCGATCCACGCGGTAGCTGGCACCGCTCGCCTCGGTCGTCTGGCTCTGCATGGCGATGTTGCGGAAGCTGCCTTCCAGTGCGGTGCCGGTGAACTGCTGGCCATCCAGGGTGACGCTGCCCCCCTTGGGAATGGTCTGCGGATCGAACGGGTTGATGCGGGTGGGATCGACGTCCACCGCCTCGCTGGGCAGGCTGACCCTGTAGCGCCCGCGTACGCCGGTACTGCTGGTGTCCTGGAAGCCGGCACCTTTCGCGCTTGCCCCGACCACCGACTCCATCGTGAGCAGGTAATCCCTGCCGCCATCGGGCGTCGGGCTGCCGGCCATGTTCAGCGACGCCCCCTGGAACTGCGATGCGAGACTGGACGCTGCGCGCTTGTGCTCGGTACCCACTTTCAACGCGCCGTCGCCCTCGTTCAACGTGACCGAGTAACCACCGGCGGCGGCCCGCACCTCGCTGTTGGCCGAGGTGTAGGTCGGATCGAACGACGCCGAGGCGGCATCGCGCGGCGCATCCTGGGTTGCGCCTTCCTTGCTGGTCTGGGCATTCATGCCGTGACCTCCTTGAACAGTGACGCGCTGATTATAGGACGCGGTATGCGCAGCACGTTCACATCGCGCCGCAGCCGCATCTACGATAGTGATGGCCATCCCATTCCACGCCGAGGGTCCATGCCCCACTCCCTCGCCCGCCAGCAGCGATGGCGCCGTCACGGCCGCAAGCTGCTGCCCTACCTGCTGGGCCTGTATCTGCTGTACCTGTTGGCAGGCAATGTTTTCCTCAATACGCCGCTGTTCGATCAGGTCACCAATCGCAAGCCGCACAAGTTCGTGATGACCACTGGCCCGGCGATCACGCTGCTGCCGGGGCATGTCATCGCCTGGAATGTGCAGATGCGCGGCCACGTCAATCACACCGTGTATGTGCTGCGCGCGGACCGCGCCAGTGCACGCTTGGCATTGCTGCCGCTGTTCCAGCGCGAGGTGCGCGTGCCGTCGCTGCACGCGACCGGGGTGGCCGCCGAGATCGCGCGCGTGGAGGAGGCCATTCCCTCACCACCGCGCGGCGATCGCGGCTGGACGTTGCGGTTCGATGCCATTCATAGCGAAACCATCCGCAGCGTCCGCGTGGGCAAGCTATTGATCGTTGGCCAGGGCAGCGGCACGGTCGGTTTCCTGAAGCAGCTGCGTGGTGGTCCCTCGGAACTGCTGGACTCGGAGGTGGCGTTCGCTGATGCCGACGTCAGCCTTGACGGCACCCAGCTGCTCGGCGACATGCAGCTGAAGACGCAGTTCTCCTACCCACGGCATTACCGCGACCAGGCACCCGGGCTGGCAAAGCTGGGGCTGCTGCATGCCGTGCTGGAGGTGCAGGCGCGCAGCCAGGGCCTGCGCCTGGATACGGACACGCAACGTCCTTCCATTGCCAGCGCCGCCGTGCCGGGGCAGCTGCAGGCCGCGATCACCCTGGACCAGGGCGCGCTTCAGCCCGGCAGCCATGCGGTCTGGCGGGTTCCCCTGCAGATGGGAGCTGGCGCCCCCGACCGCGGAACGCTGGCAGTGCAGCTGGACGCCGCCCGCGATATCCGCCTGCAGGCGCGGTTGCCGCAACGCGAGGGCACAGGCGCTGCGCTGGACGCGGATCTGACCATCACCGGGCGGCACATTCCATTCGCCGAACCCAGCGAGATGCTGGGCCGCACCTCCGGAACGGTCAAGGGCGAATGGACCTTCACCTCGCTCAACTGGATTCCCGCACTGTTCGTGCAGAAACCCTGGTTCCAGCTGCAGGGCGGTGGCGTGCTGCGCGCCGACCTGCGCCTGCAGAACGGCGAGCTGGCCGCTGGCAGCAGCGTCGATATACCTGCGGCGCGGGCGGTGGCCGAAGTGGCCGGCGTGCACATGCAGGGAACAGCCAGCGCCCATGGCCAACTGCAGGCCGGGACGCCGACGCACGCCGTACTGGCAGTGAAGCTTCCCACGTTCAATGCGCGTGCAGGCGGTGCGAAGGGTGCCACGCTGTTCGATGGGCGCGACCTGGCACTGACACTCACCGGTGACGGTCGCCTGCGCGAGCTGCGCAAGGGCGTGCGCGCTCAGCTGCGCTTCAATGACGCAAGCATTCCAGACCTCACCGCCTACAACCGCTACCTGGGCAACGGCCAGGTGCGGCTGCTGGGAGGCGCTGGCCAAGTGAGCGGCGACGTTGAACTCGATACCCAGGGCCGGGTTGGCAATGGCAGTGTCCGCCTGCGCAGCCAACGCGCACGCCTGCAGGTGGCCGGGCTTGGCCTGCAGGGCGACGCCCGCGTTGATGGCAGGCTGCGGCGTGGCGATTTCAGCCAGCGCCGCTTCGATCTGGGCGGTAGCGTGATCGAGCTGCGCAACGTGCAGGTGGGTGAGCAGCAGCGTTCACAGCCGTGGTGGGGCCGGGTCACCATCGCCCGCGGTGACATCGATGCGCAGTCACCGTTCCAGGTGGACGCACGCGCGGATCTTGCCATGCGCGACGCGGGCCCGCTGCTGGCGCTGTTTGCCGAGCGCAGCGATTACCCGCGCTGGGCATTGTCGCTGCTCGACTCCGGCCAGGTGGATGCACATACCCGCCTGCGCTGGCGCGCCGGGCATCTGGTACTGGATGGACTGCAGGCAGAGAACGAGCGCCTTTCGCTGCGTGCGCGGCTGGATCTGCTGGACCAGCGCAAGCGTGGCGACCTCTACCTTCGCTGGGGCCTGCTGGGTGCCGGCATCGAGCTGGATGGGCAGCGCCGCCAATGGCATCTGGCCGGTGCGCGGGAATGGTTCGACGGTCGGCCTGCGTTGCTGCCCGGTGCTGCAGCGGCCAGCGACGGTGGCACGGCGGACTGACCTGAAGGCTGCATCCAGTCGCGACGCCTTTACGTACAACGCACTACCGCAGTTCGCGATAGTGCAGGAGGAAAGACACCGTGAATGTCCGCAGGCAAGCAGTTGGCCTTCTGGGCTGGGCCATTGTCACTTTTCTGGCGGCCGCACTGGGCGCGCGTGCCTCGATCTCGGCAGCGGATTTCTACGCAAGCCTGGCGTTGCCGGCATGGGCACCGCCGGCCGCCGTGTTCGGTCCGGTGTGGACGGTGCTGTACGCATTGATGGCGCTGGCGGCGTGGCTGGTGTGGCGCCAGGGCGGATGGCGCGCGACCGCGCCTGCGCTGGCACTCTATCTGCTGCAGCTGGCCCTCAACGTGCTGTGGAGCTGGCTGTTCTTCGGCTGGAAACAGGGGGCGTTGGCGTTCGCTGACATCGCACTGTTGCTGGCGCTGATCGTGGCCACGATCGTCGCCTTCCATCGCGTGCGTCCGGCGGCGGCATGGCTGCTGCTGCCTTACCTGGCATGGGTGACGTTCGCCTGCGCGCTCAACTACGCAGTGTGGCAGGCCAATCCGGCCGTGCTTTAGCCGGGCAATGCCTGAGGGCCTTGCGCTGCGGGCCGCCACTGGCGCAGCGCGCTGCCCCTGAAGGCCTGCTCACCGCAGCCGGTCGGGCAGCGCAGTACACGCGCGGCAGACGTGCTGACAAGCCCATCGCCCTCCTGCGCCTTGAATACGACCTCGCAGCACAGGCAGCGCGCCACCAGCGAATACAGATGGACGATGCGGCCGCTGCCGGGATCCTGCAGTGCATTGACATCCAGCAGGTCGAAACGGCCGTTTTCACGCGCTGGGCGCGATGGGCGAAGCAGGGAAGACGATGGCTGCAGGTTCACGTCGATGCGTCACAGAAGGATGAGCGACGACTGTAGTAGGCGCGATGTGCAGCAGATGTGCACCGCCCCCATCAGGTTGCAGCAGCGCCACCCAGCCGGTTGATCTGCGCACATTCCAGCACCGGCGGCGGCTCCGGCATCGTCGCCAGCACGATCATCGCGCGGCCGATGGCTTCGTTGCTGGTCACCAGTGAGGGCAGGACGCGGCCCGCCGCCGCCATCAGGGGGCCGCCAAAGCGATACAGCGGCTTCAACGCCGCATGACGGGTGCCGGTGCCCGCCACCGGGCGCACCCCGGCAGGACGCAGCATGACGGTGCGCACCGCGAGCTGCGTCAATGCGGCCTCGGTCTCGCCCTTGATGCGCAGGGGCATGATCCGGCTGTGGGGATTGGCATGGGCGCCGGAGACATACAGGAACCGGCCGTCCGGATTCGCCTCGGCCCATGCTGCAGCCACGACGAGGGTGGCATCGAGCGTCACCTTCCGATACTCGTCCTCGGCGGTGCCGACCGGCGGTGCTCCGGCACAATAGAAACACGCATCGAATCCGGCCAACTGCGGGCCCACACCACGGGCATGCTGGAAATCGGCCAGCACGATCTGCTCGATACGCGCGTCGAGCCGGGCCTTGCCGCGGACCAGGGCAGCGGTGCGCGCCACCTGCGGCGAAGCGAGACAGGCACGGGCAACGCCCTGCCCGACCAGTCCGGTCGCGCCGGTCAGCAGAATCCGCAGCGGGCGTGTTTCGTACATGCGTTGACCTTGAAGAAGCCTAGAGATTCACGAAGCGCTGGATCCGGCGGGCCAGCCAACCACTGAATACCAGCGGCGCATCCAGCGCGGAAACGCAGATGCACGGTACGCCCGGCGCCGTTACCGGCTGGTGCTCGACCTCCTCGTCCAGGTCGGCCACATCGCCGGGCGCGAACAGACCCAGCGCATCATTGTAGGAACCCCGCAGGATCTGTGTCAGTTCGCTGCGTCCATGGCTGTGCATCGGCAGGCATTTGCCCGGCGCGATCTTCAGCATGATCAGCGACGGCATCTGCTCGGCACGGATGCAATGCACTCCCGGCGCCATCCAGCGCCAGTGCAGCCGGCCCAGCGAATCGCCGAAGTACGGATGCAGCGACGTCGGCAGATGGTCCGGATCCGCCTCGGGGCGTTCGCGCGGCATCGACCGCATCGGGCCTGGCACCGCGTCGGCCTGGACCTCGACGAGCTGCGCAAGCATCGCTTCGCGCAGGCCCGCCCGCCGCGCCTCGTCCGCCACGGGCTGGGTCTGCTCCAGCAGTGCGGCACCGATGGCCTCCGCTTCGCGCAGCCGCTGGCGGCAGTGCGGGCACTGCTCCAGATGGGTGCCGGCGACGATACTCAACGGTGCCGGCAGAGCACCGGCGGCGTAGCTCATCAGCGTCGACTCATGCAGGTGGTGGTGCGGATTCATTGTGCACCCCCGACCTTGGACTGCAACTGCAGGAACGCTCGTCGCAGGTGTGATTTGACCGTGCCCAGCGGCATGCCCAGCGCCTGCGCGATCTCGCTGTGGCTCTTGGCCTCGAAGTAGGACATGCGAACCAGACGCGCCTGCGTGGCCGGCAGTTCATTGATGCGCTGGCGCAGGCGGGCATGGTCGGCAAACTGCTCGGCGCTGCTGCGCTCGCTGACGTCAGCGGCAGCGGCGTCTTCCACGGCTTCCTGCACCTGCATCCAGCTGCGCTCGCGACGCACGCGGTCGATGTGCAGGTTGCGGCCGATGCGATACAACCAGGTGCTCAGCGCACCTTGGGCAGGATCGAACTCGGCCGCGCGCAGCCACAGGCGCAGCAGGCATTCCTGGGCCAGCTCTTCGGCCACCGCTGCGGGTGCGCCAAGGCCACGCAGATAAATGCACAGGCGCGGCATGAAATGGTCGTAGATGCGCATGAAGCAGTCACGATCGCGCAGCCGGGCGACGCCATCCATCTCGCCGTTCCAGTTCGTTGGCTCGTTGCTGGGCTGCTGTGAACTGGACACGATCCGCGCGGTGTCGAAGGGATGGGAGGGACTGGCGGGAGGACGGTACATCGGCGGGGGCTGCCGTTGGGTGAAGAGGAGTCCTTCCCTCTACGCACGGTGGCGCCTGTTGGATGCACCCGGGATGGGTGCCAACGTGCATCCAGCCGGCGCCGTCGCGCGTACAGGCCCGCAAGCCTCCCATGGATCGCCCCGATGCGTCTTGCCTGGTTGCTGCTCTGCATGCCCTGCGCCGCTTCGGCCGCCCCTCTTCTGCGTTCAGAGGGCGTGGCCACCCTGGCCAACGGAGTCATTGCCTACCGCGAAGTGCATTGGCAGCGCGGCGCCGGCGATGGCAGCGAACGCTGGGTGGAATACCTTTGCCCTGCGGGCCAACCTTTCGCCCGCAAGCAGATGCCCGCCGCCACCCGGCCGCAGGTGCGGGGCTATGTGCTGCAGGACGCCCGCAGCGGCCAAGCGGCCGATGTGAGGGTCGGCCCCGGCGTGGTCCGGGTCGACTGGAAGGAGGACACGTCCACGCCTTCCCGCACCAGGCAGCTGCCGCTGCCCCCGGATGCCGTGATCGACGCCGGCTTCGATGCCGCCGTGCGGGCCCACTGGCGCACGCTGCAGGGTGGAGCACCGGTCAGCCTGCCTTTTCTGGTGCCCGGCCGGCAACGCTTCTACCCCGTGCAGATGCAGTACCAGGGCCCGGTGCGCTGGCAGGGGCTTTCCGCCCATGCGGTGAATGTCCGCCTTGATACCTGGTTCGGCGCGGTGGCCCCACGTCTGTCGCTGGTCTACGCCGATGCTGATCGCCGCCTGCTCGAGTTCCGTGGTACCAGCAACCTGCGCGATGCACGTGGCGATTATCCGCAGGTGACCGTGCGCTTTGCCGCGCCCGCAACCGAGCAGCCGGAGCAGCGCTGGCGCACTGAGCTGCAGCGACCGCTGGTAGCCAGCTGCGATGTTACGACCAGGTGAACATGCAGTCAGCTGCAATCCACTGCATCCAACCTGCACTGCAACGCGTAGAGGTAGGCAATCGACTCCCTCGGGCTTCCGTCCATGGCATCCGCAGCGCCTCCACTCCGCAGACGTTCGCGCCTGTTGCGCACCTTCCAGCGCTGGTTCGACACCGATGCCGGAAGCGAAGCGGCGATCGACGGCAGCCAGGGTGACCGCATCGACTGGCTGCGCGCCCTGCCCTTCGCGCTGCTGCACGTGGCCTGCCTCGGGGTGATCTGGGTGGGCGTGTCCTGGACAGCGGTTGCCGTCGCAGTGTTCCTGTACGCGATCAGGATGTTCGCCATCACCGCGTTCTATCACCGCTACTTCTCGCACCGGACGTTCGAGGCATCGCGCACCGTGCAGTTCGTGTTCGCGGTCATCGGCGCCGCCAGCGTGCAGCGTGGCCCGCTCTGGTGGGCAGCGCACCACCGCCACCACCACCGCCACGCCGATCAACCGCAGGACCCGCATTCCCCGCGCCAGGGCGGGTTCTGGCGCAGCCATATGGGGTGGTTCCTCACCCGTAGCGCCTTTGCCACCGATCTGCAGCGCATTCCCGATCTGGCCCGCTACCCCGAGCTGCGCTGGCTGGACCGGTTCGACACCGTGGTTCCGGTGTTGCTGGCCACTGCGCTGTATGGTGTGGGTGCGGTGCTCGAGCGTGTGGCACCGGGCCTGCATACCTCCGGCCCGCAGCTGCTGGTCTGGGGCTTCTTCATCTCCACCGTGGTGTTGTTCCACGCCACGGTCACCATCAATTCGCTGGCGCACCGATTCGGCCGGCGCCGCTTCGAGACCCGTGATGACAGCCGCAACAACCTCTGGCTGGCGCTGCTGACCTTCGGCGAAGGCTGGCACAACAACCATCACTTCTTTCCCGGCACCGCCCGCCAGGGCTTCCGCTGGTGGGAGATCGACATCAGCTGGTATGGCCTGCGCGCAATGGCTGCGCTGGGGCTGGTGAAGGGCCTCAAGCCGATCCCGGCCTGGGTACTGGCCAAGGCGAGGCACTGACATGCGTATCGCGGTCATCGGTTCCGGCATCGCGGGTCTGGCCAGCGCGTGGTGGCTGGACGGCGAGCACGACGTCACCCTGTTCGAGGCCAACGACTACCTGGGTGGCCACACCCACACCCACGAGGTGACGGTGGACGGCCGCAGGATGGCGGTCGACACCGGGTTCATCGTCTTCAATCCGCACCATTACCCGCTGCTGTCGGCGTTGTTCGACGAACTGGGCGTGGACTCGCAGCCCACCACGATGAGTTTCTCGATGCACAGCGAGCGCAGCGGCGTGGAGTACAACGCCACATCGCTCGATGGCCTGTTCTGCCAGCGCCGCAACCTGCTCTCACCGCGTTTCTGGGGAATGCTGGCCGACCTGCGGCGCTTCTATCGCGACGCGCCCCTGCTGCTGGGCGAGGAGCAGGGCCCCACGCTGGGCCAGTACCTGCACAGCCAGCGCTATGGCGACGCGTTCGTGCAGGAGCATCTGCTGCCGATGGCCTCGGCGCTGTGGTCCTCGCCGACCGCGCAGGTGCTGGACTTCCCGGCCCGTTACCTGGTGCAGTTCATGGCCAATCACCAGATGCTGCAGATGACCGGGCGCGCGCCATGGCGCGTGGTCAAGGGCGGCTCGGCGCGCTACGTGGACGCCCTGCGTGCGCGCTGGCGGGTGCATGAGCGGCTGGAATGCCCGGTGCATGCGGTCGAGCGCATGCCCTGGGGGGCACGCGTACACACCGCAACCGGCATTGAAGGCTTCGATGAAGTGATCCTGGCCTGCCATAGCGACCAGGCCCTTGCCCTGCTGGCCGACGCCGATCCGATAGAGCATGCGGTGCTCGGCGCGATCCGCTACCAACCCAACGAGGCCGTACTGCACACCGACGCCTCCCTGTTGCCCGCCAACCGCAAGGCGTGGGCGGCCTGGAACGCGCATGTACCGCGCGACCCTACCGCACCCTGCACGGTCAGCTACTGCATGAACCTGTTGCAGGGGCTGCCCGGTGATACGCCGCTGGTGGTGACCCTCAACCGCAGCGAGGCCATCGACCCGGCCAAGGTGCTGCGCCGACTGCACTACGCGCATCCGGTGCATGATCCGGCTGCGGTGGACGCGCAGCGGCGCTGGGCCGAACTGCAGGGCCGGCGGCATACCTGGTTTGCGGGTGCGTACTGGGGCTGGGGCTTCCATGAAGATGGAATCCGCAGTGCCCGCCGCGTTGTGAATGCACTGCAGATGCGCGACGCCGGCGCGCCGCCTCCCCTGCAGGTGGAGGTGGCTGCATGAGCGCCAGCGCCCTCTACTTCGGGCAGGTGGTGCACCGCCGGCACCATCCGCATCCGCATGCCTTCCGCTACCCCATCGCGCAGCTGCTGCTGGACCTGGACGAGTTGGACCAGGTATTTGCCGGGCGCTGGCTGTGGTCGGTCGGGCGCCGCAACCTGGCAGAGTTCCGCCGCAGCGACTATCTCGGCGATCCCAGGACATCGCTTGCAGACGCCGTGCGTGACCATGCCGCGACCGTGCTGGGGCGGCGCCCGGACGGCCCGGTGCGGCTGTTGGCGCACCTGCGCTTCGGTGGCCACGTGTTCAATCCGGTCAGCTTCTATTACTGCTACCGGGCCGACGGCAGCACCCTGGACTGCATCGTCGCCGACATCACCAACACGCCGTGGAAGGAACGGCACGCCTATGTTCTGCCTGTTGAAAGCGCACAGCCGCAGGGGCGTGCCCTGCGCTGGCAGTTCGACAAAGCCTTCCACGTTTCCCCCTTCATGCCGATGGATTGCCGCTACGACTGGCGCTTCACCGCGCCCGGCGATGACCTGCGCGTGCATATGCAGGTCTGGCGCGACGGTGTCCGGCAGTTCGATGCCACCCAGGCCATGCAGCGACGCCCGCTTGATGGCCGCGGCCTGGCCCGGGTACTGGCGTTCTACCCGTTGATGACCGTGCAGGTGGTCGCCGCCATCCACTGGCAGGCACTGCGCCTGTGGCTGAAGCGCAATCCCGTGCATGACCACCCCGCTCTTGCCGAGAAACCGCGATGAACGAGCTGAATCCTTCCGTTGCCCTGCCCCGCCCCGGCGCGGTGGACGTATTCCTGCGCCGGAGGCTGCTGGCGGTACTGGCGCCGCTGCGCGAAGGCGGGCTGCGGGTACGCGACCCCTTGGGCGAGGTCATCCTCGGTGATCGTGCGGGCGCACTGCAGGCCACGGTGACCATCAGCGATATGGCGTTCTACCGCAAGGTGGCCGCGCAGGGCAGCGTCGGCGCGGGTGAAAGCTACATCCACGGCGATTGGCACTGCGATGACCTGGTGGCCCTGGTGCGGCTGCTGGTGCGCAACCGCGACCTGCTGGATGGCATGGAACGCGGGCCGGCGCGCATCGGTGGCTGGCTGCTGCGCGGCTGGAACCGCCTGCGGCGCAACAGCCGCGAAGGCAGTCGCCGCAACATCGCCGCCCACTACGATCTGGGCAATGACTTCTTCGCGCTGTTCCTGTCGCCGGACCTGATGTACTCCTCGGCGGTGTTCAGCGATGCCGGCGACTCGCTGGAAACCGCCTCGCGCCGCAAGCTGGACCGCATCTGCCAGCAGCTGCAGCTGCAACCCGGTGATCGCGTCGTCGAGATCGGTACCGGCTGGGGCGGGTTCGCCCTGCATGCCGCCCAGCACTACGGCTGCCATGTGACCACCACCACCATCTCCGCCGAACAGCACGCGCTTGCCGCCCAGCGTGTGGCCGAGGCGGGCCTGCAGGAGCGCGTGACCCTGCTGATGCAGGACTACCGTGATCTGCAGGGCCAGTTCGACAAGCTGGTGTCGATCGAGATGATCGAGGCCATCGGTGCCGAGTATCTGGACACCTACATGGCGACCCTGCAGCGGCTGCTGAAGCCCGATGGCGTGGCCCTGCTGCAGGCCATCACCATCGAGGACCAGCGCTATGAGCAGGCGCGTCGCAGCGTGGACTACATCAAGCGCTTCGTGTTTCCCGGCAGTTTCATCCCCTCGATCAACGCCATCCTGGCCGCCAAGACCCGGGCCTGCGACCTGCAGCTGATCGCCCAGCAGGATTTCGGCCACTCCTATGCCCTCACCCTGCGCGCCTGGCGGCAGCGCTTCCTCGCGCAGTTGCCGGCGGTACGTGCGCAGGGTTTCGATGACCGCTTCTGCAGGCTGTGGGAGTTCTATCTGGCCTACTGCGAGGGCGGCTTCCTGGAGCGCTCGATCGGCGTGTCCCATCTGCTGCTGGCACGCCCGGGCTACCGTCCCGAGACGGACGTCCATGGCCAACGGGCCGGCTGACATGCGCCGCACCTGGGTCAACGTGATCGGCAACCAGCTGGTATGGCTGTGCGCCGTTGCCGGTGCCGGCCGCGGCTGGCAATGGCCGGCCCTGCTGTCGGCCACGCTCTATGTCGGCAGCCAGTTGCTTGCCTCACCGCGGCCACGCCTGGAGCTGCGCCTGCTGTTGCTCGCGCTGGGGTGTGCCTGGCTGGTGGATGGCAGCGCTGCAGCCAGCGGTGCTGTGCAGTACGTCGCCGCACCGCTTGGATGGGTGCCGCCACCGTGGATTTTCGCGCTGTGGGCGGCCTTTGCGATGACGCTGACGGCGTCGATGGCGTTCCTGCAGCGGCACTGGATGCTGCCGGTGGCCCTGGGCCTGCTGGCGCCGCTGGCGTACCTGTCCGCGGCGCGGGGTTTCCAGGCCGTACATTTCACCGCCCCGGCCTGGCTGGGCGTGGCAACTCTGGCGCTGGGCTGGTGCGTGGCACTGTCGCTGCTGTGCGCCGTCGCCCGTCGCGGAACGCCCAGCAATCGTGACACCCCATTGATCGGAGCAGCCTGATGAGCATTCTGTGGTGGGTACTGCTGTACGCCGTGCTGATCATGGCCTGGGGTTGGACCTGGCAGCGCAGGCACCGCAACATCGGCATCGTCGATGTCCTGTGGGCAAAGGGCGTGGCGGCAGGCGCGCTGCTGCTTGCATGGCTGGGCGAAGGCGCGCTGCAACCACGCATCGCACTGGCCGTCCTCGGTGGCCTGTGGGGAAGTCGTCTCGCCCTGCATCTGTGGCGCCGCGTACGCAGCGAGGAAGAAGACGGTCGCTACCGCTATCTGCGCGAACACTGGCACGGCCACCAGGGCAGGATCTTCGGCTTCTTCATGGCGCAGGCGCTGTTGGTGGTGCTGTTTGCGCTGCCGTTCACGGCCGTGGCCGGCAATCCCCACAGCGACATGCCTGGCTGGATCGCAGCGGCGGTCGTCGTGTGGCTGCTCAGCGTGGGCGGCGAAGCACTGGCCGACCGTCAGCTGGCACGCTTTCGTGCCGACCCGGCGAACAGGGGCCGGACCTGCCGCCAAGGACTGTGGCGGTACACGCGCCATCCCAATTACTTCTTCGAGTGGCTGCACTGGTTCACCTATGTACTGCTGGCAGCCGGCTCACCCTTGTGGTGGCTGGCCTGGTCCGGGCCGGTGCTGATGTACGTGTTCCTGCGCTACCTCAGTGGCGTTCCCTTCACCGAGAAACAGGCGCTGCGCAGTCGAGGCGATGACTATCGCGACTACCAGCGCAGTACCCCGATGTTCTTCCCCTGGTTTCCGCGCAGCCCCAAGGAGTGATCCCGATGAACAGCACCCCGTCCCTTGCTCCGGTTGCCGATACGGAAGCCGGCCTTACCGGCTGGGCCGAGCGTGGCTGGCTGCCCGATGCGGCGCTGCGCGCGGGCATACGCCGCCTGTGTGCGCAACGCCTGGCCGAGGAGTCGAGCGGCAGCATGGAGGAGCAGGCCCAGCGCTTCAGCCGCCGTATCGCCGAGCTCGCTGGCAGCCCACTGGCACTGCACGTGGATGCGGCCAACCGCCAGCATTACGAGGTGCCTGCCGCCTTCTTCCAGGGCTGCCTGGGGCATCGCCTGAAGTACAGCAGCTGCTACTACCGCACCGGCCGCGAGACGCTGGACCAGGCCGAGGATGCGATGCTGGAGCTGTACGGGCAGCGCGCCGGATTGGCCGACGGCCAGGCCATTCTTGAGCTGGGCTGCGGCTGGGGCTCGCTGACGCTGTGGATGGCCGAGCGCTACCCGAACGCGCGCATCACCGCCGTGTCCAACTCGCACAGCCAGCGCAGCCATATCCTGGCGCAGTGCGAGGCGCGCGGGTTCGGCAACGTCGAGGTACTCACCCGGGACGTCAACCAGCTGGACCTGCCTGCCGCTGCATTTGATCGCTGCGTGTCGGTGGAGATGTTCGAGCATGTCCGCAACTACGACCGCCTGCTGGGCCGCATTGCCCGCTGGCTGAAGCCGGACGGTGCGCTGTTCGTGCACATTTTCGCCCATCGCACGCTGATGTATCCGTTCGAGACCGAGGGCGACGACAACTGGATGGGCCGGCACTTCTTCACCGGCGGCCTGATGCCGGCAGCGGACACGCTGCTGCACTTCCAGCGCGACCTGGTGCTGGACCAGCGCTGGCTGCTGGACGGCACGCACTATCAGCGCACGGCCAACCATTGGCTGGCCAACCAGGATGCCGCCCGTGAACAGCTGCTGCCGGTGCTGGCACAGACCTATGGCGACGAAGCGGCCGCACGCATCTGGTGGCAGCGCTGGCGCATGTTCTGGATGGCCTGCGCCGAATTGTTCGGCTACGACGACGGCCAGCAATGGCTGGTCGCCCACTACCTGTTCCGCCCGCGCTGAAGGAGACCGCCCTCATGCGTATCGCATCGCTGTTCCCGCTGCTGGCCGTTGCCCTGTTCGGCGCAGGCTGCAGCAGCCACGACACCCGCCCCATCCCGCTGCCTCCGAAGGTGGACGTGCCGCGCTTCATGGGCGACTGGTATGTCATCGCCCATATTCCGTCCCGGCCCGAGCGCGAGGCCTTCGACGCGGTGGAAAGCTACGCGCTGCAGGCCGATGGCCGCATCCAGACCACTTTCACCTATCGCAAGGGCAGCTTCCAGTCGCCACAGAAGTCGATGCACCCGGTGGGCCGTGTGGAAAAACACGGCAATGGTGCGGTCTGGGGAATGCAGTTCATCTGGCCCATCCAGGCCGAATACCTGATTGCCTGGCTGGATGAGGGCTACACCCAGACCATCGTGGCCCGCAGCAAGCGTGACTACGTGTGGTACATGGCGCGCACGCCGCAGGTGAGCGAGGCGGACTACCAGCAGGCGGTCGCCCGCATCCAGGCAATGGGCTACGACACCGGCAAGCTGCGCCGTGTGCCGCAGTCGGTGCGCTGAGCCCGCGCGAAGTGATGTTGCAGAACAGAATGACGCTAGCGCCGAATCGGCCGTTGCCCCATGAATGGGGGAATATAGGGCTGCCCGGCCTTTCACGGATTATCAATCCCGCTTTATGTGATTAATATCACTTAAAGACATTTACTCCCATGCAATAAAGGCGGCGAAGATTCACCGGCCTCCGGCCACAGGGAGCGTGCCATGCAGGATGTCTCGCCGCATCAGTGCAAGGTTGTATCCGAACGGAAATGGTCTCTCAGCACGTTCATGGAGTTCTATGAGCGCGTACTGAGCCAGCGCATTTTCGGTCCCTACGGAAAGCTGCTGGCCGAGGAGATCGCTGGCGACATCCGGGCCGGTTTCAACGCGTCCGACGTCCTGGAGGTCGCCTGCGGCACCGGGGTCATCACCGCTAACCTTTACCAGCACCTGAGCAGGCCGCTGGGCCTACGGTTGGTCGCCACCGATCTTTCAGCGATCGCCGTGAACGTGGCACGCAGCGTGCTGAGCGATGAGGTGCAGCGCAACGTGCCCCTCCTTGCCGATGTGGACATGGCGGAGCTGCCCTTCGCCGACGCCAGCTTCGACGTCATCGTCTGCGGGTTCGGCCTGATGTTCCCGCCGGACAAGGCGCGCGTCGCCCGCGAGTTCAGGCGCGTGCTCCGCCCTGGCGGACGGGTCTACGCCACGGCATTCCACTACAACCAGCTGTTCGAGCTGGCCCGCGAGCAGTCACGGCAGCACTTCGGCATGCCCTCCCGGCTGATGGATGCAGCCCTGAGCCTGACCGACCCGTCGCCCATCACACGCGCGTTCACGATCGAAGGACTTTCCCCGCGAGAGGGCGAGATGGCTGAACTGCGGCCCCTCGCGTTTGCCATGGGCGACGCCGATGTGCGCGAGTTCCTGTTCAACGCCTGCATCCTTCTGGAGGAGTTCAACCAGTGCGATGCCCCCAGCAGGGAGCGCTATCTGGACGCGATGCTGGACGCCGTCCATGCAGCAGTGCCAGACCGGCGTTACCAGGTGGAAGCCTGGTTGCTGCGCGGCTGTGTCGATGCTGCACACACTCCAGCGCAGGCCGCCCTCCGGGCGCCGGATTTCTCACCCCTGCTGGCGCTCCACCTGCCACTGCAGCAGGATGCGCGCGCGATGCGCGGCTTCGAAAGCGCTCGCGCACGGTTCCTCGCCGACCACCCCGATTATCCCCATGATCAGGTCGAGGCCATGCGCCAGCAGGAATATGCGCGGCTGGATGAGCAACAGGTGACCTATCTGGATCACGTGGGCGGAACATTGCCACCCGACAGCCTGCTTGAGCAGGATTACCAGGCACTCAAGCGGACGATTCTCGGCAATCCGCACAGCGGATCGAAAGCATCCCAGGACGCACTTCATGGGGCGTGTGAGCAGATCCACGCCTTCTTCGGAACCACGCCGGAGGAGTACGAGATACTGTTCACCGCCAATGCCAGCAGCGCAATCCGGTTGGTGGCCGAGTCATTCCCGTTCCAGGCCGGGTCGCAGGCACTGCTGACCAAGGACAATCACACCTCGGTACACGGCTTGCGCGAGTACGCCACGGCGAAGGGCGCACAGGTGAAGTACATTCCGCTGGATGACGAGCTGTTGTTGCATGAAGGGCTGATGTGGCGCGCGTTGCAGCGGCTGCAGCCCGGCGCGCCGCATCTGCTCGCCTTTCCCGCGCAATCCAATGCGACCGGCGCCCGGCACGATCTGGCCTGGATCGAGCGGGCCCAGGCGCATGGCGCGACGGTGCTGTGTGACGCGGCGGCCCTGGTGCCGCAATACCGGCTTGACTGCGGCCGTCATCACCCCGATTTCGTGGTGGCGTCGTTCTACAAGATCTTCGGTTACCCCACCGGCGCAGGTTGCCTGCTCGCCCGGCGGGCCGCACTCGACCTGCTGAAACCGCCGTCGTTTGCCGGTGGTGGCGTGTGCTACTACTCCGGGCCATGGTCGCCCACCGATCGCCTGCTGTACCGCGATGCGGGCCAGCGATTCGAAGTCGGCACGCCCAACTACGCTGCCTTCCCGGCCATCGCCAGAGGCTTTGCATTCGTGGCCGCACTGGGCGGAGTGGAAGCAGTCGCGTTGCGCTCGCGTGCGTTGGCCGAGTGGCTGCAGGCGCAGCTGTCATCGCTTCGCCACCACATCGGCGGCGCGTTGCCGCTGTGCCAGATCTATGGCCCGCCCGCTGCGCAGCGGGGCGCGACGCTGATGCTGAACTTCTTCGACTGCTATGGCTCCATCCTGCCGCACGCCCGCATCAAGCGCGCCGCAGACCGGTTCGGCATCACCCTGCGCAATGGCTGCTTCTGCAACCTGGGCGCCGTCCAGCAGGCGACCTACGCTACCGCAGGCGCCGAGCACTGTGAGCTGGACAAGACCGGGAAGATTCTCGACTGCACCACATTCGACGAGAAGATCCTGGAGAAGGGTGATTGCGGTGCGGTCAGGATTTCGTTCGGGCTGGGATCGAATTTCACCGATGCCTATCGCTTCCTGCTGTTCGCCACCTGCCTGCTGGACACAGATGCTTCAGGCCTGGAATGTGTAATGGAGCAATCATCGGCACCGGCTCCGGAACCCCGGGTTGCCAGTACTGTGCAGGCTTGATCCGCTGCGGGGCCGTGCCCAGGCCGGACTGCCGCCGGCGCGGTGCCGCTGATCGGCCAGGCCGGATCAACCGCAGCCTGGCCTGTGACGCGAGATGAATGGGGGTCCACCCGGCCGCTAGCCGCATGCAGCCTGCCTCCTCTATAGTCAGCCGAGCACGACAGGCGTGGTGCCTGTCCGGCAACTACAGGGAGTGGGTCATGGGTCTGGTACAAGCGGTGAAGGGTGCAGTCGGCGGTGTGCTGGCCGACCAGTGGAAGGACTTCTACACCGTGCCGACCGGCCTGCCGTCCACGGCAGCCCTGTTCGCGGCGGTGCCGCAGGGCACGAATGCCGGGCGCGGTTCGAACACCAGCGGCTCCTCCAACATCATCAGCAACGGTTCGAAGATCGTCGTACCCGAGGGCTACGGCCTGCTGCTGTTCCAGGATGGCGCGATCACTGCCTTCGTGGCCGAGCCGGGTGGCTACGAGTGGCGTTCGGACGATCTGAACTCGCAGTCGATCTTCGCCGGCGACGGCCTGGTCAGCACCTTCATCAAGCAGAGCTGGGAGCGCTTCAAGTTCGGCGGCCAGCCGGGCTCGCAGCAGGCCGCCTTCTTTGTTTCGCTGAAGGAACTGCCGGACAACCGCTTCGGCACCCAGTCGGAGATCTACTGGGACGACGGTTTCCTCAACACCCAGGTCGGCGCGGTCACCCGCGGTTCGTACACACTGAAGATCGTCGACCCGATCCTGTTCGTGAAGAACTTCGTTCCGGCCAGCTACCTGCGGCCGGGCCAGGTGTTCGACTTCACCGACCTGGACAACGCCGCTGCCAGCCAGCTGTTCAATGAAGTGGTGGGTTCGCTGGCGCCGGCGTTCAGCCTGTACACCAACGATCCGGGCAAGGGCAACCGCATCACCAAGCTGCAGCAGGATTCGCTGGGCTTTGCGCAGAGCCTGTCGGCCGCCGTCGAACAGGGCTACCAGTGGAAGTCCGATCGTGGCCTGGCCATCGTCAAGACCGCCATTGTCTCGATCGAGTACGACGCCAACACCCGCGAGCTGCTGAAGACCGTGCAGCGCGCCGATGCGCTGTCCGGCTCGCGTGGCAATTCCAACCTGCAGGCCAGCGTCGCCCAGGGCATCCAGTCCGCCGGTGAGAACGGCGGTGCCGCCGGGCTTGTCGGCGTGGGCATGGCATCGGGCATGTTCGGCGCGGGCAACCTGCAGCAGCCGGCAACCCCGGCCGCCCCTGCCGCCGACGACCCGGTGGCCAAGCTGAAGAAGGCCAAGGAAATGCTCGACCTGGGCCTGATCACCCAGACCGACTACGACGCGCTGAAGGCCAAGGCGCTGGGACTGTAAGAAGACGCAGGACGCGCAACCACCATGTCCGATCCCAGAAACACGCCTCCGCCGCTGCCCGGTTCCGCTTCAGCACCCCCGCCCCTGCCGGCGGCGGTGCTGGACGGCCCCGGTTCGCCGCAGGATGTCCCTCCCCTGCCCGGCAGCTTCCCGCTGGATACTTCCAAGCTGCCTGAGGCCATCCGCAACGAAGTCGAGGCGCCCGACCCGGTCGCCATCGACACCGCTGCGGCCGAACTGAAAGACGGCCTCAACCGCTGCCCCAAGTGCGGCGCAACCGACATACGGCCCAAGCTGGGCACCGACATCCTGGTCTGCCTGTACTGCCGTCACCAATGGCATGGCGCGCGGGTGGAGGAGGAATTCGGGCTGGGCGAAGCCATCGACCAGCTGCGTGGCACCGTCATTGCATCGGGCGCACGCGATATCGATGCCGACACCTCCGCACTGATGACCTTCAAGTGCACCGGTTGCGGCGCCGAAGTCACGGTCAACACCGAAAGCACGATGACGGCGCGCTGCCACTGGTGCCGGCATGTGTTCGGCGTGAACGAACAGATCGCCAACGGCGCGGTGCCCGACGCCGTGCTGCCGTTCCATATCAAGAAGGAGGATGCGGTCGCGCGCATCCGCCAGTTCGTCGACAAGCGCCGGATGTTCGCGCTCAAGGCGTTCAAGGAACAGTTCACCCCGGAGAACGTGGTGGGCGTGTACCTGCCCTACATGATCGTCGACGGCAATGTCAGCGCAGCGGTGGCTGGCAAGGGTGAGATCAAGACCCGCGAGTACACCCGTGGCACCGAGAAGAACAAGCAGACCTACTACGACGCGGATATCTACCAGGTGGAACGCCAGGTCGATTTCACCGTGGACGACCTGCCGCTGGAATCCTCTGCCGAGCGCGGCAACCTGGACACGCGCGCCAACACCAACAACATCATCAACACGATTCTGCCGTTCGACACCAAGAACGCGGTGAAGTGGAACGCCTCGTACCTGGCCGGGTTCTCTTCGGAAAAGCGCAACCTGGACGTCGAAAAGCTGCGGCCGCGCCTGGAAGACCAGCTGCTGTCGATCGCCCGCGCGCAGGTGGAAGGCACGGTGCGCCGTTACGACCGTGGCGTGCGCTGGGAACAGGAGCAACTGGAAGTGCACGGCACCCGCTGGGTGGCCATGTACCTGCCGGTGTGGCTGTATTCGTACCACCAGCCCGGCAGGAACGGCGGCATGCTGCACTACATCGCGGTGAACGGCCGGACCGGTGAAACCATGGGCAGCGTGCCGGTGCAGCAGTGGAAGATGCTGCTGGCGGCGCTGACCGCAGGTACGATCATCGAAGCCCTCGCAATTGCCTTCCTGGTGGCCAGCACATGAGTGATGACAGTGGTCTTTGGTTGTTGGCCGCAGGCCCGGCCGGCGCAACTGCGCTGTACTGGGCGCTGTACCGCTTCTACCGCAATACCGACAAATCGCATTCGTTCGAGCACGAGACCGAGATCGATGCCAAGCCGGTGACCGGCTCGGATCGCCGGGTCGATTCGATCTCGGGCACGCAGGAAAAGCGGATCCGCGGCGACAACGTGTATGAGTATCGAAAGCGGGTGGCGCGGGTGAGCAGCGGAGACGATTGAACGCTCCGCCAGCGCTTCGGGGGCTGGGGCCATCCCAGCCTTCGAAGCAAACCGGGACGTCAGGTGGCCGTACGTCCCGATGCCCCTGGATTCAGTCCGGCGCCACCTCTTCGTTGATCTGCTGCATCACTGAGCGCTTGCCGTCACTGGCAGGCATCGCCCGCACCAGGTTGCGCAGCAGCCGCAGGTCCTGCTGCCGGCCAAGCTCGTCGCTGAGCCGATGCAGCGCCTTGTAACGATGCCCCGAGGCGTGCAGCGGCCTGCTGTGGGGCACGTGCAGCTGCAGGTCGCAGGCGATATCCAGTTGCATGCGCAGCCTGCGCACGCGTCGGCGCCAGCGGTGGACCGCCGCGGCACCGCCGTCGCGTTTCGCCCGTGCGGCAGCCTTGTCCACGCGGCGCCGGCTACGCTCAAGATTCTGGCGCAGCGGGCCACGCCGCAGCTGATGCCAGGGTTGGACCGCCAACTGCTGCTGCACCGCTGCCAGGACACGCAGGCGGCGTGCAAACCCCGGGTCACGCTGCAGGGTCGCCTGCAGCAGGCCCTCACGACGCAGGACCAGCATCCGGATGACGCCTTTCCATCGCGGATCGGCAACCCGCTCCTGCAGTTGCCGGGCGACCTCGACCACCACATGCGCATCACGGAGGCGGGACAGGCCATCACCCAGGCGCTTCAATCCCAGGTCGGCAGCCTCGACGTCCAGCGCTGCGTGCTCCAGCAGCGCCAACAGGGACCGCAATCGGCGGATGGCCTTTCGCGCGGAATGGATGGCCGGGTGCGGGTCGGATGCCGACGACAACGCCGCAGCGATCGCGGCACACTCATGCAGCGCTCTCTGGCGAAAGGCCTCGTCGGCTTCTGCTGCGGACATCGATGTTCCCTGCCGGGATGGGAGGCGCAGTGTAGCCTGCTCACCGTCGGGCACCGGCACCACGCAGCCGTGACGCGGCGCTGCCTAGACTTGCGCCCCTTCGCCCGTGCTGATCCCGCCACGCTGGCGCAGCACCCCTCCTCCCGCTCGAGATCAACGTGACGTCCCTGCCCTCATTTGCCACCCGCGACAGCCGGGCCACCGACAGCGTCAACATGGCACTGGCCGCCGGGGCCATCGTCGGCACCTGGTTCTGGGACGTCCAGGCCGACCAGCTCACGGTCGATGAAGCCCTGGCCCGCGCCTTCGGCCTGGACCCGGCAATGGCGCAGCGGAAACTGCACCTGCAGGACGTACTGGGCGCCGTGCATCCCGATGACCTGCCCGCACTGTCGGCGGCGATTGAGCAGACCGTGCAGACGGGCGGGCGCTTTGCCCACCAGTACCGCGCGCGCGCCACCGATGGCAGCTATCACTGGCTGGAAAGCATCGGCAGGGTCGATCTGGATGCCCAGGGCCGCGCGCTGGGTTTCCCGGGCGTGCTGATCGACATCGATGAGCGCCTGCGCGTCGAGGCCGAGCGCGACCAGGCGCAGGCGCTGCTGCGCTCGTTCGTGGAGGCGGCACCGGGCGTGATGTATGCCAAGGACCGGCAAGGCCGGCTGCTGATCGGCAACCACGGCACCACCGAGCTGATCGGCCTGCCGCCGGGAGAATATATCGGGCGCACCGATGCCGAGCTGTTGGGCGACCCCGCGCAGGCGGCGTCGGTGATGGCGACCGACGAGCGCATCATGTCCAGCGGCAACAGCGAGCAGCTGGAGGAGGAAGTGAGCTTCCCCGATGGTCGCCGGGCCTGGTGGCTGTCGACCAAATCGCCGCTGCGCGACGCCGATGGCGCCGTGATCGGCCTGGTCGGTACGTCGCTGGACATCACCGACCGCAAGGCCGCCGAAGCCGAGCGTCGTGATATCGAAGAACGCTACCGGCTGGCCGCACAGGCCACCAACGATGCCATCTGGGATTGGCGCATCGCCGATGGCCAGGTGATCTGGAACGAAGCGCTGGCCAGCCTGTTCGGCCACACGGAGAAGAACACGACCGCGCAATGGTGGCTGCAGCACATCCACCCCGATGACCGCGCGCGCATCGATCACGGCATCCACGCCGTGATAGACGGGAACGGCAGCGGCTGGACGGACGAATACCGTTTCCAGCGCGCGGATGGCAGTTATGCGTCGGTGCTGGATCGCGGAACGGTCCTGCGCGACGCCGATGGCACCCCGCTGCGGATGATCGGGGCCATGCTGGATCTCTCCGGCCGGAAGGCCGCCGAAGCGGCGCTGGCCGACAGCGAAGAGCGCCTGCGGCTGGCCACCGAAGCAGGCGAGCAAGGGTTCTGGGACGTGGACATGGTGCAGGACGTGCTGATCTGGCCGGCGCGCACCAAGGCCATGTTCGGCATCTCCGCCGGTGCTTCGGTGACCATGGACGACTTCCGTGCCGGGCTGCACCCGGACGACCGCGCGGCAACCCTGGCCGCGTTCGCCGCCGCCTGCGATCCCGAGCGGCGCGAGACCTATGACGTGGAGTACCGCACCGTCGGCAAGGAGGATGGCATCGTCCGCTGGGTCGCCGCCAAGGGCCGCGGCATCTTCGAGTTCGGCAGGTGCGTGCGCGTGCTGGGCGTGGCCATCGACATCACCGCGCGGAAGGCCGCCGACGCGCGCCTGCAGGAGCTGAACGGGCAGCTGGAGGCACGTGTTCGGGCCGAAGTCGCCGAGCGCCTGCGGGTGGAAGAGGCGCTTCGGCAGAGCCGCAAGATGGAGGCGGTCGGCCAGCTGACCGGTGGTATCGCCCATGACTTCAACAACATGCTGGCGACGGTGATCGGGCCGCTCGACCTGCTGGCGCTGCGCCTCGGCGACAGCGACGCGCGCGCCAGCCGGTACATTGAAATGGCCCTTGATGGCGCGCAGCGCGCCGCCCAGCTGACCCAGCGCCTGCTTGCGTTCTCGCGCCAGCAACCGCTGCAGCCGGTGGCGATGGATGCCAACCGCCTGGTGGCCGGCATGACCGACCTGCTGGTGCATTCCCTTGGCAGCAGCATCATCCTTGAAACCGCACTCGGCGCGGGCCTGTGGTGGACCCATGCCGACGCCAACCAGCTGGAGAACGTGGTCCTGAACCTGGCGGTCAACGCGCGCGATGCGATGCCCTCCGGCGGCCGATTGAAGATCGAGACCCGCAACCAGCGCGTCGACCTCGACACCGCATCGGCGCATGCGGGCGTGCCTGCAGGGGACTACGTCGTGATCGCGGTGACCGACGACGGCAACGGGATGACGCCGGAGGTGATGGCGCGCGCGTTCGATCCGTTCTTCACCACCAAGCAGGTCGGCCAGGGCACCGGGCTCGGGCTGTCGCAGGTGTATGGCTTCGTCCAGCAATCGGCCGGGCATGTGAAACTCGATTCCGCGCCCGGCAAAGGGACGCGGGTACAGGTCTACCTGCCGCGGCTGCTGGCCGACGTCGACATGCCCGCTGCCGCATCGGATGACGATGCGCCGGCCCTGCACGGTGGGCGCGAGCACATTCTCGTCGTGGACGATGATGCGGCCGTCCGCGCGTTCTCGGTCGATGCCCTCACTGAACTCGGCTATCGGGTACTGGCCGCAGATGGCGCCGCCAGCGCCTTGGCGCTGCTGCAGGCCCATCCAGAGGTCGCGCTGTTGTTTACCGACGTGGTGATGCCCGAGGTCAATGGACGGCAGCTGGCCGAGCAGGCACGCGCGCGCCATCCGCAGCTGAAGGTGCTGTTCGCCACCGGCAACAGCCGCAACGCGCTGGTCGACAACAACGTGCTGGATGCGCAGGTTCACTTGATCGGCAAACCGTTCACCATCGGCGAACTGGCCTCGCGGGTAAGGATCGCGCTGGCCGGCGATGGCTGAAGGCCGCGACGCAGGTTGCGCCGCAGCCGGCAGCGGATGAATGCGCGACCGGGTCATGCTTCACCGCATGCCTACCGCGGCACCGCCATGCTGTCCCGGCATTGAATCCGCCAGCCAGCCTGCCGCAGCCAGCGAGGAGCCACGATGAGCCCACCGTCACACCTTCCCCTTTCGCGCCGGGAACTGCTGAAATTGAGCGCGGGATCGGCCACCACCATGGCCCTGCCTGCGGTGGTCGCTGCGGCGGAGCCGGACCGGACCGGTGCACGGGCACCGGAACTGATGCAGGTGGACTTCGAGGTCAACGGAACAGCGCGATCGCTGCGCCTGGACACCCGCGTCAGCCTGCTCGACGCCCTGCGTGAGCACCTGCACCTGACCGGCAGCAAGAAGGGCTGCGACCACGGCCAGTGCGGTGCCTGCACCGTGCTGGTGGACGGCCGGCGCATCAATGCCTGCCTGACGCTGGCGGTGATGCACCAGGGCGCGAAGATCACCACCATCGAAGGCCTCGGCACGCCAGACCGGCTGCACGCGATGCAGGCGGCCTTCGTCAAGCATGACGGTTTCCAGTGCGGCTATTGCACCCCGGGGCAGATCTGCTCGGCCGTCGCCGTGCTGCAGGAAATCAAGGCCGGCATACCGAGCCACGTCAGCGCCGCGTTGGACGCGCCCAGCGCCTTCACCGCCGAAGAACTGCGCGAGCGCATGAGCGGCAACATCTGCCGGTGCGGTGCCTATTCCAACATCATCGAGGCCATCCAGGACGTCGGGGAGGCCAGCGCATGAGAGCTTTCAGCTACGAGCGCGCCCGGTCTCCCGCCGAGGCGGCAGCGGCAGCGGCGCGTACCCAGGGCGCTCGGTTCATTGCCGGCGGCACCAACCTGCTGGACCTGATGAAGCTGGAGATCGAGACGCCCGCCCACCTGATCGACGTCAACGGGCTGGATCTGGACACCATCGAGCCCACCAGCGAGGGAGGCCTGCGCGTCGGCGCGCTGGTACGCAATACCGATCTGGCGGCCGACCGGCGCATCCGGCGCGACTATGCGGTGCTGACCCGCGCACTGGTGTCCGGCGCATCGGGTCAACTGCGCAACAAGGCCACCACCGCCGGCAACCTGCTGCAACGCACCCGCTGCCCCTATTTCTACGACACCGCACAGCCCTGCAACAAGCGGCTGCCCGGCAGTGGCTGCGGCGCGCGCGAAGGTTTCAGCCGGCAATTGGCCGTGATCGGTGCCAGCGAGCACTGCATCGCCACCCATCCCAGCGACATGGCGGTGGCGATGATGGCGCTGGATGCATCGGTGGAGACCGTCCGCGCCGACGGATCGCGCCGGAACATCGCGCTGGACGCCCTGTATCGCGCTCCTGGCCGTACGCCGCATATCGACACCGTGCTGGACAAGGGCGAGCTGATCGCCGCCGTGGTCCTGCCGCCGCCCCTGGGTGGCGTGCACGTATACCGGAAGGTGCGCGACCGCGCATCGTATGCGTTCGCCCTGGTGTCGGTGGCGGCGATCCTGCGGCCCGATGGCAGCGGCCGGATCGCCCTTGGCGGTGTCGCGCACAAGCCGTGGCACAGCGCTGCGGCCGATGCGGCCCTGCCGCAGGGCGCCGGCGCCGTGATGTCGGTGCTGCTGCAGGGTGCTGCGCCCACCGCACAGAACGCCTTCAAACTGGCGCTGGCCGAACGCACATTGGCTTCCATCCTGCAGGACGTGAGGGCCGAGGCATGAAATTCGACACCCCCGCAGGTCGCAATCCGATCGATGCGCAGACCGTCATCGGCAAGCCGCACGATCGCATCGACGGCCCGTTGAAGGTCACCGGCAAGGCCACCTACGCACACGAATGGCATGACGCCACCCCGTCCGCCCCCGCCTATGGCGTGGTGGTCGGGGCGGG
The DNA here is from genome assembly GCF_031455455.1 of Stenotrophomonas sp. 1337. Classification (NCBI taxonomy): domain Bacteria; kingdom Pseudomonadati; phylum Pseudomonadota; class Gammaproteobacteria; order Lysobacterales; family Lysobacteraceae; genus Stenotrophomonas; species Stenotrophomonas sp. 1337. The sequence continues at coordinate 466,345 of NZ_JAVDSR010000001.1, read as the reverse complement.
CATCGCCACCGGCACCGTGACCCGCATGGAGCTGGACGCAGCGCGGCGCTCGCCCGGCGTTCTGGCCATCGTCACCGCCGACACCGCCGGGCCGCTGCATCCGGTCAAGCGCAACGCCGCGCCGCTGCTGGGTGGTCCGAAGGTGCACCACTATCACCAGGCGCTGGCGGTGGTGGTGGCCGAAACGTTCGAACAGGCCCGGGCTGCGGCCGGACAGATCCGCATCCGCTATGCCCCGCAGCGTGGCCACTTCGATCTGGCCGACGCCAAGCAGGCAGGCGCTTCCCTGCAGACACCGGAGCCCGATGCGCGCGTCGGCGATTTCGAGAAGGCCTTCAGCCAGGCGGCGGTTACGCTCGATGCGACCTACCACACCCCGGACCAGTCGCACGCAATGATGGAGCCGCACGCGACGATGGCCGCCTGGGAAGGCGACCAGCTGACGGTGTGGACCTCCAACCAGATGATCGACTGGGGCCGCACCGATCTGGCCCGCACCCTGGGCATCGCCAAGGACAAGGTGCGGCTGGTGTCGCCCTACATCGGCGGCGGCTTTGGCGGAAAGCTGTTCCTGCGCTCCGATGCGCTGCTGGCCGCGCTCGCCGCACGCGCTGCCAAGCGGCCGGTGAAAGTGGCCCTGCAGCGGCCGCTGATCGCCAACAACACCACGCACCGCCCGGCCACGCTGCAGCGCATCCGGCTGGGCGCAACGCCGGAAGGAAGCCTGACCGCCATCGGTCACGAATCATGGTCGGGCAACCTGCCAGGCGGCTCGCCGGAGGAAGCGGTGCAGCAGACGCGCTTGCTGTATGCGGGGCCCAACCGCTTGGCCGCATTGCGCCTGGCCACCCTCGACCTGCCCGAAGGCAATGCCATGCGCGCGCCGGGCGAAACGCCGGGACTGATGGCGCTGGAAATCGCCATGGACGAAATGGCGATCAAGCTCGGCCTGGATCCGATCGAATTCCGTATCCGCAACGACACCCAGGTCGACCCGTCCAATCCCGAGCGCCCCTTTTCACAGCGGCAGCTGGTGCAGTGCCTGCGCATGGGCGCCGAACGGTTCGGCTGGCAGCGGCGCAGCGCCACCCCGGGCGCCGTGCGCGATGGACGCTGGCTGGTCGGCATGGGCGTGGCGGCAGGCTTCCGCAACAACCTGGTGATGAAATCCGGCGCACGCGTCCGCCTGGCCGCTGATGGCCAGGTCACCGTGGAAACCGACATGACCGACATCGGCACCGGCAGCTACACCATCATCGGCCAGACGGCCGCGGAAATGCTCGGCGTTCCGTTGCAGCAGGTCACGGTCAAGCTGGGCGATTCCCGTTATCCCGTGGCTGCCGGCTCCGGTGGCCAGTGGGGCGCCAACAGCTCCACCGCAGGCGTCTACGCCGCATGCATGGCACTGCGTACGAAGGTCGCGCAGGCGCTGGGAATGGACCCGGCGGCAGCGCAGTTCGAAGCCGGCAGGGTGACCGCAGGGGGCCGCAGCCGCGCCCTTGCCGATGCCGCTCAGGCCGGCGAGCTGGTGGCCGAAGACAGCATCGAGTTCGACACGCTGCAGGAGAAGTACCAGCAGTCCACCTTCGCCGCGCATTTCGTCGAGGTGGGCGTGGATGTGGCCTCGGGCGAAAGCCGGATCCGCCGCATGCTGGCCGTGTGCGCAGCCGGCCGCATCCTCAACCCGAAGACCGCGCGCAGCCAGGTGATCGGCGCGATGACGATGGGCATCGGCGCAGCGCTGTCGGAGGAACTGGTGGTGGATCGGCGGCTGGGGTTCTTCGTCAATCATGACCTGGCCGGCTACGAAGTACCCGTACATGCCGACGTGCCGCACCAGGAGGTGGTGTTCCTCGATGAAAGCGATGCGGTGTCGTCGCCGATGAAGGCCAAGGGCGTTGGCGAGCTGGGCCTGTGCGGCGTAAGCGCGGCAGTGGCCAACGCGGTGTACAACGCGACCGGAATCCGCGTGCGCGACTATCCACTGACCCTGGACAAGCTGCTCGCTGGCCTGCCGGACATCGCATGACCAGTGCGCTCCACCCTGCCCCGTTGGATCTGGACGGTGGCAACCCGCGCCCGGTGCTGCAGGCTGCCGCCGACGCGGCGCGAGCCCGTCGTCCGGCTGCGTTGGCAGTGGTGCTGCAGACGGAAGGGTCCAGCTACAGCCGCGCGGGCACCTGTGCGCTGTTCGAACCGGGTCGACAGGTGGGCTGGCTGAGTGGCGGCTGCCTGGAACCGGAGCTGGCGCGACAGGCCGCCAACGCGGTGGATGCCGGGCGCATTGCATGGATGGAGATCGACAGCCGAGACGACGCTGCGCTGTTCTCCGGCAATGCCACCGGATGCCGGGGTCGCCAGTGGCTGGCACTGCTTCCGTTGCCGCAGCTCGGCGGCATCGAACAGCTTCTCGACGCGTGGCTGCAAGGGCCGCACACGTTGCACCTGGCACTGCAGGCTGATGGACGGCTGGACGCCCGCTGCGCCGGCTTCACCCTCACCCGCACGGTGCCCCCTGCCGCCCCGCAGCCGCTGGACGGCAGCCACCGCTGGCGGCTGCAGTGGCACCGGTCGCCTGTCGTGCACGTGCACGGAGCAGGCCCGGAGGCGGCGCTTCTGCTGCCCCTGCTGGACCATCTGGGCTGGTGCGCGCATGTCGAAGAACCGAGACTCCGCTGGCGCGAGCACCTGCCCCTTGCCGCTGGTTCGTATTGTTCTTCCGCTGCCGCCGGCGTGGCCGATGCCGCACTCGTGATGCATCACAATTTCGAGCTCGACCGTGACGCGCTCGAACGGCTGGCAGGCTCGCGCGTGCCCTTCATCGGGCTGTTGGGGCCACGCCGTCGCAAGGACGACCTTTTCAGCGTACTGGATACCCATACGCGCCGTGCGCTGGAACCGCGCCTGCGCTCACCGATCGGCCTGCCACTGGGCGGCCGTGGTCCCGAAGCGATTGCCTTGAGCATCGCCGCACAGCTGCAGGCATGGCGGCACGGAACGCCCCTGGCCACGCCATGACCGGGCATGCGGCCGTGGTGCTCGCAGCCGGGTGCAGCCAGCGCCTGGGGCAGCCCAAGCAGCTGCTGCGTGCGGGCGGAGAGACGCTGTTGCGACGCAGCGTGCGGCTGGCGCTGGAAACATCTCCGGACACGCTGGTGGTGGTACTGCCCCAGCACCCCCGCTTCGAAGAAGAACTGCACGGCCTGCCGGCACAGCGGCTGCGCAATCCCACCCCTGGGCTCGGCATCGGCGGCAGTCTGTCGCTGGCCGCCACCCACGTGCACAGCGCCGCCAGGGTGCTGGTGATGATCTGCGATCAACCGACGCTGCGCGTGGAGCACCTGCGCGCGCTGCTGGGCGCGGCAACCGCTGCACCGTCCGGCTGCGCCGCCACGGTACTGGGCGACACCATCGGCGTGCCGGCGGTGGTGCCGGGCACTTGGTTTGCCGGCACAGGACTGCAACCTGCAGACGGGGGATTTGGCCGGCGGCTGCGGCAGACCGAGGGCATTGCGCGCTGCTCCGGCGCCGGGCTGGAATGCGATATCGATACGCCCGAGGACCTGCGCCGCGCGCGCGCGCTCGGCTGGCTGGATCCTGCGTCCGCCTGAGGGCGGCGGCGACAGTTGAACTGGCCCGACCGCGCTGCGCGGGCGCTCGGCATACACGCTGCGCGGACGCTCCGCCGCGCAGGATGGTGCGCCCGCTACCTGCCAGCATTCCCGCACATGGCCGCACCCTCAGGCTCCCGCCTTGTCATCTACGCCGCGCTGGCCGGCAACCTCGCCATCGCCGTTGCCAAGTTCATCGCCGCCGGCCTGTCCGGCAGCTCCGCGATGCTCAGCGAAGGCGTGCATTCGCTGGTCGACACCCTCAACGAGGTGCTGCTGCTGTACGGTCTGCGCCGTGCCGAAAAGGCCCCCGACACCCTGCACCCGTTCGGCTACGGTCGCGAGCTGTACTTCTGGAGCTTCATCGTCGCCCTGCTGGTCTTTGCCGCCGGCGCCGGTGTGTCGGCCTATGAGGGCATCCAGCACATCCGCCAGCCGGAACCGGCCACCAACCACGCCATCAGCTACAGCGTGCTGGGTATTTCCATCCTGTTCGAAGGCGCCTCCTGGTGGGTTGCACTGCGCGAGTTCCGGCGCAGCAAGGGCACGCTGGGCTATTTCGAGGCGTTCCGCCGCAGCAAGGACCCGTCCACCTTCACCGTGTTGCTGGAGGACAGTGCCGCCCTGCTCGGCCTCGGCTTTGCCCTGGTCGGGCTGCTGGCCGCGCAGCTGCTGGAAATGCCGGTACTGGATGGGGTCGCCTCGTTGTGCATTGCCGGCGTGCTGGCGCTGACCGCATTCCTGCTGGCGCGGGAAACCAAGGGCCTGCTGGTGGGCGAGCCTGCGCACCCGGCCGTTGCCCAACGCATCATGGCGGTGGCCGTGACCGATCCGGACCTGCGCCGTGCCAATGGCGTGACCACCATGCAGATGGGCCCGGAACAGGTGGTGGCCATGCTCAGCGCCGAATTCGAGGACGACCGCACCACCCCGCAGATCGAAGCCTGCATCACCCGCATCGAGGGTGCGGTGAAGCAGGAGTTCCCGGAACTGGTGGCGCTGTTCGTGAAACCGCAGACGCCGGAAGTCTTCGCCAGACGGCGCGCGGCGCTGGCTGACCCGGAGTGAATCGATGGCGGCGGCTTCACCCGCTGCACGCCACACTGAAGCAGGCTTGGGAAGCGAGCACTACCGCAACATGATGGATTGGCTGCCGGATACCTGGATACCGATACCCCGCACCTTCTACCGGCGCCCGTCGACGGTGGTTGCACCGGACCTGCTCAACAAGCTGCTGGTGCGCAGCGACGGCCGTGCAGCGCGTATCGTCGAAGTCGAAGCCTACGCCGGCAGTGAGGATCCGGCTGCGCATTCGTATCGCGGCAGGACCGCACGCAACGCCAGCATGTTTGGCGAGGCCGGGCACCTGTATGTGTACTTCACCTACGGCATGCACTGGGGCAGCAATGTGGTCTGCGGCGAGGTCGGCGAGGGTGTTGCGGTACTGCTGCGCGCGGCAGAGCCGGTTGCCGGACAGGAACGGATGTACCCGCTGCGGCCAGCTGCCCGCCACGATCACGACCTCGCCAGCGGTCCCGGCAAACTGTCGCAGGCGTTCGGCCTGGACCGGCGCGTTGATGGCGCCGATCTGGTCACCGCCAGCCATGGCATCACCCTCGTGGATGACGGCACGCGGCCCCCCGACGATCCGGTGGTGGGCCCACGCATCGGCATCACCCGGGCAGTGGATTTTCCTTGGCGCTGGCATGTTCGCGATCATCGTCACGTTTCAGTGCGCCCTGCCCGTGCCTCAACGCGAAGGAGCCCCCGATGACACCTCTCGACAAACCGCTGCGCCGTGAACTGACCATCGCCGGCCAGGCCTATACGCTGACCCTGGACCCGAGCGGACTGAAGCTGGTCGAGAAGGGACGGCGGAAGGGCCTGGAACTGCGCTGGGAAGACCTCGTCTCCGGGGACGCCGCGTTGGCCAGCGCCCTGCAGGCGTCCCTGCAACAGCCATGAGCGGGCGCATCACGACGGCGTCACTGCCGTACGCAGGGCGCTAACAGACCGGGTACTAGCGTGGACAGCCATGGATGAGGCCACCCGACTTCGCGAAATCGAACGGCTGGGCGTGCTCGATACGCCGCCCGAGCCGGTGTTCGATGCCATCGTCGCCGCCGCGCGCGCCGCCACCGGCATGCCCATCGGCCTGGTCTCCATCGTTGCCGAACAACGGCAATGGTTCAAATCCAGCATCGGCCTGGGCGATGTCAGCGAAACGCCGCGCTCCATCTCGTTCTGTACGTACGCCATCGAGCAGGACGCGCTGCTGGAGATTCCGGATGCGCGGCAGGATCCGCGCTTCGCCCACAACCCGTTGGTCACCGCCGGGCCCAGGGTGCGCCACTATGCCGGCATCCCTCTGGCCACTGCCCATGGCGCGCGCATCGGCACGCTGTGCCTGCTCGACACCCTGCCTGGCGTGCTGTCGCCGTCGCAGCGTGAGCTGATGGTCCATCTTGGCCGGGTTACCACCCAGGTGCTGGAGCAGCGCAGTGCGCTGTTGCGGCAGATCGACCAGGCACAGGCGCTGCATCGCGATCTCAAGCGCAGCGAGGACTTCCTGGAACGTACCAACACCGCCGCCAAGGTCGGCGGCTGGGAGCTGGAGCTGGCCACCCGCGAAGTGCGCTGGACACGCGAGACCAAGCAGATCCACGGCGTGCGTTCCAGCTACCAGCCAACATTCGAATCGGCCCTGTCGTTCTATCGTCCGGACAGCCGCAGCATCATCCAGGCGGCAGTGCAGCGCTGCACCGAACAGGGCTCGCCCTGGGAAGTGCAGCTGCCGATGACCACCGCCGATGGCCGCAGCATCTGGACCCGCGTGGTGGGCACGCGGCAACAGGTGGAGGGCCTGCCACGGCTGGTCGGTGCCATCCAGGACATCACCGAAGAACGCGCGGTGGTGGACGCGCTGGAAGCCAGCGAGGTGCGTTATCGCCGTCTCTTCCACTACAGCCTGGGCCTGATCTGCACGCACACGCTGGACGGCACCGTGACATCGGTGAATCCGGCAGCCGTGCAGTCGCTGGGCTACCCGGAAAGCGAGATGGTTGGCCGCAGCCTGTGCGACCTGATGCCGCCGGAAAAGCGCGAGGCGTTCAGGGCCTACCTGCGGCGCATCGAAGCCAACCATACCGACGCGGGCGTGATCGAGCTGCTCGCCGCCGATGGCACCCGCCGCTACTGGGCGTACAACAACGTACTGGACACCGAGACCAATCCCCCGTTCGTGCTCGGCCACGCCCAGGACGTGACCGCGCTGCGCCTGCAGGAAGAGCGCTTGCGCGAACTGTCGCTGAAGGATCCGCTGACCCAGTGCCACAACCGCCGGTACCTGCATCGGCTCGACGACGTCGCCTCACGGTCGTGGGCCTGCCTGGTGTTCGACCTGGATCACTTCAAACAGGTCAACGACACCCTGGGGCACCGTCGTGGCGACACGGTGCTGGTCGAGTTCGCCGACTTCCTGCGCGCGCCGCTGCAGGCCAATGAGGCGGCAGTGCGGTTGGGCGGCGACGAGTTCCTGGTGGCGCTGATCGAACCGGCGGCCGGGCGGCTGGCTGCGCTGGAAGCCTGGTATGCGGGCAACGCCGCGCGTGCTCCCACCGCGTTCTCGATGGGCGCCGCCGTCAACGTCCCCGGCGAACCCGTGGCGGAAACCATCCACAAGGCCGACAGCCGGCTGTATCGCACGCGGGCCAGGGTACGTCGCGAGATGCGTCCGCAGGGCAGCGCCGACTAGCAGGTAACGGTGACCCACGCAGGCGCATGATCGCTGGCCTTCTCCTGCAGCCTCACCCAACGATCGACACCCGCATCCTGAAGCCCTTTGGCCAGTACCGGGTTCAGCAGCAGATGATCGATGCGCAGGCCGCGATCGCGTTCGGCGTGCTGGCGGAAATAGTCCCAGAAGGTGTAGATGCGCTGGTCGCCATGCACCGTGCGCAGGGCGTCGGTCCACCCCTGCGCCAGCAGCCGCTGGAAGGCATCGCGGACCTCCGGCTGCATGAGCGCATCGCGCCGCCACGAGGCCGGGTCGTACACATCCTCATCGTCTGGAATGACATTGAAATCACCCAGCAGCAGTGCCGGGTGCGGAAGATCGACCAGGGTGCGCGCATGGCGGATCAACCGCTGCATCCATCGCAGCTTGTAGTCGAACTTCGGCCCCGGCTGCGGATTACCGTTGGGCAGGTACAGTGCCGCAACCACAACGCCATGCACGGCAGCTTCCAGATACCGGCTCTGCGTATCGGCCGGTTCGCCGGGCAGGTGGCGCCGGCTTTCGATCGGCAAGGCATCGCGGGCCAGTATCGCCACCCCGTTCCAGCGCGCCTCACCCAGCCACAGTGCGCCATACCCTGCCCGCTCCAGCGCGTCGACCGGAAAGGCGGCATCGACCGCCTTCAGCTCCTGCAGTGCCACCACGTCGGGCGCTTCACGCTGCAACCAGGACAGCAGATGCGGCAAGCGCGTGCCGATGCCATTGACGTTGAACGTGGCAATGCGCAGTGTCTTGCGGCGAGCCATTGCGGAAGTACCCGGGCGGCGGGCCTGTAGTATTGGCGAGGCGGCATGCAGGCAGCGTGGAGGACGCCACACGCAGGTTCACGGCGTCGCCGCGCCCGTCGCTGGCAGGAAGTTCGCCATCCGCTCCAGCTCGTCCTCCAGCGCATTGCTGAATGCCACGTCCCTTGGTGCGCTGCCATCGACATAACCGAAGCTGGGCTGCAGCTGCCCATCCTTGGCCGCGACATTGGCCCAGCCGATCACCTGGTCGCGCCACAACAGCGGCAGCGCGTAGTAGCCGAAGCGACGCTTGGCCGCCGGGGTGTAGGCCTCGAACCGGTACACCCAGCCCCAGAGCAGTTCGAACCGTCGCCGATCCCAGGCCACCGGATCGAACGGTGCGAGCAGCCGCACCTGTTCATCGGCCTGGTAGCGCCGCGAACGGGGGTTCTCGTCGGCCGGCCAGTACCAGGTGGTTCCATCGATGCTGCAGCCCGCCAGCTGCTCGCGCGCCAACCGCAATGCCTGCTGGATCTCCTCCGCCAGATGGGGTGCGCCGTAGCCCAGCAACCGCGCCAGATAGGTGAGGCTCGCCGAAGGCAACGGCGCGTACTTGCGCACCACCAGATCGATCAGTGCCGTGGCACGCTGCAGGCGTGCGGCCTTGCCGCCATCGGCCGGGGCATGTGCCGCAACGGCATAGATGCGGGTACCGCTGTCACGACGATGGATGCGCAGCATGCCGCGATAGTGCATGCCGTCCAGCAGGTGGGTGCTTGCGTTGCTGGTGCCGCCCCAGTAGTTGGTCACCCGGCCATGCGCGAACGCCTGGTCGACTTCGCGCGGATGCACCGCCCCCCGCTCCTGCACGAACGCCAGCACGTCGGCTGCCTTGCGCCGCGTGCTCGCGTCCCATGGCCTGCGGGACACCCGGGGATGCATCAGGGACAGGTGTTCACGCGGCAGGAAGCCGTAGTTGACCAGGAAGTCTTCCTCGATCGGCAGTCGGCTGTAGCGGCGCTCCAGATCACCGGCCCGGTAGCCCTTCACCCGGTGCCGCAGGGTCAGGTCCTGGGCGCGTGCGGGCGCACGGATGGGGTCGGCCTGCACGAAGCCCAGCCGACGGATCGCTGTCAGCAACGTGGTAGGCGTGAACAGCGTGCGGGCTACGGCGTAGCGGCGCAGATCATCGAGGGTCGGCGAGGTCGGCATGGGCCGATTGTAGGACTGCCGGCCGCCCCGCTGCAGGACGTCATCCGCGCAAGGCGCACCTGGCCTTACTCGGCCACGATGCGGGCATCGTCACCGGTACCGTCCACGATGACCCGGCTGCCGACCTGCAGGCCTGCGACCTGTTCACGCAACTGCGTGGTTGACAGCACACGACCCTCGTCCAGGCGCACCTTCACCATGTAGCGGGTGGTGGGGCCTTCGCCGGCGATCTTCTCGCCGATGGAGCCACCGATTTTGTCGCCACTGTTGGCGGCGACATTGGTGACCACATAGCCTGCTTCGGTCTGCCCGGCACTGCTGAGGCCGACACCCGCCAGAACACCGCCGATCTTGCCCAGCCGCTCGCCGATGCTGCGGCCGCGCTTGGTGCGTTCGGAGGTATCCTCGCCTCGATTCTCGATCGGCTGCATGTCTTCGACCACACCATGCCGAGGCTTGGCCCAGGCCGTCGGCATCAACAGTGATGCGCCGATCGCCAGGCCCAGCAGTCCGGCAACACGGAAGGGGGTGTGCTGTCTCATGTCAGTGTCCTTGGTTGCGGGAAGCGGTCGGGGTTGACCTGCCTGGGCGACGCGCGTCCGGGGCGACGATATCGGTATCGCAATGGGGCCCGCGGTGCTGCCAGCGCCGTACCACGCCATCACGGTCGGCGATGTAGGTGATGTCGCAGCGGTGTTGCTCGGCATGGTGCACGTCCTCGACGATGATCGGTGCGAACACCGGACGCTCGCCGCTGGTACCGGTCGGTTCCATGTACAGGAACTCGCCACCGCCCACCTTCACCTGCTCGGTGTAGGCCGGTACGACCGTGCGCCAGGTGTAGCGTGTTTCCAGCGTTGCATCGTCTTCCTCGATCTGCACCCGGCCGCCATCCACGCGCAGCTGCATCAACAGCTGCGATGCCTCGCGCCCGATCCATCCATCGGCGCTCGCTCTGGCGGCGGCGCCCAGCGTCTGCGCGCCTGCAGCACCGGCCGCAGCCAGCAGGGCGCAGGCGAGAGCGCCCGGCAGGAATCCTTTCATGTGCACTCGAACAGCTCCCGGCTGGGGATGTATCGCGCGCGCCTGCCTTCCCCAGCAGAACACGCCATCCAATAGTGTCGCTATCGCCTCAGTCTAGGCCTCGAACACCCAGGCAACCATCGGAAACGTCCACGAAACTGCGTAGGGAAATTCCTAGAAGCGGCGTCTCGGGATCTGCGACTGGCCGCACCGCCAGCGCTCGCTGCGCACCGGATCCGCTGGCCCGCCGCTTACAATCTCCCCAGCAGGCCACAGCCAAGGGAATCGCGTGCCACCGTTCAACCTGTTCCAGCGCCTGTCGCAGGCGCCGACCAACCCGCGCACCGACACTGCACCGCGCACATTCGATGTGGCCGAGCTGTACGAAGGGCCGGTGCGCCTGCAGGACGATGCAGCCGCCGCGCCGCTGCGGCTGGACGAGAAACTGCGCCAGGCCTACTTCTGGATCGTCAACAACGCGATCATCAGCCCGCACTACGACATCGAGTACCACGAAGGCCCCTCCGCCTCGTTCGCGGTGGGTGACACACGGCGGCCGCTGACCCTGCCATCGGCGCAGAGCTATTCCAGTTACGTGCTGCTGCCGCTGCTGACCTTCGCCACCCGCCGCAAGTGCCTGTTCGTGGGTGGGCCAGGGCGCGGCAAGACCGCCAGCGCGATCCTGATGGGCGTCCTGGCCGGCTATCCGGTCCGCGAGGTGCGCCGGGCGATGCAGCACGGGCACCCGCAGATGACCATCGCCGATCTGCTCGGCAACCCCCTGCCCGCCGACCTGGTGGCCGCGCAGGACATGGCGGACATCCGCATTGCCTGGCGGTCATGGCTGGGGATGCGGGTGAAGATCATCGACGAATACAACCGCATTCCCACCCGCACGCAGAGCGCGCTGCTGACGGTGATGGGCGACAACTACGCCGAGATCCTCAACCACGTCTACGAATGCCCGGAATCGGCCTGGTACCTGACCGCCAACGATGATCGCGGCGGCGGTACCTACCAGGTGATCGAAGCCCTGCGCGACCGCATCGACGTGGTGGTGCAGGCACTGGCATTCAACCCGCGGTTCCTGGAAGAGATGCTGCTGCGCATCGAGCAGGACATCCGCCCGGAAGAGGTCGTGCCGCGTGACATCATCTTCAGCGAGGCCGAGGGCGACCAGCTGCTGCAGGAGATCCGCGCGGTCGACGTACCGCAGGACGTGCGCCGCCGCATCGAATTCTTCAGCAGCCAGTTCGAGCTGATGGAAACCGCCGGCGCCCAGTTCGAGTACCTGACCAAGGATACCGTGCGCCTGGCCGGCACCGAATGGGCGCAGGCAACCGCTGCCGACAGCGGCCGCGATCGCATGAAGGACCTGGGTTGCCAGACCCGCAACGGCCTGTCGGTGCGCAACCTGATGACCCTGCTGATGTTCGCCAAGGCCATGGCGTACTTCCGCGGCAGCCCTGCCGTTGCCCTGGAGGATGTGCGCCAGGTACTGCCCTTCGTGCTGAACGACAAGCTGCAACCGGATCTTGATGCTCCCTTCTTCGCCCTGCCGGAGAATGCGCCCTATCGCAGCGATCGGCTCAGCTGGCTGCGCTGGCTGCTCGATGCCTCCAATGCCGAATATGACCGGCTGGATCTGGATCGCGACGATCCGGTGGGCGAGCTGTCGGCACAGTTCCAGCAGGGCCTGGATGGGATGACCGAGACGGAAACGCGCAAGCGCCTGACCCGCATCGAGCGTCTGGTGGACGAACGGGTGAAGGGACGCAAGCTGTACGGCCATCTGTACGACGACCTGCTGAAGCTGAAGTACCTGCACCAGCGCTACACCAACTACCTGCATTGGCTGCGGGCACGCTGATCGTGGTTTCCGCCGTTCTCGCCGAACTGCTGGCCGCGCGCCGTTCCGTGCTGAACCAGGCCGTGGCCGATGCCCGCCACCGCTGGCCCGGCCTGGACATGGCCGCTTTCAGCGCGTTCGTCACCCAGACCATCGACCCCCTCTGCCAGGCCATCCAGCGCCACCACCCGTCGGCAACGCAGAGCACGTGCGAGGCCGCCTTCGAGATCGGTCTGGAGCTGGTGGCGCAGGGCCATGCCGGCCCGAAGGCGCGTCTCCCGTGGGTCGAGCAGGCCTGGCGCTCGCTGGCCCCGGCCCTCGCCCCGTTGCTGGCCCACGCTCCGCGCGAGACCCTCGGCACCATCAGCAATGCGGTAGTGCGGCTGGGCGCCAGTCCGGACATTCGCGTCGCGCAGTGGATCGATGCGATGGCCGCGCATGCAGACGGGTGCACAACCTTGCCGGAACTGCGCGACATCGGGGCGCTCTGTGCCTGGCAGGCGGGGATGGTGCAGCTGCGCCGCCCTGCCCTTGCCCGTATCGATGCCCTGCCCGCGAATACGGTGGCCGCCGTGCTGGGCATCGATGCGGGTGATCTGGCCTCGGTCCGGGTCCAGCTTGAGCAGGACCGCTGGTGGAATCCGCGGCAGGGCAGCGTCGACCTGCGCGGGCATCGTGTCGGCAGCTTCAGCGGCCTGGACGGCGCGTTTCCGGCACCGCCACAGGTTCGTGCAGCGACCGAGGGCTTCGTGGTCGAAAGTGCAGGCGGGTACTTCCTGCTGCTCGCCGATGCCTTCGGTGCCGTCCTGCTGCCTGCCAGCGCCGCCGAATACGCAGCGGGCAGCAGCAGCGGACCGGCGCCGGATGTGACCGCCCGCTTGGGCGTGCAGTGGATGGCGCCGGCATTGTCCAAGGACGATCTGTGTGCGGTCTCCGGCGCGTCGGGCATCGCCCTGTTCTCGCCGTGGTCGCACCATGTGCATGTGTTGCCACCTCAATGAGTGCCACGGTCGCTGATCCGCTGCAGCCCTGGCGCGAAGCCTGGCCACAGGCACTGGCCACATGGAGCCGTTTCACCCGGCTGCAGGACCCGAAGCTGTGCCATTCGCGCATGCAGGCGGCTGCCGAGGGCCTGACCGGCAGCTTCGCGGCCATCCGCCTCGCCGACCAGCGCATCGTCATCGATCTGGAAGAAGTACAGCGCCTGCAGCTGCAACCCTACGCGCTGGAGATCCTCGCCCACGAGATCGGCCACCACGTGCTTGCGCCTGCCACCGCCAGCGACCATGCACGGCTGCTGGCGCGCATCCGCCGTGCGCTGCCGACGCTGGAAGCGCATGCACCGATGGTCGCCAACCTCTACACCGACCTGCTCATCAACGATCGCCTGCAGCGCCAGAGCGGGCTGCGCATGGATGCGATCTATCGACGCCTGGCCGGACAACCGGCGCAGGCCAGCTCGCCGGTCTGGCAGCTGTACATGGGCATCTACGAGGAACTGTGGCAGCAGTCGCGCGGCACGCTGGGGGGCTCGACCGACGACAGCGCATTGCAGGGCGATGCCTGGCTCGGTGCACGCGTCGTGCGCGTCTACGCCAGCGACTGGATGATCGGCGCTGGCCGCTTCGCCACGCTGCTGCTGCCCTGGCTGCTGGAATCACAGCAGGATGCGCGGGTGGATGCCCTGATGGATACCCGGCACGCCGGCCAGGGAAGCCAACCGGTCGGCCTAGGGCAGCTGGAGGACGACGAGCTGGCGCCGGCGCCGCACCCCACATCCGACCCACGCATCACCGGCGATGAGCGCGGCGGCGACGCACAGCAGAAGAGCGATCTGCCTGCGGATGCGCTCGCTGGGGACCCTGCGCACTCTCCAGGGCAGATGCGCGAGCCGTTCGAGTACGGGCAGATCCTGCGCGCGGCCGGCCTGGACCTGGATGACCATCAGATCGCCGTGCGTTACTACCGCGAGCGCGCGCTGCCACACCTGATCCGCTACCCGTCGCGGCCGCAGCCGCAGGCCCTGGAGCCGCTGCCGGAGGGGCTGCAGCCCTGGGAAGCCGGCGATGCACTGGACGCAGTGGACTGGCTGCAATCGGTGCTGCAGTCACCCCATGTGATTCCCGGGCTGACGACGGTACAGCGTGTGCACGGGCTGGCACCCGGCCGTGAACCCGCTGCCGAACCGGTGGACCTGGATCTGTACGTTGACAGTTCCGGTTCGATGCCCAACCCGCAGGCATGGACCTCGTTCCTGACGCTGGCCGGCGCCATCATCGCGCTGTCGGCGCTGCGCGTGGGTGCACGCGTGCAGGCCACGCTGTGGAGTGGTACCGGGCAGTACCTGCACACCGACGGCTTCGTGCGTTCGGAAGACGACATCCTCAAGGTGCTTACCGGCTATTTCGGTGGCGCCACCGCGTTTCCGATCCACCGGTTGCGTGACACCTATGCCGAGCGTCCACCGCATGCACGGGCGGTGCATATCCTGCACATCTCCGACGACGGCATCACCACGATGTTCGACAAGGATGAGCGCGGCAACAGCGGCTGGGACGTGGCCGCCAGAGCGCTGCGTGTGGCCGGCGGTGGCGGCACCATGGCACTGAACCTGTTCAGTCCGCTGCCGTCCCGCATCGCCGATGCCGGCAACGCGGGATGGACCGGCGATCTGCTGCGCGCACGCGACGCGGGATGGAACATCCATGTGGTGCGCGACATGGCCGACCTGCTGCAGTTCGCGCGCGCCTTCAGCCAGCAGCACTACGGCCCTGGCGGCATGCGGGTGCAGCGATGATCGTGCTCTGCCTTGCGCCCGCGCACCTCTGACGATTGCCCTTCCACCCAGGTATTTGCCAAGTCTGGAACCTGACCATGCTCTCCGGCCCCTCCCTTGACGTTCTGCTGCGGCGCCTGCTGGACATGCCGCCCGATTTCCTCGAGCCACCGCGCCGCGCCGGCAGCGGTCGGCTCCATGTCGCGGCGGTGGTGGGCGATGTGTTTGCCGCACGCTCGCTGCACCTGCCCCCTGCACTGCGGGCAACGCTGTCGGGTGATCTGGCCGGCGTGGATGCAAACCAGCTCTCGCTTTCAGCGGTGACCGCATGGCTGATGGCAGATGCGTACTGGAATGCACTGGCTATCGCCCCGGAGGCGTGGATGCCCCTGTTCGCCGAAGCAGTGCCGGCGCTGGCGGCCAGTACCAGCGCAGACCGGTTCGTGTTCGATCCGGAGCGCCGCGAAGAACTGGTGCGCACCGTGGTGGCCCGGCTGGGCCTGCTGCCGCAGGGTGAAACAGCGGCCCAGGCGACCGATCGCCTGGCCCGGGTCAGCGGCGTGGAACGGCAGGGCCTGCTCGATGCCAGCCGCGCCGCTGAAGCGCGCGCGCGTGCCATCCGCGAGGCCTTGGCGCGCAAGGCGGCCGAAGAGTCTGCGGACAAGTGGACCCGCGAGTGAGCCGCGAGCCGACCGATGCCGATCGCTATCCCACGCTGAGCGCGGCGGGCCTGGCGATGCTGCAGCAGATGCGCGAGCACCCGGCGGCGCCGATCTTCCGCAATGCCAGCGGCAACCGCCTGCTTGCCGATGAGGTGACGGCATTGCGTGGCTACGAACGGGAGATCGCCTGCGCGCGCTTCGAGTGGACGCCAGGTCAACCGCCACCGTGGCTGCAGGCGCATGTGACCGAAGTATTTGCGCAGGTGCCGTATTACCGCGCGCAGGCGATGCCAGCCGCCTTCACCGACATTGCACCGGTCCACCGTGGCGACCTCGCAGCGGACATCGCCCGTTTCGTGCCGGACCCGGTACCGCTGGAGCGGATGATCAATTTCCGCACCACCGGCACCACCGGCCATCCACTGGTACTGCCATCGCATCCGGTGGTGGCGGCACGCTATCTGGCCCATCACAAGCGCGCCTTGCAGCGCTTCGGCATCACCCTGGCGCACGGCCGCGGCCAGATGGGGGTGATGTTGCTGGGCATGCAGCAGCGGTGCTTCACCTATGTTTCGGTGACACCGACGATGGACGAATCCGGCCTGGCCAAGATCAACCTGCATCCCGATGACTGGCGCCATCCTGAGGACCGCGCACGCTACATCGACCAGATGCAGCCGGAAGTGATCGCCGGCGATCCGATTTCCTTCGCAGCGCTGCTGGAATTGCCCGTGCGACACCGGCCGCAGGCGCTGCTGTCGGTATCGATGGCGCTGTCTCCGGGCCTGCGCCAGGCCCTGGCCGCGCGCTTTGGCTGCGCGGTGCCCGACGGGGCACCGTTGCCGCCCGGGGAGACCGGTGAGATCACGCTCAGCGGCGGATTCAACTTCTGCCTGCCGCTGCTGCGCTACCGCACCGGCGACCGCGGCGCGCTGGCCATGGCCGGCGATACGCCGATGATCGTCGGCCTGCAGGGGCGACGTCCGGTACGTTATCTGACCGCCGACCAGCAGTGGATCAACAACATCGACCTGACCCATGCGCTGGCTGCGCTGCCGTTGTCACGATACGTGGTGCATCAGCACAGCGATGGCCGCGTTGCATTGTCGTTGCCACCTGCAGAGCTGGGCTACTCCGCCGAGGCGATCCGCTGCCTGCGCGCGGTGTTGCGAGGACAGGCGGTGGATGTCATTGCGCTGCAGCGCGAAGACAAGGTTCTGCAGTACTCCAGCGACGTAGCCGGGAGCAGTTCGCCGCCGCGATGAGTGCCCTGCGTCAGCGAAGCCAGTGCGCATAGGCGGCCAGCACCGCCAAGTGCGCCACGTAATAAACGTAGAACGCCCAGCGCCATCGTGGCAGCCGCCACTGCACACGCGCGGCCGCCAGCGCCAGCGGGATGGCCAGCAATGCCCATCCATTGCCATTGACCCAGCAAAGCCCACCGAATCCGAACGCCAGCAGCCAGTAGGCCCGGTGGCGGAACGCGATCCAGCCCAGCATCACCAATGCCACCCCGGCCCATTGATAGTCGACGAAGAACGGCAGCAGCCCACCCGCCACCAACAGCAACAGCTGCCGGTTGTTGGCCAGCGCATGCACGGCCACAGCGGCCAGGCAGAACGTCAACAGGATGTTCAAGGGCAGCCAGTAGCCGAAGGCCAGCACATGGAAGGGTTGCGCGACCAGCCCCCACATCCCGAGCCGGCGGATCGACTTGCGCAGGTCCGTATCCGGTTGCGCGAGGTTGCAGGCCATCACCAGTGCGAACAGCGGGAAGGCGATGCGCCCCAGCTCGCTGACCACCGGTACATAGCCGCCGAAAACCACTTTGGCGACGTGATCGCCGGTCATCGACAGCAGCGCGAGCCACTTCAGCAGCTCGCGGGCGCCGCTGCCGAGGGCGCTGCGCGCCGGGGGGTATCGTGCAGCGACGTCCTGCGCGTTCATGCCATTCATCCTCTGCGTCCTGCAGGGTCGATATCGCCGGGCATCGACGGAATTACCCCTTGAACGCAAAGAATACTTGAACCTGGGGCGGATGACGCTGGTC
Organism: Stenotrophomonas sp. 1337; assembly: GCF_031455455.1. Taxonomy (NCBI): domain Bacteria; kingdom Pseudomonadati; phylum Pseudomonadota; class Gammaproteobacteria; order Lysobacterales; family Lysobacteraceae; genus Stenotrophomonas; species Stenotrophomonas sp. 1337. The sequence continues at coordinate 448,641 of NZ_JAVDSR010000001.1, read as the reverse complement.
GATGTGCCCCGCTATCCTTGTATTCCCTGCTTGTGAGGCACCGCCATGCGCACGCTGTACCCGCCGATTACCCCGTACCGCGAACACACGCTGCCCGTGGATGCACTGCACACCCTGCATGTCGAGGAGTGCGGCACGCCCGATGGCATTCCGGTGGTGTACCTGCATGGCGGTCCGGGCGCTGGCATCTCGCCCACCCATCGCCGCTTCTTCGACCCCAGGCGCTACCGCATCGTGCTGATCGATCAGCGCGGCAGCGGCCGCTCCACGCCCTTCGGCGAGCTGCGCGACAACACCACGCAGCATCTGGTGGCCGACATCGAGAAGGTCCGCCAACACCTGGGCATCGAGCGCTGGCTGGTCTACGGCGGCTCCTGGGGTTCGACCCTGTCGCTGGCCTATGCACAGGCGCATCCCGACCGCGCCACCGGGCTGATCGTGCGCGGCGTGTTCCTGGGGCGCGAGGAAGAGAACCGCTGGTTCGCCGAGCTCAACGGCGGTGCGCGCTGGATCTTCCCGGAGCGCTGGGATCGCTACCAGGCCCACATCCCGCAGGACGAGCGCGGCAACATGCTCGACGCGTACTGGAAACGCCTGGACCACGCCGACGAAGCCATCCGCATCGCCGCGGCACAAGCGTGGCTGGGCTGGGAAGACAATGCCGCCACGCTGGTGCACGACGTCGACGCGGTGTCCGCTACCGATCCGCTCGATACACTGGCCAAGGCACGCATCGAAGCCCACTACTTCCGTCACAACAGCTTCCTCGATCAAGACCAGCTGCTGCGCGACATCGATCGCATCCGCCATCTGCCGGGGGTCATCGTGCAGGGGCGCTACGACATCATCTGTCCGCCGCGCAGTGCCTGGGACCTGGCACAGGCGTGGCCGGAAGCCCGGCTGGAGATGGTCATCGCCGGCCACAGTGCCAACGAAGCGGCCACGACCGATGCCCTGGTGCGGGCCACCGACGCTTTCGCGGACCGCATCTGAACAAAAGGGGCCAACGGCCCCTTTTTCTATACCAAGGTATAGCCGGGCTAACCCACGGGCCTCTAGGCCTGCTGAATACGAGCGCGGACAATAGCGCCACTGGCCAGCGACTGGCCGCCCCACGCGGAGACGCAGATGGATCCCGACCCTGCCGGGCGCAACGCGCGCCCCTGCCTGCCTACTTGTTCACTGCTGGCGACTGACGGCCGGTTCCTGTCCGTGTAAGCGATGGGAGCCCCGGGCAGCGCCTGCCCGGAGGAATCCCATGTCCTACAAGATTCTCTACATCACCGTGCGCCGCCTGATCGGTGAGCGCGATGTTTCCGCCCTGCGCAGCCTGCTGCTGCAGCACGGCCCTGTCCTGTTCGCCCGTTCGCTGGCCCTCGGCTCGCCACGGGTGGTGGCCGACGCACTGTCGCTGCTGCCGATCAGCGAGCGCATCAACGTGCTGCGCCACCTGCCCTACCCGCTGCGCGATGCGATGAAGCCGCTGTGCATCGGCGGCAGCCAACGCTTGCGCATGCAGCCCTGGTCGCCGTCGGTGCTGGCCATGCGCCACGCCTGATACCACCCCTTCCGCTCCACGCGCCGGCTGCGCCCGGCGCCGCTCCAAGAGGACCTTCCCATGAGCCTGCTCAACGCCTGGTTCAACGCCTTCCTGCGCAGCCGTCGCGCGGGCAACCTGTTCGGTCGTCGCGCGATGCCCGAAGCCGGGTATGGCCGTGGCAGCACGCAGGCCGCGCCCACCGCGCTCACTGCTGGACTGCTCGCGCTTGCACAGGGCAGCGAAGCCGATGCGCTGGCCACCCTGCAGTCACATGTCGATGGTCTCAGCCCGCACGAGGCCGAAGAGCGCCTGCTGCGCTTCGGCCCCAACGAGGTCGATCACGAGAAGCCGCTGCCGTGGTGGCGCCATCTGTGGCAGTGCTATCGCAACCCGTTCAACCTGCTGCTGACGGTGCTGGCGGCCGTGTCCTGGCTGACCGAAGACGCCAAGGCGACGGTGGTGATCGGTGCGATGGTGGTGCTGTCCACCCTGATCCGCTTCGTGCAGGAGGGGCGTTCCAACCGCGCTGCCGAACGGCTGAAGGCGCTGGTAGGCAACACCGCCCGCGTGCTGCGCCGCGCTGCGGGCACCGAGGCGGCGGAGGTGGCCGACCAGTATTTCGGCGCGCAGCTGCACAGCCGTCGGCCGGCACGGCTGCTGGACCTGCCGATCCGCGCTCTGGTACCGGGTGACCATATCGTGCTGTCGGCAGGCGACATGATCCCGGCCGACTGCCGCGTGCTCGCCGCCAAGGATCTGTTTGTCGCACAGGCGGCGATGACCGGCGAATCGCTGCCGGTGGAGAAGTTCGTGCAGCCGGGCAACGCCGACGCCGGACTGATGGAACAGGCCAACCTGTTGTTCATGGGGACCAATGTGGTGTCCGGCACGGCAACAGCACTGGTGCTGGCCACCGGCAACACCAGCTACTTCGGCACCCTCGCCCAGCGCAGCAGTGCCAGCGATCGCGCGCCGACGGCATTCCAGGCCGGGGTCAACAGTGTCAGCTGGCTGCTGATCCGCTTTGCCCTGGTGATGGTGCCGTTCGTGCTGCTGGTCAATGGCTGGACCAAGGGCGACTGGACAGAAGCGTTCCTGTTCGCACTGTCGGTGGCGGTCGGCCTGACCCCGGAAATGCTGCCGATGATCGTCACCTCCACCCTGGCCAAGGGCGCGGTGCTGCTGTCGCGGCGCAAGGTGATCGTCAAGCGCCTGGACGCGATCCAGAACTTCGGTGCGATGGAAGTGCTGTGTACCGACAAGACCGGCACCCTCACCCAGGACAAGATCGCGCTGGAGCGGCACACCGATGTGTTCGGGCAGGATTCGGAGGATGTGCTGACCTTCGCCTACCTCAACAGTCACTTCCAGACCGGCCTGATCAACCTGCTGGATCGTGCGGTGCTGGAGCATGTGGAGCTGCAGAGCTCGCTGCGCCTGTCGCAGGACTACCGCAAGGTCGATGAGATTCCGTTCGACTTCGAGCGCCGTCGGATGTCGGTGGTGGTCTCCGAGCGCGAGGACCATCACGAATTGATCTGCAAGGGCGCGGTGGAGGAGATGCTGGCGGTGTGCAGCACCGTGCGCGAGAACGGCCGGGACATGCCGCTGGACGCGCAGCGCCTGGCCCGGGTGCGGCAGACCACCGAGGAACTGAACGAACAGGGCCTGCGCGTGGTGGCGGTGGCGATGAAAGAAACCTCCGCCAGCCAGGTGGTCTACTCGCAGGCCGACGAGCGGGATCTGACCCTGGTCGGCTATGTGGCCTTCCTCGATCCGCCCAAGGAATCCGCTGCTCACGCACTGCAGGCGCTGGCCGCGCATGGTGTGGAAGTGAAGGTGTTCACCGGCGACAACGAACTGGTCACCGCGCGGATCTGCGCCCAGGTCGGCCTGGACGCCGACACGATCGTGACCGGCCCGCAGATCGAGCGCATGGACGACGCTGCCGTAGCGCGTGCACTGCAGGAGCACCGCGTGTTCGCCCGCCTCACGCCCCTGCACAAGGAACGGCTGGTGCGCGAGCTGCGCGCGCAGGGCAAGGTGGTCGGCTTTCTCGGCGATGGCATCAACGATGCTCCCGCACTGCGCGCCGCCGATATCGGCATCAGCGTGGACAGTGCGGTCGACATCGCCAAGGAGGCCGCCGACATCATCCTGCTGGAAAAGAACCTGATGGTGCTGGAGGAAGGTGTCATCCAGGGGCGGCGCACCTTCAGCAACATGCTCAAGTACATCCGCATGACCGCCAGCTCCAATTTCGGCAACGTGTTCTCGGTGCTGGTGGCCTCGGCGTTCCTGCCCTTCCTGCCGATGTTGCCGCTGCAGCTGCTGGTGCAGAACCTGCTGTATGACATCTCGCAGATCGCCATTCCCTTCGACAACGTGGATGAGGAGCTGGTGCGCAGGCCGCTGAAGTGGAACCCGGCGGACATCGGCCGCTTCATGGTGTTCTTCGGTCCGATCAGCTCGATCTTCGACCTCAGCTGCTTCGCCCTGATGTGGTACGTGTTCGACGCACGCACGCCGGCCGACCAGGGCCTGTTCCAGTCGGGCTGGTTCGTGGTCGGGCTGCTGACCCAGACGTTGATCGTGCACATGATCCGCACGCCCAAGGTACCGTTCCTGCAGAGCATCGCCGCGCCGCCGCTGCTGCTGATGACCGGGGCGATCATGGCCATCGGCGTGATCCTGCCGATGAGCCCGTTGGCCGGCTACTTCAAGCTGCAGGCACTGCCGGCCGGTTACTGGCCGTTCCTGGTGGCGATCCTGTTCGGCTATGCGGTGCTGACCACCGCGCTGAAGAAGCTCTACATCCGCCGCTACGGCTGGCAGTAAACGCGCCGGCGCAGGGAGAACCCTCATGGACTTCAACCCCCACCTGCCCGCGTTCAACGCGGGCGCCACCCTCAGCTCGCTGATCAGCCTGTCCGTCGCCTTCGTGTTGGGTGCGCTGATCGGCCTGGAGCGACAGTTCCGCCAGCGCACCGCCGGCCTGCGCACCAATACGCTGGTAGCGGTGGGCGCAGCGGTGTTCGTCGACCTGGCCATGCGCTTCCACGACCTGTACGGCGGGCCACCGTCACCACTGCATGTGGTGGCCTACGTGATCTCCGGCGTCGGCTTCCTCGGTGCCGGCGCGATCATGAAGGATGGCGCCCAGGTGTCGGGCCTGAACACCGCCGCCACGCTGTGGGGTTCGGCGGCGGTCGGCGCGTGTGCCGGCATCAAGCTGCTGCCTGAAGCGGTACTGGCTGCGGTGTTCGTGCTGGCTGCCAATACCCTGCTGCGGCCGGTGGTGAACCGCATCCAGCGGCAGCCGCTGCCGGAAGCGTTCAGCGAGGCTACCTATGCCATCAACGTGGTCTGTCAGCGTGAGCAGCAGGCCGAGGTGCTGGACCGGCTGCTGCTGTTGCTGGAGCAGGCGCAGTACCCGGTACGCGCGGTCGACCAGCGGCCGTTCGGCGAGCGCGATGTCGAGATCGAAGCGGTGCTGTACGCCACCACGGTCGATGGCGCTGAACTGGATGCGGTGCTGGCAACGCTGGCCGCCACGCCGGGCGTGCTGCAGGGATTCTGGAACGCCAGCCTGGAGGAGTAGTGCCGGCCGCTGGCCGGCAACCTCATGAACTGCGGGAACACCCTGCAGATGCCGGCCAGCGGCCGGCACTACCCTGCATCTCTCTGGCGCATGCCGACCAGGGCCGGCATCCACCGAAGGCGGCTTTGCTATCCTTTCCACCCACGCCAGGGAGCTATCCCGATGCCATCGCTGTCGCCCCGCCGCCCACTGGTCGTGCTGGCCCTGATCATCGTGATGGCGGCCATCTTCCTGGTCGATACGGTTACCGACTACGCCGTTGCTGCCGCCTGCTTCTACGCGGCGGTGATCCTGGCAGCGTCGCGGCGGCTTCCCGCCCGCGGCCTCATCTCCCTTGCGGCAGTCTGCATCGCATTGACCGGCCTCAGCTTCTTCCTGACCCGCTTCGGCACCTACCGTATCGGCCTGGTCAATTCAGCGATCGGCATGCTGGTGATCGGCATCACCACCTACCTGGCATTGAAGATGGAAGCGGCCAAGGCCGCGGTGCAGGATGCACAGGCGCGACTGCTGCGGGTGGCCCGCGCCTCCACCGTCGGCGAGCTGACCACCTCCATCGCACATGAAGTGAACCAGCCGTTGGCGGCCATCGCCAGCAGCGCCGAAGCCAGCCAGCGCTGGTTGGCCCAGGAGCCGCCGAACCTGGACAAGGCACGCCAGACCATCGCCCGCATCGTCGCCGACGCCCACCGTGCCAGTGACGTGATTGCCCGCATCCGTGGCCTGACCCAAGGCGCCGCGCCAGAGCGCCAGGCCTTCGACCTCAACCTGGCCGTGGAGGAAATGCTGGCACTCTCGCGCAGCGAACTGGAACAGCATGGTGTGACGGTGGCGCTGGTGCTGGGCAGCGACCTGCCACCCGCCCACGCCGATCGCGTGCAGGTGCAGCAGGTGATCGGCAACCTCATCCTCAACGCCGTCGATGCGATGTCGGACACGCCCGTAAGCGAGCGCAGGCTGTCCCTGGTGACAGCGTACGATGGCCGCGGCCACGTCAGCCTGAGCGTGCGCGATCGTGGTGTCGGCCTGCCCTCGGAGCAGATTGACCGCGTATTCGATGCATTCTGGACCACCAAGGCGAACGGCCTCGGCCTGGGCCTCAGCCTGAGCCGCTCGATGATCGAAGCCAACGGCGGCCATATCCGCGCCGAACGACCGCCCGTTGGCGGCGCCTGCTTCATCTTCGAGCTGCCCACGGCCACGGAGGCTGCGCATGCGTAAACCCACCGCAGCACCTATGGAACCGTCACCGATCGTCTACGTGATCGACGACGACGCCTCGGTACGCGCCGCGCTGGAGGACCTGCTGGCCTCGATGGGCCTGCAGGTGCGGGCCTTCGCCTCCACCGGGGAATTCCTTGCCCACCCGCGGGACGACGCTCCGTCATGCCTGGTGCTGGACGTGCGCATGCCCGGGCAGAGCGGACTGGATTTCCATCGCAGCATGGCCAGCCACGATCTGCACCTGCCGGTGGTGTTCATCACGGGCCACGGCGACATCGCCATGGGCGTCAATGCGATCAAGGACGGCGCCATCGAATTCCTGACCAAGCCGTTCCGCGACCAGGAACTGCTGGACGCGATCCACAGGGGCATCGAGATCGATCGCCAGCGGCGCCGCGACGGTGATGCGCTGGGGGCATTGCAGCTGCGCTGGGGCACCTTGAACGCCGGCGAGCGCGAGGTGGTTGCCGGCGTGGTGCGCGGCCGCCTGAACAAGCAGATCGCCGCCGACCTGGGGGTCAGCGAGATCACCGTGAAGGTGCGTCGCGCGCAGGTCATGCGCAAGATGGAAGCACGCACGCTGGTCGATCTGGTACGCATGTACGACCGGCTGCAGGCCGCTGCGCCATGACCGCCTGCGTGGCCCTGCTGCACGCGGTCAATGTCGGCGACACCGGCGCGAGCTGTTCCATCCATTGCGGCGATGGCATGGCCGATTCACGCCTGCGCGCACACCGTGGGCAAGCTGGCGATGATGGCCACTGCCCTTCGCTGAGCTGGGGCCGTTACGTGCGCGCCGCTGCGATGTTCCGTTTCAACCGTGTATCGGCCAGCCCCACCACCAGCAGCACGATGCTGGTCAGCCACCCTGCCGCCAGCAGGTGCATCCATGGCAGCACGAAGCCGAGCACGACCAGAACCCCTGCCCCCACCAGGTGCGAGCGCGGCACGCGGCCGTAGACCGCCCGCTTGTACAGTGCGCTGCCCAGCAGGTAGATCAACGGCCCCGCTGCCAGCATCGCGGCATACGGCAGGGTCACCCTCGCCTCCGGTTCGTCCATCACCAGGTCGTTGCCGACGGCGGTGGCGATGATGCCGGCGATCAGCAGCGCGTGCACGTAGTGGAAGTAGGCGCCGATGCGGCCCGGGTCGTCGGAACGGGTGATGGTGTCGGTGGCGTCGCGGCTGGAGATGCCGAAGTACAGCCACCACATCGCGATCGTACCGGCAAAGGTCGCCAGCACTGCCGACACCACCGCGCCACTCCAGTGCCCCACCTCGCTCAGCACGCCGCCGGTTGCCAGCAACGTCTCACCCAATGCGACGATCACGAACAACTGGCAGCGCTCGGCCAGGTGCCCACCTTCGATGGTCCACTCGCGGGTACGCGAACGGCCAAGGCCCGGAAACGCGAAGCCGAACATCGGCGAGATGTACTCGCAGGCGACAGCCACCGCCCACAATGCCAGCCGCGCATTGCCCTCAACCGATGCACCCGCCAGCCAGAAGCAGGCCGAAACGCTGACCCAGGCCAGCATGCGCCTGAAGTTGGCGGCCAGCGGGTGCGAGCGCCCTACTTCCAGCAGCACAAACAGCGTCCGCCCTACCTGCATCGTGGCGTAGGCACCGGCGAACATCCAGGCGCGACCGGCAAAGGCTTCCGGGATGGACGAAGACATCAGCAACGCCAGCAGCATCGTGACGAACAACAGGCCACGGATACGCGGCGCCTCCGGGTCGAACCAGTTGCTGACCCAGCACGCGTACTGCCAGCCAAGCCAGACCGCAAACCACAACACCAGCGTCTGCAGCACGCCCAGCAGGCCCAGGTGGTGCAGCAGGTGGTGGCTGAGCTGGGTGACCGCGAACACATAGACCAGATCGAAGAACAGTTCTTCGTAGGTCACCCGTGCATGATGGCCGTCGCGACGACGCAGGGCAGGAAGACGGGGCGTTGCCGGCATCACGGATCCTCGGTTCAGCGGCCCAGCCGCCAGAAGATGACACCGGCCACCAGCGCCGGCACGGCAAACACCAGCAGCAGGATCGGCAACTCCTCGCGCACCGTATAGCCCGCCCGGCTGACCCCCACCCACATGTTGGCCACCGATACCAGCAGCCAGGTGCCGATGAAGGCCAGCAGCGCCGTTGGCAGCTGGGGGCTGCTTGTGCTCCAGAGCCTGCCGAACAGCGCGAAGACGGCCAGCAGCAGGAACCCGCCGACGATCACCAGAAGCACGTGCATGGTCACTCTCCCCGATGGCTGCCATGCAGCCTATCTGCGGCCGAGTGTGCGCTGCAGAGGGTGATCGTGGATTCACTTTCCGGGCACCGCGAACAATCCCGTCGTCGCTCATCCGATAGCAAATGCGAACAGTTCCCATTACTATCGTGACACCATGCAGGGCTGGCCCTGCGTGGCACCCCTTCCTGCCTGCGCCGCTTTCCCGGATGTCCACGCCACCGCACCCCCCGCCTCCTGTGCTGCCGTTGGTGTCCTCGCTGGTGCGCCACTACGAGGATCTGGTGGATTACCTGCGCCGTCGCTTCGCCTCACCCGGGCTGGCCCGCGAGGTGGTGCACGACGTCTGCGTACGCCTGCTGGAGCGCCCCGAACCGGCCGGCGTGCGCCAGCCGATGGCGCTGCTGCGACGGATGGCGCATGACGCTGCGGTTGATCGTTGCCGTGCTGAAGACCTGCGCCGCCAGTGGGTGGAACCCCGTGCCGAACTGCCCGATGCGGCCTGCGAAGGTGCCGGCCCGGCCAGACAGGCCGTTGCCGCGCAGGAACTGGCACGGCTTGTCGACGTCATCCGTGCGATGCCCTGTCGACGCCGCCAGGTGTTCATCCTGCACAAGATCCATGACGTTCCGCAGGCTGCGGTTGCCCGCCGCATGGGCATCGGCCTGAAGGCGGTCGAGCGGCATCTGCGGTTGGCGATGGTCGATTGCCGGCAGGCGCTGCCGGTGAGGGCGCTGACGTGACAGCGCCCCCTCGCCCGCGCCCTCCACTCCCGGACAAGGCCGGCACGCCTTCGCCTGATCGTCTGCTGGAGCAATATCGGGACACCCTCAAGGCACTGTTCCCGGTACCCGATCCGGCGCAACTGTATCGCCCCCACCGCAGCCGGCAGATCGGCGGGGCTGCGCTCTGCCTGCTGCTGGTGGCTGGACTGGGCGGGCTTTACGCTGTCGATCCCGGCTGGCAACAGCACGATTACCGGACGGTCACCGGCCAACGTCGCAACGTGCTGCTGGCCGATGGCGGCCGTATCCAGCTGGATGCGGGCAGCCATCTGCAGGTGCGCAGCCATCTGCGTTCGCGCCGCGCGGTGCTGGTCTCCGGACGCGCCCGCTTCGACGTGGCGCCCTCGCGCTGGCGCCGGTTCCAGGTCGATGCCGGGCCCGTGCAGGTGCGCAACTACGGCACGGTGTTCGACGTGGAGCGACGCGGTGACCGCAGTGAAGTCCGCCTGTGGCGAGGCAAGGTCGGCGTGCGCGTTGCTGGCCGTGACGGCGAGCAGCACCTGCAGCCTGGCCAGCAGCTGCTGGCAGGGACAGGGCCGGTGCAGCCGCCGCAGCCGATCGCCACTGGCAGCGGGGAATGGACGCAGGGCCGACTGCAGTTCGCGCAGGCCCCGCTGGGCGAGGTGGTACGCAGCCTGCAGCGCTATCACCACGGCGCAATCGTACTGGACGAACCCGGACTGGCCACGCTGCAGGTATCGGGCGTGTTCGATGGCGACCATGCCGCCACCGCGCTGGCGCTGCTGCCGGAGATCCTGCCCGTCGCCGTCCACGTCCGCGGCGACGGCAGCGTGCACATCTCCGCACGCCACTGAATTCGGCACCGAGGGTGGGTTATGGCCCTGCTCATACGGCTGCTGCATGAACCCCTCTGAAGGACCCCGCATGACCCGCATTGCCCTGCCCGCCGCCCTGCGCCGCCTGACGCCTGCCCTGCTGGCCGTCAGCCTGTGCGCCGCCCTTCCGGCGGCGGCGCAGTCCACCCCCACGGCGGTGGACGTCCATCTTCCGGCCGCCCCGCTGCAACAGTCACTCAATGCGGTGGCCAGGCAGAGCGGCATCCAGCTGCTGTTCGCTGCAGACAGCGTTGCCGGCCGCCAGGCGCCAGCGCTGGACGGCCGCTATGTCCCGCGCGAAGCACTGCAACGGCTGATTGCCGGCCAGGGACTGAGCGTCGAGGAACGCTCGCCGGGCGTGTTCGTGATCCGCAGCGCGCTCGCTACGGCAGCTGCGGCGGCAAACACGGACCGCCCGCGCACTGCGCCAGCGCCGGCAGCCGCAACCTCGCTTGGCAGAGTGACTGTGTCGGCGTCCACCGCGCGCATGCCGCAGGGCGAGACCGCCATGCCAAACACCATCACCGTGCTCACCCGTGAGGACGTCCAGCAGCAGCTGGCATTGGGCTCGGATGTGTCACGCGTGCTGTCCTCGCAGATCCCGGCCTTCGCTCCGGCACGCGAGAAGATGTCCAACTATGGCGAAAGCATGCGCGGGCGCGGCATCCTGTACATGGTCGACGGCGTGCCGCAGTCAACCCCGTTGCGTGACGGCTCGCGTGATTCGCATACCATCGATCCGGCGATGATCGAACGCATCGAAGTGATCCACGGTGCCAACGCGCTGCAGGGCATCGGCGGCACCGGCGGCATCGTCAACATCATCACCCGCAGTGCGCCGAGCGAACCGGGTGCTTTCCTGCTGGACAGCAGCCTTTCGCTCACCGCCGCCTCGCCGCGCCGGCGCGATGATGACGGCCAGCGCGCTTCGGCACTGGTGGGCATCCGCGGCGAACAGTTGGACCTCGTGGCCGGCCTGGCCCATGAACGGCAGGGCCTGTACTACGACGGCGACGGCCGTGCGATCGGCACCAACGCGCAGGGCGAACTGATGGATTCGACCTCGACCAACATCTTCGCCAAGCTTGGCTGGAACATCGCCGAAGGCCAGCGCGTGCAGTTGATGGCCAATCGCTACGAACTGCGTGGCCTGGACAATTACCTGCCTGTGGATGGCAACTTCCGCACCGGTCGCCCGGCCACGTCGGTGCCCGGCGATACGCCGCTCGATCCGCCGATGAACCGCTCACGCTCGCTGACCCTGGACTACGGCAATGCCGATCTGTTCGGCGGCCAGTTCCTGGCGCAGGCCTTCGCGGTCGATTTCGAAGGGCGTTACGGCGCCAGCCAGTGGGACCCATGGGGCAACACGGGTGCCAACGCCGCCTGGGACCAGACCCAGAATGAATCAGACAAACGCGGCTTCAAGCTGACCCAGAGCTGGCGTCGCATCGGCGACACCTCGCTGGACGTGACCCTGGGCCTGGATGGCCTGCGCGACCGCACCCATCAGGTGCTGCTGGCCAGCGGCCTGAACTGGGTGCCGCTGACCACCTATCAGAGCCTGTCGCCGCTGTTGCAGCTGCAGTGGTGGCCCACCGACCACGTCATGCTGTCCGCAGGCCTGCGTTACGAAAAGGGCGAGCTGGAGGTGGGCGACTACACCACCCTGCCCCGCTACGGCGCACGCAAGGTGGCCGGCGGCAAACCGACGATGAGCGAGACGCTGCCGAACTTCGGCGCGGTCTGGTACATCAATGACCGTCTCAATGCCTACGCGTCGTATTCGGAAGGCTACACCGTTGCCGATGTTGGCCGCGTGCTGCGCGCGATCAATCGCGATGGCCAGCGCGTGGACAACCTGGTGGACCTGTCGCCGGTGGTGTCGGACAACCGCGAGATCGGGCTGGAGTATGACGACGGCCGCTTCAGCGGCGATATCGCGTACTACACCTCCGAATCCAAGCTGGGTTCGGTACTGGTCTATGACGCCGGCATTGATGCCTACAATGTGCAGCGCCAGGCCACGCGGGTGGAAGGCTTCGAGACCAACCTGCGCCTGCGCCTGGGTGACAGCCACCTCGGCATGGGCTATGCCCGCGCCAATGGCCGCTATGACGCCGACCTGGATGGTCGTCTGGAAAGCGATCTGGCAGGCGTCAACATCGCCCCGAACCGTCTGACCGCGTTCTGGGAACAGGGTTGGACCTCGCAGCTCAGCACCCGTCTGCAGGCCAGCCATGCCTTCGATCGCGACTTCGACCTGCGCGGCGTGCCGGTGGCCAGCTTCAAGGGCTACACCACGTTCGACCTGGTCGCCCGCTATGCGCTGGGCAAGAGCAGTTTCACCCTGGGCGTGCAGAACCTCGCCAACAAGCAGTACATCACCTACTACTCGCAGACCACGCCATCCAACCCGAGCTATTTCGCCGGGCGTGGGCGAGTGCTTACGCTGGGATGGCAGTACCGCTACTGAGACATGGCGCCTTATGGGTGCCATGAATTCTATGCGTGACGCGACGAAGGAGGCCCATGCTAGTTTCTGGGCCTCCTTCATCGGTGCCCTCCCATGCGCTTGCAGACCCTCGCCATCACGCTCGCTGCCCTGCTTCCCGCTGCGGCCTCTGCCGCCGAACCGACGCTGCCGCAACTGCGTGCCTACACCGTTGATGCCTCCTGGCTGCAGCCGATGGCGCCGCTGCAGATTGCCGATCACACCTGGCAGATCGGCACCGAAGACCTGACCGCACTGCTGGTGCAGACGCCGCAGGGCGCGGTGCTGCTCGATAGTGGCATGCCGCAGATGGCCGACCACCTGCTGCGCAACATGAAAGCGCGCGGCGTCGCGCCGCAGGATCTGCGCCTGATCCTGCTCAGTCATGCCCACGCCGATCACGCCGGCCCGGTTGCTGCGCTCAAGCGCAGTACCGCTGCGCAGATCGTCGCAAATGCCGAATCTGCGGTACTGCTGGCACGTGGCGGCAGCAACGACCTGCACTTCGGCGACGACATCACCTATCCGCCGGCAACGGCGGACAGGATCATCATGGATGGCGAGGTGGTCTCGCTCGGTGGCGTCGACTTCACCGCGCACTTCGTGCCCGGCCATACCCCGGGCAGCACCGCCTGGACCTGGACCGACACCCGGGGCGGCAAGCCGGTGCGCATGGTCTACGCCGACAGTTTGAGTGCGCCGGGCTATCAGCTGCAGGCCAACCCGCGCTACCCGCACCTGATCGAGGACTATCGCCGCAGCTTCGCGACGGTGCGCGCCCTGCCCTGCGATGTCCTGCTGACCCCGCATCCCGGCGCCAGCGGCTGGAACTACGCCGCCGGTGTATCAGCGGGTGCCAAGGCAATGACCTGCCAGGACTACGCCGACACGGCCGAACGCAATTTCGACGCGCAGTTGAAGAAGCAACGCGAACAGCAGCGTTGACCAGGCGCGGCGGCGATCCGCCGCCGCGCCCGCTACACCTTGTCAGCCACCCTGCCCGTGCTGTGCGAAGGGCTGGGTGCTGCCATCGGCCAGCACCAGCTCCACGGTATACGGCTGCACATGGCCATCAGGCATTTCCATGCCCGGAGATCCAGCCGGCATTCCCGGCAGCACCAGGCCACGTGCCGTCGGCCTTTCCTTCAGCAGGCGCTTGATGTCGCTGGCCGGAATATGGCCTTCCACCACATAGCCACCGATCTCGGCGGTATGGCAGGACGCCTTGCCGGCCGGTACGCCGAGCCGTTGCTTGACCGGATGCATGTCATCGGTATCGCGTATCTCAACCGCGAAGCCGGCAGCCTTCAGGTGGTCGGCCCACACGCCACAGCAACCGCAACTGGCCGTCTTGTGCACGATGGCCAACGGAAGCTCCCGGTCGATCGTCGCTCCGGCCGTCGCCTCGACCGCCGAGGCGGTTGCGGTTGCGGTTGCGGTTGCGGGCGAGGACACGGCCTCTTCGGAGGCACGCGCGCAGGCGGTGGCCAGCAGAATGGGGGTGAGCAACAGGCTCAGGGAAAGAATGCGGTTCATGGATCAGGTTTTCCTTTGCAATCGCAGGCGCGGGCGCCTGCCATCCACGCGACGGATGCGCGTGGGTCAAGTAGATGAGGGGTACTGCAGGACGGCAGGTACGCAACCTGCGCGCGATCAGGCGATCGGCGGACGAATCAGGTGAGGCAGCGCAGGCGCGGGATGAGCCGGCGGCAGCGCGTCGCCGGGCACTGCACGCAGCGGCCATGCAGCGAGGCTTGCCGATGTCGGCAGCATGGCCACACTCGTCGGCACGCACTCGCAGCCCTCGCTGCTGCACGCGGCTGCCTCCCATTCATCGCAGCAGGTGGGCGTGACAGAGATCGCAGCGCCGGCGATCTCGTGGGGGCCATCGCAATGACCACCGCCGGACTGACCGTTGATGCCGCCCGAGGCAAGCGCCAGCGCCGGTGCATTGAGCACCAGGGTCAGGAGCAGCATCAGTCGCAGCAGCAGGCCGGATATATCCACGGGCTGATGATAGCCGACGCACGACGCGCCCGTCGCCGCTGCCTGCTGTCATCATGCATGGCGTTCATTGGAGCCTTTCCATGCCTGCCCGCTTCGCCTCTGCTGCCCTCCTGCTGTCCGCGTTGCTGAGCCTTCCGGTCATGGCAGGCGAACGCCAATGGACCGTGCTGTCCAGCGGCGATGGTGACGACACCCATGAGCGCTGGCAGGTAAGCGGGACGCGATTGCGAACGCTTCCCGCGTTCGACCCGGCACGCGCCGAGCCGCCGCTGTCGGTGCATCAAGCTGCGGCGGCAGCACTGGCCCACGCGCGCCTGCGTTATCCCGGCGATGACTTCGTGGTCTCCGAGGTAAGCCTGCAGCGGTTCACCGCCGGCGCTGCGCCGCAGAGCGCGGACGCAGCGCGCGGCTGGGTGTACCTGGTCAGCCTCGACTACAACGCCAAGGGCTGGACCCAGATGGTGCCGGTGCTGCTGGATGGCAGCATCGTGCTGAGCGACAACGAGTAATTGTAGGATCGGCGCCTACGCGGGCACGTCGACCTGCGCGCGCATCCGTACCGGAATGGATTTCGCTGCTGGCGTACCGCTGATCCGATCGTAGTAGTCCAGCGGCAGCAGGGGGTTGAGCTCCGGGTAGTAGCCCGCCAGCGCCCCGCGCGGCATCGGGTAATCAAGCACGGTCAGGCCTTCGATACGCCGCGTCACGCCGTCGTCGCTGATCGTTTCCAGGCTTACCAGGGCTTCCTTGCCGAGCCCGCGCGCCAGACGGTCCTCGATGTTCATGAACACCACCATGCGGTCGTTGTACACGCCCCGGTAGCGGTCGTTGTAGCTGTAGATGGTGGTGTTGTACTGGTCGTGCGAACGCACAGTGGCCAGCCGCAGCATCTCCGGGTCATCGACTACCGTGTTCACTTCCAGGCCCGGCATGACGAGGATGTTGGCCTTGCCGTTCGGCGTCGGCCACACGCGCCTGCGCGGCGGAATATCCAGGTGGAAGCCGTGCAGTGCCTGGATGCGCTCGTTGAAGCCGGCATAGATGTCCGGATAGACGGCGGCGATCAGGTCGCGGATCGGGCCGTAATCATGCATGTACGCGGCCCAGTCCACCTTGCTGTCCGGCAACGTTGCCATCGCCATCCGGCAGACGATCTCCACCTCCGGCAGCACGTGGTCGCTGGCCGGCTCCAGCACGCCGCGCGACGCCGTCACGTTGGACATCGCATCTTCGATGGTGACGAACTGCTCGCCCTTCGGCGTGCGGATCCACTCCGAGCGCGCCACCACCGGCAGGATCAGCGCGTCGCGACCGTGCACGAGATGCCCCCGGTTGAGCTTGGTGGCAATACCCACGGTCAGTTCCAGTCTGCGCATGGCCTGGTAGGCGCGCTCGGTATCGGGCACGGCATGGATGAAGTTGCCGCCCATGCCGATGAACACCTTGGCGCTGCCATCGAGCATCGCCGCAATCGACTCGACCACATGGTGGCCGTGCTCGCGCGGCGGATCGAAACCAAACACCTGCTGCACGCGATCCAGGTAGCGCGCCGTCGGCTTCTCATCGATGCCGACGGTGCGGTCGCCCTGCACGTTGGAATGGCCACGGATCGGACCGATACCCGCGCCCGGCTTGCCGAAATTACCGCGCAGCAACAACAGGTTGGCCACCTGCTGCAGCAGCCGCGACCCCTGCTGGTGCTGGGTCAGGCCCATGCCATAGCAGATGACCGTCGCCTGCGAACGGATGTAGATCTCCGCGCAGCGCCGGATCTGTTCCTGCGCGATGCCCGACACCCGCACGATCTCATCCCAGTCCTGCGCCAGCACGTCCTCGCGCAGCGCCTCCAGGCCAACGGTGTGTTCGGCCAGGAAGGCATGATCCAGCACTGACTCACCCTGGGCTTCGCGCTCGAACATCACCTTCATCATGCCCTTGATCAGCGCAAGGTCGCCGCCGATGCGGACGTGCACGAACTCGCTGGTGATCTCGGTGGAACCGAACGTGGCCATCTGCACCACGTCCTGTGGTTCGGTGAAGCGGATCAGGGCACGCTCCGGCATCGGGTTGACCGCCACGATCGGCACACCGCGCTTGCGCGCTTCCACCAGGTTGCTCATCATCCGCGGCGAGTTGGTGCCGGTGTTCTGGCCCATCACGAAGATCGCCTCGGCGTGTTCGAAGTCGTCCAGCACGATGGTGCCCTTGCCCACGCCGATCGCAGGCGGCAAGCCGCGGCTGGTCGGCTCGTGGCACATGTTCGAGCAGTCCGGGAAGTTGTTGGTACCGAACTCGCGCACGAAGATCGAATACAGGAACGCCGCCTCGTTGGGCGTGCGGCCGGAGGTGTAGAACTCGGCCTGGTCGGGGTTGTCCAGCGCCTGCAGATGACGACCGATGAGTGCAAACGCCTCGTCCCATTCGCAGGGCACGTAGTGATCGGTGGCGGCGTCGTAGCGCATCGGCTCGGTCAGCCGGCCCTGCTGCTCCAACCAGTAATCGGTCTGCGCCATCAGCTCGGTGACGGTGTGCTGGGCGAACAGCTCACGGGTCACCCGGTGCTGGGTCGCTTCCCAGGCCAGGGCCTTGGCACCGTTCTCGCAGAATTCCAGCTTCTTGCGGTGGTCAGCATCGGGGAAGGCGCAGCTGGGGCATTTGAATCCGCCCGGCTGGTTCATCGCCAGCAGCGCCTTGGATCCTTTGCCGATCACGCTCTGCTGCAGCAGCACCTTGGCGGTCGCACCGGCGGCCCCCCAGCCGCCTGCCGGTTGGTTGTAAGGCTTGTAACGCGGCGGCTTCTGTTCGGACATGGTCGGGAACCTGCGTTGGTGGAGTGCCTGCCAGCAGAGCCAGGCTCGCGCCCGGCTGCCGTGGCCAGTCAAGCACACCGGCAACCCCAGCGCCATGGCCCGGCCCGGGTACAGCAGGCTGCCATGGCAACGGTTACCGCCGCGTCTTCACTGGATGGCTGCGCTATCCTCCGGGCGTAGCCTGCCCTTCTGCTTTGCCCAGGATGTGCCGCATGCCCGGATCGACGTTGCCTTCGCCCCCGCCCGCCGGCACGGCCCTGCGCACGCTGCAACGCTGGCGCAGCACGGGGCAGGAGCAACGGGTGGATACGATCGCCGAAGAAGTACCGGTGGCGATGCGTTACAACGGCGCGGCCTTCGCGGTGATGATGGCCACGCCATGCGACCTGGAGGATTTCGCGCTGGGCTTCTCGCTCAGCGAAGGGTTGATCGAGCGTCTTGACCAGTTGCTGTCCATCCAGCTGCAACCACAACTGGAGGGCATCGAGCTGAATATGAGCGTGTCCGCCGACGCCCCCGGCGCCGCACTGGATCCTGACAACGGGCGCCTGCTGCCGGGTCGCGGCGGCTGTGGGTTGTGCGGTGCACGCCAGCTGGAGGACGTGCTGCGTCCGCTGCCTCAGGTAAAGGACCGCCGCACGTATCAGACGGCTGCACTGCAGCGGGCATTGGCTGGGCTGGCCCTACGCCAGCCGATGAATGCTGCCAGTGGTTCGACCCATGCAGCGGCCTGGGCCGATGCCAGTGGCCGCATCGGCTGGTTGCGCGAAGACGTCGGCCGCCACAATGCGCTGGACAAGCTGATCGGTGCACTGCACCACAACGAACACAGCATCGATGGCGGCCTGCTGGTGGTATCCAGCCGTGCCAGCTACGAAATGGTCAGCAAGGCAGCGCGCGCCGGTGCCAGCGTACTGGCCGCCGTCTCGGCCCCCACTGCGCTCGCCATCGATCTGGCCCGCAGTGCCGGCCTGTGCCTGGTGGGCTTCGCCCGCGAAGAAGGCTTCAACGTGTATACCCACCCGGAGCGGCTGCAGCGAGACGACACCGGTGATTGACCATGTCTTGGCAGATCGCCGTAAATTGATGCACCACGCCACCCCCACCTCATTGCCACTTCTGAATAGCACATGCACGTCAATTCACTTATTGAACTCGCAATAAGAGGTAGCGGACTGGGACGCAAAGAGATTTCCAGCGAACTAGGAATATCGAGCCAGCAGCTCCGCAAAATGACAACTCAATCGCACCTGCCCGATGAGATTGAATTGGCCCTCAGATCTCTTGCAGGCATCGGCGACATGGATCCTGAGTTTGTGAAACTGGCAGGGGGCGTCTGCAATGCGGAGAAGTGGGCGATCCTCATGGATCACCATGCCGATATAGCATGGGAGGAGTCTGAGGCTGGATACGACACCTATTACTTCAACAGTCAAGAATATGAGCGTCCGCTACTCCATTACATGACTGCCGCCACTCTACTGCAAGCAGGCATTACACTTCCAGAACCCTTCCCTGAAGAAATTGACTTCCCCAGGGGTCACTCCGATCTCGATGAAGGCAACTGGGAAGCTCGATCAGAAGCATACGAAAATAACAAACATTCATCCCTGATAAGAGCTCTCTACTCGTCCCTGAATGATGTGTACGGTTTCTATGCCGCCTACATTTCCGAGCTTATTGATGATGAGCAAATGGGACTAATGGAAACCCCTGCAGAGAATATAGAGCCATGCCTGATGTCGCTAGCCTTAACCAAAATAGACATTGAGCCCACACTCGCCACTGAATTCAGTAAATTCCAGAGAAAGATCAATGGACAGTATGAGGATTGGCTTGCAATTGTAAGGCAGCGCACATTCCAGACAGGCTATCCAGTAAAGGTAGAAGTCCTTAATTTAGTTTATGACTCGCACGACAGCCTTGGACATCAGGCAGAAGCAGAGAGCTTTGGCTTCAATGATTCAAGACTTCACCCCAATGTATATATGAATGAGCTACTCGTGGGCATGCGGATCATCCATCAAGTTCTCCCAGCAATCCTCAATCGCCTTGGAATAAAGGACGAATTTAAATTGAATGAATCAGAACTTGGACTAGGTCGCCCACTAGAAAGCGAGCCCAATCTAGTTCGTGAGAAAAAGGAGCTGTCGGATTTCAAATCCGATGAAATATATGATGTGTTTATATCCCACGCCTCAGAGGACAAGGAGTCTTTCGTCAAGTCGCTCGCAATTGCCCTTACAGATCGCGGATTGAAAGTCTGGTACGATGAGTTCACGCTCCAGATCGGCGACAGCCTTCGCAGAATGATTGACCGAGGCATTGCAAGCAGCAGGATTGGATTGATTGTGCTATCCCCGTCTTTTGTAAAAAAAGACTGGACCAATCATGAGCTCGACGGCATCTTGGCAAGAACACTTGTTGGACAACAGCGTCTTCTTCCCATATGGCATGGAATAAGCAAGCAAGAAGTTCTAGATTACAGCCCTTCGCTTGCCGACAAAGTAGCAAGGAGCAGCGCGAACTATACCGCAGACGAAATCGCAGCTGAGATTTCGTCGCTTTTACTTGATTCCAAGTAGAATTATCCGAACGAGGGCAGGGCCGGTTTTAAACTAGGCCAACGCTAATTTGACTCAGCGCGGCGCCACCTTCGGGAAGTCGACCGGCACGTCAAAGGCCACGTTGAGGTAGTTGGTGAACAGATTGAGCGCTACGTGGTCCAGGATCTCGACGACCTGCTCGTCATCGAAACCGACCGCGCGCAGCGCCTGCACATCGCCGTCGGCAATCTGCGCACACTGCTCGACCACCTTCAGCGCGAAGCCCAAGGCGGCGGCGGTAGCCGGGTCGCCCCCCCCCCCAGCCTGCTGCTATACCCGCCGCCACTACGGCACGTGTTCTCTAATGCGCCGCTGGAAGGTCCTGATTTCACCTGCGCCACACTCGACTCCGACGGCAGTGCACGCAATCCGGTCGTTCAATTGCTGCCGCCGGTGATGGTGGTGCCGATGTCTGCCATCGGTGAACTGGACGGCACCCTGCACCTCCAGTTCGCAGAAGCCGACCGCAACCGCTGCGGCTGGCGCCTGCCGATCAACCGGCTGTTCGAGGTTGCCCTGATCCAGGTACTGCGCTGGGTGATCGATCGTCCGGATGCTGCGGGGGAAGCCACGGGTTGATGCGTGGGCTGTCCGATGCGCACCTGGCATGCACGCTGGTGGCCCTGCACCAGTCGCCGCAGCAAGCCTGGACCCTGCCGAAGATGCCCTGCATCGCAGGGCTTTCGCGCAGCACGTTCGCGGCTGTGTTCAAGGACGTGATGCAGAACACGCCAGCCAGCTATCTGCTGGATTGGCGCTTGAGCCTGGCCTGCACCCAACTGCGCGCAGGGGCAGCGGCCAAGCAGGTGGCGACCGACGTCGGCTTTGCCGACACCGCTTCGCTGTCCAAGGCGTTCCGCAAGCGCCTGGGGCTCTCGCCCCGCGCTTGGCTCGCCCCGTGCTTGGCTGGCGACGTTGTAGCGCGCGGCTAGTCCTTCGCTGACCGCTCGGGAGAGAGCAGCCCGCCGATCCGTTCGGTCACCTGCGCGCGCACGTTCTCGTCCAGCTGGCCTTCGTACATGGCCTCGTAGATCCACAGGCCATCGGCGGCCAGCCGCGCCACGAAATTATCCAGCGCCGCCGGATCGCCGCTGCCGGCGGCCGGTGGCGAAGGCGCCCAGCGCTGAACCACCGGTGCCCACGGCCGCTCGCTGGGGAATTCGGGGTCCACCGAGTCCAGCATGAACATCAGCTCGGCACGGGTGGCACTCTGCGCCGACACACGCACGAAGGTCTGGTAGCGCTCCAGCGCAGTGGCCTCGCCGGCCGACTTGCCCAGCAGCGCCTCCATCGATGCTTCCCAGCTCTGCACCAGATGCTCGTCGATGCCGCGCAGCAACGCTTCGCGCGAAGGAAAGTGGTACAGCAGGCCGCCACGGGTCAACTGCGCCTCGGCCGCCACCGATTCAAAGGTGACCGCACGCACGCCGTCGCGGTTGATCACGCTGACGGCGGCGTCGAGGATGCGCTCGCGCTTGCTGGTTCTCATGCCGTTATTTTACGCGATCGGCGGCGCCGTCGCGGCCACCGGCGCGTCCACGCAGCAGGCGCGCGATGATCACCGCGCCGGCCGCCAGCGCCGCACTGATCACCAGCAGCACGATCTGGTAACCGCGATCGTAGGCCGCGGTGGCCAGCGCGAACCACTCGCCCTGCCCCACCTCACGCGCCACGTGCAGCGCCTGGGTGAAGCCCTCGCGCGCGGCGGCGGGAATACCCGCCGACTCCGGCAGGAAAGCGCCGTACATCGCAGCGCTCAGGCTGCCCAGCAGCGCGACGGCCAGCAGACCGCCGAACTCGTAGGACACTTCCTCCACCGACGAGGCCATGCCCGCACGATGCGGCGGCACGTTGTTGAGGATGGCGGTGGACGCCACCGAGATGGCAGCACCCATGCCGAAGCCGGTGATCGCCATGCCGGCCACCACCCAGCCCAGCCCATGTGGGAAGCCCAGCGCCACCACGCCCACACCTACCGCACCGGCCGCAAGGCCGCCGCAGATCAGCGGACGCAGGCCGACGCGATGCAGCACGCTGCCGCCCAGCAACGCGCTGGGCAGGCTGCCCAGCGCCGCCACCGATACCAGCAGGCCCGCCTGCAACGGGCTGAGGCCCGCCACCAACTGGAAGCGCTGGGTGGTGAGCAGCTGCAGCCCTGCCATCGCAAACAAGGTGAACACCGCCGACAGGGTGCCGGCAAGGAAGGCCGGATTGCGGAAGATGGCGAAATCCAGCAGCGGATACGGCAGCTGCTGCTGGCGGCGGCTGAAGGCGATGCCGGAGATGACCGCCAGCACCAGCGAGACCGCGCCCACGCTGTACGAGGGCGGCGTGGCGATCAGCGACTTGATCGCCAGTACCAGGCCCGACAGCGCGGCCAATGCCAGCAGCGAGGACAGCAGGTCCCATGGGCGGGTGCTGTCGCGCTGCCCTTCCGGCGCCAGCAGCAGGGTCGCGATGAAAGCGACCACTACCACCGGCACATTGATGAGGAACACCGAGCCCCACCAGAAGTGCTGCAGCAGCAAGCCACCGATGATCGGCCCCAGCGCCGCACCGACGATGGCCACCGAACCCCAGATCGCGATGGCGATGTTGCGCTCGCGTTCTTCATGGAAGCTGAGCCCGATCAAGGCCAGCGTGGCCGGCATCATCGCCGCCGCACCCACGGCGAGGAAGGCGCGCGCTGCGATCAGCTGCCCTGCGGTTGCAGAGAACGCCGCTGCCAACGAGGCGATGCCGAACACCACCAGCCCGACCAGGAACATCCGGCGATGGCCGATGCGGTCGCCCAGGGTGCCCGCCCCCAGCAGCAGGCCGGCCATCACCAGCGGGTAGGCATTGATGATCCACAGCGCCTGCCCGGCACTGGCCGACAGCTCCTCGGTCAGGGTCGGCAGCGCGGTATACAGCACCGAGTTGTCCAGCGTGACCAGCAGCAGGCCGGCGGCAACGGTGAACAGCAGCGACCAGCGTCGGGCGCGCGACAGGGACGGAGCACCGTCCAAGGGCTTGGAGAGAGCCATGGGAACCTGGATGGGGAAGGAGTACATCCATAACTATACAGGACATCCTGTATAGTTATGAGGCTGCCAGTGAGACCCATTCAGCTGACGGGAGGCGCAATGCTCCCTGCCTCATGACCCGGGGCCTACCTGCACTCCGCAGGCAAGGCAGCGACCGCCTGCACGATCGGGTCCTGCATGGCGCGTCCCACCGCGGCATCCAGCTCCCCCTGCAGATGGCCGTGCTGGCGCTGCATCTCCTCTTCGCACAGCGCACGCACCCGCGCGCGGGCGTTGCTGCGCAGCGTGCTGCAGCGCCAATCGACCCCTCCCAGCGGCAGCACCGAATAGACCACGCTGTTGCAGGCGTTGCCGGCGCGTTCCGCCAGCGGACGCGCGCCGAAGTCACGCGGCACACTGCTGCGCTGCGGATCGAAGTAGCTGTCCGGGAAGGTGCGCGCGTACTGTTCGATGTCCACCTCGATAGTGCCGCCTTCGCCTGCCGGCACGCGCAGTGGCTGACCGCAGCCGGTGGCGTCGGCGCGGTGTTGGATGTACTGGTAGATGGGTCGGTCCAGGCTCGCATCCTGCGCGGTCACGGCGCTGACCGCCGCCAGCACCGGCAGCGACGCACGGTTGGCCATGCGCGCCAGCACTCCCGCCTGCACGGGTTCGCAGCGGTCGCGCAGCGTCGCCACCAGCAGGAACAGCAGGTCATCACGAAAGGCCTTGTCGGCCGCCAGGTGATGTTCGATGCGTGCCTGCGCTTCCGCCACTGGTGCGGGAAATGCAACGGCCGGTGGCGAGGGCGCGTGCGTAGCGTTCCACAGCAGCGCCACCCCGGTTCCTGCCAGCAGCAACACCACCATCAGCAGCGCGACGGTGCGTGCGCGGAGCCTCGTCATCGGGTGCTCGTCATCGGTTGATCGCCGAAAGCGTCGCTGCGGCAGCGTCATAGGACGCGCTGGCGATATCCGCCTCGAAGTGCTTCACCTGCAGGCGCCCTGACAGCCGGTAGGGATCCCACAGCGCGCCCATCGTGATGGGGCTGGCCAGGGTCACATGGATGATCTGGTTCGGCGGTGGCGGCGGCACGTGGATGCACGCGCCATAGAACGGCACGAACAGCAGTTCGTCCACCTGCCCGGCGTCGTTCATCGCCAGCGGCACCACATAGCCATCCAGGTCCAGCGCCCGTCCATCCACGCCATCGACCACCGCCGACGAGCCGAACTGCTGCGCGCGTAGCGGGCTGGAGTGATCGATGGCCTGCCCAGGCAGCGAGCCCGAACCCGTATCGTCGATCAAGCCCCCCACCCCGTCCATGCCATTGCCACGCGACAACCCGATCTGCGGCGGTGGACGCTGGAAGCTGTCCTCTTCGGGCATCAGCGCGTCCCAGCGGTCGATCACTGCAGACGCCGCCACCGGCGACGCAGCAGCATTGTTGGCCTGTGGCGGTGGGGCGTCCACGGCGGGCCGGCCACAACTGGCCAGCAGTACAGCGGCAAGAGCACCGGCAAGCAGCTTCGCGCTACGGTTCATAAGGCCTCAGTTCGGCGTCGGCCATGCTGTAGGCGGAGCCGGCAAGATCATCGTTCACCCGCTCGGCGCGCAGCACGCCTGCCAGGAAGAACGGCGAGTACATGTCGGGCATGGCGATCGGCCGCGGCAGCAGCACATGCACGATCTGGTTCGGTGGCGGCGGTGGCACGTGGATGCACGCGCCGTAGTACGGCACGAACAGGAATTCGACCAGTCGGCCATCTGCCGCGTTGGCCAAAGGCACCACGTAGCCCGGCAACCGCACTGCGCGATCCAGTACCGCGTCCACCGTACGGAACGTACCGAACTGGGCCATGCGCCGGTTGCCGTTGTGCTGCACCTCCGGCCCCTCACCGCGCTCGAGTGCTGCCAGTTCGTCGCTGGGCAGCATCTGCAGCCAGTCCAGTTCCTGCTCGCTTTGCGTGCCAGCATTGCTCTGTACCGGCGACGGCGGCAGTGCCTGCACACCGGTATCGGTCGGCCGCGTGCAGGCGGCCAGCAGCATTGCCGCAGCCAGCAGCAACCAGCGCACGCCCGCGCTCACGACGCAGGCGCCAGGCCATCGGCCAGGGTGCGCCGGTAGGCCAGCAGCGCAGGCAGCAGGCCGGCAACCGCGCTGATCAGCAGCACGCCGCCCACCCAGGCCAGTTCGCGCGCGTCCGGCCAGACGTGGGTGATCGACAGACCGAAATTGGCCAGCGCCCAGCTGCGCCCGGCCGCGCTGGCACAGGTCAGCACCGCCAGCGCCAACGCGCAGGCCATTGCTGCAGTGGCCACGGCCTCAACGACCAGCAGGCAGGCCACATAGGCCGGGCGCGCACCGGTGGCGCGCAGCACCGCCATCTCACGGCGGCGTTCCTGCAGCGTCGATACCAGCAGCGCCATCAGTGACACCATGCCCAGCAGCACCACCATCGCACTGATCAGCTGCAGCGCGCGCTCGGCAGTGCCCAGCGACTGCCACAGCTGCTGCAACGTCACGCCGGGCAGGATCGCCTGCAGCGCTTCGTCTGGATACTCGTTGATGCTGCGCTGCACGCCGAAGGTGGCGATCCGCGAGTTCAGCCCGAGCATGAAGGCGGTGATGCTGGTCGGGGTCAGGTCAAGCTGCCGTGCCTGTTCTGCACTGACATGCTGGCTGCGCAACTGCACGCCGGAGCGCCAATCGACATGGATCGCTTCGATCGCCGGCAATGACACCAGCACGGACGAATCCACCGGCGTGCCGGTACGCTGCAGGATGCCGACCACGCGGAACGGCTTGTCGGCATGCGTGGCCAGCGTTACCGCACCGGTGCCATGGGCCAGCACGATCTCAGTGCCCAGGCCGATGTGCGCGGCCTGCGCGACTTCGGCGCCGACCACCGCGTCATACAGGTCGTCGAACGGCTGGCCCTGCGCGAATGCCAGCGCATGCCCTGCGCCATGCCGGTAATGTTCGAAATAACCGGCGGTGGTGCCGATCACCCGATAGCCACGCCAGGAATCGCCCAGCGACAGCGGCACCGCCCATTTCACCTGCGGCAGCGCGGACAGTTCCTGGTAGGACTGCCAGGACACGTTGTTGGTCGGGTCGCCGATGTGGAAGACCGAGTACAGCAGCAGGTTCACCGGCCCCGAGCGTGCGCCCACGATCAGGTCCGTACCCGAGACGGTGCTGGCAAAGCCTTCGTGGGCCTGCGTGCGGATGCGCTCCACGCCCAGCAGCAGGACCACGCTCAGGGTGATGACCAGCACGGTCAGGCTCACGCTCAAGGCGCGGCTGCGCAGGCTGGCCCAGGCCAACTCAAACATGTGCACCCCCTGCCCGGTTCAGATCACCCAGCGACAACACCTGGTCGAACAACGGCTGCAGGCGGTCATCGTGGCTGACCACCAGCGCGGTGGTGCCAGCTGCGCGGCACTGCGCGGACATCAGCTGCACGAACGCCGTGGCCGCTTCGGGGTCCAGCGCCGAGGTCGGTTCGTCGGCCAGCAGTACCGCCGGGCGACCGATCAGGGCACGGGCAGCGGCAACGCGCTGCTGCTGGCCGACGCTGAGCGTGCCTGCCGCGCGCGGCATCAGTGCCGGATCGAGCTGCAGCGCACGCAGCAGACGCGCGATTTCCGCGTCCAGTCCACCTTCGATGCGCGCGTTGCGCAATGGCGAAAAGCGCACGCCCAGGGCGATGTTGTTGCGCACGCTCAGGAATGGCAGCAGGTTGAACTGCTGGAAGATCACGCCCAGCTGGTCGGCACGGAAACGATCGCGCGCGGCGGCACCGAGCGTGTTCACCCGATGGCCGGCAACCCGGATGCTGCCGCTGGCCGGCAGCAGAATGCCCGCCAGCAGGCCCAGCAGCGTGCTCTTGCCCGAGCCGCTGGTCCCGCGCAGCAGCACGCTGCTGCCTGCGCGCACCTGCAGCTGTGCGATGTCCAGCACCGCGCGGCCCGCGTAGCCGAACTGCACGCCCTGCAGGTCGATGATGGCATCGTCGTTCATGGCGCCAGCGGCACCCGCAGGCTGTCAGCAGTAACCACGCTGCGGCCTTGCCCGGTCGATGTTGCGGTGTTGACGATCACCTCGTGCAGCCCCGGAAACAGCGTAGGCAGTGACAATGCCAGCCCGCGCAGTGCTGCCGGGTTGGCGCAGTGGTAGCGCAGTGCGGCGGTGAATCCAGCGTGCGTGTGCTGGCCTGGCTGTGCTGCCACAGCTACTGGCGCAAAGCCCTCCGCCGTCGCCTCGGCATGGTCCAACCGGCACTGCGCAGCGGTCGGCAACGTGACCCAGCTGCCGCTCTGCAGGATCGATCGCGCCCGCGCCAATGCGGCCTGTTCGCGGCTGTCGGCCGGCGGTCGCTCGAAATCGAGGATGCCGATGCCGGGCGCACGCAGTGCCAGTTCCAGCGTTCCCTGGTCCACGGCCAGATCGACATCGGCCTGGCCATGGACATGAGCACCGTGATGGCGCACGTCGTGGGCGTTCGCAGAATGGGCAGCAAGCAGCAGCAGAAGGGCGGCAGAACGTTTCATCGGGCGGCTCCGTATTGTTACTATGTAACATTATGGACCACATCCCGATCTCGCCCGCAAGGGCCCGGACCCAACCGCCAGCTTCGGCACGCTGGCATCCCCGTTTCGATCTGGCAGGCGCATGGCTGTCGCTGGCCTGTGCCGCGCATTGCGTGGCCCTGCCCCTGCTGCTGGCCTTCACGCCGGCGGCGATGATGGCGCTGCGCTCGTTCCAGCACCCTGGCCATGGCGCGATGACCGCACTGCTGGTGATGTCGCGCTGGGAATGGCTGTTCGCGCTGCTGGCCTCGTCGATCGCCCTGCTCAGCACCGCCGCCGGCCAGCGGCGCCATCGACGCGCCCTGCCGCTGTGCGTGGCCCTGGCAGGCGCGATCCTGTTGCTGTCCGCCTCGCTGTACCTGCCGTTGAAGGAATCGCTGCTCTGGCACGGCGCTGCCACCGCCTGTGGTGGGCTGATGCTGGCCACCGCACATCTGCGCAACCGGCGGGCCCTGCGGCCCGCCGGCTGATGCCCGCTCAGAACCGGTAGCCGACCTCGGCGCCGACAATGCGCGGGCTGTCCACCGGCCCGTAGTAGTTGCCGTCGCGGCCGAAGGCCAGGTTGTCGAAGATCAGGCCATTGATGCGGCGCTTGTCGGTCAGGTTCTGCACGAACACGCGCGTGCTCCACGGCCCGCGCTCATAGCCCAGTTGCACGCCGAGCACAGCCACGGCCGGCTGGAACGCGCGGTTGCGCTCGTCCAGCGCGCTGGAGCCGGTGAACTGCGATTCCACCCGGGCATAGATGCCGGAGTCGAACTGATACCGCGCTGCCAGGTAGCCTGTGTAGTGCGGCGTCAGCTTGACCCGCTTGCCGTGGAGGTTCTCCTGCGGGCTTACCCAGAGCTTGGTGTACGTCGCATCGACATAGCCGACGTTGGCCATCACCGTAAACCCCGGCGCGACTTCAAACACACCTTCCAGTTCTGCACCGCGCGACCGCATCGAGGCATCCGAGCCCACGTAGTCGGACGAGATCGGCCGGCCGTTGGCATCGGTGGCCACCTGGATTTCCTGCCAGTTGTCCGAGCTGATGTGGAAAAGGGCACCGCCGATATGGCCACGGCCGCCAGCCAGGTTCATCTTGAAGCCGATTTCATGGCTCCACATGCGCTCGGATTCGTAGCGCAGCACCTTGTCGTTGATCACATCGCTCTGCGCGGCGGCCAGGTTGAAGCCGCCGGGGATGTAGCCCTTGGCCGAGGCCGCATAGAACGACAGATCATCGCTGGCGTCATAGCGCAGCGAGACGCGGGGCAACGTGGCCGAGAACGTATGCGCCAGGGCCGCGTCGCGGTAGCGCACCAGGCCTCCCGCGCCCAGGTCGAGGAATCCGGCACGCTGCTCGGTGGAACGCCGGGCCTGTTCGTGGCGAATGCCGAGGCTGGCGGTCAATTTCGGCAATGCCGGCAGCGTGTAGCTGGCGGTCGCGAAAACACTGTAGTCCTCACCCTTGGAGGTCTGCCGCGGCGCCAGGTTGTAACTGTCCAAGCCCCGCAGCGCCGGGCCGACGAAGGTGCCCTGGATCGAATTCTTGTCGATGCGGTACGTCGATACACCGGCCATCCAGGTCAACGCCTGGTCGCTGGGCGAGCTGAAGCGCGCCTCGGCATTCCAGGCATTCTTCTTGTCATGTATGTACCCGGCCAGTGCGGAGCTGGCGGTCATGTCGAAGTCGTAGCCGGCCGAGCTGGCTTCCTCGCTGCGGTACGAGGCGGCCACATCCAGGGTGCCGGCCTGCAGTTGCCACTGCGCGCTCAGGCCTGCGACGGTCTCGTCCTTTTCGGTGCGCTTTGGCGCATCGTTGATGTAGGTGAAGTCACCTGCATGGCGGCCACCATTGAGGCGGTCGCCATAGGTGCGGTTGTACAGGCCGGTATCCAGCGGCAGGTACTCGTACTCGAACATGCCCGGTGCGCGCGTGCGCAGGTGATAGGCCAAGGCGTTGACGGTCACGTAATCGCTGGGACGCCAGCGCAGCTTGCCCTGCAGGTAGCCCTCTTTCACTTCGCCGCGCGCGCCGTACGGGGTCAGATTCTTCAAGTAGGCATCCTCTTCGGAGCCCATGAACGCCACCGAGCCCGACAGCGTGCCGTCCTTGCCCAGCGGGCCAGCCAGGAAACCATCCACGGCCGTACCGTTGCCGTTGCCGAACCAGGTGCTGCGCACGTTCACCTCACCCTCGCGGGTATCGGCCGGGCCGCGCGTGCGCACCAGCACCAGCCCGGATTCGCTGTTGGCGCCGTACAGGGTTCCCTGCGGCCCCCGCAGCACCTCAACCGATTCAACCTGGTTGAGTACTGCGTTGCTCAGCTCACGGAACGGAATGCCATCGATGTACACCGACGCGCGGTTGACCAGGAAGGGATTGGATTCGATGCCACGGATGGAAATGAACATGTTGCTCAGCTGGCCCATCACGTTGAACTTCACGTTGGGCGCCAGCTTGTCCAGGTCGCGGAACTCGGTGACACCGGCTTCCTTCAGTGCCTGCCGATCAAGCACGGTCACCGACAGGTCACTCTTCAGGTAGGGCGTGTCGCGCTTGGAGCCGGTGACCACCACCCCATCAAGGGTGGTGGCATCGGCGGACTGCGCGTGGGCAGGAACAACAGGAACCAGCAACGACGCTGCGACAAGGGCAACGGAGGAAACGGGGGATTTCAAGGTAGACCTCATGAGGAACGGAAACGCGCTTGGCGGGCCAGCTGGCGCAAACTGTTATCCTGTAACATTCCGCACTCGCCGCCACTCCATTGCAGTCAGCGCTGCTCCATTCCTGGACCTGCCATGCCCGCCCTCGCCGACCAGTTGCACCGGGAAGCCACCCTGCCCAGTGATGGCACCGTGACCAGCGAGGACGGCGCGATCGTTCTGCTGCGCCATGGCTTCCAGGCCAGCGAAGGCCCCATGGGCAACCCGCACCAGCTGCGGCTGGGCCTGGCGCTGGCCGGTGGCGGCAACCTGTATCAACGCACCACTGCCGGGGTACTGCAGGCGCCTTGGCATCCGGGCCAGTTCAACGTGGTACTGCCCGGCGATCGTGGACACTACGCCAGCCCAGCCGTGGAGCTGCTGGGAATGGCCATCGATACCGCGCAGTGGCGTGATGCGCCTGGCGGCTTCCCGGACATCCACGCCCTTTCCCTGCGGCTGCATCGCGACCCGGTCATCGCTGCCGTACTGCACGCGCTGTGGTCCAGCGCGCAGGCTGACGCCAGCGTGCCCGGCTTCCTGCAGTACGGCGCAGAAGTCGTGGTGCGGCGGTTGGCGCAGCTTGCCGGCCAACCGCCCGCCCGGCCGCGGATGGCTGCACCGCTGTCATCGCGGCAACTGCGCCAGCTGCAGGACTTCATCGATGAACACCGTTCCCAGTCGCTGGATGTCGCAGCGCTGGCAGACGTACTCGGCATGGAACCGACCACGTTCAGCCGCGCCCTGCGCGCCGCTACCGGCATGCCACCGTATGCCTACCTGACCCAGCGCCGGATGCACTGGGCGCAGTACGCACTGTCCAAGGGGCAGCGCGTCACTGAGGTCGCGCTGGCCTGCGGCTACGCCAATCCCAGCAAGTTCGCGGCGGCCTTCCAGCGCGTGGCCGGTTGCACGCCCAGCATCTGGGCCGCGCAAGGCACCGGCCGCCAGGACGCTATTCGTCGAACGGACGTTGACCCAGCGTCTGCGTCACGTGGTCGACGAAACAGGTGATGCGCGCGGCCAGCGCGGTGTTGCGGTAGTACACCGCGTTGATCGGCTGGCGGACCTCCTGGGTCTGCTTGGAGAACAGCTGTACCAGGTGCCCTTCGCGCCGGTCCTGGCGGGTCAGGAAATCGGACAGGCAGGCGATGCCCAGCCCGTTCACCGCCATCTGCCGCAGCGTTTCTCCGCTGGAAGATGCAATGGCCGGCTGGATCACCAATGGACCGCCATCGGCGTCGGTCAGCGGCCACTCGTTGAGTGAACCCGGGTGGGTGAAACCCAGCGGCGTGTGCGCGCGCAGTTGCGCGATGCGGGTGGGCGTACCGTACTGCCGCAGGTACTCCGGGCTGGCGACCACGCGGATGCGGCTGTGGCCGATCGGCCGCGCATGCAGGGTGGAGTCGCGCAGCACGCCGATGCGGAACGCCACGTCGGTGCGTTTCTCGATCAGGTCGGTGATGCCCTCGTTGGAGTTCAGCTCCAACTGCACCTGCGGATAGCGCTCGCGGAAGCCGGCCAGCAGCGGCACGATCACGTGCAGCATGAACGGCGTGGCTGCATCCACCCGCAGCCGCCCTACAGGTTGTTGCCGGCGCGCCGCCATCTGTTCCTCGGCTTCGTCCACCGTGGCCAGGATCGTGCGCGCGTATTCCAGGAACGCCGCGCCCTCTTCGGTCAGCTCCAGCCGTCGCGTGGTCCGCCGCAGCAGCGTGGTCTGCAGCTTGTCCTCCAAGCGCGCCAGGGTGCGGCTGGTGGCCGAGATGGTCAGTCCCAGCACCTCGGCGGCGGCGGTGATCGAGCCGCTGTCGACCACGGCGACAAACGCCTTCAGCTCATCCAGGGTGGTTTTCATTCTTTACCTCGGCGCAAAAGCATTTCCCGTATACACGGCTTAATCTGCAAATGTAAAGCGACCAGACTGGCCCCCATCGGAGCACACCGCTCCCTACCCAGCTGGAGTTCCCATGAGCCTTCCTTCCTTTGGCGTCGGCACGTTCCGCCTGACCGGCCAGACCGTCATCGATTCAGTGCGCAACGCCCTCGAGCTCGGCTATCGCGCCATCGACACCGCGCAGATCTACGGCAATGAAGCCGAGGTCGGCCAGGCAATCGCCGAATCCGGTGTACCGCGCGACGAACTGTTCATCACCACCAAGATCTGGGTCGACAACCATGCCGCCGACAGACTGCTGCCGAGCCTGCGCGAGAGCCTGGCCAAGCTGCGCACCGACCATGTCGACCTGCTGCTGATCCACTGGCCGGCACCGGGCAGCACGGTCGCGCTGCGCGAGTACATGACCGCACTGGCCGAAGCAAAGACGCTGGGCCTGACCCGGCAGATCGGCGTATCCAACTTCAACATCGAACTGACCCGCCAGGCCATCGCCGTAGTTGGCCAGGGCCAGATCGCCACCAACCAGATCGAGCTCAGCCCCTATCTGCAGAACCCGGCATTGACCGCTTTCCTGCAGGAACAGGGCATCGCGGTGACCTCCTACATGACCCTGGCCTACGGCAAGGTACTGAAGGACCCGGTGCTGGCCGCCATCGCTGACAAGCACCAGGCCACGGTGGCCCAGGTCGCACTGGCCTGGGCGCTGCAGCTGGGTTACGCCGTCATTCCTTCCTCGACCAAGCGCGAAAACCTGGCCAGCAATCTGCTTGCCCGCGAGCTGCAGCTGGATGCCGAAGACATGGCTGCGATCGCCGCACTTGAACGCAACGGCCGTGAAGTCGACCCGCCGGGCCTGGCGCCTGCCTGGGACTGAGGAGCACGCGCTGATGGCTACTGCGTTGACACGACTGCAGGCGGGCGGCTTCAGCATTGGCATTGAAGCGCCGCTGGACAACGACTGGACGCCGCTGGGCGAACAGGCACGACGCATTGCGCGCCGCCTGCCGGGCGAACCGGACCTGCAGCAGCACGCCGACCTTGCCAGGCTGGCCGACCGCCTCGGCTTCCGTGCGCTGTGGGTGCGCGACGTGCCGGTGTACGACCCGGCATTCGGCGATGCCGCGCAGGTGTTCGAAGTGTTCACCTATCTCGGCTACCTGGCCGGCATCACCGAAGAGATCCTGCTGGGGACCGGCGCGGTGGTGCTGCCGATCCGCGAACCTCTGCTGACGTTGAAGTCGGCACGCAGCGTACAGCAGCTCAGTGGCGATCGCCTGCTGCTGGGCGTTGCCAGCGGCGACCGGCCGGTGGAGTACCCGCTGTTCGGCCGCGACTTCGACACCCGTGGCACGCGCTTCCGCGAGCAGATCGGGCTGCTGCGCGAAGGCACCGCTGCACGGCTGCCGCAGGGGTTGGAAGTACTGCCTGCCGATGGTCGGGCGCTGCCGCTGCTGGTGGCCGGCCTGGCGCAGCAGCAGCCGGCCTGGATCGGCGCGCATATGGACGGCTGTCTGGCTTACCCCGGCACGCCCCAGGAACACGCCCACCGCGTGGCGGCGTGGCGCGCGGTGGCCGGCAACAAACCCTATGCCAGCTTCATCCACCTGGATCTGCTGGAACGGGCCGGCGCACCGCTGCAGCGTTGGCGCTTCGGCCTGCGCGGCGGCCGCAATGCGCTGCTGGCCGAACTGCAGGCGATGCAGGCCGCCGGCGTCGATCACATCGGCCTGCAGTTCCGCCGCAACGAACGGCCTTTGGCCGACACCTTCCACGAAATCGCCGAGTACGTGCTGCCGCAGTTCGCGGCGCATGCGTGACCGGCACTGGAGCCCCGCAATGAACATCACCTCCCTGGCCCTGCTTGCACTGGCCTCGCTCCCGCTGCCCTCCACCGCTCTCGCTGCGGACTGGTATCCCTCCATATACGGCGCCAACGATGAGATCGGCGCGGCCAACCTGCTCACCGCCGATGTGGTCAAGCAGGCGGTGTCGCTGGTGAAGACAGGAAAGACCTATCCGCTGGCGGTACCGGTGGACAAGAACCTGCCCGCCTTCCGCCATCGCAGCTTCCGCCTGTACAACGTGCAGGTCGGGCAACAGGCCGGCAAGTCATTGGGCCCGAACAGATTCACCTTCAACGATGAACTGGTGAACGCCTGGACCGGTGTCGGCACCCAGCTCAACGGCATTGGCCACATCGGCATCGACAACGTCTACTACAACGGCAACAAGGCCGCCGACTTCGTCAGCGTCGATGGCGTGCGCAGGCTGGGCGTGGAGAAGGTGCCGCCGCTGGTCACACGCGGCGTGGTGCTGGACATGACCGCGTACTACGGCAAGGCCATCGTGCCCGGCGGCACCGAGTTCAGCGTCGCCGACATCCAGGCCGTGCTGAAGCAGCAGCACCTGACCCTGCGCAAGGGCGATGTGGTGCTGTTCAACACCGGCTGGCTGGAGCTGATCGGCAAGGACAACGCGCAGTTCCTGGAGGTCGAGCCGGGCATCGGCATGGACGCGGCGAAGTGGCTGGCCGACCAGGGCATCGTCGCCTTCGGCGGTGACACCTGGGCCTCGGAGGTCTACCCCAATCCGCACGGCGCCGACGAGTTCCCGGTGAACCAGTACATGCTGGCCAAGCGCGGCATCTACAACCTGGAACTGATCGACAGCCGCGCGCTGGTGCGCGACAAGGCGTGGGAATTCCTGTTCGTGCTCGGCCAGCCGCTGTACGTCGGCTCCACCCAGGTCAACATCAACCCGGTGGCGATCCGATGAGCGACGCCCCGCCGATGTTTGCCGGTCGCCGGTTCCGGGTCAGCTATGACGGCCTGGCCGCCGACAACCGCTACAGCGCTGATGGCCATCGCGTGCACTACGCCATCGTCTCCGGTGCCTATGCCGGTGCCTACGGCGAAGCCGGCTGCGAGTGGCGGCAGGTTGCCGAGGGCATCTATGCCATTTCCTGGCAGGAAACCGACGGTGCCACCGTGGTGCACGTCGATGACTTCCTGCACGGCCATTCGCTGGCGTGGTTCACCGCCACCGACGGCCGCTTCCACCGCATGCAAGGCACGCTGCAGGCGCTGCCCCCGCACGACTGAATGTCCCTTCCCCACGAGATTCCCATGCGACTTTCCATTCCCTCGCCCATCGGCTTCGGCACCGCACCGTTGGGCAACATGTACCGCAACATTCCCCAGCAGGAGGCGCTGGATACCGTCGAGGCAGCCTGGCAGCAGGGCATCCGCTACTTCGACGCCGCACCGCTGTACGGCGCTGGCCTGGCCGAACTGCGCCTGGGCGAGGCCCTGCGGCATCACGACCGTGATGCCTATGTACTGAGCAGCAAGGTCGGCCGCCGTGTGCTGGACGAGGTGGAAGACACCACCCAGCGTGACCTTGGTGAGAAAGGTGGCCTGTTCGAGCATGGCCTGCCCAACCGCATCGTCTACGACTACAGCGCTGACGGCACCCTGCGCGCGATCGAGGAGAGCCTGCAGCGCCTTCGTACCGATCGCCTGGACATCGTCTGGATCCACGATCCGGCGCGTGACTTCCATGGCGATGCCTGGAAGGAGGTCTTCCAGCAGGCGATGGACGGGGCCGCCGTGGCGCTCACCCGCCTGCGCGAGGAAGGTGTCATCAGGGCCTGGGGCCTGGGCGTCAACCGCGTGCAGCCCTGCGAGATGGCGCTGCAGCAGGCCGACCCGGATGGCTTCCTGATTGCCGGGCGCTACACCCTGCTCGACCACGAAGAGGCCCTGCAGCGGTTGATGCCGGACAGCGTTGCACGTGGCGTCGGCATCGTGGTCGGCGGGCCGTACAACTCCGGCATCCTTGCCGGCGGCGCGCATTACGAATACCAGACCGCCACGCCAGAGGTGCTGGCCCGCGTGCAGGCATTGCGCGACGTTGCGGCAGAACACCAGGTGGACCTGCGCGCCGCCGCGCTGCAGTTCTCGCTGTCGCACCCGGCAGTGGCAGCGGCGATTCCCGGTGCAAGCCGTCCCGAGCGCATCGCCGAGAACCTGGCGTTGGCCGGGGCGACGATTCCCACCGCGTTCTGGCAGGCATTGCGCGACCGCCAGCTGGTGTCATCGCACGCGCCGCTGCCCGGCCTTGGTTGAGCGGCAGGTCGGCGTCAGCCTGCGTGCTCGAACACAGCCGCCACCCAGTCGATGAACACCCGCAGCCGCGGCGATGGCGTACGGTTGCGCGGATAGACCAGGCTGACCGGGCTCGGTGTGGGTGGCATCCCGGGCAACAGTTCCAGCAACTGCCCGCGCGCGATGTAAGGGTCCATCCGGTAGCGCGGTGCCTGGATGATGCCCAACCCGGCCAACGCGGCACCGAGGAAGGCGTCCGCACCGGACACCCGCACGCGTGCCGGCAGCGGCACGTGGCGAACCTGCCCACCCTGCTGGAACTCCAGCGGAATGAGCTGGCCGGTGGCGCTGGAACGGTAGCCGACCATCTGGTGTCCCGCCGCCAGCGACGCGATGCTTTCCGGCCGCCCGTGTGCCTGTACGTAAGCGGGCGACGCCACCGTGACCTCGCGCAGCAACGCCAGGCGCCGCGCGGCCAGATCGCTGTCGGCCAGGGTGCCCACGCGGATGGCCCCGTCCACCCCCTCGCGCAGCAGGTCGACATAGCGGTCGCCCTCGCTGACCTCCAGTTCGATGTCCGGGTACCGCTGCAGGAAATCCGGCAGATGCGGAAACAACAGGTGGCGCCCCAGCGTACCGTGCACCTCGATGCGCAGCGGCCCGCGTGGCGGCACGTCACGGAACGCGGCTTCGGCATCGTCCATGTCCGCGATCAGGCGCAGACAGCGGCCGTAGAAGGCCTCGCCTTCCAGCGTCGGCACCACCACGCGCGTGGTCCGGTGCAGCAGGCGCACACCCAGACGCTGCTCCAGTGCTTTGATCGCGTCGGTCACCGTGGCCCGCGGCAGCCCCAGGTCTTCGGCGGCACGGCTGAAGCTGCGGCGCTCGACGATCCGCACGAACGCACGCAGGGCGGTGAATCTGTCCATTGTTCGGGCGGCCGGATGATGTTTCCGGATTATCCATGATTATCCGCGACGGCGGAGAGACGAAGATGGCCGTGCGCCATGCCGGCGCGCACTTCTGGAATCTGCCATGACCCCCTCTGCTTCCCGCTCTGTCGCCCTGGTCACCGGGGGCTCCCGTGGCATCGGCGCGGCCATCTCGCGCCGTCTGGCCGCCGACGGCCATGCCGTGGTGATCAACTATGCCGGGCGCCGTGATGAGGCCGAAACACTGGCTGCCGAATTGACCGCCAGCGGAGGGCACGCCATCGCCCTGCAGGCCGATGTCGCCGACCCGCAGGCCGTGCACGCGCTGTTCGACGCCATCGATGCACGCTTCGGTGGCATCGATGTGGTGGTCAACAGTGCCGGCGTGCTGCAGTTGGCCGCACTGGCCGACAGCGATGATGCCCTGTTCGACCGTGTGATCGGCATCAACCTCAAGGGTGCATTCAATGTGCTGCGCGAGGCCGCGCGGCGCGTGCGCGACGGTGGTCGCATCGTCACCCTGTCCACCAGCGTGGTTGGCATCAAGCTGGAAAACTACGGCGTGTATGCCGCCAGCAAGGCCGCGGTGGAGACCATGGGCGCGATTCTCAGCAAGGAACTGCGTGGGCGCGGCATCACCGTGAACGCGGTGGCGCCCGGGCCGACCGCCACCGATCTGTTCCTGGACGGGAAGTCGCCGGAACTGATCGATCGGCTGGCGAAGATGAATCCGTTGGAGCGGCTGGGTACGCCGGAAGACATCGCCGGCGCGGTGGCGTTCCTGGCCGGTGCCGATGGCGGCTGGATCAATGGCCAGGTGCTGCGGGCCAATGGTGGGATGGTGTAGCAGCGTGCCAACCAAGGTTGGCACCTACCAGATCACGCCACATCGGTAGTCGCCTACCTTGGTGGGCGCGCGGCATGCCAACCAAGGTTGGCACCTACCAGATCACGCCACATCGGTAGTCGCCCACCTTGGGGCGCGCGCGGCGTGCCAACCAAGGTTGGCATCTACCAGATCACGCCACATCGGTAGTCGCCCACCTTGGTGGGCGCGCGGCATGCCAACCAAGGTTGGCATCTACCAGATCACGCCACATCGGTAGTCGCCCACCTTGGTGGGCGCGCGGCGTGCCAACCAAGGTTGGCACCTACCAGATCACGCCACATCGGTAGTCGCCCACCTTGGTGGGCGCGCGGCAGGCCAACCAAGGTTGGCATCTACCAAGGGCGCCTCAATGCGGTGTGCGCGGTTCCGGTAGACGCCAACCTTGGTTGGCGCCGCCCCTCAACCGCCGGGCATGGCCCGGCGCTACCGTGGGTGTTACCGGCTCATCGAATACGGTGCCTGCGCGCCCTGCCCCGGCCAGTCCTTGTTCGGTTCGGCCTGCATGGTGAAGTGCAACTCGCCACCGGCCAGGATCTCATCGTGGCGCAGGAAGGTGCGCTGCAACGGCGTGCCGTTGAGGGTCACGCTGCCGACATAGGTGTGCTTGTCGTCCAGCCCTTCGGCCACGATGGTGAAGGTCTTGCCGTTGGGCAGCCGCATTGCGGTCTTCGGCAGGAACGGGCGGCCGAGGATGTACTCGCCCGAGCCAGGCGCTACCGGGTAGAAACCCAGCGCGGTGAACACGTACCACGCCGACATCTGGCCCACGTCATCGTTGCCGGCCAGGCCATCGGGACGATCGGCATACTGCGTGTCCATGATCTGCTTCAGGCGTGCCTGCGTGCGCCACGGCTGGCCGGCATGCGAGTACAGGTAGGCCACGTGGTGGCTGGGCTCGTTGCCATGCGCATACCAGCCGATCAGGCCGGTGATGTCTTCCATGTGCTCGAAGATGGCCGGATCGACCTTCGCGTTGAACACTTCATCCAGGCGCGCCAGCAGTTTGTCGCTGCCACCATGCGCTGCGGCAAGGCCGGCCACATCCTGCGGCACGTACCATGAGTACTGCCAGGCATTGCCTTCGGTGTAGTCGGT
The DNA here is from genome assembly GCF_031455455.1 of Stenotrophomonas sp. 1337. NCBI lineage: Bacteria > Pseudomonadati > Pseudomonadota > Gammaproteobacteria > Lysobacterales > Lysobacteraceae > Stenotrophomonas > Stenotrophomonas sp. 1337. The sequence goes on along the minus strand of NZ_JAVDSR010000001.1, from coordinate 409,279 downwards.
GCCGTAGCCACTGGCGCTGGGGTCGAACGGCGTACGGAAGCTGCCATCGCGCTTGCGCGCACGCATGAAGCCGGTGTCCTTGTCGAAGGCGTTGCGCCAGTTGCCCGCGCGCTTGTCGAAGGTTGCGGCCACATCGGTCTTGCCCATCGCCTGCGCCATGCGCGCGATGGTCCAGTCATCGAACGCGTATTCCAGCGTCTTGCTGGCTGCTTCGCCCTCCTCGTCGATCGGCACGTAGCCCAGCTCACGGTACTGGGCGATGCCATCGTAAGGGCCGTAGTTGGCAGTCTGCACCATCGCCTTCAGGGCCTTGTCCGCGTCGAAGCCGCGAATACCCTTCACGTAGGCATCGGCGATCACCGGCACCGCGTGGTAGCCGATCATGCACCAGTCTTCCAGGCCATGGAACGACCACACCGGCAGCATGCCGTAAGGGCTGTGCTCGTGATGGGCCAGCATGGAATTGACGAAATCGCTGTTGCGCTTCTCCGGCTGCACCAGGGTCAGCAGCGGATGCAGCGCCCGGTAGGTATCCCACAGCGAGAACGTCGAATAGTTCGTGTAGCCTTTGGCCTGGTGCACGGCGTTGTCCGCGCCGCGGTACTGGCCGTCGGCATCCATGAACAGCGTCGGCCCCAGCAGCGTGTGGTACAGCGCGGTGTACGCGCTGCGACGCGCGTGTTCCGGTGCGTCGATATCCAGCACCGACAACGCCTGCGTCCACTCCTGCTTCGCCTGCGCGCGCACACGGTCGAAATCGAAGTCGGCCACTTCCGCATCGAGGTTGGCGATGGCGCCCGCCTCGCTGACCGGCGAAATGGCCACCTTCACCACCAGCGGTGCATCCAGCTTGCCGAAGTCGAAGGTGCCCACCAGCTGCCGCCCCTCGATCTGCGCGCGCTGCGCCGGGTCCTTCTCGCCCGGGGGCACGAAGCCCTTGTAGACGATGTCCTGTTCGGTGTTGTGCAGCGCGTGGCTGGCCAGCGGCCGCGAGAAGCGCATCGCGAAATACAGCTGGCGGCCGGCGGCCCAGCCACGCGTCTCGCGGAAGCCGGTGATGGTGCCATCGCCACGCACGCGTACCCGCGACCACAGGATCTTGCCCGGGTAGTCATACATGCTGGTACGCATGTCTAGCAGCACCTTGGCTTCGCTGCCCTTCGGGAACGCATAGCGATGCACGCCCACGCGGGCGCTGGTGGTCAGCTCGGCGCGCACCTTGTAGTCGTCCAGGGTGACAGCGTAATAGCCCGGTTCGGCCTTCTCGTCATCGTGGCGGAAACGCGAGGCGTAACCGCTGCGTGGCTTTTCGGGGTCGCCGCGCTCCAGTCCAGGGTTGCCGGTGAACGGCATCAGCAGGATGTCGCCCAAATCGGAATGACCGGTGCCGGAAAAGTGCGTGTGCGAGAAACCGACGATGCTGCTGTCGTCGTAACGGTAGCCTGCCGCCCAGCCGTAGGCCTTCTCGCGCGGCTGGATGCGCGTGTCCGGGCTGAGCTGGACCATGCCGAACGGCACCGTCGCGCCGGGGTAGGTATGCCCCTCACCGCCGGTGCCAATGAAGGGATCGACCGAGGCATAGGCCTTGTCGGCGGCGGTCTTGGCCGGAGCGGCCGCAGCCAGGCCGGAGGCGAACATCGCCGTGGCGGCGACAGCGATCAGGAGACGACGGTCCAGCGTGGGCATCGGCATTTGGATCGATTCAGATGGTGGTCAGATCCTAGCACCGGGGTGACGGTGTCGCATGCTGCAGTGCGGATGCCGCCTTCAACGCATGCATCTGCAACCGATTGGATGGATCGACACTGGAATTGAAGGGATGCTGCCAAGCCTGGCGGGCCCATTTCGATGCGAACGCGCAAGCGGTTGTCGGAATGGGCACTACCGAGAAAAAATCAGCCCGTAATTGGAGACTTTCAGATGCAATGCCGGGTGGAACAGACCGCCAATGCGTGTGCAGGATATCCGCGCAGCGCGAACACCGCTGCCGGGCTTGGAACCCCGGAATGAGCTACGAGAGCTGCTTGCCGTGACTGCGGCGGGCGGTGCGCGGCGGCCGCATGGCCCTCCGGCTTTTCTCGTAGCTCAGCCGAAGTTCCAACCCCGCACCGCCCGCCACCCTTGCGGTGGCCACGTCCCCTCAAGGAGCCATCGCATGTCGCATGAACCGCCCATCCTTACCCCGGAAATGGAATCCCTGTTCTTCCGCATCGAGCACGCTCTGAACACCGCCGAGGGCATGGCGATGATGATCGGCGAGAACGAACCGGCCGACCCGCAGGCGCATCTGCGCCCGGGCTACAGCCTGCAGAAGATCACTGTTGCGATGATGGCGTTGAGCCAGCATGGCCGGCGATTGCTGCATGAACTGCGCGAGCAGCATGTGCGGGTGACGCTGCATTGAAGCGGACACCGCCAGGGAAATGAGCCGAGCGTGGCTCGGCTCCATGAAGGCCACTGAAGAGGCCACTCAATCCGGCAGCGCGCTCTGCAGCGTTGCAAGATCTGCCGCATCCACAGGCCGCACCACGCGCGCCACTTCCGTGCCATCACGCAACAGGATCACGGTGGGCCACAGCTTCACCTGGAACGAGCGGCCCAGCGGCTTGCCCTTGCCGTCTTCGATCTTCCAGTGCGGCAGATCATGTGCCTCGACGAAAGCCTGCAGTGCCGGTTGTGCAGCCTGGCAATGGCCGCACCACGGTGCACCGAATTCCAGCAACAGCCAACCGGCCTGCGCATCCACCTCCGCGCGGGCCGGCTGGGCTGCCACATGGTCACGGATGAAGGGCATGCCGGTTACGCCTGCAGCGTGCGCTGGATGTCTTCCAGCGGCGCGTTGGTGAGATCCTTGGCGATGTCGGCCAGCAAGCGAGACTGCGTCTCCTTATGCAGCAACGGACGGATGCGGCCCAGCGTGGTGGGATCGGCAATCAGCACCAGATGCGCATAACGGTTGTTGAGCGCGTCTTCATTGAGCTGCTCGGCCACCTGCTTGGCGAAGGTCGCCTCATTGAGCTGCGAGATCGACATGTCCTTGGGCACCGCACCGGATGGCCCCTGACCGGACACACCCTGTTCGCTGATGTCCTGCAGGCGCAGCTCGCCTTCCTGTTTAAGGGTGAGCTTGTGCTCGTTGCCGACGTTGGTGAACACGCGGGCCGAGCCACCATCGGCGACGATAACCAGGGCGCCTTCGGGAATGCGACGGGTCATGCGTTACTCCTTGCGTTGGTTCGTGACCACCGTAAAAGCCGTGGCGTGAGCGAAGCGAGCACAACATGTTCATTCGATGTGCGTGGGTCATGTGCATGAACAGGCATCATGGAACGCTGCGTTCGTACTGGCGCGATTCTCGGCACGCTCACACTGTAACCGTTATCATGAACGCATGATCGACACGACCCACTGCACGTCAGCACCTGTTGCTGGCCTGCGGGAAGCACTGCCGACCGGCGCTTCGCTTTCCATCATTGCCTCTCCCTCGCCTTTCCATCGCCTCGCGCTGGATCCCGGCGGATGACGCCTGCGGGCCCTGCCCCGCCTGTTCCCTGCGCCTGCCCCACCCGCGCGTGCACTGACACGTAATCGGACCCATCCGTTCGTCCCGCATGTCGCTCTGCGTTCTGGCAGCGGGCAATGCGTGTTGCGTGCGCGGCGTTTCATCGCACACACCTTTCGCCTCCTTCCGGGTCTTCCATCCGATGCCCCTGCGCCTGCTGCGCCAGCATCGCCGTTTCCGAATTCCGGGACATTCGTACCGCCCATTCCAACGCCATTTCCATTCTTCCAAGGGAGTCCCCATGCAGGACAACTCCGATGCTCATGCCCATTTCGGCTGGTTCAAACGCCGCCGCCATCTGAAGGTCGACGAGATCACCGTTGTCGACAAACCCATGCTCAAGCGCGCCGTCGGCGCCGCTGCACTGGGCAATGCGATGGAATGGTTCGACTTCGGTGTCTATGGCTATCTTGCCGTCACCATCGGCCAGGTGTTCTTCCCCTCCAGCAACCCCACCGCACAGGTGATCGCCGCGTTCGCCACGTTCACGGTGGCCTTCCTGGTACGCCCGCTGGGCGGCATGGTCTTCGGGCCCCTGGGCGACCGCTACGGGCGCCAGAAGGTACTGGCCTTCACCATGATCATGATGGCATTGGGTACGTTCGCCATCGGCCTGATTCCCTCCTATGAGCGCATCGGCATCTGGGCGCCGGTGCTGTTGCTGCTCGCCCGCGTGGTGCAGGGCTTTTCCACCGGCGGCGAGTACGGCGGCGCGGCGACCTTCATCGCCGAGTACTCCACCGACCGCAACCGCGGCCTGATGGGCAGCTGGCTGGAGTTCGGCACGCTGGGCGGCTATATCGCCGGTGCCGGTACGGTGACTGCACTGCACATGCTGTTGAGCAGCGAGCAGATGCTGGACTGGGGCTGGCGCATTCCGTTCCTGGTGGCCGGCCCACTCGGCCTGCTGGGCCTGTACATGCGCATGCGGCTGGAGGAAACGCCAGCGTTCCGCGCCTTCGCCGAAGAGGCCGAGAAGCGCGACCATGAGCGCCCCGGCCTGGTCGACCTGTTCCGCGTGCACGGCCGCCAGCTGATCGTCTGCATGGGCCTGGTGCTGGTGTTCAACGTGACCGACTACATGCTGCTGACCTACATGCCCAGCTACCTGAGCGTGACCATGGGATATGCGGAGAGCAAGGGCCTGCTGCTGATCATCATCGTGATGCTGGTGATGATGCCGTTGAACATCGTGGGTGGCCTTTTCAGCGACAAGCTGGGCCGGCGGCCGATGATCATCGGCGCCTGCATCGCGCTGCTGGTGCTGGCGGTACCGAGCCTGCTGCTGGTGGGCAGCGGCAACGACGGGCTGATCTTCCTTGGCCTGATGCTGCTGGGCCTGGCGCTGGTGTGCTTCACCAGTTCGATGCCGTCCACGCTGCCGGCGCTGTTCTATACGCCGGTGCGCTACAGCGCGCTGTCCATTGCGTTCAACGTGTCGGTGTCGCTGTTTGGTGGCACCACGCCGCTGGTGACCGCCTGGCTGGTGGAACGCACGGGCGATCCGCTGGTACCGGCCTACTACCTGATGGGCGCGGCGGTGATCGGCCTGATCACGATGATCTTCGTGAAGGAGACCGCCGGCCTGCCGCTGCGCGGTTCGCCGCCGGCCGTGGGCTGCGACAAGGAGGCGGCCGCGCTGTTGAAGAGCGATGCACCGGTCACGGTGGACCGCGCCCTGCCGCCGTTGCCGGACGTGGCCGAACCGGAACAGGTGACCCCGGCCTGAGTGGCTGCGGTGGCGCCAGGCATTGCCTGGCGCTGCCGTCAGCACAGGGCTAGTCGGCGCGGGTCAGCTTGCCCGGGCTCCAGCGGTACACCCAGGCATGCTGACCTTCCGGTGGGCAGGCCACCTTGCCTCGCACGCACAGCTTCGAACTGCGGGTGCTGTTGAAGGTCACGCGGATACGGTCACCGTCCATGGTGATCGTTTCCATTTCGCCGGGGATATGCACGCTGGCGTCATCGGCGTAGCCCGAGGCGCGGATCAACGCGTAGGTTTCGTCGTCATAGGCGGATTTGCCGGGTGACATGGCCTGGCCCCGCGCATCACCTTCGGCCAGCGGGGTCATCACCACCAGCTCGTTGAGCTGCATCGCGCTGCCGGTCTGGGTCGCGGTGTAGAGATAGATGATCTCCGGGCGGCCGTCGCCATCGAGGTCGGCATTGCCGGCCCACAGCGGGCGGTAGTCGTACTGGCTGTCGGTGCCCGGGTGCAGGCGCAGCGATGCCTCGGCGGTGCGGCGTGCCTTGTCGTAGCTCATCGGCTCGTTCGGCGCCTCGACCTTGGCATCGGCCGGCGTTGCATCCTGGGCCAGCAGCGGTGCCGCCACCGTCAATGCCATGGCCGCCACCAGCGCGCGCAGGCCAGTGGCCTGCCAGTGCTTCCGCTCGTACATCCGTGTTCCTCGATCAATGAATCTGCGGGCTCGGATCATCGCACAGGCGGGCCGGCAAGCGGCGTACTGTCGGCATGCAGTTCCATCGCGCGCATGACGATGGGCTTGGCCCAGTCCGGGGTGTGCAGCAGCTCCACCACCGACACCGGATACTGCAGGCCCTGGCGATCCAGCGCCAGCACCGGCAAGGGGGCAACACGCCCATAGCGATCGGCCGGCGCGCTGTTGTCATACACATGCAGTTCGGCCAGGTGCGGCATCAATGCCAACAGGTTCTCGCGCGCGGAATCGAAGCGTGCGCGGATCTTGTCCTGTGGGATGTCGTGGCCACCGCCAGCAACGCGGGCTGCCACGCGGGCAACATGCAGTTCGACGGTGGCCAACCCGCAGAACCAGATCGCCACGTCATGCTGGCTGCAGGCCTCGCGCAACAGGCGCGGAATGGTGTTGCCGCCCAGGGTGGTTTCAAAGGCGAAGTCACTGCCGTCGGCGATCGCCTGGCGCAGTCGTCGTGCGCCCTCCTGCCACGCTTCGGCGTTGGCGTCGGCCAACGGCCAGCCCGCCTCCACCAGGCGCCGGGTAAAGCTGTCCGGGTTGTACCAGCCCAGGCCGTCGGCCTCCAGCCAGGTGCCGAGCAGCGAACTCTTGCCGGCGCCATTGACGCCGGCCAACGCCAGGACCCGCCCCATGATTCAGAGCGGACGGCCGAGCGCGACCTTGTGGCCGCGGCGGATCGGCTTGCCCATCACCTTGCCCAGCCCCTCACCCTGCTGCAGCCCGGCCAGCGCCTGGTCGAACTCGCTGCGCAGGCGCGAGAGCACGTCGCTGCGCTCCTCGCTGTCGCTGCCGCTGGCCCTGGCCAACAGCTCCTGGTAGGTCTTGATGTCCACGATCACCGCCTCGGGGTGATTGTGGTTGGTGATGACCAGCGCCTGCTTCTCGCGCACGGTACGCATCAGGCTGGGCCAGCCACGGGTCTTGACCGAGGATGCCGGGGCCTTGTCGAGGCCGGGCAGGTCGAGCGGGAGGGTCATGGCACGGCTCCAGCGGAAGGATATGTGGCCACTATACCCAATTTGGCCAAATTGGGGATTAATGGACTCCCCCCCCCTGCGCCCCGCCCGACGGCTCAGAACGCCCGTTCCCATTTCAGGCTCAGCAGACTGCGGTCGTGGCTGTACAGCCAGTCCACGTTGCTGTCGATGCGAGCGTAACGCAGGCTCAGGCTGGGGACCAGCCCAGCCACGGCCAGGCGCTCGCTGCGCACGATGGCGATCAGGTTCTGCTCGCTGTCCTGCCGACGCGCCTCCAGCAACGGGCTCCAGGCATCGTAGTCACGCTCACGCAGCGACACGAACACCGTGGCCGTGGTGCCGCTCCACTGGCGCGCTGCGCCCAGGCGCAGGCCGCGTTGCCGGTAGCCATTGGCGGGATCGGCGGCGCTGCTGTCACTCAGGTCGACCCCGGCAAACACCGTCCAGCGCGGGTTGAGCGCGCGGAACCAGGTGGCATAGATCGCCGCCAGTTCACCGTCGTAGTTGCTGGCCACGCCCTGCTGTCGATAGCGCTGGCGTTTCCAGTCGGCTTCCAGCTTCAGCAGGCTGCGCGGATCTGCGGCGAACTGCCATTCGCCATGCATGCCGGCACCGCCCTGCAGCGCGTGGTTGCCGAGTCCCTGGTAATCGTAGCTGGGCGCCAGCAGCAAGGTATGCCGTGCGCTGCGCCAGCTGTAGCCGGCCTGCACGCTGGCATTGAGCTCGTTGTAGTCGCTGTGCCCACGCCACACCTGGCCGAACGCCAGGCCGCGCAGGTACAGCCCATGGTGGCCGGCCAACGGCAGGCGCCGTTCCAGGCTGACGTCGTAGTCCAGGCCGAACGCTGCCTGTGCATCGGGCAACCGGCGTTCGATGAAGCAGGTGGTGCCGTCACCAAACAGGCAGGTGCGGCTGGCCGAACTGCGGTTGACGTTGTCGCTCCAGGCGGGACCGGCGGCGATGCCACCCTTCCAGCGCTGGCGTGCATGCAGGGCCTGCAGGTAGCCGTCCACCCGCGTACGCACGCCCGCCGTTGCAGGGTCGCCGCCATCGATGCCGGCTGCGATTGCCTCGAACAGGGCGATGGCATCGCGGTCGCGCTGGTCTTCGGCATACACACGCGCCAGTTCCAGCCGCGCCGGCAGGAAGTCCGGCTGCGCGGCGAGCACGGCCTCGTATTCGGCCGCGGCCTTGCCGTGCTGGCCACCCACGCGCGCCAGCGCACCCTGCGCGTAGTGGCGCAGCAGCGGATCGTGGCCAGGCAGTTCGATGTACTCGGCAAGGAAGGCGGCCGCGGCCTGCCATTGCTGGTGCTGCAGCGCGAGATAGAGCGCCTGGCCGAGGTCGTCGACAGTGCGCTCCACGCGGTACTGCTGGCCGTCGAGGGTGATGGTCGGTCGCTCGTGCTCGGCCTGGCGCAGGCGCTGCTGGTCCTGCTGCTGATGACGCAGCTCGCTGCCCTGTTCGAGCACACGGCGCAGGTCATCCTGCTGCGCGTGGGCAACGTTGAGCGGCCAGGCCAGCAGCAGGGCGACAAGAAAGAGAAGGTGGCGCATGTTCGATCCGGTTGAAGCACTATCGCGGGCCGAAGCAGGGACTGGCGGATCGCGGCTTGTCCCTGCCCTGCCCCGTCAGGGGCGTGGCGATCAGTTCTTGCTGCCGCCGAAGGCGGTGTCGTACTGGCTGTTGCCGGCGAAGGTGGCGATGCCGGCCAGGGTGGCGGCGTTGGCACCGAAGAACTGGCCCTGGGTGCTGCCCGACACCGAGCCGTTGGCCACGGCCGTGCCTGCGAAGGACGCATTGGCGCTGTTGATGGCAGCGTTGACGCCCACGGTCAGGCCGCCACCGGCGATCTGGCCACGCAGGGTACCGGCACCGAAGTCGGCGCGGAACGCACCGGTCAGCAGGTTGCTGCCGTTGAACTTGTTCAGGCCCGCCACGCTGTAGGTGGCCACGCCTGCCGGCAACGTGGTGCCTGCACGGTCACCAGCGAAATAGACCTGGCGGTTGTTGAAGCCACCGGCGGCGCCATCCTTGGACCATTCACCAAACCAGACATCGCCGCTGCCCACCTTGACGAAGTTGAAGTGGCCCATGCCGGCGTGGTTGCCCGGGGTGCCGGTGATCGGCATGGCCAGGGTGCGCACGGTGGTGCCGTTGACGGTGGTGGGTGCCGAATAGGCGCTCAGGCCGTGGAAGTCCACGCGGGTGCCACCGGACACGGTGCCGACGCCGATGCCGGCCTTGCCAGCGACGTGCGGGCCACCATTGACCTGCGATTCGCCGACGTTGACGTTCAACTGCGGATCGGAGACGGCGCTGGCGGCGCCGACGATATCGGCTGCGTGGGCGGCACCGGCCAGGGCCAGGCTGGCGGCCACGGTGAGCAGGGAGCGGGAGAACATTTTCATGGAAAAACTCCTTGGATTGAGGGAACTACAGGTACAACGCTTGAATCGGTGAGGCGTCAGAAGCGCGCGGTGACTGCGAGCTTGAGGGTGCGACCGGGCGCCGGCAGCGTGGAGCGCGTGGCCGGGTCGACGTAGTAGCGGTTGCCGAGATTGCTGCCGACCAGTTCGACGCTGGCGTGGTCGTTGAAGCGCCAGCGCGCATAGGCATCCACCGTGGTGATGTTTCCCCAGGTGAACGGCACGTTCTGCCACAGCAGGCTGCTGCCGCCGGCCAGCAAGCGGTCGCGGTAGGCCTGCAGGTCCGGGTTGTGGTGACGCCGGTAGTGCACGATGCGGCTGCCCAGTTCCAGCCGCTCGTCGAACAGGCGGGTGCCCAGCGACAGGTTCACCGACAGCTTCGGCACGGCCTGGGTCAGCAGATAGCCTCCGACGAAACCGTCCTGCACGCAGTTGGGCACCAGGCCGCGGTTGGCATCCAGCTGTACTGCGGTGCTTTCGTCGCACACTTCGTTTTCAAGGGTGCGAGCGATGCCCAGGTCGCTGAAGAAGCGGCGGTTGTCGAAGCGCGCCTGCAGCTCAATGCCGCGCAGGGTCTGCTTGTCGATGTTGTCGAACAGGAAGTACGCATCGCGCTCGATCACATCGCGGGTTTTCTGTACGTAGTAGCTGAGCTTTACGTCCGCATCGGCGGTGCCGTCGAACAGCGCAGAGAGGTTGTGCACATAACCCAGCTCGTAGTTGTAAGCGTGTTCGGGCTTGAGCGGATACAGCGGATTGAGGCTGCTGGAAAACGCGATGGTGCTTTCGAACATGCTGGGGAAGCGCTTCGCCTCGGTGTAGCGGACATACAGGCGCGCAGCAGGCGAGAAATGCACGGTGGCCGAGAACGTGGGCAGCCAGGCATGGTCGCGGCGGCGGCTGTTGTGCGCCTGCACCGCCTGCCCCTGCACGGCGTTCTGCACCCGGCAGGTCTGGTCGGTACCGAGCACCATCGGCAGCAGCCCGGGGATGGCGGCCACCTGGCCGTTGAGGCACGGGTTGCTGGCTCGCGTGTAGTTGCCATCGGCATCCGCTGCCCAGGCGATGCTGTGCTCCACCGGCACCGGTGTTTCGTACTTGCTCAGCAGGTTCTTCAGCAGGTCGTCGACCAGCGAGCCCATGCCGATGCTTTCCCAGAACTCACGCTCCGTTTCGATCGCATCGATCTCTCCCTGCAGGCTGGCGGGGCGTGGTGGCAGCTCGTTGACCCGGTAGCGCGCCTCCTTGCTGCCGACACTGCGGGTCAGCAGCTCTGGATGCGCCTGCAGGAAATCGTCGAACGCCCAGTAGCGGCTGTAGCGCACACCGGCGTTGAGGGTAAGGAACTCGACGGGCCGCCATTCCAGGCTCAGGTAGCCCTCGCCTTCCTGGCGCCGGCCGGCGCGCGGGTACATGCGCCAGCCGTCGGTAACGCCGAAGTACGGATCGCCCGAACGCAGCGTTTCGTACTGCCAGTTGCCACCTACGGTCAGGTCAAGTGTGGAATGCAGGCCGAAGCGGTTGCTCAGGGTCAGCCCGGTACGGTCGTTGCGGGCATTGGCCAGGGCGGTGTTGCGCAGGATCGGACTGCGGCTGGAATCCCAATCGGGGTTGCCCGAGGCGAAGTTGGGGAAGCCACCAGCGGTGTAGGTATCGCTGTTGGTTTCGGTTCGCCACAGGTTGGCGCGCAGGTCGAGCCAACGACTGCCGGCCGGCTGCCAGCGGTATTCCAGGTTCCAGGCATCGGAATCGACCCGGCTGAGCGGCCACTGGATGCGCCCGTAATCCGGTGCGGACAGGATGCGCGAGGGCATGATCTCGCCATAGTGCGAAAGCGTGTGCCGCCAGGTGGCCTTGAGCTGCTGGTCGTCGGTGATCTGCCAGGTGGCCTTCAGCAGCCACGACTCCTGTTCGTTGGACGTGTTGGGCACTTCATCACCCGGCTTGAAGTAGCGCGCCAGCGTGGTGATGTAGTCGATGCCCTGGTATTCGTACTGCTCGCGCGGGTCCTGGTCGTAGTACGCACTGCCCTTGCTGCCGGAGAAATAGTTGCCGCGCTTGCGCCACGCGTAGGCGGCCATCACGTCCACCCGCTCACCGCGCCAGCCCAGCGCCAGGCGCCAGGCCTGGTCATCGCCATCGAACGGGTTGTCACCACTGCGCGATTTCACTGGCACCACCAGGGTGCGGTCAGCATAGGGCGAGGCCGGCGACGACTGCGGGAACCCCTCCACCGTGCGGTAGTCCTCGCCGGTGTGCAGCCGTGGCAGGCGCGGCGAGACCGCATTGCTGCTGCCTTCGATCTTCAGCTCCCCGCCGAAGCGCTCGCCGGCCGGCACGATGTCGTCGACGTCGAGGGTCTTGATGACCATCGCTCCGCCGATACCGCTGTGTACATCGCGTACCAACGCTGGCCCCTTGATGACCTGGATGCCACCAATCAGGTTGGGATCGATGTAGTTGCGGTTGCTGACGCCGTTGTAGCCCCGCCATACGGTCAGTGCCTGCTCGCCGCCGTCGATGCTGACCGGCACCCGTCCCGGCCCCTGGATGCCGCGGATGTTGAGGTCCAGTGCGCCGCTGTTGCGGGCGTCGCCGCTGAACACACCGACCAGGTCCTTGACCACGTCGGCCGGGTTGGCGCCGCGATAGCGCTCCACCCGGTCGCGACCGGAATAGGCCGTGCTCAGGTCGAGCGCGAACACGTCGTCGTATCCCCAACGATCACGTGTTTCGCCGCCGTCGGCCTGCAGGCGCCCGCCCACCTTCAGCGTGTCGGTGACCACCACCCCGCCGTCATCGGCGGCGGCCTGCAGGGTCCAGGTACCGCCCGGCTCCTGCTGCGCGCGCAGGCCACTGCCCTGCAGCAACTGGTCCAGTGCCTCGGCGGGGCTGTACTGGCCCTGCACTGCGCGCGAGCGCCGCCCTTCCACCAGATCGCTGCGGAACACCACCTGCACCTGCGACTGGCGACCGAAGCTGCGCACTGCGTCGGCCAGGGCTTGTTCGGGGATGGCATACGCGCGCACGGAGGCGGTAGCGGCCTGGGCGCGGGCGGTCGGCGCCCAAGCGAAGGGAACCAGTGCCGTGGCGATGGCCAGGGCGAGGATGGTGGCGCGGCGATGACGGGCGGATGCCGGGAACGGCATGAACGGTGACTCCTCAAGGTGGCGGGACCGTGCGCACGTCGGGTGCACGCGGCTCGGTTGGCTTGAGAAGAAACGCGGTTTCGCTCTGGCTATACCACTAGAGACAAGGTGGGGTCGGATCTGCCCACGGTTTTTTTCGTTGATCGACAGATCATCCACGCATGGCGTGGATCTACCATGCGCCCGAATAGATCCACGCCATGCGTGGATGAACACGAATCACGCCAGTAGATCCACGCCATGCGTGGATGAACCCACCCACTAGTCCCGTGGCATCACCACACCAACAACGCGCCGCCCGGCAGGCGCTGGCTGCGCAGACCGGCCTGCTGGGCCACTGCGGCAATCGCCGCATCCGGCTGCTGCAGGTGGAACAACCCACTCACCGCCACCTGCGCGCCCTGACCGTGCAGAACCCAGACCGGCGCACGCCGATAGCGGGCAAGGCGCTCGATCGCCTGTTGCGCAGGCAGATCATCAATGACGATCTCGCCGCGTCGCCACGGTGCGATGGCCTCCACATCGGCCATCTGCAACGGCTGCAGCCAGCGGCCATCACGGAACGCGCGTGCCTGCCCCGCCTGCAGCCGCTGCGCGGCGACATGACCCGGCCTGATCTCCACTTCGCCCTGGCTGACCTCGGTGGTCACCACGGCATCCTGCAGTGCAACGCTGAACGCCGTGCCGATGTCACGGATCTCGCCACCGCCGGCCTCCACCCGGAACGGTCGTGCTTCGTGCGCCACCTGGAACCAGGCCCTGCCACGCAGCAACTGCAGGCGGCGCTGGCCGGCGCTGAAATCAAGCGCCAGCGCGCTGCCTGCATCCAATATGGCAGTGCTGCCATCCTGCAGCTGCACCGTGCGCGGCGCGTTGTCGCTGCGCACGTCGCTGCGGACCAGCAGCCACGCGTGCGGCGCCGCTGTTACCGAAAGCAGCAGCACCGCCGCACTGGCCAGCAGCCAAGGCACTCGACGACGCGGCTGCAGGGGCCGCAGCGCGGGTTCGGCGGTCAGCTCCGGAAGCGCAGCCAGGACATCCGGGCCGGCGGCATCCAGGCCTTGCCAGAAGGCCTGTTGCTGGCGCCAGGCATCGGCATGCCGGGGATCGGCCTGCAGCCAGCGTTGCAGGGCGCGTTGCTGGCGCTCCGGCAACCGGCCCGCATTGCACCGTATCACCCAGCGCAACGCCTGCCTGGCCTGACGCGGCGAGGGTATGGACGTAGTCATGATTGTGGCCTGCGGCACCACCAACGGGTGCGCCTTACAGTTGAGACAACGGCGAGCAGCATCTGCCCACGGCACATGCCGGTCATGCGCGGCTTCCCCGCTGGTGCTGCTGGATGAGCAGGGCCGCGCGCATCACGTACTTGCCCACCACGCTCTTGGAAATACCCAGGCGCTCGGCGATCTCGCGTTCGCTCAGCCCCAGGTAGCGGTTGAGCACGAAGCACTCGCGCACCTGCGGCGGCAGCGCCAGGATGGTCTGGCTGATCTCGCGCAGCTGGGCCTGGTCCAGCGCCTGCGCCTGGCCATCAGTGCTGGCATCGGCCAGGTCGCTGGCGTACTCCGCCATCGCCCGCCGTTCGCGTGCGTCGGCCTGGCTGCGGTTGAGCGCGTGGTGGTAGGCCATGCGGTACAGGTACCCGCGCGGTTCCAGGATCGGCGGATCGCCGGGCACGCTGCTGGCCTTCAGATAAAGGTTCTGCAGGGTGTCCTCGGTACTGGCCGGGTCGAGGTAGCGGGCAATGAAGCGGGACAACGCACGGCGCTCGCGGATCAACAGCTCGATCAGCGCCAGGGCATTGGGAGACATAAGTGCCAAGGCCGGACCGGGGAATGATGGGCGTGATGGCGACGGTCCGGACCGGGAGTGTAGGCGGCAACCGTCGATCCTGCACCCCCGGTCATCCGCCACGCTGCGCGCACGGCCTGGATCTACGGCTCTTCCAGCGCCTCGAAACGCTCGGCCAGGTAATCGATCAACGCGCGTACCGCCGGCAGCAGGCCGCGCCGCGACGGGAACACCGCATGCACGATGCCGTGCCTGGGCTGCCACTGCGGCAGGATCGGCACCAGCGCGCCGCTGGCCAGTTCGTCGGTGATCATCATCCGCGGCAGCATCAGCACGCCGACACCCGCCACCGCCGCACTGCGCAGGGCGATGATGTCATCGCTGACCAGCCGCGGGCGGTGGTGCACGCTGGCCTGCACCTGCTCAGGCCCGGCGTATTCCCAGGCATGCACCTGGGCGGGCGATGCCAGGTCCACGGTCGGCATCATCGCCAGATCAGCCGGCACTTTCGGCGTACCCATGCGCTTGAGCAAGGCCGGGCTGGCAGCGGTGCACCAGATGCGGCGGGCCAGCACGCGCACCACCAGATCGCTGTCCTCCAGCGGTGGCGGGCGCACGCGGATGGCCACATCCACGCCCTCGCCCACCACGTCCACGCGCCGGTTGGTGGCATCCAGCTGCAGGGTCACCTGCGGATGCAGGGCCAGGAAGTCAGCCAGCATGGCGCCAACGCGCGCGTGCAGCAGTGCGATCGGACAGGCCAGCCGCAGGGTGCCCCGTGGCTCGGCACGCGAGAGCGCGATGGCCTCCTCGGCCGCTTCGGCCTCCACCAGCATCGCCTTGCAGTGCCGGTAGTAGTCCTGGCCGATCTCGGTGACCGAGAAGCGGCGGGTCGAACGTTGGATCAGGCGGACACCCAGCCGCTCCTCCAGCAGGGCAATGCGGCGGCTGAGCTTGGACTTGGGCATCGCCAGCGCGCGCCCGGCCTGCGAGAAGCCGCCATGCTCGACCACCATGGCGAAGTAGAACAGGTCGTTCAGATCGCAGCGGCGGATGTCGGCGATGAACACGGGACGATCTCCTGCGGCCCTTGCTGGGCCTTCATCGTTCACAAAATAGGACTATGACGGCAAATTCTGCCGACTACCGGGCCCATTGTCACGCCGATATCGTCTCCGCAACGAAAAACAGCGACCGGTTGCCCCGGTCAGGAGATCGCCATGAAGCGTGTCACCGGTACCTACAGCGCCCCCCGCCCGCACTGGGTGGGCGACGGCTTCCCCGCCCGTTCGATGTTCTCCTACAACACTCACGGCCAGCACCTGAGCCCGTTCCTGCTGCTGGACTACGCCGGGCCGTACAGTTTTCCGCCCAGCGAGACCCCGCGCGGGGTCGGCCAGCATCCGCATCGCGGCTTCGAGACGGTCACCATCGTGTACGAAGGCGAGGTGGCCCATCGCGACTCGACGGGTGCCGGCGGCACCATCGGCCCGGGTGACGTGCAGTGGATGACCGCTGCCTCCGGCATCCTCCATGAGGAATTCCACACGCCGGAATTCAGCAAGCGCGGCGGCACCCTGGACATGGTGCAGCTGTGGGTGAACCTGCCCGCCAAGGACAAGATGGGCGCACCGGGCTACCAGACCCTGCTCGATGCGCAGATTCCTTCAGTGGCCTTGCCCGACGGTGCCGGCCGCGTACGCGTCATCGCCGGGACATTCGATGGCCATGCTGGACCGGCACGTACCCATACCCCCATGGACGTGTGGGACATCCGCCTGCTGCAGGGCCAGCACGCCGAGCTGCCGGTGGCCGATGGCCGCACCCTGGCGCTGGTGGTGCTGAAGGGCACGGTGCGGATCAACGGCGGCCAGGCAGTCGGCGAAGCACAGCTGGTGACCTTCGACCGCAGCGGCGAAGACGTGTTCATCGACGCCGACAGCGACGCCACCGTGCTGCTGCTCAGCGGCGAACCCATCGACGAGCCGGTGGTGGGCTATGGCCCGTTCGTGATGAACACCCAGGCCGAGATCAGCCAGGCCGTCAACGATTTCAACGGCGGCCGCTTCGGCCAGATCGCGCACTGATCCACTGCATTGCGGCGGGCAACCGCCCGCCGCATTCCGGGCCTTCGCCCCCCTCCCCAGGAGACTGACCATGAGTACCCCCGCCAACTTCAACGGCGCCCGCCCGGTGATCGACCCGGACAACGCCGCGATGCTGTTGATCGACCACCAGAGTGGCCTGTTCCAGACCATCGGTGACATGCCGTTCACTTCGGTGCGCGCGCACGCCACCGCCCTGGCGAAAATGGCCACGCTGGCGAAGATGCCGGTGATCACCACCGCGTCGGTACCGCAGGGGCCGAACGGCCCGCTGATCCCGGAGATCCATGACGCCGCACCGCATGCGCAATACGTAGCGCGACGGGGCGAGATCAACGCCTGGGACAACCCCGAATTCGTCGCCGCGGTGAAGGCCACCGGCCGCAGCCAGCTGATCATTGCCGGCACCATCACCAGCGTCTGCATGGCCTTCCCCTCCATTGCCGCCGTCGCCGACGGCTACCAGGTGTTCGCGGTGGTCGATGCCTCCGGTACCTATTCGAAGATGGCCGAGGAAATCACCCTGGCGCGCGTGGTGCAGGCCGGTGTGGTGCCGATGGATACCGCTGCGGTCGCCTCGGAAATCCAGCACACCTGGAACCGCGAGGACGCCCAGCAGTGGGCCGCGATCTACACGCAGATCTTCCCCAACTACCAGCTGCTGATCGAGAGCTACCAGAAAGCGCAGGACGTGCAGAAGAACCACGAGCAGCTGGATTCGCAGCGGAGCTGAGCCGCTGCATCCGCGGCGATTTCCGCCTGCCGGCACGCCGCCGGCACCACCGCAAGCCAACCCCGACCAGGACACCCCCATGGCCAGTGAACCGATCCGCGACCCCGCCAGCGACCACCTGCTGACCCCGCAGAATTCCGCCTTCATCATCATCGACTACCAGCCGGTACAGGTGAACTCCATCGCCTCGATGGACCGCCAGCTGCTGGTCAACAACATCGTCGGCACTGCCAAGGCGGCGGTCGCCTATGGCCTGCCGATCGTGCATTCGACCGTGAACGTGCAGACCGGCCTGAACAAGCCGCCGATCGCGCAGCTGCGCAAGGTGCTGGGCGACTACCCGACCTACGACCGCACCACCATCAACTCCTGGGAAGATGTCGAGTTCCGCAAGGCGGTGGAGGCCACCGGCCGCAGGAAACTGATCATGACCGCGCTGTGGACCGAAGCCTGCCTGACCTTCCCCGCGCTGGATGCGCTGAAGGAAGGCTATGAGGTCTACGTGGTGGTCGACGCGGTGGGCGGCACGTCGCTGGCCGCGCATGATGCCGCGCTGCGCCGCATTGAACAGGCCGGCGGCCAGTTGATCAGCGTGACGCAGCTGTTCTGCGAACTGCAGCGCGACTGGGTACGGGCGGAGACCGTGCCGGCCTTCATGAATCTCTTCATCGAAACCGGTGGCACGGCCGGCATCCAGTTCTCGTACGATCGTACCGAGTGATTCCTTGGCGGCTCCGGCTCCGGCTGGCGCCGCCTTTTCCCGCAACCGAGCATGGCTCGGCCCTACCACCGGGGATTCCCATGGCCTACGCACGCATTGTTTCGACCGCCGACAACTACCTGCACCACATCAGCAACGGCCATTTCGATGTCGCGGCCGATGAACCCGCTTCGCTCGGCGGCCAGGGCAAGGGCTTCGCCCCGTTCGACCTGTACCTGGCCTCGCTGGCCGCGTGTACCGCCATCACCCTGCGCATGTACGCGCAGCGCAAGGGCTGGGAGCTGGGCGAGTTCCACGCCGAGCTACGTTCCGAACGTGATGCGGATGGACGCTTCCATGTGCACCGCGTGCTGCATGCCACCGCCGAGCTGAGCGATGCGCAGTGGCAGCGCTTGCTGGAGGTGGTGGAAAAGACCCCGGTGACGCTGGTGATGCGCGAAGGTGCACGGATCACCAGCGAGCGCGGGGCTGCTGCCTGATCGCCGGGCATGGCCCGGCGCTACCGGAGGAGCCTGGCGCCATCAGGTAACGCCGGGCCATGCCCGGCGGCCCTGGTTTCAACGCCGCGAATGCAGCACGGTGCGCTGGCGCATGGCGTTGAACTCCTGTTCGACCTGCTGGATGTCTTCGACCTGGAAGCCGGCGGCACCGAGCAGCTGATCGGCCGCGGCGGCAGCCAGCGGATCATCCTCGCGCTGGCGCCAGCAGCGTGCCGGCAGGAAATAGCCGACCTCGCTGCGCCCGCGCATGATGACGACCGGCCGTCCTGCATACAGCAGGAATTCGGCCAGATGCTGGCGCAATCCCTCCACCGAGACATAGGCCGGCCCGATGCCCAGTGCCTGCGCGGCGGGCTCGGAACTCTCGAACAGTTTGTGACGGCTCATCCACTCCTCCTTTGTGCAACGCGTGGTCTCCTTTCCTAGACGGGCGCATTGCCGCGCCCCCGCCACACGTGTCGTGACTGTGGTCACGCTGTCCGATCAGAAACCGGTATTGAACTCCAGCTGGAACACGTCGATCGACAACGGCGGGCCCGACACTTCCTTGGCCGCCATCCACTTGCCGCTGATCCAGCTGCGGGCGTCCAGCGCATAGGCGCCGCCCACGTAGTAGCCGCGCGCATTGGTGCCGCCCAGGTGGAAGTTCGGATCGTTGTAGGCATCGGGCAGTGCATCGGCCTCGATCCGCTTGTAGCCCAGCAGGGCCTGCCACTGCCCCTTCTCCTTCAGTTCGGTGGCGCCGAAGGTGGCCTGCAGCATCCAGGCGGTGTCGCCACTGCGGAAGGTGTCGATGCTGGCACTGCCACCGGCACCGTAGTTGTTGACGATGCCGTTGTTGGCCCGCGCGAACATGGCCTGCTTGTCATAGGCCAGGTTGCGGATGTAGTCCGCATCCAGGCGCATGCCGATGTCCTGCGCAAGCTGTGTATCCCAGCGCAGGTTGAAGGTCGCCAGGCGGAAGGCGGAAGCCAGGCCCACGTACTGCGGCGTGGGCGTGTTGGCCGGATCCAACGGGTTGCGGGCGATGTCGCGGATCAGCATCAGGGTGTTGCCCTTCTGCATGAACGCCGGCCGCGACCAGTCGGTATCGCAACCGACCGCGCCGGCGTACAGCGCGCAGGGAGACGACAGGCGACCACTGATGTTCTTGAAATCGTAGTAGCCCAGCGCCGCACGCAGGCTGTTGTCATCGTTGAAGCGCCAGTTCACCCCCACCTGCGCACCGGACAGCCACTTGTTCTCGTTGGGCGTCTTCACCCGGCTCTGGCTGGGCGCGCTGTCGGAGGTGTACTCCAACGGCACCACCGCCAGGTTGCCGAACAGGCCGACGTCCTCGGCGAGGTCGTAGCTGAGATTGGCCGCCAGGCCGTCGAAGTTCAGATCGTTGGAGAACAGCGTGTCGCTGGTCCAGAACGGATTGCCGAAGCGTCCGCCGCGCACCGTCACCCAGTCGGCCGGGCTGTAGGCCAGCCATGCCTGGTCCAGCCACACGTCCTTCTTGCCCAGGCCACCGCCAAGCTGTTCGGTGGTGGACACCGGCCCGTTGCTGCTGCCGCTGGCCAGGCGCACGCCTGCGGTGGTGTGCTGGCCGATCGTCGCTTCGATGCCCAGCCGTGCGCGGATGCGCCACAGATTGCGGCGGTCCTGGCGGGTGTTGAGCAGCGGCGGCAGCTGCAGGTTGGTGTTGTTGTTGGTATCGAAGCCGTTGCCGGCGTTCACCGAGGCCCAGTTGGTCTCGATGTCGCTGTTGCGCTCGGAGTAGAAGCGCGATTCGCTGCGCACACGTATGTCACCGCTGACCTTGATGCGCTTGGTCCACTCGGCCACCTCGTTCGGCGCGGCCCAGCCCTCGGCTTTGGCCTGCGCCATCACGTCCTGGCGTACCTCATCACGGATGCCATCGCGCACGCTCTGCGGCACGTACGGCACACGTACGTCGCCGGCTTCCAGCGCCACGCCGCCGCTGCTGGCTGCGCTGACCGCGGTGCCGCGTTGCGCAGCCGCCGCTTCTGCTTCGGCCTGCACCAACAGGGCCTGGCCGTCTTCGGGCTTGAGCGCGCCGCTGGCGATCAGCCCCTTGATCAACTTGACCATGGTGGTTTCGGCCGCCATCGCACCGGCCGGAACGGCCAGGCTGAGCAGTACGGCGCAGCACAGCAACGCCCGTCGGGCCGGCCGTGGGCGGCGGGATGCGGTTCGAGCGCGGTCGTGGTCGTTCATCACGGTTCTCATCGGAAGAAGGGAAATCACGGAAGTCATCGGTCACGCGCCGGGACGGCGCCCCTGGATCAGCACGCGCGCGGGGAAATCCAGCGACGCTGGTGGCATCTGGTCGACCCTGCCGATCTGTCGCAGTGCTTCAAGCACGGCCACGTCGGCCTCCTCGTTGCCGCTGCCACGCACCAGCTCGACCTTCTCCAGCCGGCCATCGGGCGCCAGCCAGACATTCACCTGCAGCTGGAACGCCAGGCGCTTGACCCGCGCGTCGCGCGAAATCGCCTGCTGCATCAGATAGCCCAGGTAGCGGCCATAGCTGGCGTTGCCGGCACCGCCGCGGCCAACGCCGGACGAGCCACCGCCGCTGCCCGACTGGATGCCGAAGTTGTCACCACCGGCCTGTGCATCGGCGTCCATGGTCACCGGGTCGGCGTTGTCCGGCGTCGGCGTCGGTTCTTCGGCCGGCGTTGGCTGCTCCAGCGGCTCCGGCTCGGGCACGGTCTCTTCCGGCGGCGTCTCCGGCTCAGGCGGCTTTTCCGGTGGTGGTGGTGGCGGCGGCGGCGGTGGTGGCAACGCCAGCATAGGCGGCTGCAGCACCGGCCGGCGGGTGCTGGCGGTGTCCTTGAACAGCAGCCACCACACGGCAACACCCAGTACCAGCAGCGCCGCCAGCACCAGCGCGATCGTCACCAGCAACTGGCGTCCGCGCGTACCGGGCTCCTGCAGGGGTGGTCGATGACCGGCCATGCCTCAGCCCTGCGCCTTGCCGGTGACCAGGCCGACCTGGGCCAGCTCCAGCCGGCGCAGCAGATCCAGCACCTCGACCACGCGTGCGTACTGAACCTGCGCATCACCGCGCACGATCACCGGGAAATCCGGCGAGGTTGCCCGTTCGGTACGCAGGCGGTCCTCCAGCTCGGTCATCGTCACCGGGTAGGCATCCAGGAACACCTGGCCGCTGGGGTCGATGGTGATCGCCTTGGTCTTGGGCTTCTCCAGTGCGGTGCTGTTGCTGGCCTTCGGCAGGTTGACCTCGATGCCGGGAATGGAGGCGTTGCTGGTCAGGATGAAGATCACCAACACCACCAGCAGCACGTCGACGAAGGGCGTCACGTTGATGCCCTTCTCGCGCTTCTTGATGCCGAACTTCGCCTTGTAGCCCATGGCCGGCCCCTCAGCCCTGGACCACGGCCGGGCCGCGCCCGTCCTGCTCTTCGGCCAGGCGGGCGGCGAACTCGTCGATGAACACCGCCATGTCGGCGCCGATCGCTTCGGCGCGTGCCCCCAGCCAGTTGTAGCCGAACAGCGCAGGAATCGCGACGCCCAGGCCGGCGGCGGTACACAGCAGCGCTGCCGCCATGCCCGGGGCCACCGAGTTGATGTCCACCGCACCGGCCATCGCCGCCACCACGAACACCAGCATGATGCCGATCACGGTGCCGAACAGACCGACATACGGTGCGCCCTCGATGGTGGTCGACAGCCAGTTCATGCGCCTCGCCATCGCTTCCTGTTCGCGCACCATCACCGCATCCATCGACGCGCGGATGGCGGCGATGGTGGCCGCGCTCAGGTAGCCGGAGTTGCCATCGCGCTGATGACGCTGCTGCATTTCATCGATGGCCACCTGGTAGATGCGCCACAGCGAGCCATCGTGCATCGCCGTCGGCACCTTGCCCTGCCGGTCCATCTCGGACAACGTGCGCAGCGGCACGCCGGAGAGCTTGCTGAAGCTCTCGGTGAACACCGCATTGGCCTTGCTGGTGCGGCCGAAATGACGGCTCTTGGCGATCATGATCGCCCAGGACAACAGCATCATCAGGCCGAGGATGGCGACCACCACCCAGGCATCGAACGGCATCGCCTTGAGGATGAAGGCGAAGTGGCTCTGCCCGGCCGACTGCTCGTCGGCGCCGTAGCTGATCAGGCGCGAATCGGCGCCCTGCGCGGTGGCATCTGCCAGCAGCAGCGCCGCCGGGCGTGCTACGCGTGAGATGCGCAGTTCATCCAGCGCGCCATCGAAGTTGGCCAGCGGTTGCGCCGCGCCCGGCGCATCGGCACCCACCACCGCTGCGGTGGTCAGTGCCGGCAACTCACCACTGAGCTGGGCCACCACGCGACCGTTCAGATACAGCTGCAGCGACCCTTTCTCGGCGGTAACCGCAACATGCGCCCACTGCCCTTCCGGAATCGGCTGCGCCGGCGTGCTGCGTTGACCGTTGAGCTGCACGAACGGCACCCGGTTGTCGATCCCCACCACCAGCTCGGCGCTGCCGTCGCGGCGGGCATAGATCGCCTGCGCGGTGGTCAGCGCGCCCGGTTTGATCCAGGCAGAAACGGTAAGCGGCGCACCCGCTTCCTGTGCCAGCGAAGCACTGGCCGGCAGCGGCAGTGGACCAGCGCCCAGCTGCACGCCACGCCCGATCACCGTGCTTTCCGCCGCAGGCACTACCGCACCGGCCGTGTTGCCGTAGGCCGTGGTATCACGCGCCGGCGCATTGGCTTCGGCAAAGTGGTAGACCAGCGTGTAGTCCGGATCGAACACCTGCTGGCCATTGCCGCTGGCCGGTGCCTTCGCATTGCCGTAGTACATCCAGATCGTCTGCGGCGCGCTGGCGGTCAGTGCCGGAACGTCCACCCAGACCAGGGCCAGGCCCAGGTTCGGGTCGAACTGCTCGATCTGATGGGCCAGCACCGTACGCCCGTCGGCAGAAACGAAACGCAGGTCGTTGCCACCCTCCTGGGTGCCATCAAAACCGAAGTTGCCGGTATGCAGGCGCAGCAGCAGCGGCGTACGCCCGGGGTTGCCGGTCAACCCCGCGCCCTGTGGGCCTGCGTCGACGGTGATCGGCTTGCGGTACTTCCATTCGGCCTGCCACCAGTTGGCATCGGCCGCGGCGGCGGGCAGCGCGATCAGCGCAGCCAACAGCAGCAACATTCGGGAAAGCAGACGGTCCATGCAAAAGGTCTCCGGAGAACGCATCTCAAGGGAAGGGTCAGTAGCTGGTGCTGATGTTGAAATGCAGGCGCGGGTCGTCCTTGCGCGTGACCGGGCCATCGGCGTAGGGCCAGGCGTAGTCCAGGCGCAGCTGCAGGTGTTCGCCCAGGCGCAGCTGCGCGCCCAGCCCGACCGACGCCAGGTTGTACTTGTCGCGCTGTTCCGGCAGCGGCTGACGCAGGCGCAGGTAGGCCGCGTCGGCGAAGCTGTACAGCCGCAGGTCGGTACCGCTCCACAGCGACCACGCCGGGGTGCGCCATTCCAGGTTGGCCAGGCCACCGTAGTCGCCGATCGCTTCGGCCGACAGGTAGCCGCGCACGGTGTACATGCCGCCGGCGGCGAACTGTTCGGCCGAGACCAGCGGTGCATCGGTCGCTTGCAGCGAGCCACGCGCATACCACTGCCAGTCGTTGCCGAAGGTGTGCGTGTTGGAGACATCGGCCTTGAAGGCCACGAAACTCGGATCGGCCCAGTAGCGCTTCTGACCGAAATCGGTGGCGTTGCTGCCGTAACCGAACAGACGCCGGGTTCCCGCCACCAGCTGCGTGTTGATGCTCAGCTGATCGTGCTCGCCCTGGCGCACGCCGACGAAGGCCAGCGTGACCGGTGCGTACTTCAAGGGCGTCTTCAGGCTGTCCTTGCCCATCTGCGTGTCTTCTTCGGTGTCCTTGAAGTCCACGCCGAGGCTGAGCTGGCGCCACCAAGCGCTGCTGCCCGGCAGGCGGTAGTTGAGCTTGAGACCGATCGAATGACCGTTGCCGATCACGTTGGTGCCGGTGCCCGTGCCTGCGCCGCCTTGTCCGCCGGCATTGAGTACGCGGCTGTCGGACGTGTAGCCCGATGCCTCAAGACTCCACGGCGTGCCCTCGAAGGGAACGGTGTAGGAGGCGGAGAACACCTTTGCCTGGTGGGTGTCTTCCGGCGCGATGAACACGCCGATGCTCGCACTGTGGCCGCGCCGCCACAGGTTGTCGTGGGCCAGCGATGCACTCAGGCGCAGCTTCTCGGTATCGGCGCTGTGGTCGTTGTTGAGCGCCGCACTGGCACGCCAGGGTGACTTTTCTTCCACCTGCAGGTCCACATCCATGGTGCCCGGCACCTGGCCTTCGCGCACCAATGGCATCACCTGACGGCGGCCCCCTTCGTTCAGCGCCGTCAGTTCCTTCTGTGCCTGGTCGAAATCGGGCACGCGCCCTTCAGCCAACGACGGCACCCGCTCACGGATGCGCTCGGGTGAGTCATGGCGGGCACCGACCACGCGCAGCTGGCCAATGGGCGTCTGCTGCACCTTCAGCAGCACCACGCCCGCGTTGACCTGCTGCTCGGGCAGCTCCACATAGACCGATTGGTAGCCGGCCTGCTGGTACAGCGCGTTGACTGCATCGCGCGCCTTCTCGACATCGGCGAGCGTTTTGCCGGGGCCGAGGAACGGTTCGACCGCGCGTTCGATCTGGCGCGCATCGAGCACGGTGTTGCCGCGCACGATGTACTCGTTGATGTTCACCGTGGGCGCTGGCGCGGCGTCCTGCGCGAACGCTGGAGACGGCAGCGACGCCAGGGCCAGCAGCAAGGGATGCAGGCGCAGCGGAAGGCGAACGGCACGGCACGGAACGGGAGTCATCGAAGGCATCGCGTCGTATCGAAGGGAATGGCCAGGGAGCGGCGCGTGGGTCTACCAACAGGACGTGCAGGCCGCGTCAAAACCGCCAACAGTTTTGTGACAGCACTGTCATCTGTTGACGATGCTGAAACAGGCGCAGGCGGACACTTCGCCTGGCACACGTCTTCATTGCAAAGCGCTTGCTGCCTCGGGTGATTCAGGATGCACACCACTCTGCTTACGCCAAACCGCCCTGCCCTCTGCCTGACGTTGGTTCTGGCTCTGGCTTCGCCCTGGGCGCGGGCCGAGCAGGCTGCCAAACAGCCAGATGCAGCGCCATGCATCGAAGTACAGGTCAATGGCGAGCGCATCCCCGCCTGGGACTGCCTGCAACGCAAGCTGGCGCCGGCAGAGAACAACGCCCTCCATCCCAATCTTCCCGAGGCCGAACGCTTGATGCGCAAGCCCGGCAACCAGTTGCTGCAGTACAACCTGGAGGGCACGCGGCAACGCATGGGCGATGCGTTCGGGCGTTCGGTGGTGCCACAGCGCCCAGCGCGCTGAGCCGTGTTCAGTGCCGTCCCACGGCGGCGGGAACGATGCCATCGGTAGGCATGGGCGGCAGTTCGGGCACGGGCAGCGAGCGCGGCTGGCCTGCCTGTTGCAGTTCAACCGCGTTCGCGCTGATTGCTGCCAGTACCGTGGATGGGCCGAGACGCTGGCCCGGTGCATAGGCCTGGGCAGGCGCCCCATCCACCGACAGCAATGCCAGTGGCGCCTGCCGCCCTGCCATCACCCCCAGCACGGTCACCTCGGTCTGTACTGCACCTGGCGAAAGCAGCCGCACCAGCGGTGCGCTCGCAGCGTCGTCGAAGGCCGGGGCAGCGGGTACGGCGACCTGCACCGTGGCGGCGGCAGCGCGAGCCGGCGCCATGAACAGGGCCATGCCCCAGTATCCCGCCACGGTCAGCAGCAGCATGGCCGCCAGCAGGGTCAACGTGCGATTGCGATCCCAACGCCTGCCGTCCATGTTCCGCACCTTCGCCAGGTTCCTGTGCGGCCACGCTAGCAGCTGACGCTGACGCTTTTGTTTCATCATCCGCGCCTACGCTGGCAGGTATCGGCAAGGACGGGAAGCGATGTGCGATGCAACGCAGGCCACGCGGTTTCACGCTGATCGAACTGATGGTGGTGCTGGTCATCATCGGCATCTGCACGGCGGGTATCGGCCTCGGCCTGGGCAGCCTGCTCGACCCCGCGCGGCAGCTGCGCCAGGACTCGGAGCGGCTGGCGCAGCGCCTGCAGGTCGCTCGCGATGAAGCGCGCATCGATGGTCGGCCGATCCGCTGGCAGGCCACTTCAGAGGGCTACCGCTTCAGCCGCCGCGACAGCCAGGGCTGGGTCGAGCTGCGGCGCGATGACCTGCTGCGCCCCCAGCAGTGGCAGACCCGTGGCATCACCGTTCAACCCATGGCCGCCATCGAGCTGAGCCCCGAATGGATTGGTGTGCCGTGGGAGCTGGCGTTGTCGCTGGACGGTCGTCGACTGCGTCTTCGTGATGATGGCAGCGGACAATTGCAGGTCCTGCAGTGAAACGGCAGCAACACGGATTCACCCTGATTGAGGTGCTGATCGCGTTGGCCATCGTGGCCATCGCATTGGCGGCGGTGATGCGCTCGGTGGCGGTGGCGACCGATGACCAGTCGCGTCTGCGTGACCGTCGGCTGGCCCTGTTGTGCGCGCAGGACCGCTGGCAGGAGCTGCGTCTGTCCGCACAGCCTCCCGGCGATGCACGTCTGCTGTGCCTGCAGGGGCGCACCCGCTTCCTGGTGCAGCAGCACCTGGGCAATGGCGCCGACGGACAACCGCAGCTGGAGTTGAGCGTGGTGGCCGAAGATGCACCGAAACAATCGCTGACGCGCCTGCAGTTGCCGTGGACGGCGGCGCCATGAAACGCGCGGCGGGCGGTTTCACCCTGATCGAGGTGATGATCGCCATCACCATCATGGGCGTGCTGGCGGTGATCTGCTGGCGCGCCCTGGACAGCGTGGCCAATACGGACCAGCGCCTGCGCCAGGCCGATGCCGAGACCAGCACGGCGATGCGGGTGCTGCAGCAGTTCCAGCGCGATATCGAGATGCGCGCTGACGATGCGCTGATGAACGGCGCGGTGCGCCCGGCCGATCAACCCGCGCGGCTGCTGCCGCCGTCGTTGACCAGTGAGCGCCACCCCGATGGTGGCTTCACGCTGGAGATCACCCGCAGCGTCGGTAGTGATGGGCTGCAGTGGCAGCGCGTTCGCTGGTGGCGGCAAGGCAGCACGTTGTGGCGTGCCAGCGGTGCGCCTTCCGATCATTATCCGCTGCCTGCGCCCGAGCCAACGCGCGGGTTGCTGGTGGCCCGTGATGTGCAGCGTTTCGAGGTGCGGGCGTGGCAGCCAGGGGTGGGTTGGGCGATGCTGCCGAGCCAGGGGGAGGTTTTGCCGGCTACCGGTCTGGAGTTGCGGTTGGGGTTGCGTGATGGGCGCGGGCCGTTGAATTACCGGCGGGTGGTGGCGCTCTGACGCGCATCCACGCATGGCGTGGATCTACTGCCAGGCCGGCATCTGCTGCCACGCCTGTTCTGGTGGGTGCCGACCGTTGGTCGGCACTGAAACTGACCCAGCCATCCACGCATGGCGTGGATCTACTGAGAGGCATCCACGCATGGCGTGGATCTACTGCCGGGCCTGCTTCTGCTGCCAAGCCTGCTCTGGTGGGTGCCGACCGTTGGTCGGCACTGAAAGCTGACCCAGCCATCCGCGCATGGCGTGGATCTACTGAGAGGCATCCACGCGTGGCGTGGATCTACTGGACGGCATCCACGCGTGGCGTGGATCTACTGCCAGGCCTGCTTTGCTGCCAAGCCTGCTCTGGTGGGTGCCGACCGTTGGTCGGCACTGAAAGCTGACCCAGCCATCCACGCATGGCGTGGATCTACTGAGAGGCGTCCACGCATGACGTGGATCTACCGCCCTCCTGCCGCCGGGCGCTGTCCCGCGCCCGGCGGCGCCGTGTCGGTGGTCCTCACCGCTGATGGCTGCTCCCTGCCCTCGGTGCCGTCCTGGCTGGGGCCGCCACCGTTCCCTGGCAGCTGGCCCGATCCTGTGTTCTGCGCGTGGTGGGTGCGGTCCTTGGCCCGCACCGTTCCTCCATCCACGCATGGCGTGGATCTACTGCACCTGCTGCTTGCCCGCGTCTGCCCGGGCCTGCGGGAACTGGAAGGCGCTGTTGACGTCGTAGCCCGTGGCGGCGGCCGTGTTTCCGCGCGTTGGCGGGTCGATGCTGCTGCTGGCACTGCCGAAGCCCAGGATCTGCACGCTGATCACCGACGGCTGGTTGCGCCGCGCATCGTCCTGGCTCTTGCGCATCACGTCCTGTGCGGCCTGGCTGGCGCTGTTGGCCGCAGCGCTTGCCGACGCCAGCGCGTTGACGTTCACCGAGGCCAGCACCGGCAGGCCCTTGCTGTCGCCCTGCACCTGGATGTTGGCGGCGTTGAGCACCTGCAATGCGGCCAGGTTGATGTTGCCCGACACGCGGATACCCGCCTCGCCGGCATCGATGGTGCCCAGCGGCGCGATCAGGTCGACATCGCCCGGCGCCACTTCGGCGATCGGGTTCAACGTTGCGATGCCGGCGCCGCTGGCCGGTGCCTGCGGCGACAGGATGACGTTGCCCCAGGTGTCGTAGACCCGACGCGGCGGGGTGTACAGCAGCGTGGTCTGCGAGCCACGGCCGGCGTTGATGTCGCCCTGCTCGGACCACGCCAGGATGTCACCACCAAAGGTGGTCATCACCCGCGACAGGCCCAGCAGCACGCTGTCCTGGCTGAACAGACGGATGTCGCCCTGGCCCTGGGTGACCAGGCCCGCGCTGGCCGGAGGCACCACGCCCTGCACGCCCACCACGATCTGCCCGCCTGGCGCCATCAGCTCGATGTTGCCACCCGCTTCGGTGCGCACACCGGAGCCGCCATACATCACGATATCGCCAGTACGGTTGATCGTTGCGCCATTGGCATCCTTGTCCGGCATCAGCGTGGCGATCGCTTCGCGCCCGCGCAGGTAGGAACCGAAGCGCGGCCCTTCTGCATTGGTGTACTCACGACCACCTTCGCGCAGTTCAGCGTAGTAGACCTGGCGCAGGAAGATGCGCTGCTGCTCCTTCGGCAATGCGTCGAACACGGCCAGCGCCCCGGCGCCATCGGCAGCCAGAGCGAAGCGCTGCTGCAGCCACTGCTTCAGTTCCTTGTCATAGATCTTCACCGCCTTGCCGGGCTGCGAAGCCAGCGATTGCGCCGGGTCGGCGAGCGCGGCCGGATCCAGATAGCGTGCGCGCAGTGCATCGAAATCAAGATGCTGGTTGCCTGCGGTCACCGCAATGCTCGCACCCGGCCGGGTGTCACCCTGCACGATACCGCCGAGGCTGACGATGCTTCCCGCCTCTTCCTGGCGCAGCTGGCGGCCGGCGCTGACCTCGACATTGCCGGGGCCGGCCACCGTCAGATTGCTGCGGATGATGTCGCGGCCCGCGTCGATCCCACTGATATCGGTACTGCTGGTGTTGAGCGCGGTAACGTTTGCATTGATGACATCGCGACCGGCGCGCAGCTGTACTGCCGAGCCCGCTTCGTACCAGTCGAACACGGTGCGCCCGTTGTTCCCCGTATCGCGCGACAACTGCCGCCTGCTGCCGCTGCCCAGCCCGATGATGTCGCCGGCCACGGCATAGAATCTGCTGGCTACAGTTGGGGTAGTTGGTAGCAGCGCGCCGAGCGCTGTATTGGGACCGAACGCGAAATACGGTAGCACGGCCTCAGGGTCTGCCCTGCCCCCGTCCACGGATACGTTGCTGCGCACGGTTCCGGCATTTCCCGGCCCCCGCGCGATGAAGCCCGGATCGAACGGGCCCGGAACGCGGGCATCACTGCTGGAGCGCACAATCTGGGTGGCCTGTTCGGCAGCCAGGATGGATCCTCCTGCCAGCACCTCCAGTCGACCCGACGCCGAGGGCGCCAGCAGGATGACATCCTGGGCACCGAGGGTGGCGCCGCTCGCCCGCAGACTGGCGAGATTGATGTTGCCGGAGGCCGCCACGGCGCTGAACCGGGACGGATACAACCAGTAGTTGAGGATGACGTCACCATCGCTGGGGCTGATGTCTATCACCTCCCTGCCCTGGTTGCTTCCGCTGGCATGCTGCGTGCCGACCAGGCCCGGCGAAAGGTTCCCGCCTGCCGAGAACAGGTCCAGTGCGGTGCGTTGTGTCCACAGCGAGAACCAGCTCGAGCCCGACGCGTGGCTGCCATCGTCCAGCAGGATATCGTTGAAATTGGCCACCGGCACCCGCCCGGGGTCGGCCGCACTTCCCAGCACCACATCGCCGCGCGCCTGCACCAGTGCGGTGGAATCACCCAGGATGAGCACCGGCCCCGCCATCGCCACCGGGGCGTCGGCCACGAACGGATTCTTCAGCCCCAACGTTCCGTAGCTGCTCTGTATCGCACTGACACCACCAATGCGCGCCGCCTGCAGCAGTGTGCTGCCGCGTAGATTGGTCACGGCGCCATTGAGATCCAGATCCTGCAGGAAACCTTCGGGCTGCTGCGCGCTCGCGCGCAGGCCGGGGTTGAGCGCTCCGCCGCTTCGCAGCGTCAGGTCGCCGCCCCCCGTCAGATGCAGCTCACCGTCGCTGACGCGTCCGGTCGACCCGACCGCAGCGACGATCGCGCTGGAATGGGGCGCCGTCAACAAGCCCAGGGCATTGCCCATCGGCGAGATCACGCCCGAGTGGCGGCCTGCTTCCAGGGACAGATTGCCCCCACCCAACGTGCCGAAGCCGGTGAAGCCGACCATGCGGGGCGTCGCGTCCAGTTCGGCGCCGACGGTGCTGTAGGTGCCGAAGTTGATCCACCAGCTGGTTGCTGTGGTCTGCACACCTTCCGTCGTGCCCGAACCCTGCCGCCACAGCCAGCTTCCCACCGCGGCACTGGAATGCCCGGCCTGGTCACGTTGCGCCGTGCCCGATTCGGAGCGGCCGGTCCAGACATCGCCGATGATGTCGCGCCCCGCTTCAACACGCAGATTGCCGCCCTGGTCCGGGTACCACGCCTGGTAGCCGGCGATGGCCGCGTCATAGGATCCGGAGGCCTGCGTCGCGCCGAGCAGCGCGGTGTTCATCGGTTTCGGCGCACGTGCCGCGTTGAAGCGCGCGTCGTTGCCATCGCCCAACAACGTCGGCGCACCTGCGGTGTACACGCCGAAGCCGGACTTCATGCGCACGTCCTGCGCGGCCAGCAGTGCCAGATCACCCTTGCCGGTACGCAGCACGCTCCAAGCCGGCGAGCCCAGGCGCTTGCCGTAGGTGGTGACTTCGGTAAGCGTACCGCCGCCGTAGCAGTAGCCCATTGCCGCGCAGATCTCTTCCTCCGACATGCCCATCTCGGCACCCAGTTCCGAAGCCGGGCGGCCGACCCAGGATTCATCGCCCCACCATGCCAGCGAGCCTTCCTTGTCCACCAGGCGCGGCGCGGGGCCGCAGAAGGAGCCCGCACCACAGATCTCCGCCTCGGTGGTCCCGATGATCTCGGCCACCTCGGCAGGTGACTTTCCGGCCAGACTCTCATCGCCCCACCAGTACAGAGAACCCTCCAGATTGACGATGCGATCACCCTTCCATTCTGTCGTCGTGGTTACTGTCCCGATGGTGCTGTAGTGGCTGTCGGCCAGCACGATGCTGCCGTCACTTCCCCAGCGGCGAGTACGCGGATCGGCGGCGGTCGTATCGGCACCGGCCACTGCGGTCAGATCCCACGACGTGGTGCCGTCGGGCAGCATCGCCGCCAGCGCCCAGTTGCGCCCCTGGCGCCCGCTGGCATCGGCCGTTCGCAGCTTCACCGGCGCATCGCCGGCCAGCTCCACCTTGGTCATCGACGGGATGATCGCACCGGCATGCAGGTCCAGTGCGCCGGAAAGCTTCATTGCCATGGGCAGGGCGACACCGGCCGGCCACACCTGTGCGGCCACCGGCGCCGGCGTGCGCAGGCGGAAGCCAGCGCCCAGGCGGGCACCGGACTGCAAAGCCAGCGCCTGTGCCAGCACGGTACCGGCCGCCATCACCTGTCCGCTGCCTGTCGTCACGGCCGCGCCCAGAACGGTACCGGCGGGCAGCAGCAGCGGCCCGGACAACACCATCTCCGCCGGCAGCACGGTTCCCGCCGGCAAGGTTACGGCCTCGAATGGCAGTGCATAGTTCAGCGTGGCGCCAGCACGGAACTCGGTGCCGCGCTGCAGCTGGACACCTTCGCCGGGCACGATCAGGTCGCCGCCGAACGCGGTGTTGGGCGTACCGCTACTGCGCCCTTCCAGCAACACCCAGCCGTCCTCATCGGGATTGGCGGGCGGCGGCGCGAAGCCGTCGTTGATGCTGCCATAGACATTGATATCGCCCTCGGCACGCAGCACCAGCGCGGCCGATTCACCGAAGCCGCGGCGCGCAGGATCGAGCCGGTTCGACTGCGGTCCGTAGCGATAGCCGGACAGATCGATATCGCCGGCCACGACCAGATCGCCACGCGGGTTGTCACTGCTGGTCCGCGCCACGATCTGCACGCCGGGGCGCAGGCGGTAGCTGCCCAAGGCGGCAGTGCGCTGCTGCAATCCCGTATTGACCAGCGCGGCGTTCATCCACTGGCTGTTGTCCGGGTCCACCACCGTGTCCAGCCATTGCTGGTTGATCACCTGCGGACGATGGCCGTGCACGTCCGGAGCGCTGGCCAGCGGCGCCGAATCATAGCTGCGGAAGGCGTTGACCTGGAGATCGCCGGCACCGGCAATGCGGATGCCGCTGGCCACCTCGATCGCTGCATCGTTGGTGCCCACGCGTGGCACGTTGAGCTTGACGCTGCCGCGCGCGCGGCCGTCGTTCTGGCCCGGGCCGCCACCCGTGGCCACCGAGGTGCCGCTGCGCAGGTCCATCGAGGAGGCCGCACCCAGCTGCAGGCCGCCATTGGCCGAGGTCAGTTCGATCATCGCCCGGTTCGGGCTGTCGATGATCTTGCCGTAACTATCGACGCGCAAGGCGCTGCCATGCGCGTCCAATGTTCCGTCGATACGCAGCACATCGCGGGCGGACAGGCGGATGCTGCCGACCTGTTCGCCACTGGCATCAATGCGGCCATTGACGAGCAGGCTGCCACCATCGACGCTGATATCAACGTTGCGTGCCTTCACTTCATCGCCGATCACCAGGTCGCCTGCGCTCAACTGGAACGTCCGGCCACCGGTAATGCCACCGGCGGTAAGCCTTGTATTCAGTCCGGAAAAATCCTGCAGCTGACGCGCACGCAGCACCAGTTCGCCGCCGTCGTAGGGCACTTCGGTGCCACCGGCGTCGTAGCGGCCGCTGGCTCCGCCAAGCAACGTGCCTGCCAGATCCACACGGCCGCCCTGCGCGCCCAGCGCAGCGACCGTCAAGCGGCCGCCGCGGTTGTTGCGGGCGGAAAGATCGATGCGCGACGCCGCGTCGGCAACGATGTCACCGTCACGGCTCGACAGCGCTACGTCGCCGCCCCAACTGTACTTGTCCACGTCGAACAGGCCGACCTTCCGCCCCGCCATGTCCAGCACTGCATTGCTGCCAAGCGCCACGCCCTGGCGGGCATTGGCTTCGAACCGGCCGGACGCCAGCGCCACCCGGCTGTCGATCACAACGCGTTCGGCCGTGATGGACAACTCCGCACCCAACGCATCGCTGCCCGCGGTTGCCGCAGCACCGCGCAACTGCACCGTACCGCCATTGCGGATTGCCAGCTGCGCGCCCGCACTGCCGGTCAGCAGCGGGGTAACGATATCCAGCGCGCCGCCGCTGAACTGCCAGCCGCTGCCTGCCACGTAATCGCCCTGCCGCTGGAAGACATCCAGACTGCCCTTGCCGGAGAACAACATGCGATCCGATGCTGCCAGGGTAACGCCGGCGAAGCCGAGCACCTGGCGATCCGCGGCCACCGACGAACTGGGCCGGGTAAAGGGCGCACGCCCCAGCTCCAGCGCCCTTGCATTGATTTCCAGCTGCCCTTGGCCAAGTCGGCCCACCATCGCCTCGCCGGCCGGCTGGGTCTGCTCACCGCCGGGCAACGTGGTGCCGGCCAGCGTACCGTCCCAGACCAGCGTATCGGCGAAGATGCGTGCGCGATCGGTAGCGGTGCCGTAACCGTGAATGGCCGGTGCGCCCAGCACCAGGCTGCGCAGGCTGCTGCGTCCGGTTGCGCCCTCACGGGTGTCGAGGTCCACGCTGCCGAAGACATTGATGGCATCGCGCGCGGTCAGGTTGAGGGCTTCCAGCGCCGGCGCGCCGGTGGCGGTGTTTCCCCGCAGCAATCGCTGCAACACCTCCTGGTTCATGGTCATGCCGACCGGCAGGCCGCCGGCCGCCGATGCCGCCGCAATGGCTTCGGCGCTGCCGAGGTTGAGTGCCGACATGCCCAGGCCGAGCTGG
Source organism: Stenotrophomonas sp. 1337 (assembly GCF_031455455.1). Taxonomy (NCBI): domain Bacteria; kingdom Pseudomonadati; phylum Pseudomonadota; class Gammaproteobacteria; order Lysobacterales; family Lysobacteraceae; genus Stenotrophomonas; species Stenotrophomonas sp. 1337. The sequence goes on along the minus strand of NZ_JAVDSR010000001.1, from coordinate 374,502 downwards.
CGCGTGCCGTAGCTCACCGCGTCGCCAATGTTCAGGGCGCCGTCGGTGACCACGTTGATGCTGCCTGCCGACAGCAACCGGGTCTGGCCGCTGCAGTCCAACGCGCATCCGCCGATGTCGATCGCCACCGGACCTGCGGCGCCTCCGCCCTGTGCACTGAGCGCCGTCAGGCGCTGGTTGGACACGGCAAGCAGGCCGCCCGACACCAGGTAGGGCGCCGTGGGCTGCGCAACTCGCGACGGATCGGCCCCGGTCAAGGTGTCGATCACAGCGCCCTGCTCGATCAGGATCCCCTTGCCTCCGAAGGCGGCCGACAGCAGCACTTCCTGCGCCGTCAGGGTGACGCCGTTGCGCACCACGATGTGCTGCGCGCTGCCTTCCAGCGAATAGGTCGTCGCGTCACGTCGCAGCACGCCGCCAATCAGCATCGTTTCCGGGCGGAACGCATTGAGCGCGGAGTCGAAGATGGTTGCACCGCTGCCGCTGCCGGCGCTGTCGCCTTCGGTGGCAATCTCCAGCAGCGCGCCATTGGAGGTGCGCAGGTTGACCGAAAGCGTGCCGCCGCGCCCGTCATTGCTGCCGGCGTTGAAATGGGACAGGCCCTGGAAGATCGCGGCCGGCACGGCCGAACGTCCTGCGCCGTCGCCCAACACCAGGTTGAGGTTGCCGGCGTCGGTCGGCCGCCAGCGCAGCGCTTCGCCACGCCGCTCGGCCACGCCCTGCACGAACGCGCTGTAGGAGGTCTCGTTGTAGCTGGCATGGCGGCGCACCACCTCCGCCGGCGTCAGCACCAGATCGGTGAGCAGCGGTGAGACACCACCGCCCAGGCTCTGCGCCTGGTGTCCACTGACGCGCCAGGAGCCAGTGCCGGTCGCCACTGGCTGGCGGCTGCCGACGGCGCTTTCGGCGCCAACTTCGACGCGGAATGCGCCCTTCTGCAGGGCGTAGCTGGCCGGCAGCAACGTGTAGGTTCCCGCCGGAAGGCCGGGAACGCCGGAGGTTATGACGATCTGTTGGCCAACGCGCGGATCGGCACTGCCGTCAGCGGTGCCCAGCGGCGCCTGCGTGACCGAGCGTCCCGGCATGATCGCGTAGACCGCATTGTCACTGCCGCTGAAGCGGTAGCGCGGGTTCGCATCCGCCAGCGCATGCCGCAGGATGTCCACCGAGCCACCGCGCCCTGCCACGAACGCGGCGCCGGACAGCTCGCCTCCGCCGGACACATCCAGCACGCTGCCCGCCGCGCCACTGAAGGCATTGGCCACGATATCGATACCGATCGGGATGCTGATCGAGCCGGGGCCCAGTACATCGAAGTCGGCGCCGTTGCGGCGCCAGCTCACACCGTCCACGGTGCCGCCAAAGGGCAGCGCCAGCCCGGCGCCACTGATGGAGGTCACGCTGCCGGCAAGCAGATCGACACGGCTGGCACGATTCGAGTTGAACTCGTTGCCGCCCAGCTGCACGCGGCCCCACGGCGCCTGCACCGTGCCGCCCTGCACCACCGTTGCCGCCACCAGCTCCAAACTGCCGAACGCAGAATCCGGTGCCGGCTGCGCGCCGCCCGCAATGCCATGGATGCGCAGCACGGCGTCGGGGTTCTGCCAGGACGGCACGCCCGAGGGACCGATGTCGGGAACGCCGGCCACGATGCGTCCTTGGGCCCTGGCCGCAGGGTACAGGCGTGCGGCGCTGATATCGATCGAACCCGGGCTTGCCAGCGTGGAGATTTGTGAAGTGCTGGCGACTGGCGCCAGCATGCGGATGTCGCCGCTGCTGCGCAGCCCGACCTGATCAAAGCCGGCCAGCCAGGTGACGTCGCGCAGGTCGATCAGATCGGCGTCCACCTCCAGGCGATGCTGCCGGCCGGTATCGAACGGTGCCTCCAGCGGGCGCAGCGTGCCTTCCCCGGCCGGCTGCCACCAGCGTCCCTGCGCAAGGCGGACATACGGCGCGGCCAGTTGCAGGCGGCTGCCCGCGCTGTTGCCCGGGACGAAGCCGAGGTATCGCTCGTTCACGCCTTGCAGGCGCAGGCTCTGGTCCATGCGCAGATTGACATCTCCCTGGGCGCGGATATCGCCGAACAGGGCCAGATGATCGAAACCACCGGCCTCGACCTGCTCCACCGACAGTGCCGCATGGCCGTATTCAAGGCGTGCAGGCAGGCTCGCCGTCTGCGCGGCGTGCTGGGTCAGCGAGATCACCCGCGGCGCCAGCACCTCCTTACCGTCTGCCGTTCTGCCGTAGGTGCCGCCACCGAAGGCAACACCAAGGGTGCCACCGCGCGCACCGTCGCCGCCCGCCGCTGCATCCAGTTCGCCGTGCAGGTACAGGGCATTGCCCGCACGCAGCACGATGCTGCCGCCATCGCTGTCGACCCGGGTACGCCCGCTGCCATCGATATCGAGCAGCGCCGAAGCACCGGACGCATCCAGCCGTGCACCGCGCTCCACCACCACGAAGGTATCGGGCGGCAGGTGGCGCACGTTGTCCTGGTCCTCCCAGTCCAGCGCCCCCCCGATCTCGATGGTTCCGCCCTTGCGCACCTGCCCGCGCAACGTCCTGCGCGCGTCGGGCAGGGAAACGGTGTCGCCGCTCACGTCAAGCAGTGCGCCATCGGTGATCGTCCACTGGCGCTCGCGGCGTGCATCGCCGCGTACGCCCGACGGATCGAATGCCTCGTCCAGGCGGATGCGCCCGCCGGCCGCCTTCAGACTACCGGCCACAATCAGGTTGCCGGCGCTGAACAGTTCGATCGACTGGCCCGGGTCGACCTCGATCCTGGCCCCCTTGCCAACGCGCAGGTCGGCCGTGGACAACAGATGCCCGGCGCGCAGTGTCAGGCTGGCGCCGCCACGCTGCGACACGCGTCCGCTGGCTGGATCGGCCTCATACAACGATGGCGTCCAGGCCTGCACACCCTGCTCGCGGGCCAGTGCCTGCTGTGCACCCTCGGCCAGCCGCAGCGCCGGTCGTTCCACCTGCAGCTGGGTACCCTCTTCAACCGTCAAGCCGTTGTGACCGGCGATGTCATAGCCGGCAAAGCCACTCTTGAACAGCGCTTCCTGCAAGTGCAGCGACGCCGCCGATGCTTCCGTGCCAGGCGCGCCGATGGCCACGGCACCGCCTGTTGCCAAAGTGAAGTTGCCGCTGCCGTTGCCGAGCGCACTGAAGCGCGCGTCCTTGCCGATACGCAGCCGGCCACTGCCGTCGGTGGCGACCTCGGTGCTGGCCGCGAGCAGGCTGACGCTGCCCCCCTTGCCCACGCGCCCCTTGCCATTGGCATCGATGACACCACCGGCATCCACCGAAATCCGTGCACCCTCGCCCACGTTGATGTCGTGGCTGCCGTTGAAGCGCAGCTGTCCACCGTCGATCCACGCCTGTGCGGCACCGCCTTCCGGCGCGGCAAGCGCGTTGCTCCAGCCGCCGCCAAGATCGATCCGCGCGCCCGCCGCAACATCGAGCGCGCCGCGCCCGGAGGACAGCAGGGCCGTCGGCCTGCCGAGCACCAGAAGCAGGTTGCCGGCCTCCACCTGGCCGCCGGCAATCTGCACCGTTCCGCCGAGGCTGACGCGGCTTGCGGCAAGGCCAAGCCGGCCGCCCTCCTGCAACCTGAGCGTGCCATCCAGATCGATGCGGCCGGCCGAAGCGAGGTCCACCTGCCCCCAACGCTGGGCGCTCAGGACCTCACTGTCCAACCACACGGTATTGCGCTGTGCTTCCCCGACCGGCGCCTGCAGCGTCCACGGCCGGGTGTCGGCCTGGAGCTCTCCGATGCGGACCTGCGAATCGAACACTGCACTGCGCCCGGTGTTGTCGAAACGCCCAAGCCAAAGCTGGGCGTTGCGGGCCGCCGCCGTCTGCGCCTGCGTGTACCCGTCCTGTCCCTGGTCTGGGCGGCGCGTCTGCTGCACGCCCTGGAAGGCCACCGTATCCACCTGGCCCTGCAGGACGGCCGTGGGCGCCGAGATCAACAGGCGGCCGGCGTCGCGTCCCACGGTGTAGCCATTGTCGAAGCGCTGGCCAGGGGCAACCAGTGGATTGCGGAAGGATTCGGTGACCCCCCAACGCTCCTGCTTCAGTTCGTAGCCCTGATACAGACCGTCGTACGGCATCTCCGCCGGCGCATCGTCAAGCCGGTACAACTGGCCATCGCGCCCACGCAGCCAGCTCTGCTGGACCACGCCGGACTGCACATCCAGGCTGCCACCGGCCAGATTGATGCGCGAACCGGCGTGGCTGACCACTTCCTTGCCTGCCAGCTGGACGGTGCCGCCCTGCGCCGCCCATTCGCTGATCGAATGCCCCTGATTGTCCAGGTAGCCACCCACTTCCAGCAGGCCGCCGCCGGCATACCAGCGCGTACCTTCATAGCCACCGGTACCGGCGGCAACTTCGGTCAACTGGCGGCGGTCGATCCACACCTCGCTGCTGATCAGCTTGCCGCTGTCACGGTTGTCCGGCGAATCGCGCAGCTCGTTGCCCTGCACCTTCACCTTGACGTTGTTGCTCTCCATCGCCACCTGCACGCCCACCGCACCAGAGACGTCCACGCGCGCGCCATCATCCAGGTAGCTGCGCCGGCTGGCGTCGGCGATCACCTGGCCGCCGGTGGCCACCGCCAGCGAGCCGGCCTGGAAGTTCACATCGCCGCCGGAGACGACTTCGATGCGTGATTGCTCCCGGCGGTCCTGCAGCCGCGAGAGATTGTCGAAGGTGCCACTGTTGCTGGCGCCACGAAGCTTGTCCTGCTCGGCCGATTCCCTGATGAGGGCGTCGCGCTGGCTGTCAAGCGCGGTGCTCTTGCCATCATCTTCGATCAGCACTGCCGTCGTCGAACCCGTGGCCAGGGTCACGCTGCCCTTGCTGTCGGAGGACGAACTCAGCAGATGCACGGTGCCGCGCTGGTTCAACGTCGTTGTGGCCACCGCCACGCCGGCCTGTTCGACCGTGCGGCCGGCAAGAGTGACGTCGCCCTCGCGCGCCTGGATCAGACCGCTGTTGCGAACGCTGCCGGCCGTGCTGTCGGTGACGAAGCGCGGCGCGATCTCATTGCCCCGCGTGGTCGACGCGGTGTTCTGCGCCGTACCCGCGCCACGGCGGATCACGAAACTGTCGCCGGCTGCCAACTGGGTCTGGCCCCTCCGGGTTTCGATCTGGCCCGCATTCTCCACGCTGTGGCCGGCCAGCAGCACATAGCCACCGCCGCGCGTTGCGCTGGTGGGCTCATGCGTGGTGATGCGCGCACCACGTTCAACCATGATCTTGCCCACCGCATCGGTCAGGGCGGACGTGTTCGCATCAACGCTGTACAGACCGTTGTCACGGAACTGCGCGTCGCTGATACGTGCTGCAGCAGCCACCAGGTTGCGGACGTTGACCTGGCTGTTGTTGCCGAACACCACGCCGTTGCGGTTGGCAACGAACACCGTGCCATTGGCCTTCAGCTGGCCGAGAATCTGACTGGGCCTAGCGGCCGGATCATTGACCCGGTTCAACACGGCCCAGTCAGCGTTCTGCAGGAAATTCAGCGTGGTGTTGCCACCTATGTTGAAGGTTTCCCAGTTCAGGATCGCCTGGTCGGCGGTCTGCTCGATGCTGACCTGCACCCGGCCGTCGGCGCCCTGCGACTGGGTCGCTTCGCGGGCATTGATCCAGCCACGGGTCAGCGGATTCTCGTCCACCTTCAGGCCATCCTTGCCCAGCCCATCGGCCACCACGAAGCCCGCCTCCCGTCGCGCCTGCCTGGCCTGCTCCTGCATGCGCTGCTGCAATGCGATGGCCTGCGCGGCCGTGCCGAGGTTGTCGATCGACTGCTGCAGCTTCTGTCGCGCCGCATCCTGCTGTTGTGCAGGCAGCTGGAACTGGATCGGCGCGCCATTGGGCATACGGCCACTCTGCGCTGCCGCACCTTGGGCGGCGCCGCGGTCGGCGAACCAGCCGGGGCTGAAGGCCTGCTGCGCCTGGCTGGCAGGAGCGACCACGCTGCCCAGCGCCACGGCCACGGCCCAGGCCATCGGGTGGCTGCGCCAGAGGGAGGCGGAAAAACGGGCGGCGGGCGAATGCGGGTGCGACATCGGGGACCTCGTCAACCTGATGGGCCGCGTCGGCCGCGGCGAGTACGAAGGGGGCCTGCGTAGCGCATGCCCTGCACCTGATAGACGGTGGCCGCGGCGTGAAGACGACAGTTCAGCGCGGATGCGGTGCCACCACGAAGGAAAGCGCCGGCATTTCGGCCGGCGCTTCGATCAGCAGGTGTTGCCTTGCAGACGGTTACAGCGGACGGCCGATGCTGGCGCAGGTGCTCGGGTTGTTCACGGCGCCAGCATTGCTGGCAGTCGCGAAGCGGGCACGGACCGCATCACGCCAGGCCTTGGTCAGCGGGATGAACTTGTGCGCGCGGATGGCCGCATCGTTCGGGCCCTGCTCGACACCGGCGACCACGACACTGCCGTAATGGCGGGTCAGGAAGCCACGGACGTTGGCGCCGACAGTGGCGTTCTTGTAGCACTGGCCGAACACGAAGTTGGTGTAGCCAGCGATCGGGTAGCCCGCGCTCGGGTTGCCAAACACCGGCACCCAGTTGGCGGGATTTTCAGCAGCGGCGCCGGTCGGCGGCGCAGCGGTTTCCAGGGTCGCCTGCACGCTCACTTCATCCGGCGAGAAGGACTTGACCTTGGCCACCTTGGTGGCATCGGTCAGGCTCGGGATGACGTCCGGGCCAACGTAGCCGATGCGGCCGTCAACGGCGTACACCGCGTTGTACAGCGAGGTGCCACCGGTGGCCGGCGCGGCGATGAAGTTCGACGGCACGGTGGTGAACAGGTTGGCGAAGGTCGACTGCACCGAGAACGCCGGCACGCCGTTGGTCAGCTTCAGGGTGGTGCCGGAGACGTCCGCCGGCTGGCAGGCGCTGGTCAGGAAGCGGGCCAGCAGCTCGCTGGTACCGCTGCTCTCGCCACGGTAGACAACCTGCAGGGCACCGGTACGGCCCGAACCAGCCAGCTGGCTCCAGTCATTGATCTTGCCGGAGAAGATGCCGCAGATCTGGGTGACCGACAGATCAACCGCCGAACCGGCCTTGTTGAACGGGATGGTCACCGAGGTGGCGACCGACGGGATCTGCACCAGCGCGCCGAAGCGGTTGGCATCGCCAGCCACGTTGTAGGTGCTGTTGTAGGTGCTCAGCTCGGTGCTGCTCAGCACCGAGTCGCTGCCGGCGAAATGCACGGTACCGGTGGTCGAGAACAGCGCCGAGTTGTTTTCCAGGAAGGCCTTCTTGCCGGTGCCCGAACCGGTCACGGCGTAGCTGAAGTTGGCCGGCAGGATGCTGTCGGCCTGGCCCTTGTAGAGGTCGGCCGGCAGCGAAGCGCCGCCGCCGGTGACAGCGGTCTGGGCCGACGCGGCACCAGCAGTGGCGAGCAGCGCGGTAGCAACCAGCGCGGCCAGGGTCTTGTACTTGGTCATGATCTTCTCCTGAAGGGTTTACTGCGAAGGTGAAACACCAAGGGAGGAACGGTCACTACACGCCTGCTGCCGCCGAGGGCCTCCCAGCCCACTCTGCGGCGACAGGGACATGCTGGTCGCCGCCGATGACAGGCCGCTTAAGAAACCTGTGGAAGATCGAGAAAAGGTGTGGAGGATTGTGTGGAGAATCGAAAGCCTGCCGCGCTGCGCGCTCGCCGGGCATGGCCCGTCGCTACCCGCGATGCGCTTCGCGCATCACTGCACCAGCTGGTTCATTTCCATGATCGGCATCAGCACGGCCAGCACGATGGTCAGCACCACGCCCCCCATCACCAGGATCATCGTGGGCTCCAGCAATGCAGTGAGTGCCATCGCGCGGCGTTCGATCTCGCGCGAGATGGTCTGTGCAGCGCGGTCGAGCAACGGCGCCAATGAACCGGTCTTCTCGCCACTGGCCACCAGATGCACCAGGATCGGCGGATACACTTTCTGCACCTTCAGCGCAGCGCCAAGCGAAGTACCTTCGCGCACGCGTGCGGCCACATCATCGGCACAGCGCGCCAGCAGCGCATTGCCCAGTGTCTGTCGTGCGGCGTCCAGTGCGCGCAGCAAGGGCACACCGGCATCAAGCAGGATCGCCAGTGTCGATGCGAAGCGTGCGCTGTTCACGCCCAGCACGAAGCGCCCCACCATCGGTACGCGCAGCAGCAGGGTGTCCCAGCGCAGGCGAAGATCCGGCCGCCGCAGTGCCAGCCGCCAGCCCACCACCAGCGCGCCGATGCCCAATCCCGTCCATATGCCCCATGCGCGTACGAACGCACTGGCCGCCAGCATCACCTGGGTCAGCATCGGCAACGTCTGCCGCGCCTGCACGAACGCAGTCACTACCTGGGGAACCACGTAGCTGAGCAGGAAGATCACGATCGCTACCGACACCAGGCTGATCGCCGCCGGGTAGATGAATGCCGTCAGCACCTTGGCCTGCAGTGCATTGCGTTCTTCGATGTAGTCGGCCAGGCGCTCCATCACCCGCGCCAGATCGCCGGAATCTTCGCCCGCACCCACCAGGGCACGATAGATCGCAGGAAAGTCGCGCGGCCGCGCCGCCAGCGCCACGGTCAACCGTTGGCCGGCGCGCACATCGGCACGCACCGCAGTGAGTGCCTGTGCAACGTGCGAGCGTTCGGCCTGTTCGATCACCGCGCTCAACGCGCTTTCCAGCGGCAGGCTGGCGGCCAGCAGGCTGGCAAGTTGCCGCGTGGCCCAGGCCAGTTCGCTGGCCGATAGTCTGCGCGTGCCCCAGCCACTGCCGGAATTTCGTGCGGCTGATACCTGTACCGGTGTCAGCCCACGCCCGCGCAGTTGCTGGCGCACGCCGCGCGCGTTGTCGGCGTCCAGCTGTCCCTTCTCGATGCGCCCCTGCGCGTTGGCGGCCTGATAGTCGAACAGTGCCATGCGCGCCTCAGTCGTCGCCGGTCACGCGCAGGATCTCCTCCAGCGTAGTCACCCCGCTGTCGACCCAGCGCTGCCCGTCCTGGCGCAGGGTGCGCATGCCGGCGCGCCGCGCGGCCTCACGCAGCGCGGGCTCGCCCTGCCCTTCATGGATCAGTGCCCGCACACGCTCATCCACCACGAACAGTTCGTGGATACCGGTGCGCCCGCGGTAGCCGCTGTTCGCACAGGCGGGGCAGCCTACGGCCCGCCACACGGTGCGGCCCTCGGCATCCACTTCGGCACGCCGGCACTGCAGGCACAGCCTGCGCACCAGCCGCTGCGCCAGCACGCCACGCAACGATGAGGCCAGCAGGAAAGGTTCCACGCCCATGTCCGCCAGTCGGGTCACCGCCGAAATCGCATCGTTGGTATGCAGCGATGCCAGCACGCCGTGACCGGTCAGCGACGACTGCACCGCGATCTGCGCCGTTTCCAGGTCACGGATCTCGCCGATCATGATGGTGTCCGGATCCTGGCGCAGGATCGCGCGCAATGCGGTGCCGAAACTCATGCCGATGCGCGCGTTGACCTGGATCTGGCCGATACCGGCAAAGTCGTACTCCACCGGGTCTTCCACCGTGAGGATGTTGCTTGTGCTGCTGTCGAGCTGCCCCAGTGCCGCATACAGCGATGTGGTCTTGCCACTGCCGGTGGGCCCAGTCACCAGCACGATGCCATGCGGCTGGCGGATCAACCCGGTGAAGGTGGCCAGCGTATCGTCGGCCATGCCGAGGCGTTGCAGCTGCAACCGGCCGGCATCCTTTTCCAGCAGGCGCAGCACCGCCCGTTCGCCGTGCCCGGTGGGCACGGTGGAGACGCGGATATCCAGCGGCCGGCCACCCACGCGGATCGCAATGCGCCCATCCTGCGGCAGGCGCTTCTCGGCGATATCCAGGTGGGCCATGATCTTGATGCGCGAGACCAGCGCCGCGTGCAACGCACGTCGTGGCTGCACCATGTCACGCAGGGTGCCATCGACGCGGTAGCGCACCACCGAATGGGTTTCGAAAGGTTCGATGTGCAGATCGCTTGCACCGTCACGCGCGGCCTGTGCCAGCAGGGCGTTGATCATGCGGATCACCGGCGCGTCGTCCTGTGCATCCAGCAGATCGGTCACTTCGGGCATGTCCTGCATCAGCCGGTCGAGATCGACTTCACTTTCGGCCGCGCCGACCAGTGCAGCGGCATCGCCACCGTCACGATACTGCTCGCCCAACCGCTGCTGCCAGGCCGCCGCATCCAGCACCTGGAACGGCAGCGGCCCGTGCCGGCGGCGCAGTTCGGCCACCGCCCAGGCGGCGGTCTCGGCAGTTCCCAGCAGGACCGGCGCGCCGCCTGCTTCGGCCAGCATCACGCCGTGGCTGCGCACCCAGGCATACGGCAGCGCTGGCGGCGGCGTGGCCATGCTCATGGGCCGATGACCAGTTCCGGGGTGTAGCCCAGCCCGCGCAGCTGCTGCAGCGCCGGGTCGAGCGTGGCCGGGTCGCGTGCTACCCGCACCCGCAGTCGCTGTCCGGTTTCGCCCGGCGTGGTTTCGGCATAGGCCTGCAGGCCAAGCGCGCGCACCTGTGCCACGGCCTGCGTGGCACGCGCTGCATCCAGCCCCTGCGCGAACTGCACCACCTGCACATTGCCCTCGCTGGCCGGATACAACGCCGCAAGGCTGCCGTTCTGCGGCGGCTGGCCCTGGCCATCGCGTGCATTGCCCTGGCCCAGCACCGACAGGTCCTGCGGTGGCAGCTGCGGCGCCGACAGCGCCGGCAATGCCCAGCTCTGCACCGGCTGCGCGCCGGCCTGTGCATTGCGCATGTAGTCGTAGCGGTCGCGGGTCAGGCGCTGGCCGGCAGCCGGGTCACGCACCACGTGCGGGCGCAGGAACACCATCAGGTTGGTCTTGGCGCGCTTGCGCGTATCGCTGCGGAACAGTGCGCCCAGCACTGGAATCTTGCCCAGGCCCGGCACGGCATCGCGGCCATGGCTGACGCTGTCTTCCAGCAGGCCGCCCAGCACCATGATCTGGCCGTCATCGAGCAGCACGCTGGTGTCCAGCGCGCGCTTGTTGGTGATGATGCCGGCGCTGCCCGAGCTCTGCGCATCGATGCTGCTGACTTCCTGGTAGATGTCCAGCTTCACCGTGCCGCCCTCGGAAATCTGCGGGCGCACCCGCAGCTTCAGGCCCACGTCCTCGCGTTCGATGGTCTGGAACGGGTTGTTGCTGCCACCACCGCCATCGGTCACATAGCGGCCACTGACGAAGGGCACGGTCTGCCCGACCATGATGCTGGCCGCCTCGTTGTCCAGCGTCATCAGGTTCGGCGTGGAGAGGATGTTGGCGCCGCCTTTGCTCTGCAGGGCATTGGCCAGCGCCTTCATGTTGAGGATCTGGCCCACGCCCGGCAGGTTGATCGTGCCGTCGATCACGCCGATGTTCAGTCCGTCTTTCGGCAGCACGTCGAGCGTGGTGCGCGCGGTGGTGTTCAGCCCACTGCCGCCGGTGGTGCCGCCGAAGTGGGTGCCACCGAAGGTGCGGCCGTTGCCCAGCATCCATTGCACGCCCAGCTCGGCGGCGTCGGTCTGGTTGACCTCCACGATCAGGCTCTCCACCAGCACCTGCGCCCGACGCTGGTCCAGCTGGTCGATCACCCGCCGCAGGTTGCGGTACACCGGCTCCGGGGCAGAGATCAGCAAGGTGTTGGTGGCGATGTCGGCCTGCACCGAAATGCCGTTCTGGCTGAAGCCGGTGCTGCCGGCATCGGTCGGTTCGCGACGGCCGGGATCAAGCCGCGGCGATTCCAGCGCATTGCCTTTGTTCTTGCCCTGTGCAGGCTGCGCCGGCGGGCTGGCATTGCGGCTGGTCTCGCCCGGCAATGCAGTGATGCCGTCGCTGCTGCCCATTGCCGGCGCATCGCTCTGCCCTGCCACCACGCCCCGCAGCACCCCGGCCAGCTGGGTGGCCTGGGCGTTGCGCAGGTACACCACGTGCAGGTTGCCGGACTCGTCCTGGGCCTTGTCCAGCTTCTCCACCAGCTGCCGCGCCAGGCGCGTGCGGCCCGGGCTGCTGGAACGCAGCAGCACGCTGTTGCTGCGCGGGTCGGCCATCACCACCACCTTCTGCGCCGGCTCCGCGCCCTGCGCATCCAGCAGCGGTGCGACCATCGCCGCCACATCCACGGCAATGCCCTGCTGCAGCTTCACCACGTCGGTGTCCATGCCGGCCGGTGTATCCACGCTGGCGATGACCCGCGCGATGCGCTCCAGGTTGTCGGCGTAGTCGGTGATGACCAGCGTGTTGTTGCCGGGGTTCGCGGTGATCGGATTATCCGCGGTGATCATCGGCCGCAGCACCGCCACCAGCGCCGCGGCACTCTCGTAGCGCAGGGAAAACGTGCGCGTGGCTATTTCGCCGCCCGCGCCACCGGCACCAACGCGGCCGCCCAGCAGCTTGGCATCGGCCTGCGGCACCACCCGGCTGACGCCCCCGCTTTCGACCACGGCGAAGCCGCGCATGCGCAATGCACCCAGCAGCAGCTGATAAGCCTGCACGCGGCTGACCGGCCCATCGGAGACCACGGTCATCTTGCCGCTCACCCGGGGGTCGACCAGGAACTGGCGGCCGGTGAAGCGTGCCGCCATGCGCAGCACCCCACCGATATCGGTGTCCACCAGGTTCAGCTGCACCGGTTCGCCATTGGCGTCCTGCGCCTGCACCGGCGCCGGAAGATGGGCCAGGCCCACCACCAGTGCCAATGCCGCGCTGCAGCCCAGGCTGCGCATCGCCTTCATGGATGGCCACCGCCATGGGCGACCATCACGATGTTTCCGGAAATCCGTGCCGCCGGCATGTTCGCGTCCCCTGTTCGTTGCAGTTGCAGTTGCTGCAGTTCGATGGCCGGGTCGGCCAGCAAGGGCAGCAGCCAGTTCCAGAGCGCATCGGCGGGCACACTGCGCACCTGCAGGTGCCAGCGCCCGTCGCGCGTTTCGATATGCAGGCTGCCCGCCAGGCCGGCAGCGGTGATCTGTTGGCGCAGGCCTGCAAGTGTCGGCCGCCGGCCTTGCGCCTGCTGCTGTTCACGGGCGCGCAGCAGCGGTGCAAGTGCTGCCGCCTGCGCCTGCAGCCGTGGAAGCTCAGCCTGCCAATGGCTGCGCTGCTTAAGCAGCGGCTGCAGCCAGCCCAGCCATAGTGCGGCCGCCGCTATCGCCGCAGCCATCAACAGCAGCATCGCGCGCTCGCGCGCCGCCAGCCGCTGCCAACGCTGCGACAGTCCGCGCACGAAGCCCGCCGGCCGTAGTTCCGATGCGGTCACGGAGCAGTCCCGCGGCTGATCCGCAAGCGGCCACCGGCTTCGTGCGCAAGCTGCAGCCCTTGTGCCTGCATCGCCTGCTGCCAGCGCTCCAGCCGTTGCGCGTCCTCGGCCAACACCTGCGCGTCGGCATCCAGCTCCATCTCCAGCTGGCCCGGCTGATAGCGCAGGCTGCGAACCTGGCCAGCCAACTCGGGGATGGCCTGCAGCACGCTGGCAACCTGCTGCTGCACGGCAGGAAGTGCCCGTGGCGCTGCCGGCACCGCCAGCGCCCGCCGCGCCTGCACCACCGGATCGACCACATCGTGGATCTCGGGGAAGTGCGTGCTGAACTGCCGCGCCAAGTCATGCTGCAGGGCTTCACCCTCGCTGTGCCAGCGCGACACCTGCAGTTGCAGGCCCAGTGCAGCCAGCACCGCCGCCGCCAGCGCAAGACCGATAGCCAGGCGTGGCGCACCTGCACCCGAGGCCGGCAACGGCAGTGACCAGCCAGGCAGCGGACCGCTGCACTGCACCGCCTGCGTCAGCACGCTGGCCGGCAGACGCTCGGCCCAAGCGGGCGGCACGGCATCGATCCACTGCACTGCCTGCACCCCGGCCTGCTGCAGGCGCACGGCCAGCACCTGCATCACCGAGGCCAGGTCACGCCCACCGCACCACTGCACGAAGCCACGATCACGGCCACAGCGGACCAGTACCTGATCACCACACAGCTGCAGGGTGGCCTGCCCGACCGCCCACGGCAGCAGCAAGGGCGTTGGGTGCAGCGCCTGCAACTGCAGCCCGCACTCCTGCAGCTGCTGCTGTACGCGCGCAATCGCCTGCAGGCCAAGCCACGCCACCGCCACCGTGCCATCGGCCGCCTGGGTGCCATGGCCCAGCGCCACCTCCTGCAGATCATCCAGCAGCATCGCTTCCACTTCACCCTGCAGGGCCGCCTGCAGGCGTCGCCCGGGCAGCGGCGGCAGCTGCAGCTCAAGCAGGATCAGGTCCTGCGGATCAAGGCTCGCATGCACCCTCGCCTGCGGAAAGCGCTGGCCCAGCGTCGACAGAGGGTCGCTTCCCGTGGCCAGCACGCGGTCCTTGTGCAGCTGCGACCACTCCACCGCGCTGTCCCCATCCAATCGTTCCAGCGCCGGCAGGCGCACTCTCAGCTGCAGGCTCATGCACCGATCCTTGTCCATACCCGTTGCACACGCACGCTGTCGTCGCGGAACTCGCGCCAGATCAACGCGCGGAAATCCACCGATGCGCCGTCTGCCTGTACCTGGCCTACCGCCAGGAACCACTCGCTGTGGATACCCAGCGGCATCAGCGCCATCTGTTCGTTGCTCAGCTGCAGCCGGTTGGCGATGTCACCGCGGTTGAGCAGCCAGTGGCCACGATCACGCTCGCCCAGCAGCGCCTGCAGGCGCCCGGCTTCCACCCCGGGTGCAACCGCCTGCAGTACGGCGATATCACCTGTATTGGCGTTGACCAGGGTCTGCGCTGGCAGCACCACCGTACGCCGCGCCAGTGCCTGTATCGCCACCGGATCGGCGCCTGCCAGAACCTGTTCAATCAGCGACTCACGCGGCAACGGTGCCCGCGCCTGCCGATCACCATCGCGCAGGCGCGACTGGACCTGCGTTGCGGCGCTGGCACAGGCCGCGCGGGGCAGCCCCTGCCCCACACACAGCGAAGTGAACGCACGCAGTGCCTCTGCGGCAGGCTGGCCGTCAGCCAGCAGCGTGCGCAGGTTGAACCTCGACTGCGCGTCCACCAGCTGCAGGTGCACCGGCAGCGGCGCCTGCAGCTGCACCGGCCGCGCCCAGCGCCCGTTGCCAACGGTAGTCAACTGCTCGCGCGCGTCCTCACGCAACTGCTGCGCCGCGCGTTCCAGCGTGACGTCCACCGCCATGCGTACCTGCATGCGCAGCTGGTCGCTGCGTACCGCACGCAGCTGTGCGGCCTGCCGGGTCAGCAGCGCAGTGGCGATCACCGCCACCAGTGCCACCACCAGCATCGCCACGATCACCGCCATGCCCTGCTGGCCGGCAAACGCACCTGGAATGTTCCGGCGTGCCATTGTCCGGCCTCACAACTGCCAGGAACCGATGTCCGCGTTGCCGGCCTCACCGCCGGGCTTGCTGTCGGCCCCCAGCGAGAACACGTCGATATCGCCGTGCGTGCCGGGGTTCTGGTACTGGTAGGGGTGCCCCCACGGGTCATCCGGCAGGCGGTCGAGGTACGGCGTGACCGGCATCGCGCCGCTGCCCTGCGGCGGTTTCAGCAGCGCCTGCAGCCCCTGCCCGGCACTGGGGTAACGCCCATTGTCCAGCCGGTACAGCTTCATGGCCTGCATCAGTGCGGCGATGTCCTGGCGTGCCGCCACCACGCGGGCCTGGTCGGGGCGATCCATCAACCGGGGCACGATCAGTGCAGCCAGAATGCCGATGATGACCACCACCACCATGATCTCGATCAGGCTGAAGCCCTGCTGCCGAGCCCTGCGACCACCCATCTGCATTGCCATTGTTCCGCCCTCATCATCCTGGAAGAGACCGCCGCCCCATGGTCAGCGGCGCATGTGTCAGTACGATAAACATCCTGCGGAAATCGGCCGTTCCTGCAGCCGATCACCCACACCGCGCGCGTTCCCCACGCAGGCAGCGTCCAGCAGCGACGACGGAACGCGCGCAAGCGTTTCCTCCACGCAGCGCTGCAGCAGTGGCGCGGCACACGCCTGCAGCAGGCGCATGCACTGCAGGGGCGACCAGGCCATGCCATGATCGAAGCCGATGAATTGCCGGTACACCTGGTGATAGCGAAGATCGTCGTGCAGGCGCTGCACGCTGCCAGGGGCGCACAGCGCGATCAGCAGCACCGCACGCTGCACCATGCGCACCTCCGCGCTCTCCTGCGCAAGCGTGGCCAAGGCCCCTTCAGGCCACGGCTGCAGGCATGCGTCCAGCGCCTGCCGCAGCAGCATCAACGGATGGCCGCTGACATCCAGCGCTGACCACCTTGCCGCATCGGCCCAGGCATCGCTGGACAGCATCCACACCCACGGCTGCCCATAGCGCTGCACATTCACTGGGGCGTGCCGCGCCTGCTCCAGCGACTGGCTCAGGTGGCGGTCCAGCTCCAGCATGCTGATCCTGCGACTGTCGTTCATCGGCGTCGCCTGCGCTCCGCGACGCGGGAGCGTCGTACTCTGCAGAAGACGTCAGCAAGGCAACCGAAGCGACAGCACGAATGCGATGTTGAGCAGTGCGTGGCAGCATCGCGGGAATGTCACCGCAACGTCATCCGCCTGCAGGCTTGCAGGTCCAGGCGCGGCGCCTCTCCGCCACACCGCCGGGCCAGCACGGCAACGTCGCTGCGCTGCGCGAATGCCGCCAGCGCGTGCATCGCGTCCGCGTCATCCAGCAGCGCCGCCGTCGCCGCCTGCAGCAGTGGCAGCTGCCATCCCTCCATCTGTGCATCGCTGGCGGCCACGAACCAGTGCCACAACCGGTGGTAGCGCACGTGATCGTGAAGTGCCGCCAGACCCTCGATGCCGTGCATGGCCATCAGCAACAAGGCACGTGCCAGTGCAGCAGCAGGCAGCATTCCCGATTCCGAAAGTGGCAGCGCCTGCCGCTGCAACCGCAGCAGCATCGCCAACGGATGGTCCTGTGGCTCGAACTCCAGCAGCACCGCCTGCTGCCGCCACTGCGGGTCGGACACCACGCATACCCACGGCGCGCCATAGCGGTGCACCATCAGCGGCCGCCGCTGGGTGGTTTCCAGCAGCGCCGACAGATTGCGGCGCAGATCCAACACACCGATGGTCTCGTTGCGCATCCTTGGCCTCTCCATGCATGCAGCGGGCGTGCGCGTCGCGCGCAGCCAGGGTCTTACCCCAAGACGGCAATTCCACCGGGAAAGCGACGCAGGCCGAGTGACAGCGTCTGCCCGAGCTGCTCCAGTGCGGCATCCGGATCATCAATGCGGAAGCGACCACTGACCGGCGCCCGCGCCAATGCGGATTCGCCCAGCAGCACCTTGCCGCGCCGGTAGCGGTTGATCTCGGCCACCACCTCACGCAGTGGCGCGCGGCGGAACACCAGCATGCCTTCGGTCCACGCGCTGACTTCGGCCGCCACGGCTTCGGCCACCACGCCACTGAGGCGCTCGTCATACACCGTCTGCTGGCCGGCCTGCAGCTGCAGGCGACCTTGCGGATGCTCGATGCGCACGCTGCCGCGCAGGCAGGTCACGCGCACCTGTCCATCGGTATTGCGCACATCCAGGCGTGCTGCGCCCTCGTCGGCCACCAGGCAACCCGGCCCGGCGAACAGCGCCAGGCGCGCTCCCGCAGCGGCCTCGATCGCCGCCTGTCCCTGCACCAGCTCGAAGCCTTCACCCTGGGCATCACTGCGCCGGCGCAGGCTGCTCTGCGTATCCAGCTCGATCTTCAGGTGCGGCGTCGGCGCAATCTGCAGCCGCTCGCCGGTACCGGTATGGAAATCGGCGGTCATCGCCGTCACCGAAGGCCACAGGCCCAGTGGCGGGTGCAGCGCAGCCACCACGGCCAGGCTCGCAGGTGCCGCCACGGCCGCACCCAGGAATGCGCGCCGGCTCCAGCGTTGTGCCGGGGTTGCAGGCTGCGGCTGGCGCGCAGCGGCAGGCAGCTGCTCACCGGCCAGGCGTACCTGTTCCCATTGCCGTTTCGCGCGCGCAAAGGCGTGCCGATGGCCGGGATCGGCCTCGCACCATTGGCGGAATTTCCTGGCATCGGCCGCAGTGGCTTCGCCCGAGGTCAACCGTACCACCCACGCGTGGGCCTGGCGCTCCACGGCGTCGAGCGGGCGGTGCGGTTGGTCGTCAGCGTCCATGAGGGCTCTTGCCGTCCCCGCACGCTGCGGGGTTCTGATCGGCGTCAAAGTGTAGACGGATGCCGTGCCTCAGAACCGCACCTGCCGTCCCTGCCCGCTGCGTTCGGCCAGGTAATCCTGTGCGGCTTTCAGCTCACGCTGCACCAGCCGCAACGACACGCCCAGGTGCTCGGCCACATCGCGCTGCTGCAGGCCGTCCACGCGGATCGCCAGCAGTATCCGGCGGCGGCGCTCGGGCATCCGCTGCAGCAGGCCGACCATGTCTTCCAGCGCCATCTCCTGCTCGGCCGCCTGTGCCGGCCCCGGGCCGGGATCGGCCATGTCCATCAACGTATCCACTTCTTCCAGGCTCAGCAGGCGATGGTCGGCGCGCTGGCGGTCGATCACGGTGTTCATCGCCATGCGCAGCAGGTACGCCGCTGGGTTCTGTACCGGGTCCAGGCGATCGCGACGCGTGCTCAGGCGCATCCAGGTGTCCTGCAGCGCGTCGCCGGCCAGCTCTTCCGAGCCCAGCTTGCGCACCAGGCGGCGCTTCAGTTCGTCGTACGCGCCCAGCAGATGGTCCATCAGGTCCACCGCCCCAGCCGTGCTGTTGCTCATGTTCGATTCCTTGACGTCATGGTTGGGGCGGGCGCCGGCCACAGTCGTGGCCCGCGCTGGAAGGGCGGATCTGCAGGGTCACCGGCTGCGGCAGCGCGGCAGCATCGGCGCCCACCCGCAGCGACTGCATCGCCTGCAGAAGACGCGCATCGCGGCGGGTGCTGCCGCTGCCGGCAAGCAGTTCGGGTTCCTGCACCTGGCCGTCGTTGGCAATGCGGAAGCGCAGCGTCGCCGCATAGGCGCCCGGTGCAAGGTCAGGGTCGCCACAGAACGCAGTGCGCAGCCGCTGCTGCAGGTCGCCGAAACGGCGACGCAGCCCGAGCTCGCTGGCCACACCGGTCGCAGAGGCCTCGGCAGCGGCGCGTGCGGCGCGGCGCAGGACCACGCGCTGCGCGCCGATCAGCTCGGCCTCGACACCCGTATCCTGCAGCACCACCTGCAGCGCCTGCAGTGGCGGCAGGCTGGCCTGCAGCGGATGGCTGCTGCGGCCCGTGCCGAGGTCGCCGGGATACATCACCGACCAGCCGCTGACGACGCTGAAGCGCTCGACCGCCTGTTCCAGCGGCTGCGCGGGAATGTCATAGGCGCGGATGTCGTCCTGTGCGGCGGCAGCGAAGGCGAACAGCAACCCGGCGGCGGCCGCCACCCTCCAACGTCTGATCGCATGCTGTCCATTCAGCCCCCTGACGTAGAACACATGACCCTCGGCAGCGACATCAGCTGCAGCGGCGAAGCGCGGTGCGACCAGGCGGGTCGACCTGCGCACGGCCGGCAAGCGGGTCAAACCGTAGCGGCGTCACGTGTCATTGCGATGACGGCGGCGCGCAGGGGACGCGCCGGGCCGTTCAGACCGGCAGTTCAGTGGTCTGCTTGATCCGCTGCATGGGGATTTCGGTCTTGGTGTTCTGCACCCCGGCGATCCGGTTGAGGTGCTGTATCTGGAACTGCCGGTACGCATCAAGGTCGGCCACGGCCACCCGCAGCAGGAAGTCGCAGTCGCCCGCCATCAGATGGCATTCAAGCACTTCCGGGAAGGACTTGATGCTGTTGATGAAGTGGTTGGTGGTGTCTTCGTCCTGGCCACGCAGCCACACGCGGACGAACACCGTGAACCCACGCCCGATCCTCGCCGCGTTGAGCAGGGCCACGTAGCGATCGATGTAGCCGCCCTCTTCCAGCAGGCGGACCCGGCGCAGGCAGGCGGACGGCGACAGCCCCACCTGTCGCGAAAGCTCCAGGTTCTGCAGGCGACCATCGCGCTGCAGGGCGTCGAGGATGCGGCGATCCAGGTTATCGAGCTGGTACTGCATGACATTTCACCCATCAGGCTGATGGCCGCATGATATTCTACATTCCGTCGACTCAATGGCATCAACGCAACCCGATTGCGTGATCGGACCGTTAGCATGGGCCACCCCCACCCGTTGTTGATCCATGGACGCCCGAACCACCCTGCCCCTGCCTGATCCCGTGTGCGACACCGCACCGCGCGCCGAATTCCTGCGCGGCCTGCGCGCCGCCGTGCCGGTGATGATCGGCTTCATTCCTTTCGCCCTGGTGCTCGGTGCCCAGGCCGCCCAGAAGGGCCTGTCGGCGCTGGAAGTGCCGCTGATGACCGGCCTCAACTTTGCCGGTGGGTCTGAATTCGCCGCGGTCGAACTGTGGACTTCGCCGCCACACATCGCGCTGATCGTAGCGATCACCGCACTGGTCAACAGCCGCCATCTGCTGATGGGTGCCAGCCTGGCGCCGTTGCTACAGCACCTGCCGCGCCGTCGCGTGCTGCCGGCGCTGTTCTTCATGTGCGATGAAAGCTGGGCACTGGGCGTGGCCGATGCGCGCCGTCGGGCACTGGGCTTCAGCCTGTCCTACTACCTCGGCGTGTCGGCCGGCCTGTACACCGTGTGGGTACTGTGCACCGCGCTGGGGGCGATCGTCGGCCCACTGCTCGGTGACATCCACGCCTATGGCTTCGACATGGCCTTCCCCGCCGTGTTCCTGGTGTTGCTGCGCGGCATGTGGCAAGGCATGCGCGCCGCCCGGCCATGGCTGGTCAGCCTGGTGGTGGCAGCGGGCACCTACCTGCTGGTGCCCGGCGCCTGGTACGTCGCCAGCGGCGCGCTGGCCGGTCTGGCCGCTGCGTGGCTGCTGGCCGAGGACGCCGCATGATCTTCAACGGACTGATCCACTGGACCTCGGTGCTGACCATCATCCTGATGGCCGCCGCCACCTATCTCACCCGCATCATCGGTTTCCTCGCGCTGCGCAACCGCACCCTGAGCAAGCGCGCGGTGACGGTGATGGAAGCCGCCCCGGGCTGCGTGCTGATCTCGGTGATCGCCCCGGATTTCGTGGCCGACAAGCCGGCCGATCTGGCCGCACTGGCGATCACGTTGCTTGCGGCCACGCGGCTGTCGATGCTGCCGACCGTGCTGATCGGCGTGGTATCGGCGGGTGTGCTGCGGTATGTGATGGGGTGAGCGCCCACTAGCGCCGCCCCTCCCTGCGACAGCCGGTCGCAGCCCCCTCCGGGCACACGCTTGACCTATATCAATCCGCCCCACGCCACGGGCGCGTATCTCTATGCAGGAACCCAATACGCCGGCGTCACCGGCATCCAAAGGACCTGCGATGAGCTACACCCCCGACAACGCCCAGCTGCTCAACGCCATGCAGAACGTGATGGTGATCTCCACCACCGACCTGCAGGGCAACATCACCTATGCCAACGACCTGTTCTGCACGCTCACCGGGTTCGCGCGCGAGGAACTGATCGGCCAGCCGCACAGCATCGTCCGCCATCCTGACGTACCCAAGGCCGTCTACAAGGACATGTGGGACACCATCAAGGCCGGCAAGACCTGGACCGGCATCGTCCCCAACCTTGGCAAGGGCGGCGTGCTCTACGTGGTCGACACCACCGTGCAGCCGCTGTTCGACGCAGATGGCAACATCACCTCGTACATCAGCATCCGCCGCGTGGTGAACGACCTGATGCAGAACTACGACCTGGTCGAGTTCAGCAAGGAAAAGTTCGACGACTTCTACGAGGCTGCGTGAACGCCATCCCCACACGCCGGCCCATCAGCCGGCTGCTGGTCGGTTTCGCCTCCGAGTCGGGCAACGCCCGCGCCCTGGCCCAACGCCTGGGTGCGGACCCGGAACTGCAGCCGCATGGACCGCAGGTCCTGCCGTTCAATGACATCGATGTGGCCGGCCTCGGCCACGGCGATGTGCTGCTGGCCATCTCCAGCTCGTTCGGCGACGGCGAGCCACCGGCCAATGGCGAGCGCTTCTTCGAGTCGCTGCGACAGGCGCCCGCCCTGCCCGGACTGCGCTACGCGGTGTTCGGTCTGGGGGATACCGGCTACCCCAGCTTCTGCGGTTTCACCAAGGCGTTGGATGCAGCGTTGAGTGATCGTCAGGCGCAGCCACTACTGCACCGTGTCGACGCCGACCTCGGCTACGAACAGTTCTTCCAGCAGTGGCGGCCGGTGCTGGGCCAGGTACTGGACGGTGATGCGACCGCCGGCCAGGATCTGCGCCTGCAGGTGACGGCTTACGGCGAAGACAACGCGTTCGCCGCCGGCATTGTCGAACGGCGCCGACTGAATCACAGCACCCCCGCCGCCTGGCACCTGCAGCTGGACATCGCGGGCAGCGGCATGGCCTACCGGGCCGGCGACACCCTGCATCTGGTTGCAGAAAATGATCCTGCGCTGCTGCAGGCCCTGGCCAGCTGGTATGGCGATTCCAGCGCCGTCGACGCGTTGCGCGACCGCGAACTGCGCCTGCTCAGCAAGGGCGTACTGCGCGAACTGGCCAGGCTGGGGGGTAGCGACGTACTGAAAAGCCTGCTGAAGATCAGCCAGAAACGCGAACTGGACGCCTACCTGCATGGCCTGGACCTGCTGGACGTGCTGCAGGACCACGCCACCCCGCAGTCGGTTCCGCTGGCGCGATTGCGCGAGCTGCTCTCACCCTGCCTGCCGCGCGCCTACTCGATTGCCTCGCATCCGCGCGATGACCAGCTGAGCCTGTGCGTGCGCGAAGTGCGCTACACCCTGCGTGGCCGCGAACGCTTCGGCACCGCCACCGGCAGCCTGCTGCACGGCGGCGACACGGCGCGCGTGTACTGCCGCTCCAATCCGGGCTTCCACCTGCCCGAAGGCGGCAACGCACCTCTGCTGCTGGTGGGCACCGGTACCGGCATCGCGCCGCTGATGGGCCTGATGCAGGAACTGCAGGCAACCGGCGATGCGCGGGAGGTCCATCTGGTGTTCGGCGAGAAGCACCGCGAGCATGACTTCCTGTACCGCGAGCAGCTGCAGGACTGGCAGGCGCGTGGCGTACTGGCCAGCCTGCACACCGCGTTCTCGCGCGATGCTGCGCAGAAGGTCTATGTGCAGCATGTGTTGCAGCAGCAGGCCACGCAGATGCGGGAAGTGCTGGCCCGTGGCGGCCACATCTACCTGTGTGGCAACAAGAGCCACCTGGAAAGTGCGATGCGCGAAGCCATCGACGCGATCGGCGGCGAAGGCCATTGGGATGCCCTGCGCGGTGAGGGCCGCACCCACTGCGAGCTGTATTGAACCGTCCCTACGACGCTGCCGGCCAGCGGCCGGCACTACCCGCGTGGATACACGGCGCGCCAGGATATGGCCCGGTACGACCGCCGCGCGTCATCCACCGACGATGCGCCCGTCCACCACACGCGCCACCTGCTGGCCGAACACCGCCACATCCTGCGGGTCGTGGCTGATCAGCAGCAGTGGAATACCGGTTTCATCCAGCACGGCTTCCAGCTCCTGGCGAAGGTGCTGGCGCAGGTCGTGGTCGAGCGCTGCGAACGGTTCGTCCAGCAGCAACGCCTGCGGCCGGGTCACCAGTGCACGCGCCAACGCCGTGCGCTGGCGCTGTCCGCCAGATACCTGCGACGGCAGCAGATCCGCCACGTGCTCGATCCGGAATGCCTGCAGCCACTGCTCCACTGCCTCGATACGGGTGCCGCGCGGTGGATTCAACCAGCCCCGCTGCAGCCCGAACGCAACGTTCTGGCGCACGCTCAGGTGCGGAAACAGCGCGTAGTCCTGGAACACGTAACCCAGTCGACGACGCTGCGGTGGCAGATCGACCCCCGCTCCCGCATCGAACAGTGTCTGCCCGTGCAGGCGCACATGCCCATGCTCCGGGCGCAGCAGGCCGGCCACCGCTTTCAGCGTCAGGCTCTTGCCGGCACCGGAAGGCCCGAACAGCACCACCTGCCGCTGCGTGCACTGCAGCGCAACGTCCAGCTCGAACGTCTGGCCGGACGCCTGCAATCGCCGCTGCACCTGCAGGTCAAGCCACATCGCGCAGCTCCCGACGGCGCCCGCCCACCAGCCGCGCGGCCAGCAGCAGGATCACGATGCACACGACCGACGTCAGGATCACCAGCGCATTGGCCTTGCCATCCTGCCCCGCCTGCACCGCTTCATAGATGGCGATCGACAAAGTCTGCGTGCGGCCCGGAATGCTGCCGGCCACCATCAGCGTGGCGCCGAACTCACCCATCGCCCGTGCGAACGCCAGCAGCAGGCCCGCCAGAATCCCGCGCCATGCCAGCGGCAGGGTGATGCGGAAGAACACCGCCGCTTCGGACACGCCCAGCGTGCGCGCGGCCTGCTCCAACTGACCGTCCACTTCCTCGAATGCAGCGCGTGCCGGTTTGAACACCAGCGGAAACGACGCCACCGCAGCAGCGATCACCGCCGCCTGCCAGGTAAACACCAGGTTGATGCCGAACCACGACTGCAACCAGGCGCCGATCGGGCCATTGCGCCCGATCAGCACCAGCAGGTAATAGCCCAGCACCGTCGGCGGCAGCACCATCGGCAGGGTCAGTATCGAATCCAGCAGTTCCCGACCGGGAAAGCGCCGTCGCGCCAGCAGCGCGCCAAGTGCCACGCCGGCAACAAGATTGATCGCCGTGGCCCAGCCGGCCACCTTCAACGACAATCCCAGTGCGCTCCAGTCCAGGTCCATCCGTCAGGGCTTGCCGAACCCGTGCTTGTGCAGGATCGCCTGGCCCTGCGCCGAGCGCACGAACGCCGCGAAGCGCCTGGCTTCCACCGGCTGCGTGCTGGCCTGCACCACCGCCAGCGGATAGGCGATGCGTCCGGCAACCGGAACCTGGAACGCGCGCCGCACGCGATCAGGCATTGCCTGCGCGTCGGTGGCGTAGACAAAGCCCGCATCCACCTCACCCCGCGCAACGTAATCCAGCGACTGCCGCACGTTCTGCGTACTGATCACCTTGCCCTGCACGGCCGGCCACAGCTTGGCGGCCTGCAGCGCTCCCCGCGCGTAGCGGCCCACCGGCACGCTGTCCGGGTTGCCCACTGCGATGCGCTGCACGCCTGCACCCGCCAGATCGGCCAGTGCGCGCGGCGGCGCCTTCGCCTGCGGCGGCACGACCACCCACAACGCGTTCACCGCGAAGACCTCGCGCGTACCGGCCGCCAGCAGCTTCTGCTGCGCAGCCTGGTCCATCGTTGCTTCATCGGCCGAAGCGAACACATCCACCGGCGCGCCGCGCGCGATCTGCTGCAGCAGTACTCCGGAAGCGGCAAAGTTGAAATCGACCCTGCTGCCCGGGCTCGCCTTCTCATAGGCTGCGCCCAACTCGCGGAAGCTTTCGGTAAGGCTGGATGCCGCCGACACGGTGAGGTTACCAGCCCACGCAGGCAGCGTGGCCAGCAGACCCAGAAACACCATTGCCCATCGCTTCATCGTCGGCTCCCTGGCCAGGTTCAATCGGGTTCGTTTTCATCGGCCACAGCCAGTGCCGCCAGCCGGTCGGGTTGCAGCAGCAGGATTTCGCGCTGCTTCACCGCAATCACACCATCATCGCTCAACCGCCGCAGCACGCGACTGGCCGTCTCCGGCGCCATCCGCAGATAATTGGCGATCTCGGTGCGGGCCATGGTCAGGTTGAAGCGGGTCGCGGAAAAACCACGCCGCGCGTAACGCGCCGACATATCCAGCAGGAACGCTGCCATCCGCTCCTCGGTGCGGTGGTTGGCCGCCAGCGTGGCGACCTTGCCGATCTCCGCGCTGAGCAGGCTGAACAGCTTGGCCTGCAGCCCTGGCATGCGGGTGGCCAGCAGGCTCAGCTTGGGGAACGAAATGCGGCACAGGTGCACCGTATCCAGTGCCACCGCATTGCAGGGGAAGCGCGAACCGTGAATCGCATTGAGCCCGATCACCTCGCCCGGCAAAGCAAAGCCCAGCACCTGCTCGTTGCCCTGGCTGTCGTCGACGAAGGTCTTGACCATGCCTGCGCGCACAGCGGCGATGGAATCGAAGGCCTCACCCGCACGGAAGATGTAATCACCCGCATGGAACGGCCCCACGTGGTCGACCAGGACATGCAGTTCGCCCAGCGCCGTCTTGTCATAGCCCTGCGACATGCATGCATCGGAGAAGGCACAGGTGCTGCAGAAATGCAGCGCGTCGCCATCATCGGCGGCGGCAGGATTCGGCGTGGTCCGGCCGGGCCGGGCCTGTGAGGGCGGAGTTGAAGACATCGGGACAGCACTCAAGCGATGGCGGCCGCCGGCCGGAAACATGCGGCCATCATACGCCACAGCAACCGCCCTTCCTCGGCCAGGCGAAGCACGCGGCCGTCCCAGCGCGCCCAGCCCCGCGCGAGCAGCGGTGCGAGTGCAGGCAGGGTCTCGGCAAAGCATTCATCGAACGGAACATCATTGCGCCATTCGAAGGCAGCAGCATCCAGCGCATGATCGCAGGCGATGCTCTGCGCGACCTCCGCAGCCAGCCGCTCCTCCTCCGACAGGATCAGGCCAGCGGCCACGCCCACATGCCCTGCCCGCAGGCGTGCCTGCCAGCGCTCCAGGTCATCCTCCGTCCGGCAGAACACCTCGCCAATCTGGCTGCACGCCGCCAGGCCGATGCCGATGAAATCGCTGCGATCGCGGCGGGGCACGCCTGCCAGATCGCAATGACGCTGGCCGTCACCCGGGCCGTTCGGGTCCGGCAGGTCCCCGCGTTGGTAATGGTCGCCGCCGATACCCACATAGCCTGCCTCGCGCAGCAATCGCCATGCCTGCAGCCAGCGTTCCGATGAGGGATGCTCTGGCAGCGCACACGGCGCCGGCAACAGCACGCGTTCGGGCGCATCTGCCAGCACGGTCTGCAGGCGCCCGATGAATCCGGCATCCTCCGCAGCGGGCACACGCAGCTGGTAGTAGCGGGCAGTGAAGCCGGCGTCGCGCGCCTGCGCCAGCACTGCCGGGCCAGGCGCATCGGCGCGGTCGATCACGTTCAGTCGCGTGCAACCCACTGCACGTAGTTGTGCAGGCGACAAGCCGCTGCCGGCATCCAGCCGTGCCTCCACCTGCGGCCGGGCCACGGTGCGCAGGTACTGCGGCACCGCATCCAGCAGCTGCCCCAGCAGAACCGGCGGCAGTGCCTCGGCCAGGCCCAGCTGCAGCACCATCGCCACTACCTCGCGGTCTTCGGCCAAGGCATCTGCCTGCAGGCGCAACGCGGCCAGCAATGTGTCGAGATAGCGTTCGGCCGGCACATCGGTCCCCATGCGCCCGGTCTGGAAGCCCAGCGTCAGGCCACGTGGAATCAGGTGCTCGTTGCTGGCCTGCACGGCAGTACGCCAGCCGCTTTCACCGAAGCCGGCACTGAAATGGCCGGCCGGTGGAAACAGCACATGGCGCGGCTGCCGCAGCAATGCGGCCTGCAGCGCTGTGTCCTCGCTCGCATCAACGTGGAAGCTCATGGCTGTCATCCTCGCGCGATCCTCTTCGCGTAGCCCTGATTGAAATCAAGCGTGACGTATTGCGCTGAGGTGCCGGCCAGCGGCCGGCACTGCCATTCACGTGCCGCGCGCCCGTTCCGCGGCAGCCGCATCGATGGCCTCCGGCAGATCGGTCTCCCGATCGATCTGCGGGAAGTGTCGACGCTCCATCCGGCGGATCGCGAAGTGCATCCACGCCAGGGCAGCGGACACCACCACGAACAGCAACATGAAGCAGCTGCTCCAGATGCCCAGGACATCGTTCAGCGCACCGAACACGATCGGCAGGATGAAGCCACCCAGGCCGCCAATCATGCCCACCACACCGCCCACCGCACCCACGTGC
Organism: Stenotrophomonas sp. 1337; assembly: GCF_031455455.1. Taxonomy (NCBI): domain Bacteria; kingdom Pseudomonadati; phylum Pseudomonadota; class Gammaproteobacteria; order Lysobacterales; family Lysobacteraceae; genus Stenotrophomonas; species Stenotrophomonas sp. 1337. The sequence continues at coordinate 346,617 of NZ_JAVDSR010000001.1, read as the reverse complement.
CTGGGGTAATACACCGGGATGTGCTTGTAGACCGCAGCCTTGCCCAGCGACATGAAGAAGCCCAATACGAACACCAGCACGGTGAACATCACCACGCCGATGGCCAGGTGGAAGTGGATCGGGCCATGGATGCCCTTCACCACGTACTCGGTATCGGGGTAGGCCAGCAGGAAGGTGCAGATGGCCGACACACTGAATGTCCAGTACATCACCCGGCGCGCCCCCATCCTGTCGGACATCCAACCGCCCACCACGCGGAACAGGCTGGCCGGAATCGAATAGCAGGCTGCCAGCATGCCGGCGGTGCCGACGTCCATGCCGTACGCCCCCACCAGGTAATGCGGCAGCCACAACGCCAGTGCCACAAAACCACCAAACACGAAGAAGTAGTACAACGAGAACCGCCACACCTGCAGGTTCCTCAGCGGAGCCATCTGCTCGGAGAACGGCACCGGCTTCACCCCGTCACGGCGGCGCTGTTCCAGCGACGGGTCTTCCTTGCTGAACAGGAAGAACAGCACGGCGGTGACCGCCAGCGCGACCGCCCACACCTTGGCCACCATGGTCCAGCCCGCGGCCACCATCACCAAAGGCGCCAGCAGCTTGGTCACCGCCGAGCCGATGTTGCCGGCGCCGAAGATGCCCAGGGCGGTGCCCTGCCTGCTGGCCGGGAAGAACCTGGACACATAGGCCACGCCCACCGAAAAGTTGCCACCGGCAATACCCACGCACAGCGCGGCGAACAGGAACTGGGGGTAGGTGTGGGCATAGGTCAGCATCCAGGTAGCCACTGCGCCGCACAGCATCACCAGCACCATCACCTTGCGGCCGCCGAACTGGTCGGACCATATGCCGAGGAACACGCGGCTGACCGAGCCGGTCAGCACCGGGGTGGCGATCAGCAGGCCGAACTGGGTGTCGGTCAATCCCAGCTGCTCGCTGATCTGGATACCGATGATGGAAAAGATCATCCACACCGCAAAGCACACGGTGAAGGCGAATGTGCTCAGCCACAGCGCACGCTGCTGCTGCCCGGCACTGGCGGGGGCAAGGGCCTGGTTCATGCAATCTCCTTCCTCAAGAGTGGGTCAGCCGACCTCGGCTTCGGCTTCGATCTCATCCAGTCCGCGCACCGGGTAGCGCTCCTGCAGCTGCAGCAGGTACGCCTGCACCTCGCGTTGGCGCACCTGCAGCTCCAGGTAGTCCCGGATCTGTGGCAGCACTGCGTCGAACGGCAGCGGCTGCCCCTCCTCGCGCCCATCGATGCTGACCACGTGGTAGCCCCAGCGTGATTCCACCGGGAAGCCAGCCAGGCCCTCGCGCAGGCGGAACACCTGGCGATCGAACTCCGGCGTGGTCTGCCCACGCTGCAGCCAGCCCAGGTCACCGCCGTCACTGCTGGACGGGCAGCGCGAATGGCGCAGGGCGAAGTCGGCGAACAGGTGCGGCGCTGCTTTCAGTTCATTGGCCAGACGCTCGCCCTCGGTGCGTGCGGCCAGCCGCCCGGCCACATCATCGGCCGGCGCGGCCAGCAGGATATGGCGCAGCCGTACCCGATCCGGTGAGCGGAATCGCTCCGGGTTCTGCTCGAAGTAGCGTTGGCAGTCCTCGTCGGTCGGCACGCGGTCTTCGATCGCGTCTTCCAGCAGTTGCTGGATCAGCACTTCCTCATCGCTGACCCGGCCGCCTGCCGGCGCCAGCAGGCCCAGGCGCTGCGCTTCCAACCGCAGCAGTTCACGCACCACCAGTGCGCGCGCCGCCTCGGCACGCGACTGTTCCGGGCGCAGTGCCCGATGGTGCTGCATCTCGCGGGCGATGTCGGCCTCGCTTATCGCCGTGTCCTCCACGAACAACCGGCACGGTGCCGGTTGCCCGAGCGAGCGCGGCCCCTCCCCTGCCCCGTCATGCTGGTGCTGGTGGGCCTCGGCCGGAACCGCTTGGGCGGAATCGATCACGGTGATCGGCAGGAACTTCGGCAGGTTGCCCATGGCTTACTCCCGCGGCCCGTAGCGCAGCGCCGCCTGGCGACGGCGCACCACCTGGTACGGCCGCCACAGATAGCTGACCGGAATGCTCCACACATGCACCAGCCGCGTGAAGGGCGCGATCAGGAACAGGGTCAGGCCCAGGAAGATATGCATCTTGTAGACCCAGCTGACGCCCTCGATGTAGTCAGCAGCACCGGCACGGAAGGTCACGATGTGCTGCGCCCATTCGGCCAGCTGCACCATCACCCCACCGTCCAGATGCCCGGACGATACGCGGATGCTGTACAGGCCAAGACAGAGCTGGGCGAACAGCAGCACCAGCACCAGGGTGTCACCGAAGCTGCCGGTGGCGCGCACGCGGGCATTGGTCAGGCGACGCACCAGCAGGATGCTGATGCCGATGAAGCACAGCGCACCGAACACGCCGCCCACCACCATCGCCAGCATCTGCTTCTGCGAGGAGGTGATGAAGTGCTCATACACCGCGTGCGGGGTCAGCAGGCCGACCAGATGGCCGCCAAGGATGGCCAGGATACCGATGTGGAAGCAGTTGCTGCCGATCCGCATGCCCTTGTCCGACAGCATCTGGCTGGAACCGGTGCGCCAGGTGTACATGGCCTTGTCATAGCGCGCCCAGCTGCCGATCAGCAGCACCGCCACGGCAATGTACGGGTAGTACTGGAAGGCGAATTGATGCAGGTAGTAGTTCATGGCTGGACCTCACGATGCACAGGACGGGCCGGCGAGCGCGTCGGTGGCTTGCAGTCTTCAGCGGGCGCTTCGGCACCGAAACGCACCGCTTCCTCTTCCCACAACCGGTCCATCGCCTCGGCCGTATCGTCGCGGGGTTCCTCACTGGCGCGTTGCCGCAGCGCCTCCAGGTTGACCTTGCCGTCACCAGCTTCCACCAGGATCTCCAGCAGCGGCACGTGCGGCAGCTCACGCTCGGTGGCGCGCGCGGCCAGCATCCCGGCGATGTGGCCGATATGGTGCAGCCACTCGCGCGCTTCGGTCTCCGGCTGGTGGGCCAGGAACTCCAGCAGCAGCGGCAGGTAGTCCGGCAGCTCACGGGCATCCAGTTCGAAGCCGTTGCGGCGGTAGGTCTCCACCAGGTCCACCATGGCCTGGCCACGGTCACGCGATTCGCCGTGAATGTGTTCAAACAGCAGCAGGCTCATCGAGCGGCCGCGGTCGAAGGTCGCCAGCCAGGCGGCCTGCGCATCCAACGGATCGCTGTCCAGCAACTGCTGTACGAAACCACGCAGCTGCCTGCGCCGCGCCGGTGTCAGTGCCGCCTCATCGCACGCCGCCAGCAGTTCCTCGCCGTGCTGCCACAGTTCGTCGCGGGGGTAGTCCAGCAGCACCCCCACCAGCTTCAGTACGCTCATCACACCACCTCCTTGCGGCGGTGGTTCGGGCCGTTGTTCACCACGAAGCTGGTGCTCTTGCGCTGCCCGAACAGGTCGGCCGGGCTGTCGCCGTTGCAGCCGTTGCCGAATGTGAAACCGCAGCCGCCGCGCTCGCCGAAGGCATCGTTGGCGTACTCGCGGTGTGCGGTCGGAATCACGAAACGGTCCTCGTAGTTGGCAATGGCCAGGTAGCGGTACATCTCTTCAACCTGTGCCACGGTCAGCCCGGTCTGGTCCAGCACCGCCGTGTCTTCCACGCCGTCCACGTTCTTGGCCCGGCGCCAGGCGCGCATCGCCATCAGGCGTTCCAGCGCACGCACCACCGGCGCCTCGTCACCGGCAGTCAGCATGTTGGCCAGGTAGCGCACCGGAATGCGCAGCGAGGCCACGTCCGGCAGCTCGCCACTCATGCCGATGCGGCCCCGCTCGGCCGCCGACTGGATCGGTGACAGCGGCGGTACGTACCAGACCATCGGCAGCGTGCGGTACTCCGGGTGCAGCGGCAGCGCCAGCTTCCAGTCGATCGCCAGCTTGTACACCGGCGACTGCTTGGCCGATTCCAGCCAGCTGTCCGGAATGCCTTCGGCGCGCGCAGCAGCAATCACCGCCGGATCATGCGGGTCCAGGAAAATATCCAGGTGGGCCTGGTACAGATCCTTTTCGGCAGCTACCGACGCGGCCTCGGCAATGCGGTCGGCGTCGTACAGCATCACGCCCAGGTAGCGGATGCGGCCGACACAGGTTTCCGAACATACCGTCGGCTCGCCCATCTCGATGCGCGGGTAGCAGAAGATGCACTTCTCCGACTTGCCGCTCTTCCAGTTGTAATAGATCTTCTTGTATGGGCACGCCGACACGCACATGCGCCAGCCGCGGCACTTGTCCTGGTCGATCAGCACGATGCCATCTTCCTCGCGCTTGTAGATCGCGCCCGACGGGCACGCCGACACGCACGCCGGGTTCAGGCAGTGCTCGCACAGGCGCGGCAGGTACATCATGAAGGTCTTTTCGAAGGCGCCGTAGATCTCCTTCTGCACTTCATTGAAGTTGTAGTCGCGCGAGCGCTTGCTGAATTCCGAGCCCAGGATCTCCTCCCAGTTCGGGCCCCATTCGATCTTCTGCATGCGCTCGCCACTGATCAGCGAGCGCGGCCTCGCGGTCGGCTGGTGCTGGCTGTCCTTGGCGGTGTGCAGGTTCTGGTAGTCGAAATCGAACGGCTCGTAGTAGTCGTCGATCTGCGGCAGGTCCGGGTTGGCGAAGATCTTGGCCAGCATCCGCCAGCGACCACCGGCGCGCGGCACCAGCTTGCCGCTGCCGGTGCGCACCCAGCCACCATTCCACTTCTCCTGGTTTTCCCATTCCTTCGGGTAGCCGATGCCCGGCTTGGTTTCCACGTTGTTGAACCAGGCGTACTCGACGCCCTCGCGCGAGGTCCACACGTTCTTGCAGGTGATCGAGCAGGTGTGGCAGCCGATGCACTTGTCCAGGTTCAATACCATCGCGATCTGTGCACGGACCTTCATCACACTACCTCCTTGCTGGCCGATGCCGAGGCACCAGCGGGCTGTTCATCGTCCAGCCAATCCACCTTGTCCATCTTGCGCACGATCACGAACTCGTCGCGATTGGTACCGCAGGTGCCGTAGTAGTTGAAACCGTAGGCAAGCTGCGCGTAGCCACCGATCATGTGGGTCGGCTTGAGCACGATGCGGGTCACCGAGTTGTGGATGCCGCCGCGGGTGCCGGAGATCTCCGAACCCGGCACGTTGATGATGCGTTCCTGGGCGTGGTACATCATCGCCATGCCCGGCATCACCCGCTGGCTGACCACCGCTCGCGCGGCGATCGCACCGTTGACGTTGAACAGCTCGATCCAGTCGTTGTCGACGATGCCGGCACTGCGCGCGTCGTCCTCGCTGAGCCACACGATCGGGCCACCGCGCGACAGCGTCTGCATGATCAGGTTGTCGCTGTAGGTGCTGTGGATGCCCCACTTCTGGTGCGGGGTGATCCAGTTCAGCACGATCTCCTTGTTGCCGTTCGAACGCTGGTTGAGCAGCGGCTCGATGGTGCGGGTATTGACCGGTGGCCGGTAGCTCATGAAGGCCTCGCCGAAGTCGATCATCCACTCGTGGTCCTGGTAGAACTGCTGGCGGCCGGTCACCGTGCGCCACGGAATCAACTCGTGCACATTGGTGTAGCCCGCGTTGTAGCTGACGTTGTCGTCTTCCAGCCCGGACCAGATCGGCGAAGAGATGATCTTGCGCGGCTGCGCCTGGATGTCACGGAAGCGGATCGCCTCGTGCTCCTTGCCCTCCGCCAGATGGGTGTGCTCGCGGCCGGTGAAGCCGCCCAGCGACTCCCACGCCTTCACTGCCACATGGCCGTTGGTTTCCGGGGCCAGGTGCAGGATCACTTCGGCCGCGTCGATCGCCGTCGAGATGGCCGGCCGGCCCTGGCTGACCCCCTCCTCGCGCACGGTATGGTTCAACTTGCCGAGGAATTCCACCTCATGCTTCGTATCCCAGTTCATGCCCTTGCCGCCATTGCCGTGCTTGTCCAGCAACGGGCCCAGCGAGGTGAACTTGCGATACAGGTTCGGGTAATCGCGCTCCACCACCGTCATCGACGGCATGGTCTGGCCGGGGATGGCCTCGCACTCGCCCTTCTTCCAGTCGGCCACGCCGAACGGCATGCCCAGCTCATTGGGGGTGTCGTGCAGGGTCGGCACCAGCACCAGGTCCTTCTCCACGCCCAGCACGCCGGGCGCCATCTCGCTCACGGTGCGCGCCACCTCCTTGAAGATGTCCCAGTCACTGCGCGATTCCCACGCCGGGTCCACCGCCTTCGACAGCGGGTGGATGAACGGGTGCATGTCCGAGGTATTGAGATCGTCCTTCTCGTACCAGGTGGCGGTGGGCAGCACGATGTCCGAGTACAGCGCGGTGGTGCACATGCGGAAGTCCAGCGTCACCAGCAGATCCAGCTTGCCTTCCGGCGCCTCGTCGCGCCACTTCACCTCCTCCGGCTTCACTGCGCCCATCTCGCCCAGGTCCTTGCCCTGCAGGCCGTGGCGGGTCCCCAGCAGGTGCCGCAGCATGTACTCATGGCCCTTGCCCGAAGAGCCCAGCAGGTTCGAGCGCCAGATGAACATCATCCGCGGGTGGTTCTGGCTGGCATCCGGGTCGGCGAAGGCGAAGTCCAGCGAACCGTCCTTGAACTTGCCCAGTGCGTAGTCGGCAGGTGCCACGCCCGCCGCTTCGGCTTCGCGCACCAGCTGAAGTGGGTTGCGGTCCAGCTGCGGCGCACTTGGCAGCCAGCCCATGCGCACCGCGCGCAGGTTCAGGTCGGCCAGGCTCCCGCTGTACTTGCTGGCGTCGGCCAGCGGTGACAGCAGTTCGTCCACCTGCAGCTTCTCGTAACGCCACTGCCCGGTGTTGAAGTAGAAGAACGACGTACCGTTCATATGGCGCGGCGGCTTGCTCCAGTCCAGGCCGAACGCCAGCGGCTGCCAGCCGGTCTGCGGGCGCAGCTTTTCCTGGCCCACGTAGTGCGCCCAGCCGCCGCCGGTCTGGCCCACGCAACCGCACATGATCAGCATGTTGATCAGGCCGCGGTAGTTCATGTCGTTGTGGAACCAGTGGTTCATGCCGGCACCGACGATGATCATCGAGCGGCCATGGGTCTTGTCGGCGGTACGCGCGAACTCGCGGGCGATCTCGATCACTTCCCCGCGCGACACGCCGGTGATGCGTTCCTGCCAGGCGGGCGTGCCCGGCACGTTCTCATCGAAGCTCCTGGCGACATTGGCGCCGCCGAAACCGCGGTCCACGCCGTACTGCGCAAGCAGCAGGTCATACACCGTCGCCACCAGCGTCTGGCTGCCATCATCCAGCGCCAGGCGACGTACCGGAATGTTGCGGTCCAGTACTTCCTCGGCCGGGGCGGCGGTCCAGCCGTCACTCTCGATGCCACCGAAATACGGGAAGCTGACCGCCTCGATGCCATCGTTGGCCTCGGACAGGCTCAGGCGCAGGCGCGTCTCCGCACCGTTGCTGGCCTTCTCCTCGATGTTCCAGCGCCCCTTCTCGCCCCAGCGGAAACCGATCGAACCGTTCGGCACCACGATCTGGCCACTGGTCTCGTCGTAAGCGAGGGTCTTCCAGTCCGGGTTGTTGGCTTCGCCCAACCCTCCCAGCTCACTGGCACGCAGGAAACGGCCGGCCACCAGGCGGCCATCGGCGCGGCGCTCCAGGCGCACCAGCATCGGCATGTCCGAGTACTGGCGGCAGTAGTCCTGGAAGTACTGCGACGGCGAATCCACATGGAACTCGCGCAGGATCACGTGGCCGAAGGCGAACGCCAACGCGGCGTCGGTGCCCTGCTTGGGGTGCAGCCAATGATCGGTCAGCTTGGCCAGCTCGGAATAGTCCGGGCAGATCGAAACCGTCTTGGTGCCGTTGTAGCGGGCCTCGGTGAAGAAGTGCGCATCCGGCGTGCGCGTCTGCGGTACGTTCGAGCCCCAGGCGATGATGTAGCGGCTGTTGTACCAGTCGGCCGATTCGGGAACGTCGGTCTGCTCGCCCCAGATCTGCGGCGAGGCCGGCGGCAGATCGCAGTACCAGTCGTAGAAGGACAGGCAGGCGCCGCCCAGCAGCGACAGATAACGCGCGCCGGCGGCGTAGGACACCATCGACATCGCCGGAATCGGCGAGAAACCGACCACGCGGTCCGGCCCATACTGCTTCACGGTGTACAGATTGGAAGCCGCGATGATCTCGTTGGCTTCTTCCCAGTTCAGCCGCACGAAACCGCCCATGCCGCGCCGGGTCTTGTACGAGCGCGCCTTTTCCTTGTCCTCCACGATGCTGGCCCAGGCATCCACCGGCCCCTGGGTCCTGCGTGCTTCGCGCCACAGGCGCAGCAGCGTGCCGCGGATCAGCGGATACTTCAGGCGGTTGGCGCTGTACAGGTACCAGGAATAGCTGGCGCCACGCGGGCAGCCACGCGGCTCGTGGTTGGGCAGGTCCGGGCGCGTGCGCGGGTAGTCGGTCTGCTGGGTTTCCCAGGTGACCAGTCCGTTCTTGACGTAGATCTTCCAGCTGCACGAACCGGTGCAGTTCACCCCGTGGGTGGAGCGCACGATCTTGTCGTACTGCCAGCGCTGCCGGTAGCTGTTCTCCCAGTCACGGCCTTCGCTCTTGGCAAACCCATGGCCATCGGCAAAGGGCTGGGGGTCACGCTTGAAGAACTGCAAGCGATCAAGAAAATAACTCATCGGGGGTCTCCCTTTGCGGACATCTGCATCGTGGCTGTGTGTGTCATCTGGCTGCGGTGCGTTTTCATGTCAGCAGGGCGTCTCAGCGCCGCGCCGGTAGTACCACCACCAGGTCACGGCCAGGCAGGTGACATAGAAAACGACGAACCCGTACAGCGCCATATCGGGGCTGCCGGTCAACGTGATCGAAGAGCCATAGCTCTTGGGAATGAAGAAGCCGCCGTAGGCACCGATCGCACCAGAGAAGCCCACCACCGCAGCCGACTCGATGCTGGCCTGGTGCGCCGACGCGGCCTTGCCTTCAGCGTTGGCCCCTGCCGACAGGCGCTCATGCAGCGTGCGGAAGATCACCGGGATCATGCGGAAGGTGGTGCCGTTGCCGATGCCACTGAGCACGAACAGCGCCATGAAGCTGAAGAGGAAGCCGTAGAAGTTGCCGCCCTGGCCATCGCTGGGCAGGAAATGCAGCACGCCGAACACCGCTGCGATCATCAGCGCGAACACCCAGAACGTCAGCCGCGCACCACCCCAGCGGTCGGCCATGCTGCCGCCCACCGAGCGCATCAGCGCACCCAGCAACGGGCCGATGAAGGCGTAGGCCAGGGGGTTCACGGCGGGGAACTGGCTCTTCACCAGCATCGGGAAGCCAGCAGAGAAGCCGATGTAGGAACCGAAGGTGCCGATGTACAACCAGCACATCAGCCAGTTGTGCTTGCGGCGGAAGATCACCGCCTGCTCGGCGAACGAGGAACGCGCGCTGGTCAGGTCATTCATGCCGAACCAGGCCGCCACGGCGCAGATCGCAATGGCCGGCACCCAGATGAAGCCGGCATTCTGCAGGTACAGCGGTGCACCGCCCTCCACCACCGGCTGCGGCGCACCACCGAGGGCACCGAATACGCCCACCGTGATCACCAGCGGAATCACCGCCTGGGCCACCGACACCCCGACATTGCCCAGGCCGGCATTCAGGCCCAGCGCCAGGCCCTGCTTCTGCTTGGGATAGAAGAAGGAGATGTTGGACATCGACGAGGAGAAGTTCGCCCCGCCAAAGCCGCACAGGATCGCGATCACCACGAACACCCAGTACGGCGTGGCCGGGTTCTGCACCGCAAAGCCCAGCCAGATCGTCGGTGCCAGCAGCGACGCAGTGGACAGCGCCGTCCAGCGGCGTCCGCCAAAGATCGGAATCACGAACGAATAGAAGATGCGCAGCGTCGCGCCGGACAGGCTGGGCAGTGCCACCAGCCAGAACAACTGATCGGTGCTGAAGCCGAAGCCGATCTTCGGCAGGCTGATGGTCACCGCCGAGAACAGTACCCAGACCGAGAACGCCAGCAGCAGCGAGGGAATGGAGATGACCAGGTTGCGGGTGGCGACCCGCTTGCCGGTGCGCTCCCAATAGCCGGGATCTTCCGGCGTCCAGTCGCTGATGACGCGACCGGGACTGGCAGTGCTGCGGACAACAGGATCGCTACCGACGGTCATACATGGCTCCAAGGCTGTGGAATGACGTGGGTACTGCTTTCAAGTTGTAACCCGTCGTCATGCAGCCATTAGGCCGTGCAGCAGCAACGACGGGGTTGATCTGGATCAATCAAGGGCGGGTTTTCACCCTGCCCCTGACAAATGTCAAACCGGTGACGCGGAACCGCGACGGGTTACGCCACGCTGGCGCACGCTGTCGCGCACATCCACATCGAACTGCAGTTGCAGCGTGGTGCCGTCGTCCAGATACAGCGCAAAGGCCAGGCCATCGCGGCATGGCAGGCGCCCAGCCAGGTCCTCCACGGAAGACCGGGGCAATACCAGGCGGCAATCGGTGCCGCTGTCGAGCAGCACGGCCGATTCGCCACCATGCAGCGAAACGGCGGTACCCCAACCACCACTGCCGCCGAACCGGGTCAGGTTCTCCACCGTTTCACCGGCCAGCAGCCGGGCCAATTCGGCCTCGTCCAGGCGCAGACGCATTGTCTGTTGTTGCAACTGCACCTTCATGAGGCAACGTCCTCCCATTGGGTGGGGGTATTGCAGTTGATCAGGGCGCTTTCATCAGCGTGGGCCAGGCGCAGCGTCTGCGCGTCCAGCCGGTGTTGCAAGGCCTGCAGGGAACGCGGGCCGAGGGGATCGTGGATCATGTTTTCGAGGATCGTGCGACTTTCATTGTCCACATTAAACAGCATCGGAAGCGGATGCCCGTCAAAGATCGTGCAAGCGCTGCGATGCCCGTCACGCAATTGCTGCAGCAGATCCGGGGTCAAGCGGGGCGTATCCACCGGTACTACCCAAGCCGGGCCATCGGTCATCTGCATCGCCACGCTGAACAGGCCTCCGAGCGGCCCGCAACGCGTGATCTGGTCGGGTATGCCGCCGAAGGCAGGGTAGCGCCCGCTCACCCAGACCCGGTCTGCCCCGGCCAGCCGCAAGGTGCCGCGCATGTGCTCCAGCAGGGTGCGCCCCTGCCAGGGCAGCAATGCCTTGTCGCGGCCCATCCGGCTGGACAGGCCGCCGGCCAGAAGGATGCCGGCAATGGGCGTTGTCACGCGGGAAACCCGACCACGCCATACGTGGCCGCTCCTGTCGGGCGCGAGGGGAAGGCGCCATCCACGCATGGAGCAACCGTGCAGGTACGCCTCAGTAGAGCCACGCCATGCGTAGCTGCTTCTGCCAAGCGCGAGGGGAAGGCTCCATCCACGCATGGAGCAACCGTGCAGGTACGCCTCAGTAGAGCCACGCCGTGCGTGGCTGCTCCTGTCGGGCGCGAGGGGAAGGCGCCATCCACGCATGGAGCAACCGTGCAGGTACGCCTCAGTAGAGCCACGCCATGCGTGGTTGCTTCTGCCAAGCGCGAGGGGAAGGCGCCATCCACGCATGGAGCAACCGTGCAGGTACGCCTCAGTAGAGCCACGCCATGCGTAGCTGCTCCTGCCGGGCGCGAGGGGAAGGCTCCATCCACGCATGGAGCAACCGTGCAGGTACGCCTCAGTAGAGCCACGCCATGCGTGGCTGCTTCTGCCAAGCGCGAGGGGAAGGCGCCATCCACGCATGGCGTGGATCTACTGCCGTCAGTGGTGATCATGCGCCGGTTCACCGTCGGCGTGGCACAGCGTGCAGCCTTCGCTCCACTCGCTGTCGCCGTCCTCGTAATGTTCCTGCTTCCAGATCGGGCACTGGTGTTTCACCGCCTCGATCAACTGCCGGCACGCGCGGAACGCTTCATCGCGGTGCGGGCTGCCCGCAGCCACCACCACCGCAACATCGCCAATGCCCAAGCGGCCCTTGGCATGCGCCACATACAGCTTCAGCTTCGGCCCGAACGTCGCTTCGATCTCCGCCGCAAAGCGCTGGATCTCATTCAGCACCAGCGGTTCGAACAGGTCATAGGTGATGCCGGTCACCGGCCGCCCCACATTGAAGTCGCGCACCTTGCCGATGAACACATCGATGCCGCCGAATGCCGGGTCGGACACCGCCGCGATGCCTTCGGCCGGGTCGATGGCGTGCTGCGCACGGTCCACCACCTTTGCCGTCACGTTGCTGCTCATGGCTCAGCCCCCGCTCACCGGCGGCAGGATCGCCACCTTGCCATCGGCAGGCAGCGCCTCGTGGTCACGCAGCACGCGCTGCTGGTCGGCAAAGGCAGAATAGTCCAGCAACCCGGCGCGGAAACCGGGAAAGCGCACCGGCAACAGCTCACGCAGCGCCTGGCGCAGATCGGCCACCGTGCCACCGGCCACCTCCAGCGCGATCTCGCGGCTGGCATCCAGATCGGAAAACGCACCGAACAACTGCAGATTCACCTGCTTCATCATGACTCCTGGGTTGCCAGCTGCAGCGGGTCCTGGTGGCCCCAGCCCTGCACGCGCACCAGCGTGCCGGCCGCGACGAGGTCCCCCTCGCCCTCCAGCACCACCCAGGCGTTGGCCTGCAGCATGGATTTCAAACGGAACGATTCCTGCCCAGACAGCACGCGCACGCTCAAGCGCCCCTGCGCGTCCACGTCCACCCGCGCACGCGCGTGGAAGCGCAGGCCCGGCGGCTTGCGCACATCGGCCTGCAACGGCAGCTGCAGCAGCGGCTCTGCGGCCAGGCCCAGCAGGCGACGCAGCACCGGTTCAACGAAGAAACGCTGCCCCACCGCCGCCGACACCGGATTGCCCGGCAGGCCGAAATACAGCGCGCCATCGGGCAGCACTGCAAACAGCAGCGGCTTGCCTGGGCGGATCGCCACCTTGTGGAACACGATGCGGGCGCCGCGGGCGCGCAGCGCATCGGGAATGAAGTCGTAGCGGCCGGCCGACACCGCGCCGGTGCTGATCAGCACCTTCGCGCCCGCAGCCAGCGTGTCGTCAAGCACCGCATCGAAGGCAGCCACGTCATCGCCTACCGTGCCCTGCCACACCACCTCGGCACCGGCGGCCTGCAGGCGGCCGATCAGGTAGGGCCGGTTGCTGTCACGGATCTGTCCGGAGTCCAGCGCCTGCGCCGCTTCGGTCACCAGCTCCTTGCCAGTGGCAATGACAGCGACCTTCGGCCGTGCCACCACCGCCACCTCGGCCGCGCCGATGGCGTGCAGCAGGGTGCGTGCATTGATGTCCAGCGCCTGCCCGGCCTGCAGCACGCGCTCGCCTTCTTCCACGTCCTGTCCGCGCAGGCGCACGTTCTGGCCAGGTTTCACCCCGCTCTTCAACGCAATGCGGGTCGGGCGACCCTGCTCACTGGCAAGGATCTCCACGTTCTCGATCGGCACCACCGTATCCAGCCCAACCGGCATGCGCGCGCCAGTCATGATTTCCCAGGCACCGTCGCCGCCCTCGGTACCGGCGTCGCCCGCCGCCTGCCAGCCCTGCACCACAAATTCGGTATCGCTTTCGAACGGCGTGCCATTGGCGCGCAACGCGAAGCCGTCCATCGCCGAGTTGTCGAACGGCGGCAACGGCTGCCCGCTGATGATGTCCGTGGCCAGGATGCGTCCACCCGCCTCATGCAGCGGCAAGTGTTCGGCCGGCAGCGGCGTGGCGGCCTCCATCAGGTGCTGCAGCGCTTCGCTGTAGGCAATCATGCGTGGCCACCGCCATCGACCATCGCCACCGCGTGGCCCAGCACCGGCGCCAGAATGTCCAGACACTGCGCGGCCGCACGCGGGCTGCCCGGCAGCGCAAACACCAGCATGTCATCCAGCTGCACCACCTCGGCCCGGCTCAGCCAGGCCATCGGCGTGTGCTGCGCACTCAACGCGCGCACCATCTGCGCCAAGCCGTGCACCGGTCGCGCATTCAACGAACGCAGCGCCTCCGGGGTCAGGTCACGCGGGCCAAGCCCGGTGCCGCCGGTACACAGGCACAGGCGTACGCCGTCGCGCGCCAGCGCACGCAGCCGGCCCGCCAGCGGCTCGATGCCATCGGGCAATACCTCGGCAGCCACCACCTCGCCACCGAGCGTCTGCAGCCCGCTCACCAGCTTCGGGCCGGACTCGTCGGCATAGCTACCCTCGCTGGCGCGATCGCTCAGGGTGATCACCGCGCAGGCCGCACCGTTCAGGCCCTTCGGCGGGCGCGGCCTGAAGCGCGCGCGCTCCCCCTCGTCCATGCCGTCGGGATGCAGCCACAGGCCCCGCTTGCCGCCCTCCTTGAACAACAGGCGGACGCCCTCGATGCGCAGCGCCGGCTCCACCGGCTTGCTCAGGTCGTACAGGGTCAGCAGTGCCGCGTTGACGCCGGCAAGCGCCTCCATCTCCACACCGGTGCGGGCCTCGCTGGCGCACTCGCACCACACGCGTATCGCCTGCCGCTCCGGCACCGGCGCGCAGTACACCTGCACCAGTTCCAGCGGCAACGGGTGGCACAGCGGCATCAGCATCGAGGCCATCTTGGCGCCCTGCAGCCCGGCGATCTCGGCCATCACCAGCGCATCGCCCTTGGGCAACCGGCGCTCGACAATCAGCGGGTAGGCCACTGGCCCGGCATGCAGCTCGCCCACCGCTACCGCGCGGCGGCGGGTAACGCGCTTGTCACGCACATCGGCCATGTGGAAGGCCGCAGTCAATTCACCACTCATCGTGTTCCTCATCCTCCAATCGAAGCCAGATGCGGGGTCAACCCGGTCTGGCCCTGGTGCAATCCGTGCCCGGCCGCTTTCAGGCCAAGCTGTGTGGTGATGCGTGCCAGCAGCGCGTCCTGGTCGTCGTCGCTCTGCAACAGCGGGCGCAGCGGCACGCCGAATTCGCCGAACAGGCACAGCCGCAGGTCACCCTTGGCGGTCACCCGCAGGCGGTTGCATCCCTTGCAGAAGTCACGCGAGTACGGGGCGATGATGCCCACCGTGCCGCGATGCTGCGGGTGGCTGAACTCGCGTGCCGGGCCGGCATCGGCCGCGCGCGGGCGCTCGTGCCAGCCAGCGGCCAGCAGCTGCTCGATCACCACGTCGGCGCGCAGATGGTGGCGCTGGAAATAAGCTTCGTTGTCGCCGGTACGCATCAGTTCGATGAAGCGCACGCTGAAAGGACGGTCGCGCAGGAAGTCCATCCACTGCGGCAGCTCGTCGTCGTTCAGGCCGCGCAGCAGCACTGCATTGAGCTTGATGGCTGGCAGACCCAATGCCTGTGCCATCTCCAGCCCCTGCTGGATTTCCGGCAGGCGGTCATGGCCGGTGATGGTCCTGAAGCGCTCGCGCTGCAGGCTGTCCATGCTTACGTTCAGCGCGGTCAGGCCGGCGCGGTGCCAGCCCGGCAGGCGACGCGGCAGCAGCGTGCCGTTGGTAGTGATGGCCACCTTGCGGATGCCCGGCACGGCCGCCACCGTGGCGATGATCTCGTCCAGGTCCTTGCGCAGGCTGGGCTCGCCACCGGTCAGGCGGATCTTGGTCATCCCCAGCATGGCAAAGGCGCGCACCAGGCGCGCGATCTCGTCCACCGCCAGGAAGCGCGGGCGGCCGTCGGCCTGGTAGCCATCGGGCAGGCAGTAGCTGCAACGGAAGTTGCAGGCCTCGGTCAACGACAGGCGCAGGTAAGGAAAGCTGCGCCCGAATCCGTCGGTGAGTTGGCTCATGGCTGGTCCACCTTGTTGTTCCACCGTCTTGCCTGTGCCCGGAACGGCCCGGATACCCTCGCCTGCTGAGACTGACGCCAGCCTACGCGGCAGGCATTGGCAGCGGGATGACTTAAATCAATCGCCGCCGGCCACGCCGCCCGGACGTTATGGCAGCATGCGGCTTTCCGTGCAGCGTGCGTGTGACAGCCATCATGATGATGAATGATTTCCAGCAATTGCTGCAGGCCGCCAGCGAACAGGCCGAACCGCAACGCCTGCTGTTCGTATTCGCCCGCGCCGACCTGCCCGAATCGCCCACCGACGACCAGCGCGACCGGCATGACCGGCGTGAGGGCGGCACCCTGTCGCCTGTGCTGTGCGTGGACAAGCTGCCGGCCGAGGTGCCGAGCTTCCAGGCACTGGCCAGCGAGTCCACCACCACCGGCGTGGAGTGGGACATGGTGTTCGTGGCGGCAATGGATGGGCGTGCAGGCTTCGCCCCCAGCACCGACGAGGCCACCCGCCCGCTGCGGCTGATGGTCAACGCCATCAACGACGGCCAGATCGGCCGCTTCGCCGCCTTCGACCGCAGCGGTGAGCCGATCCAGTTCTATTGAGTCACCAGCTGCAGGGTCAGGAAGAAGATCACCAGCACCGTATTCAGGCCCCAGGCTACGGTCAGCCCGCGCGCGGCAACACCCAGGTTCGGGGTCCGCGCGGTGGGTGCCGCGCGCCAGACCGCGGGGATGATCCATCCGGTATAGAGCAGCAGCACGGCGAACATCGCCAGCACCAGGGTGGTGCGCTGGTTGGCTAGGGCCCAGAGGGCAACGGCCCAGAGCATGTTGCTGGGGATGACCCCTTGCAGCCAGAAGACGTTCCAGAGGCGTGAACGGCCTTGGGTGTCGGGCGTGGGATGCAGAGACGCGGTAGCTGTCATAAGTCTCCTTCTGGTTAGGAAACGTGCTGGGCAAGCCTGCGCTTGGTGGCTGGGAACGTCAAGGCGCGACGGAAACGGTAGCGCCGGGCCATGCCCGGCGGAGTGCATCCGAGCGCCACACCACGTTGCTCGCCGGGCATGGTCCAGCGCTACCCATGGCTTGTCGCCATCAACCCGCTCACACATCCCGCGCACCCCCTACAACCACGACCCCTGTCGCAGATTGCCTGGTCGCGGTGGACCAACGCGGCAGCCAGCGCTGCCAGTACTTAACAGCGTGGTTCAATGCCGAAAGCGTCTCCAATCGCGAGTTGTTTACAACTCTTCTGATTGGCATTGCACAGCGACGCGGGCTCAGATGGCGTGCCACCGAAAACGGGTGGCCGGGTTTCGAATCCCGTGTTGGCGTTGAGTGATTGCGCTTGCCAGTCGGCGTCCACATTCCGTGGCGCCGGCTGGCAATCCGTCTGCCGGCTATGGCGGGCGGTGCGTGGGGGCGTTCGCGCCCACCGGCTTGACGTCAACCCGGATTCGAACCACGTACCGCCCGCCACCTCTGTGTGGCGGCTACCGATTGCCTTGCACGGAGCCTCGCCATGAACGGATCTGACCTGCCCCCTCTGCACGCCTACAGTGACCCGGCCAACGCCGATGACCTGGCAGGGGCTGTGCCCCGTGCGGATGCGAACACCCTGAGTGCCAACCTGAGACGCATCGGCAAAGGCGCTGCGGCCGACGGGCAGCCCTGGCCGGAGCGGCACCAGTTGCCGGGGCGCTGCATGGCGCTGGCCGACGCCGATTGCGCATTGGCTGGCTTGCGGGTGGTTCAGGAGGTGCTGCTGGCAGCGGAGCGCACCCGGCAGAACGGCGAGCTCGAGGATTATGTGGGGGACCGGGTGATGGAAGGGCTGATGCTGGCGTGCCTGGCGTTGAGTGCGCAGGCTGTGGGGCGGTTGCAGGTGGAGGGGTGAACGGGACTCGCTTGGAATGCACCTTGCGCCTCCAGGCTCACCAGCGAACGGGAAAAAGCCCACCGGTACTGCAGCCCCCCCTTTGTCTCGCGTGTTACTCCGTCTCAACAACAGCATTGCCCCTCGCTCACTCGCCTGCCGCCCTCTTTCCGGATAGAGCAACCAGAAAGATCAGAACAAGCGCGATGCACACTGCCACGTTGAACAAGAGGATGGGCCGTATGGCGAGGTAGAGCTCACCGACTCCCAGAGAAAAAGACCCATGATTTGCCTGCGAACCCAGCGCTCTGGCAATGATCTGAATCCACACAAGTGCAGCTATCTGAACAACAACGATTCCGATCGAGGAGAACAGCCGTCTGGTAGGAGTTCTGCCGACCATTGCGAAATACGTAAGTACCGAGAGAACTGCGTAGAAAGTAACCAGCGTCCAGATCATTGTCCTATCCCCCGCAGCCGCAGCCCGTAGGCCGGTTCCCCAACATCTCATGCATCGCTCTGATTGCACCGGCGTCGATATCGGCTCTGCTATCCATATCCCAGTTGTATGGTCGCCCCTGGAACACGTCTTCGATGTCATACACCATACCAGCGAGACTCGTCACCCCCCAGCCAACTGGGCCCCAAAAGTAGGCGGCACCATATCCCGCAACGTAGTTTCCGAAGCTCTCTGCACTCAACCTATTTCCGTCCACCAAAAAGGTATCTCGATCCTTTCCGATTCGACCATCATTCTTTGCCCTATAGTCAAGAATGGTGGTGCTATTCAAAAAAACCATCGTGACTCCAAGTGGATTGAGGGCGCTGCGCCTTGCGTACGTCAGTTCCTCGTTTGTCTCACATGCTGAATAGTCTTTCAGTCCAAGCGGATCCGTCCGGCCTGCAGGCATAGCAGATGATTAGAGATAGCTGTTGATCCCGCCACTCAGACCAATCGGATCACTCTGCGAATACCGCCCCACTGCGGGGTCATACTCGCGCTGGTAGTTATAGAACAGCCCACTCGCATCCGTCGACTGCTGGCCGGGGAAGCGCAGCGCCAAGTCGAACGCCACGCCATCGCCATCCGGATCAGCACTAGGAACCTGATCACCGAACACTTCGCTCTTGTTGCTCCACTCCCAGATCGCAACATCGTGCACGGGGTCGATCACCACGCGCGGCGTGCCTAAATGGTCCGGTTGGACGTAGGCCAGTTCCGGTACGCCGGTGCTCGGCGCGTTGATCAACGCCACCGGATGGTTGTCCAGCCAGATGGCCTGCTGCTGCACCTGGCCCGTGGCCGAGTAGTTGCCCAGCCATTGTCCTGCTTCGTCGTACAACGTGATCTGAGCCGCACCACCGGCCGGCTTGCGCAGCACGCGTTCGCCGCGATGGTTGTAGGCGTAGCTCTCCAATGTGGCGTTGCCCTGCTTCACCGCATTCATGCGGCTGGTATCACTGCAGGTAAACGATCTGCTGCCAGAGCGTGGTATTCCCTGCTGCGTTAGGGCTGCGCGCAGCGAGGCGATTCGCTACCGTCCGCTGCCCCAGGAGCTGCCGCCGACCAATCGAGCCGTCTGAACAGACCACGTCTCCAGAAGATGCTGCGCGCCCGATTCACCACCATTCTTCAGGACGGAGATAATCGCATCCAATCTACGTTGGACCGCACTGGACATTGGCAAAGCCAGGAGATTCTCCAGCGTGGCATCCGCCGCCAAGAAATCGCCAAGCCGAATGGCGGATATGTACTTTATCCATTCGGAGTAGTCGTTCCTGAAGTCAAGGCCGTCAACATAGATCAAAAGGTCTGCCGCCGTTCTCACCCTCTCAAGATTTTCGACGTACTCGGTATGCATGCCACAGAAGAAACGTTCATCTCCTTTCGCAACTGCAACCCTCTGGCCTAGAGACATGTGCAGGAACGGCAAATCATCATAGGTCGGAAGTACGAAGGTCCATAAGTAGATAGCAGACGGTGCAGGGTCTATCGCAAACCCAGAGATCACATCTCGCGTATACGAGGCAATCAAGAAATTTCCAACGACCCGCATGCCGCTTTTCTTCGCGTCCTTTTTCAATCTCCGCAGATCAAACGCTCTCATGCTATGCCTTCCTGGAGGGCTGAGGAGCTCCCTGTTTCATGTCTCGCACATTAAGAATCCGCCGGATCACCGGAGAGTCGATCAGCAGGTTCTCGCCGAGCGCTTTCGCAAGATCCTGCAACTCGGCAGACCATCCCTCAACCTGCGGAAGCGCCACCCTGGTGAACAAGGTCCTCTTCCCATCTGCCCCACCCGAAAAACAACCAATTCCTGTGCATCTTCATCGACACAGACGAGATGGTCATACGTATTCATTGTCAATTGTTCCATGTATTCAATGGCGGAATAGGGCTTCCGCTAAGACACGCAGCATATCTCTGCGTCGCCGACGCATGACAGACCGCACCAGCTCTTGCGCCACGCCCCCCGGTGATTCCATTGCAGGTATCCGTGTCAGTCCGTAGCAGGGCCTCACAATCTTCTCCCTCCTCGGGAGATGCGCCAGGTTGTCTTGCTCTCCTGCGCCTGCGCGGCAAGGGGGGCTGCGCAGCCAAGCGCGGCCATCGTCAGCGCCACACACGCCAGCTTCATTTTCCGTCCGAACATCCGTGTTCTCCTTCCTGGGCGAATACCGCGCCGGGAGGGACGAAGGCGCACAGGCGGTTCACCGCCCTGTCGCGCCCTGCTTCGGATCGCCCCTGTTCCGGAATGCGGCAATGCCGCACGGGGCAGTTATCGCGGAAGCCGATTACATAATCAAGTCAAACCCTGAGATTCAGGTCACGATTATCGATAACGGTGGCCGCCCTTGGGTCCAGCTGATCCACACCGAGCGGGGCTGGAAGATCTTTTCAGTGATCTATTCGATACGTGACAAACGCAGTTCCGCAGAGAGCTGATGCGCCCTTTCAGCAAATCAACGTCAGCCAGTCACCATCAACCACCACGCGCAGCAGAATCCTGATTCCGCAACCGCGCCGCAAAATACCGCGTAGGCGATTGCCCCAGCGCTTTCTTGAACATCGTGATGAACGCCGTCACCGATTCATAGCCCAGGGTTTCAGAAACCCGCTGCACCGCCGCGCCGCCGGCCAGCTCGCGAATCGCAACCAGCAGATGCAGCTGCTGCCGCCAGCGCCCGAACGACAGTCCGGTTTCCCGAACAATCAGCCGCGTCAACGTGCGCTCACCCAACGCCAGGCGTTTGGCCCACTCGCTGATGGTGCTGCGGTCGGCCGGATTGACCGACAGCGCCGCAGCCAGCGCACGGATTTTGGGGTGGTCGCTCACCGGCAGGTACAACCGCTCGGCCGGCATCTGCACCAGTTCGTCCAGCAGCACTCGCGCCAGTCGATCGGTGTGCCCGCCGCGCGGGTAGTCCTGCGGCGCATCGGCCAGGTGCAGGATCATCTCGCGCACCATCGGCGAGATCGACAGCGTCACGCAGTGCAGTGGCAGGTCGACAACGCCCGGCTCGACGAACAGATAGCACAGGCGGGCGTTGGCGGTGGCCCGGTTGCTGTGCGGCATGCTGCCCGGAATCCACACGCCGCACTGTGGCGGCACGATCCACAGCGCATTGGCCACCTCGCAGGTCACCGCGCCATGAAGTGCCAGGATCAGCTGTCCCTTGCGGTGGTCATGCACCGGAATCTCGGCATCGTGGTCGGCCACCTGCAGGCGGCTGGCCACTGCCGGCCGATCCGTCGCGTCCGGGTCCAGATCAAAGCCAGGCAGTGAAATGCGAGTCATTCTCGATGACCGGATTCAGCGATAGACTGACATTCTAGCGAAATTCGGCGGCGGGGCTCGCTGAATACGATGGCGGCATGCACATCCCCGTCCCTACCCGCCCTTGGCTTTCGCGCCCCATCGCGCTGTTGATGTCGCCCGCATTGAAGGGCGACGGCGAAGCGTTGCTGTTCTCGCTCAAATGCCTGCTCGCCGCGATCCTCGGGCTGTATGTCTCGCTGCGCATCGGCCTGACCCGCCCGTTCTGGGTGATCGGCACCGTCTACCTGGTGTCGCAGCCGATGTCCGGCGCGACACTCAGCCGGGGCCTGTTCCGGCTGCTGGGAACGGTCGGCGGTGCGGTTGCTACGGTGCTGCTGGTGCCGCGGTTCGCGAACGCGCCGCTGGTGTTGAGCGTGGTACTGGCCGCCTGGATGGGCCTGTGCCTGTATTTGGCCATGCTCGACCGCACACCGCGTGCGTACGCCTTCCTGCTGGCCGGGTACACCACCAGCCTGATTGGTTTCCCGGCGGTGATGGTGCCCGATGACGTCTTCACCATCGCCGTCACCCGCGTGCAGGAAATCTCCATCGGCATTCTTGCGGCGACGCTGGTCCATGGCCTGCTGTTGCCACGCCGGGTCTCGCCGCGTGTGCACGCGCGCGTGGCATCGATCCTCGCCGATGCGGAGCACTGGACGCGGGACATGCGCGTTGGCGCAAACGAAACGGTACTGGCTGCGGATCGCTCCAAGGTAGCCGCAGATCTCCTCGACCTGCACACGCTGTCCATCCACCTGCCGTTCGACAGTGTGCACGGCGTCGCCCAGGTGCAGATCCTGCGCGCACTGCATGACCGGATGCTCGATGTGCTGATGCTGTCCAGCGCCGTGGACGAATCACTGGCCCAGTTGCGCGCGCAGCCCGCTGGCACGGCGCGCACCACATGGAAGGAATTGATGCGTGCAGATCTCTGCGCACGTCAGGCCGAACTCGATGCTGCGCATCACGACTGCCGGCTGCTGGAAGCGCAGCTGCACGCCGCCCGCCCGGACTGGCGCCGGCATGTACCCGTGCACCTTGCCAGGAAGGCGAACGGTCATGTGCTGCATCGTGACCACCGGATCGCCCTGCGCAGCGCCTTGGGCGCCTTCGTCGGCATCGTACTGGCCTGCGCGCTGTGGATCGCTACTGCGTGGTCCGACGGTGCAACCGCCGTCTCCATCATCGGCACCGCCTGCGTGTTGTTCGGGACCACAGAGGCACCTGCCGGGCATGTCATGCGCTATCTGATCGGGTCGACCATCGGCGTGGTCATCGGGCTGTTCTACGCGCTGGTGATCTTTCCGGGCCTGTCCGATTTCGTCGGCCTGGCCATGGCACTGGCGCCGGCACTGCTGGTGTGTGGCTCGTTCCTCGCCCGCCCGCCGTTCATCATGGCCGCATTGGGGGTAGTGCTCACCTTCCCCCTCATCGCCGGGTTGGGTGCCACCAATGCCACCCACGTCGCGGGCGCGCTCAACAGCAGCGTCGCGCTGTTCGTGGGCACGGCGGCGGCGCTGTGCAGCATGTCGCTGCTGCAGACGCTGGACAGCAATCGCAGCCGCGCGCGCCTGCAGGATGTCATCCGGCGGGACATCGCACGCCGCGCCGCCGGGCAGGTAGGAAATGCCAGCGACTGGACAAGCCGCATGGTGGATCGGCTTGCGCTGCTTGCCCCTCGCCTGCGCGGCCATCCGGATGCAGCCCCCGCGTTGCGGACGCTGTTTGCGGACATGCGCGCGGCCAGTGCCGTGGCCGAACTGCGCGTAATTGGCGGGGCGTTAAATGATCGCCGCAGCCACGACTGCCTGGCCCAGTTGCTGCACAGCGCGTCCGCCCACTTCCGTATCCGTACCTCCACATGCCGCACAGTGGATACGCCGCTGCTGGAATCACTCGAGCGCACACGCGAGGTGATCATCGCTGGCAACAACGGCGCATCCGAACGTGTTCTTCCGCTGCTCTGCGGCCTGCGCCGCGACCTGATCGCTCCGTTGATCGTACATGGGGACTGAGTCGATGTTCTCCGATATCTCCATTGACGGCGTCTTCGTTCCCGGCCTGCTGGCGGTGGCACTCATCGCGCTGGCGCTGTCGATGATGGCCTCGCGGCTATTGGCAAGCCTCGGCCTGTACCGGCTGTTCGCCTATCGCCCGCTGGTGGGCCTTTCGCTGTTCGTGATCCTGGCGGAGCTGCTGATCCAGCTCGCGCCCCTGCTTGAGAAACTGAAATGAAGCACCTGTTGAGTGTCATTGGCCGCTGGAGCGCAACGCTCTGCCTGTTCGCCGTCGCCGTCATCGCGGCGCTGTCCCTGTGGAACCGCTACGAAGCGCAGCCGTGGACGCGCGACGGCCGCGTGCGCGCGGACGTGATCCGCGTGGCGTCGGACATGGGCGGGCTGGTCACCCAGGTGCTGGTGCAGGACAACCAGCGGGTGAAAGCCGGGCAGCTGCTGCTGGTGCTGGACCAGCCGCGCTACGCCGCCGCGCTGGACAAGGCCGATGCCGCGGTGAACAGCGCGCAGGCCACGCTTGCCCTTGCCCGCCGTGAATCGAAGCGGGACATCGCGCTGGGCAACCTGGTGGCTTCAGAAACGCGGGAGCGCAATGCCGCCAAGGTCGATACCGAAGTGGCCGGCCTTGCACAGGCCCGAGCGGAGCGGCGGGTGGCGCTGCTGAACGTGCAGCGCACCGAAGTGCGCGCCAGCGTCGATGGCATCGTCACCAACCTCGACCTGCACCCGGGCGACTTCCTGCAGCCGGGTGCCCAGGCGCTGGCGCTGATCGACGGCGCCAGCCTCCGGGTCGAAGGCTATTTCGAAGAAACCAAGCTCAACTGCATCAACGAAGGCGATGCCGCTGTCGCCCGCCTGATGGGCGATGGCCGCGACGTGCATGGGCACGTGGAGAGCATCGCCGCCGGCATTGCCGACGATCAGCGCGCGAGCACCCACAACCTGCTGCCATCGGTTGCGTCAACGTATACCTGGGTGCGGCTGGCGCAGCGGATACCGGTGCGCATCCACTTGGACGACGTAGCACCGGATACGCGCCTGATCGTCGGCAGGACCGCCAGCGTGACCATCACTCCGCGCGCGCAGGGAGCCTGCAAGTGATCGGCACCGCATCACGCGTGGGCGTGCTCGCCTGTGCGCTGTCGCTGGCCGGCTGCGTGTCCGGCCCGGACTACACGCTGCCGGCCAATGCGGTTGCCGCCGCCCCGGCAGCCCGCCGCGCATTCATATCGAGCCACCAGGCGGCCTACGCACAGGCCGAGCTGCCGGACCGCTGGTGGCAGCTGTACGACGATCCACGACTCGATGCTTACGTCAGCGAAGCACTGCGAGCCAACACCGATCTGCGCGCGGCTGATGCCAACCTGCGCCGCGCCACGGCGATGGTGCTGCAGTACCGGGCCGAGGGCTCGGTAAGCACCGACGCAGATGCATCGGCCACGCTGGCCCATGCCGGGGGATATACCTCGCCCACCTCACCACCGCAGGTGTATGCGCTCGGCATCCACCTGGCCTACCCACTGGATCTGGCAGGTGGCATCCGCCGCGGTATCGAAGCTGCCAGCGCCGAAGCAGAGGCTGTCGCTGCAGCACGTGACCAGGTGCGGGTGGTGGTCGCCGCCGCTGTCACCCGCGCTTATGTCGGCATCTGTTCGACCAACCTCACCCTGGCGGCGACGCAGCGTGTGCTCGATACGCAGCGCGCCACGCTGGACGCCACCACGCGCTTGGTGGCCGGCGGGCGCGGAACCGAATTCGACGTCAGCCGGGCGCGCGCGGCGGCCAACCGCAGTGCGGCGGCGGTGCCGCATCTGGTTGCCGAACGGCAGGCGGCCCTGTTCGCGCTGGCGGCGCTGATGGGACGCGCACCAGCCGACTATCCGCAGGACGTCGCCAACTGCCAACAACCGCCGCGCCTGCAGCAACCGGTTCCGGTCGGCGATGGTGGCCAGCTGATCCAGCGCCGCCCGGATATCCGCGCGGCCGAGCGCAGCCTGGCGGCCGCCACCGCGATGATCGGCGTGGAAACGGCAGCCCTGTACCCACAGGTGAGCATCGGCGCGTCCGCCGGCACGGCAGGTTCATTCAAGCAGCTGCTGAGCAGCGACAGCGTCGGCGCGTCCTTCGGACCGCTGCTGTCGTGGCGCTGGCCGAACCGCCGCGCAACCCGTGCGCGGATCGATGCGGCCGGCGCCAACGTCGATGCCACGCTGGCATCGTTCGATGGCGTGGTGCTGGACGCGCTGCAGCAGACCGAAACCGCGCTGTCGGCCTACGCGCAGGAGATCGATCGCGAGCACAGCCTTGCCCTCGCCCGCGACGACGCGGCACATGCCAGCGATCAGGCCGGGCAGTTGTACCGGTTCGGCAGGATCGACTTCATCGACGTGCTGTCTGCCGAGGCCGCGCTGGCCGATGCAGAGTCCGCGCTGGCAGCATCGCGCGCGCAGCTGGGGGATCGTCAGGTGGATCTGTTCCTGGCGCTGGGTGGGGGCTGGGCGACGGCAGGCACAACGCCCGACGCGCTTGATCGCTGAACCGCGCTCAATCGTGAGCGGCTGGCCTGTGAAACCAGTCGCTCCCGCACTGCCATCGATGTTGCGGCCCTGGGCTTACTTCGGCATCAGCACCGAATCGACCACATGCACCACGCCGTTGGACTGCCTCACGTCGGCGGTGGTTACTGCAGACTTGCCGCCTTTGGCGTCGACCACCCAGACCTTGCCATCCTGCAGCTTCACCGTCAGCGCTTCACCCTGCACCGTTTTCAGCGTGCTGCTGCCACCGTGGCTGCGCGCTGCTGCGGTCAGCTGGGTGGAGGTGTAGGTGCCCGGTACCACGTGATAGGTCAGGACCTGGGTCAGCTTGGCCTTGTTTTCCGGCTTCAGCAGCGTTTCCACGGTGCCTGCGGGCAGCTTGGCGAACGCCTGGTTGTCGGGAGCAAATACGGTGAATGGACCCTTGCCGCTGAGCGTGTCAACGAGCCCGGCCGCCTTCACCGCAGTCACCAGGGTGCTCAGGTTCTGGGCGGTGGAGGCGTTTTCGACAATGGTCTTGTTCGCGTACATCGGCACGCCACCCACCATCGGGTTGTCGGCGGCAAAGGCGGCCGGGGCAGTTGCGCAGGCAACCGCGACGGTGGCGGCAAGGGTCAGGCGCTGGATCTGGGTACGCATGTTCGTGTCCTCGTTGATAGCCCAACCGGGCTGGGAAATGCGCAGCGTTCGCTGCCATCACTGCACCGCCTAGCAGCCATGCGGGAATGCAGGGCATCCGTAGCAGCAGGGCAACAGCGTTGCGTGCATGAGGGCATACGCCGCAAGCCGATGACCGGATGCATCGCCTGGCGCTGGGGCAGTGAACGGTTCAACAACGTGCACAGCGCGTCGCGAGCGCCATTTCCCGGCCGCAGGCTACCAGTCACCGGCTGCGGGCGTGTGTTGATGGTCCGCATTCAACCCTGGCGAACAGGAACATGGCCGCCCGCACACTTGCATCGGGCGTGCAGCGCGGCGACGATGCGGTTCGGTTTAGGGGAACCCTGCATGGAATTGCTGACACTCGATCATTTCGCCCGCCACGTTGATCAGACCTTCTCGGCAGTCATCAACGACGGCGAGATTCCATTCGTGCTTGTGGAGGCACGGGCGCTGAATCCATCGCAGCTGCCGCCAGGTCCGGCGCGGGCGCCGTTTTCGCTGCTGTTCCGCAACAGCTCGGCCTTCCTGTTTCCGCAGCAGATCTATCTGATGCGCCATGCCGACATCGGTGAAGTGGGGATTTTCCTGGTGCCGGTAGCGCGTGAGCAGGCCGGATTCCTGTATCAGGCGATCTTCAACTGAGAATGTGAGCCCGCGGCCAGGCTTGCGGCGGCGTGTCGCCGGCTCAGCCCGGTGCCCAACGCAGCAGCAGATGCGAGCCCTGGTCGTGGATTACGGTAAAGCCTGCGCGCCGGTACAGGCGCTGCGCAGCAATGTTGTCGGCCTGCACATGCAGGGTCATGCCGCAGCCCAGCGCGGCGGCCTCGCCTTGGCTGTGGCTGATCAGCGCCGCAGCCAGGCCTCGTCCGCGCTCACCGGGAAACAGGCAGACATCGACAATCAGGTGATCTGATGTTCCGCGCTGCAGGTAATAGCGGCCAACCGGCACACCGCCACGCTCTATGGCAAGAAAATCCGAATCGCCGTAGTGCGCCTGGTAGTGCTGGTGCTGCAGTGCGAACTGGCTATCCAGAAACGCGCGCTTGCTCGCTTCGGGCCAAGGCACTGGCGCCAGTTCCTCCGCGCGGGTGCTGGCATACAGTTCGCGCAGCCACGGCACGTCATCATCGTGTAGCGGGCGCAGCGCATACCCGCGCTCGCACAGCCACGCGGGGGTACGCAGGCGGTCGTCGCGGCCCGCCGGAAATGAAGTGAGCTGCGACGACGCCTGCATGTCTTCAGCTGAAGCTGGGAAACACACCCTGCAACGCAATGCAGAAATTCGTCGCGAGGTAGGGCTGGCGGTTCTCGTGGGGCTGGCCGCTACCGGACGGACCGATCATGTTGGGACTGAACTGTGCGTTGGCGGTGGCGTTTGGCACGAACGGCGCCCCTGAGGTCGGCAGTCCCAGGTAGTTGCCCGCTACCGGGGTGCTGGTGCGCTTGGACTGGTCGGGTTGGTTGTAGATCGTCAGGGAGTGGTTGTGCGACGGCAT
Source organism: Stenotrophomonas sp. 1337 (assembly GCF_031455455.1). Taxonomy (NCBI): domain Bacteria; kingdom Pseudomonadati; phylum Pseudomonadota; class Gammaproteobacteria; order Lysobacterales; family Lysobacteraceae; genus Stenotrophomonas; species Stenotrophomonas sp. 1337. The sequence continues at coordinate 318,492 of NZ_JAVDSR010000001.1, read as the reverse complement.
TTCCGTCTGGGTCAACGCCACCGAATTGCTGCCATAGGTTTCACCGATTCTGCGCGGGGACAACCCCGCGCCCTGGCCTTGTTCGGTGGCCACGCGGTTGACGAAGTTGGGCAGCTGGAACGTCGTTTGTCCGTCGCCACCGTACTGGGTGCCCAGCAGCGAAAACAGGGCCGTGTTCTGCCGGATGGCCAAGATGGCGCCGTTGCAGCTGGCCCAACCATAGGGCGCGAAGTTGAAGCCGAACAACTGGATTTCGCCGATGAAAGGTTCGGTCATGGTCGTATCCTGGAATCGAGTATGCGCAGGTGGCCGCTCAGCCTTGCGAAGGGAAGACGCCAGCCCAGGCGATGCAGAACTGCACCGTGAGCGTGGGCATCTCGTTGTCGTGCGGCTGGTTGCCACCCATGCTGACAACTGCGTTGGCGGCCAGGGTCGCGCCGTTGGCGCCGGTGATATCGGTGACGTACATGGTCTCGCCTGACAACGCTGCCGGCACTACGGTAGCGCCAACCGCACCGGTGGTTGCCAGGACGGTGCTGGCCATCAGCGAGGGGGTATGTTGCGGCAACTGCGTCTGCAGCAGGGTGACGCTTTCGCTGCCGGACATCTGCCCCATCCCGTAGGAACTCAATCCCGTTCCACGGCCTTGGTGGATCGGCACGCGGCCGCGCAGGTCAGGCACACCGAAGGTGCTGGCGCCGTCACCGCCATAGGTGGTGCCGATCACAGCGTACAGCACCTGGTACTCGGCAATCGATTGAAGCGAACCGTCGCATGCGAACCAGCCGTTGGGCACGCGCGAAAAGCCGAACATGCGGATTTCTCCGACGTAAGGGGTGCTCATGGGGAACTCCTGTAATGGGCGTCGGAAGAATCAGTTGCGCGACGGGAAAATGCCGTTCAACGCGATCACGAAATTGATCACGGTGTAGGGCTGCAGGTTCGGATGCGACTGGCTGCCGCCGCCCGGCCCCACGCCCTGCAGCGGAACCAGGGTGCCGTTGGCCGGTCCGAAGATGGCGCTGCCGCTGGTGCCGTACAGACCCCCGGTAGGGTTGCGGGCCGTACCTGCAGTGGTGGTTCCGTTGACCACCGGAATGTGGGCCGGAACCTGAGTGGCCAGCAGGGTAACGTTCTCCACACCGCCCACTTCGCCCTGGCTGTAAGGCGCAGGATTCCAGTTGCCATCCACCGAATTGCCGGCGCCCACCGGGGTACGCGATTGCAGGTTGGGCAAGGCGAACGTGGTTCTGCCGTCACCGCCGTACATGGTTCCCAGCAGAGAAAACAGCGCCTGGTTCTGCGCGATGGAAAGCAGCTGTCCGTTGCAAAGGGCGAATCCCCTGGGCGCGAACGCGAACCCCGTGAGCATTATCTGCCCGAGGAAGACTTCGGTCATACCTTTTCCCCCGAAAGGTTGGTGGCACGGACGTCATGTCCGCTGCCGGCGCTACTCTCGCTCACACTCCGCTCGCCGTACAAGCGAAATTTTTGTGCGAATGCAACATTAATCCTTCATGAATATATAGGCACTTCCTTTTATACCCTGAATCCTGCTTGAATAATCGCCAGCAGTTCGCAAGGGGTGCGGTACCGGGTCCAGCCCGGTGTCCGCGGACAGGGGTAAGGTCTCGCCGTTTTGGCTCGATGTCCTTGGGACGATCGAGCCCGTGCGGTGCCAACAGGGGCAGAACATGCATCAGTCATCAGCGCAACGCGTGCAGACGCCGCGTGCGCGTTCACACGTCTTCTTTTCTTCGTTCTGCTCCTGGCTCGCCCTCGTGCTGTTGTGCGCAGGCAGCCTGTGGCCGCAGCTGGCGACGGCAGCACCATCGTCCTTCTGCCCGACGCTGAGCATGTCGGTCGCCAACAGTGGCTCGCAGACCATCAACATCAACGGTTGCCACGGCGGCTTCGGCATCTCTGCGGGCACCGCGGCGACCCCGCACGGCAGCCGCACCGTCGGCGTGCAGTCGGGTGCCAACCTGCCGCTGACGTACACCCACAACGGCGACAGCGCGACCAGCGATACCTTCGTCATCCAGGACGACTCGAACGGTGACATCACCGTCACCGTCACCATCGCTCCGGCATCAGCCATCACCCTCGCCGCCTCGCCTGCGGTCAACCTGACGGTTGGCGTGCCTTTCAGCACCAGCCTCAGTGCCAGCGGCGGCACCGGACCGTACACCTACAGCCTGGACACCGGTTCCATTCCGCCGGGCCTGAGCCTGAGCGGAAACACCATCAGCGGTACACCCACCCAGCGCGGCGCCTACGCCTTCACCATCCGCGCCACCGACAGCACCTCGGCCAGCGGCGTGCGCTCCTTCAGCGGTTCAGCAGCCAACCCGACCCTTGCCATCGCGCCGTCGTCGCCCTCTGCGGCGCAGGGCCTTGCCTACTCGGTGACCTTCACTGCCAGCGGCGGCGTGCCCGGCTACACGTTCGCGTATGAAAACGGCACGCTGCCGCCTGGCTTGACCCTGAGCGGCGCGACCCTGAGCGGCACGCCCACCACCCAGGGCAGCTACACCTTCGGCATCCGCGTCACCGACAGCAGCAGCGGCACCGGCAGCTACGCCGAGGTCGAGACGGTGACCCTGCAGGTGATTCCGCCGCCGACCATCCTGGTCAACCCGTCCACCGTCCCGGGTGCAACCGTTGGCGCGGGCTACAGCCAGACCCTCAGCGGCAGCGGTGGTACCGCGCCCTACACCTTCGCCATCACCGCAGGCTCGCTGCCCGCCGGGTTGAGCCTCAACACCAGTACTGGCGCACTGGCCGGCACGCCGACCGCAGCCGGCACCTTCAACTTCACCGTGACTGCGACGGACGCCAATACGTTCACCGGTTCACGCGCCTATTCCCTGGTGGTGGCACTGCCGGTGATCGTGATCGCGCCGACGACACTTCCCGACGGCACGGTCGCGGCGGCATACAGCCAGTCTGTCAGTGCCAGCGGCGGCATTGCGCCGTACACCTATGCGATCACGGCAGGCGCGCTGCCCACCGGCCTGACCCTCGGCGGCACCGGCGGCATCACCGGCACACCGACGGCCGGCGGCACCTTCAACTTCACCGTGACCGCCACCAGCAACAGTACTGGCACCGGCGCACCGCACACCGGCTCCCGGGCCTATGCGCTGGTGATCGCTCCGCCGACCATCACTCTGCCGGCAAGCACGCTGGCCAACGGCACCCAGGGTGTGGCCTATAGCGCCATGCTGAATCCGGCAAGCGGCGGCACGGGAGCGTACAGCTATGCAGTGACCGCCGGAGCGCTGCCACCGGGCATCGTGCTGAACGCTTCCTCGGGCGCGCTGACAGGCACGCCCACGTCAGTGGGCACCTCCAACTTCGCCGTGACCGCGACCGACAGCAGCACCGGCACCGGGCCCTACAGTTCCGCGCCGCGCGGCTATACGCTGCAGATCATCAACACCCCGCCTGTCGCCAATCCGCTGTCGGCGAGCGTGGCCTACAACAGCAGCGCCAATCCGATCACGCTGAACATCTCTGGCGGCGTGCCGTCCTCGGTGGCCGTCGGTACCGCGCCGCTCCATGGCAGTGCGAACGCCAGCGGCACCTCCATTACCTACCAGCCCACCGCGGGTTACGCGGGCCCGGACAGCTTTACCTACACCGCAACAAACACCGCCGGCACCTCGTCGCCCGCCACGGTCAGTGTCACTGTCGGCAACCCGACCATCACCGTGACGGCGAGCGGCCCGATGAGCGCCCAGGTTGGCGCAGGTTACAGCCAGACGTTCACCTGGAATGGTGGCACCGCACCCTACAGCAACTTCGCTGTCACCGGCCTGCCAGCGGGCCTCAGCGTCAGCGGCACCACCGCCAACAGCGTGACCGTAAGCGGCACGGTGAGCGCGGCGGGCAGCTTCAGCCTCGTCGCCACTGCCACCGACAGCAGCACCGGCACCGGTCCGTTCACCACCGGCCAGGGCTTCACGCTGACCGTTGGCGCGCCGACCCTGAGCATGACCCCGGCGCCGGGCAACCTGCCGATGAACTACGGCACGGCCACCACCATCAACTTTGCCAGCAGCGGCGGCACCGCGCCGTACAGCTACGCACTGGTCTCCGGCTCGTTGCCGGTGGGCGTGAGCTTCAACTCCACCGGTCTGCTCAGCGGTACGCCGACCGTACCGGGCAACTACAACATCTCCGTGCGTACCACCGATTCCAGCACCGGCGCGGGCGCGCCGTTCGCGCTGCAGCAGAACTACACCATCGTCGTTGCCACGCCTGCAATCGCCATCGATCCACCCAGCCTGCCCAACGGCAGCGCAGGCGTGGCCTACAACGCACAGTTGAGCTCCAGCGGCGGCCTTGCGCCGTACAGCTACTCTCTGCTCAGTGGTGCGCTGCCGGTCGGCGTGTCCTTCACCTCTGCAGGCACCCTGTCCGGCATCCCCCGCTCGGATGGCAACTTCAGCATCACGTTGGGTGCCACCGATTCCAACGGCCAGACCGCCAGCCGCGTGTACACCTTCACTATCGCCCCGGCAACCGTAGTGATCGCACCGGCCACCCTGCCCGGCGGCGCGGTCGGCACGGCCTATTCGCAGAACCTGAGCAGCAGCGGCGGCATCGCCCCGTACACCTATGCGATCGACTCCGGCGCCCTGCCCCCCGGCATTGCCTTCAGTTCGGCAGGCGTGTTCAGTGGTACGCCGACCACGGCCGGCAGCTATTCCGCAGTGGTGCGCTCCACCGACGACGCCGGCTACACCAGCATCCAGAGCTACACCCTCGTCATTGCCAACGCGGTGCCGGTGACGGTGGACGACAGCGCCACCACGCCGTCGCAGCAACCGGTGACGATTCCGGTGACGGCCAACGACGGCGGTGTGATCACCTCGATCGCCGTGGCCAGCGCGCCGGCACATGGCACCGCCACAGTGAACGGCGTGACCGTTGTCTACACGCCGACGGGCACCTACTTCGGCGCGGACAGCTTCACCTACACCGCTACCGGCCCGGGCGGCACCTCGGCCACGGCCACGGTGTCGATCACCGTCAACGCGCTGCCCGTGCCTGCCGGACAGCCGCGCGCGGCCATCCCTGCCGTGGCGGGCCAACCGCTGACCATCGACACCACGGTGGGTGCCACCGGCGGTCCGTTCACCGGTGTGACCCTGGTGACGCAGCCGGCCACCGGCACCACGACCGTGACCGGTACCACCATCACTTACACCCCGCTGGCCACCGCATCGGGCACGGCAAGCATCGTCTACACCTTGAACAACGCCTACGGTGCTTCGGCTCCGATCACCGCCACGATCACCATCAACCAGGTGCCGGTGGCGATCTCGCGCCGGGTCAGTGCAAATGCGGGTGTTGCGGCGGTGGTCGAGCTGACGACGGATGCAACGGGCGGCCCGTTCACTGCAGCCACCCTGGTGTCGCTGTCGCCGTCCACTGCCGGCACTGCCACCATCGCACCGTCCGGCAGTGGTGCCAGCGCGGGCTATCGCCTCACGTTCACCCCGGCGGCCACCTTCGCCGGTACCACCACGGCCACCTTCACCCTGAGCAACGCGTTCGCGACCTCGGCGCCGGCGACGATCGACTTTGATGTGATCGGCCGACCGGACCCGACCTTGGACGCGGAGGTGATGGGCCTGCTGGGCGCGCAGACCGCCTCCACCCGGCGCTTCGCCACCGCGCAGATCGGCAATTTCCAGCGCCGCATGGAAGGCCTGCATGGTGCCGGCAGAGGCACACGCTTCGAGAATGGCCTGAGCTTCGGCGTCGACCGCGATCGTCGCTGCCAGGATGAGGTACGACGCATGCCCGGTGGCGATTGCCGCCAGGTGACCGCGCTGGACGAATCTGTTCTGAGGGACGACGTTGCTGTCGCGCCCGCCGCTGGGGATCGCGGCACACGTAGGGGTGATGGAGATAACGGTGCCCTTACCCTGTGGACCGGCGGCTCGATCAACAGCGGTGATCGCGATGGTCGCTCGGGCAGCGCGGGCTTCGACTTCCAGACCAGCGGCATCAGCGCCGGTGCCGATACCCGGGTGAACCAGGCATTCGCCTTCGGCGGTGGTATCGGCTACGGCCGCGACACGACCGACGTCGGTCACAACGACACCCGCAGCCACGGCGAAAGCTACACCCTGGCCGCGTACGGCAGCTACCACCCGGGGCAGTACTTCTTCGTTGATGGCCTGCTGGGTTACCAGTTGCTGTCATTCGACTCACGTCGCTACGTGACCGCCAATGGCGCGATGGTGCAAGGCGACCGCGATGGCAAGCAGTGGTTCGCCTCGCTGTCGGTCGGCGGCGACTACCAGCGCGACCGCTTGTCGGTGAGTCCGTATGCGCGGCTGGACCTGGCCCGTGCAACATTGAACGGCTATACCGAACGCGGCGACGCGATCCACGCCCTGCGCTACGAGGACCAGGATGTGGACGCCACCACCGCCAGCCTGGGTGTGCACATGGACTATCGCTACCCGGTCCGCTTCGGCACGCTCTCGCCACAGCTGCGGCTCGAATACCAGCACGATTTCCAGGACGCCAGCCCGGTGACGATGGGCTACGCCGATCTGCCGGGCGGCCCGTTCTACCGCAGCGAAATCGATGGACTCAAGCGCAACCGGTTCGTTTTCGGTCTGGGGGCGGTGCTGCAGACTGAACGCGACCTCAGCCTGCGGATCGAGTACCGCGGCCTGTTCGGCAGCAGCGAAGACACCGACCATGGTCTGCAGCTGAACCTGGAAAAGAAGTACTGATGGCGTGGGGCGCGGCGACGCGCCCCACCCTCCCGGCAGCGCCAGGCCTGCACGTCGCAGATACGGGCAATGGCCTGCAGCAGGTTGCCCATTGGTGCATCCTTGCAGCATGCAGCCCACACCCGAAACCATCGCACGCGTCAAGGAAGTCATCGACGCATGGAGCAACCCCGCCGAGGTCGCCGCCTTCGCGCTGAAGCGACGAGGATTTGGCGATTCGAACGGAGGCTTCGGCGTCGTGTATCCCCATAGCCTGGACGAGTACCAGCGTGAGGTGGAAGGGATGTTCATCCCCGACGGTCACGTCGAGCTCTACGGCTTCTGGGGACCGGCGCACGGCGGGTACGAGTTTCTAGTAGCCGAGAAACTGTACCTCGCCATTCTTGCCGATTACCTGCAGTCGCTTGGACGGGTCGACGAAGCCGACAGCCTGCGCCTGCAGGCCAAAGGCATCGGCTGATCCTGCAGCCGTTGGAAGTCGCCGGTCATGGGTCCGGCGCTACGACGCAGCCGTCAATTGGCCAGGGCGAAATCCAACCCCGCGCACACCGCCGCCACCTGGGCGTCGTTGCATTCCTGCGGGTTGGTGCGCGGGCTGTCCGGGTACACCTCGGTGGTGGTGGCATACAGCGCATCGGTGAAGCCGGCACATGCACCAATCGAGCGCGACTCACCCCACACCACGCCCGGCGACTGCAGCGGCATGCCCACCAGATTGCCTTCGGCATCGGCCGGGGCAATGTGGGTGATCGGGGCCACGGCGGCGATCAGCGCCTTCTGGAATTCGTGCTGCGGGTCTTCGCTGTTGCCGATCACATAGAAGCCATCGGGAATGGTGTCGCGCTCGAAGGGCTTGCCATCGCGGGCGCAGCGGGCCGGGTCGAACTCGTGCAGATCGCTGTCGGTGGTCTCGTGCAGGTCCAGGTGGACCCGGATGTTGGCCTTGCGTTCGACCACCCAGCGCATCAGCGAGGCGGCTTCCTCGATCAGGCCGCCGTCACGGAAACTACGGTTGGGATCGATGGCATTGGGGTTCCAGCGCTGGATGCGCTCGTAGCCCCACGGGCTGATGCACGGGGCCACGATCAGGTTGAAGCGGCCCAGGTAACGCTCGGCGTGCTGCTCCAGGAACTGCAGGGCGCCATGCACGCCGCTGGTTTCGTAGCCATGCACGCCGCCGGTGACCAGCGCGGTCGGCAGGGCCGGGTTCCAGTCGTGGTTCACCACCGCAAACAGCGGGTAGTGGTCCGGGGCGTAGTCCAGCTGGCCGTACTGCACCACGTCGAAGCGCTCGTCCAGCCGCTCCAGCGCGGTCACCACGTCTTCGTGGTAGCTGCGCTGCCGCTGCTGACGGGCCCGCCACTGCGCGCGTTCGGCGTCGCCCCAAGGCTGTCCGGGGGTGCCGATCGGGTAGAACTGCGCAACGGTCATCTCAAGCTCCAGAAGTCGGGGTGCGGTGGTACAGCCGACCATTTTAAGCCTTGTGGCCCGATCGGTGCTGCCCCTCGCCCCCGCCTTCATACGGCCGGCCTCATCTGGTTGTAAAATCAACGGTTTTTGGCCCCCACCCCCTTGATGGCGAACGCAGCGCAGCCGGTCGTGGATGGACCGGACTTCCTCCGTCTGCTCGCCCGTCTCAGCGACGGCGCGATGCCGGCCTCCAGTCCCGCCCTGACCGATCGCCTCGGCCAGTGGGTGGACTGGAGCCGTGCCGTGGCCCTTGCCGGGGCGCTGGATGGCCGCCTGGCTGAACCGGCCGAGGCCGCCGAAGCGCTGGATGACCTGCTGGCCGATTGCGCCCAGGCCGAAGCGAGCCTGTTGGCCTCGCTGAGCGAGGATGCCGAGGCCGAGCGCCTGCTGGACCTGGCCGAGGCCGCCGCCGCGCCGAACTTCGCTTCGTTGCGGCAGCGCTACCGGGTGCTGCAGCAGGCCATCCAGACCGCTACCGGCCGCCTGCGCGGCCGCCTGCGCGACCAGCTGGTGCAGGCGTCACCGGAGCTGGCGCGGCTGGCCGAGGTCGATGCGGTGATGGAGCAGACCTTGAGCCCGCGCGAGCACAGCCTGCTTGCCACCGCCCCGGCGGTGCTGGGTGCCCGATTCGAACGCGTGCACGGCCAGCCCGGCTGGCGCGCGTCCTTCCGCCACGACATGCGTACGCTGCTGCTCGCCGAGCTGCAACTGCGCTTCCACCCGATCCAGGGGCTGCTTGCCGCCCTGCGCTCACACTGACCGGAACACCATGTCCAGAACTGTTTTCCACGTCCTTGTCTTCCTTGCTGGCCTGCTGGCCGTGTGCTGGATCGGCGTCGGCTATGTCTCGGTGCACCCGCTGGGTGCAGCCGTGGCAGCGATCATCGCAGCCTGCTACATCGCCGGTGGCGTGGAGCTGTACCGCTACCGGCAGGCCAGCAATGGCCTGCGCGCCGCACTGGCTGACCTTTCGCTGGCCAAGGAAAGCCTGGCACCGTGGCTGGAGCGTGTGCCGCTGGGCCTGCGCAATGCCGTGCGCCTGCGCGTGGAAGGCGAACGCACCGCCCTGCCCTCGCCGGTGCTGACGCCCTATCTGGTAGGCCTGCTGGTGCTGCTGGGCATGCTCGGCACGCTGCTGGGCATGATGGACACCCTGCGCGGCACCGGCCTGGCGCTGCAGAGCGCCACCGACATGGCGGCCATCCGCGGCTCGCTGGCCTCGCCGGTGCAGGGCCTGGCGGTGGCCTTCGGCACGTCCATCGCCGGCGTGGCCAGCTCGGCCATGCTGGGCCTGCTGTCGGCACTGCTGCGCCGTGACCGCCTGCAGGTGGTGCAGCAGCTGGACCGCGCCATCGCCACTGACCTGCATCCGTATTCACAAGCCTGGCAGCGTGCCGAGTCGCTGCGCCTGCTGCAGTCGCAGTCTGCGGCGCTGCCTACGCTGATCGATCGCCTGCAGGCGATGACCAGCACCTTCGAACAGCACAGCGCGGCCGCCAATGAGCGCCTGCTGGCCGGTCAGGCCGAGTTCCTGACGCAGAGCCAGGCGTTGCAGGAACGCCTGGCAACCTCGCTGCAGCAGTCGCTGCGCGAGGGGGCCGAAGCCAGTGCTGCGGCCATTGGTGGCGCGCTGCAACCGATGGCCGAAACCACCTTGGCCGGTCTGGCCAGCCACGGCCAGGCGCTGCATTCGCGTGTCGAACAGGCCGTGCAGCAGCAGTTGAATGGTCTGGCCGAGGGCTTCGAGCGCAGCCGCGTGGCGACCGAAGCGAGCTGGGCCAAGGTAGTGGCCGAGCAGACCGGCGCGCAGCAGGCGCTGGTTGCCGAACTGCGCCAGCATCTGCAGTCCTTCAGCGAAGGCCAGAGCACGCAGGGTGAAGCCCTGGTGGCACGCATCGGCGAGCGCCTGCAGGCCGATGCCAGCAGCAACGCCGAGGCCTGGCGCGCTGCTGCCGAACAGCAGCATGCATTGAACAGTGAACTGGTCGAGCGCCAGCAGCAGGCGCTGCAGCATGCCAGCAGCCACCTGGATGACCGTGCGCAGGCGCTGCTGCAGGCACTGGATGAGCGCCACGCCGCCGGCCAGTCGCTGCTGCAGGAACACGAACAACAGCGCCTGCAGGATTGGCAGGCCGCACAGGCCGCCACCGCCACGGCGCATGCCGAACTGCAGGCGGGCCTGGATGCACGCGAACAGCAGCGCCAGCTGCGTTGGGACGCGGTAAGTACCGAGCTGCAGCAGGCGCACGCGGCGTTGCAGGCCCAGCTGCTGGCAGGCGACGAGCAGCGCCTGCAGCGCTGGAGCGACGCTTTGCAGAGCGTTTCCACCGATCTGGCCGAGCGCCTGCAGGCCAATGGCCAGCGCCTTGCCGAACAGCAGCAGCAGGTCTGCGACACGTTGGCGCAGACCGCGCAGCAGATCGGCGAGAACGGCCGTGCCCAGGCCAGCGCCACGCTGGCCGAAGTGTCCACCCTGCTGCAGACTGCGGCCGCAGCACCGAAGGCCGCCGCCGAGGTCATCAACGAACTGCGCAGCACCCTGTCCGAAAGCCTGGTGCGCGACAACAAGATGCTGGAAGAACGCGGCCACCTGCTGGCCACCGTGCAAACCCTGCTGGACGCGATCAACCACGCCTCGCACGAGCAGCGCACCGCTGTCGACGCACTGGTCGGAGGCTCGGCCGAACTGCTGGAACGCGTCGGTAGCCGTTTCAGCGACCATATCGCGGCCGAGACCGGCAAGCTCGATGGCATCGCCACGTTGCTCAATGGCAGTGCCGGTGAAGTGGGCCAGCTCGCCGGCACCTTCGGCGCTGCCGTTGAGCAGTTCGGCACCGCTTCGGCGGAGCTCACCGGACGCCTGGAGCAGATTGGCGGTGCGCTGGATGCGTCGCTGGCGCGCAGCGATGAGCAGCTGGCGTACTACGTGGCACAGGCGCGCGAGGTGGTCGACCTCAGCCTGCTGTCGCAGAAACAGGTGATGGAAGAACTGCAGCAGCTGGCCGCGCGCCGCGGCAAGGCCGGCAGCGCATGAGCGACGAGCTGGAGGTCGACGGCGGCTCCCACGCCCCGATCTGGGCGGCATTCGGCGATCTGATGTCGGTGCTGCTGGGCGCGTTCGTGTTGATCCTGGTCGGCGTGGTCGCCGTGCAGCTGGAGTTGTCGCAGCGCCTGGACCAGGAGGTCAAGCAGCGCCAGGCCGAAGCCAAGCGCTTGCAGACGCTGGAGCAGGCGCTGGCTGGCCCGCTCGCCGCCGGCCGGGTGACGCTGGTGAATGGCCGCATCGGCATCAGCGGCAGCGTGCTGTTCGCGCTGAACTCCGACCAGCTGCAGCCGGAAGGCCAGGAACTGCTGCGCAGCCTGGCCGCGCCGCTGGCGGCCTATCTGGGCACGCGCGAAGAGATCCTGATGGTCAGCGGTTTCACCGATGACGCACCGGTGCGGGAAGGCAACCGCCGTTTCGCCGACAACTGGGAGCTGTCCGCACAGCGCTCGCTGACGGTGACCCGCACCCTGATCGCCGACGGCGTACCGGCCGATGCGGTGTTCGCCGCGGCGTTCGGCAGCGAGCAGCCGGTCAGCTCCAATGCCAACGAAGATGGCCGGGCGCGCAACCGCCGTGTGGAGATCGCGCCGATTCCCAAGCCCAAGGCTGCTGCGCCGGGCGAGAAGAACGGCAATGGCAGCTGAGTCCTCGCCTTTGGAGGGATTGCGTGCCCTGGTGCGCGACCTCGACACCGGGTCGCGATCGCTGCTGCACTACCCGCAGGTGCCGATGCTGGACGACGTGCGCCGCGAGTGGTCCGAGCTGCGCAGCGAACTGCAGGTGCGCCGCTCGCTGCGCACCGAAGCCCCGGCGGATGGTGGCCCGCTGAACTCGGCGGTGCTGGTGCAGCGCATGCTGGACACGATGCAGGCGACCAGCCCCGGGTATCTGCGCCACTTCATCGACTATGTCGATACGCTGTCGTGGCTGCAGGCGTTGCAGGATGGTGCCGCCAGCGGCGGTGATGCAGCAAAACCCAAACGCACACGCAAGCCGCGCAACGCGGGTTGACGGATAGCGGTAGTGCCGGCCGCTGGCCGGCAGCCTCATGAACCCTCCGCAGCATCCCGCAGTTGCCGGCCAGCGGCCGGCACTACCCACCCGTATGTCCGCAGATGAAGCTGCGGGCATTGCAGGATGCGACGCTAAAGCGCACACGCAGCAACGCGGGTTGACCGATACCGGTAGTGCCGGCCGCTGGCCGGCAGCCTCATGAACCCTCCGCAGCATCCTGCAGCTGCCGGCCAGCGGCCGGCACTACCCACCCGTATGTCCGCAGTTGACCATGTCACCAGACAGTCATCTGTCTAGCGCACCATTTTCACGTTGATCGCGCGGCGCCCAAGGCGCCCGTGATCGCATCGCGTGTTTCCCCTTTCATCTGCCTGAGCTCCGCTTCCATGCGGCGGCTCGCGCTTGCCTGAGTGCCTGTTCCATGACCAAGACCCTGTTGGCTGCTGCGTTGTCCCTGGCCCTTGCACCGACCGCGTGGGCGCAGCAGGCGCCGTCCGCCACCGAACTCGATGCGGTTTCAGTCATCGGCAGTGGCGAGGCGCGCCAGGTGCAGCGCATCACCCGCGAGAACCTGGACATCCTGCCGCCGGGTACCAGCCTGCAGAAGACGCTCAACCTGCTGCCCGGCGTCAACGCGCAGTCGGCCGACGCGCTGGGCACCAACGAACAGTCGATGACCCTGAGCCTGCGCGGTTTCAACTCCACCCGCCTAGGCTACACGCTGGACGGCGTGCCGCTGGGCGATGGTGCGTACAACAACTACAACGGCCTGACCATCAACCGTGCGCTGATCAGCGAGAACATGGCGGGCGCCGAACTGGCGGTGGGCATCGGCAGCCTCGGCACGCCGTCCACCAGCAACCTCGGCGGCACCATCTCCTATACCTCCGACCGCCCGGCGCAGGAACTGGGCGGCCGCGTGGTGCAGACCTTCGGCAGCGATGCCAACCGTCGCACCTTCGTGCGCGTGGACAGCGGCGAGTACAACGGATTCTCCGGCTACGTATCGGGCATGAACGCGGTCTCGGACCTGTGGAACGACCAGACCGCGTACAACAAATCCACTACCCAGCAGTTCAACGCGAAGGGCGTGTGGAACTTCGGCAGCGGCCAGATCACAGGTTTCGTCGACACCTCGCGGACCAGCCAGGCGGACTACTTCTACCTGTCCAAGGACGAGATGTCCCGCGGCCTGGGCTGGGACTGGGGCGGCTACGCACCGGACTGGAACAAGGCCGTGGCCAAGGCCTACTGCAACACCGCCAGCCTCAACGCGAAGAAGTGCGACAACAGCGGTCCGGACAAGGACGCCGACGGCGCATTCACCGCCGGGCAGATCCTGCGCGATGACAACCTGTACTACCTGGCCGGTGATTTCTTCCTGGCCGATGGCTTCAGCCTGCGGGCACTGGCCTACCACCACGATGACCGCGGCGAAGGCCACAACTGGAACAGCGGTGCGTGGTCCAACAAAGGCACCGCGCAGGAAATCCCGATCATCTTCCGCAACACCATCTACACCATCGACCGCGATGGCGGCACGCTGTCCTTCGATTGGGAGCTGGGCGCACACCGCCTCGAAGGTGGCGTCTGGTACGAACGCAACACCAGCAGCGCCGAACGCTACCAGACGGCGGTGGACGGTCCACGCGACCTCAGCGGCATGAACACCCTGCCCTCGGATGTGGGCGTGTTCGCCCAGCGTACGCGCTGGAAGACCCACCAGTTCTTCCTGAAGGACACCTGGCGCCTGCTCGATGACCGCCTGACCCTGGAGTTCGGCGCCAAGAGCCCGCACGCCACCTCCGATGCGCAGGCGCTGCCGGGCGATGCGAAGACACCGATCCTGCCGAGCTCGAACAACCAGTTCGCCACCGGTTCGCTGAAGGCCAGCAGGAATTTCCTGCCCAGCGTGGGTGCCAACTTCCGCCTCGGCGAGCATCACGAAGTGTTCGCCAGCTACGCCGAGAACATCGCCATGTTCCAGGGCGGCTTCAAACTTGGCCCACAGGCGGTCAGCCAGGCCACCTGGAACGCGCAGGGCAACCTGAAGCCGGAAGAATCACGCTCGCTGGAGGCGGGCTATCGCTTCGTCTCCGATACGTTGCAGGCATCGGTCGCTGCCTACAGCGTGCGCTTTGACAATCGCCTGCTGCAGTACAACCCCTGCGATTCGCGGCAGCCGGTCGGCCCCACCTGCGGCAACCGTTTCTACAATGTCGGCGGCGTCGACAGCCGCGGTGCTGAACTGACCGTGCTGTGGACACCGAACGAGCACTTCAGCTGGTACACCTCGGCGTCGCTGAACCGCTCGACGTATGCCTCCAACTACACCCAGGCCGGCGTCGAGCAGCAGATCAAGGGCAAGATCCAGACCGACACGCCCAAGCAGCTGCTGGCCACCGAAATCACCTGGCGCGACAACGGCTGGTTCGCCAGCCTACGCGGCAAGTACACCGGCGAACGCTTCTACACCTATACCAACGACCAGGGCTTTGGTGGCTTCACCGTGTTCGACCTGGCCGGTGGCTACGATTTCGGTCAGGTTGGCTTCGCCAAGGGCATGCGCCTATCGCTGAACGTGACCAACGTGGGTGACAAGCGCTACGCCAGCAACCTGGACTCGAGCGTGTTCGCCCCCAGCGACCCGGCCGGCAAGCTGTATGTGTTCCATGCGTCGGCACCTCGCCAGGTGTTCGGTACCATCGACATCCGTTTCTGATCGCCGGCCGAGGAGTCCCTTGATGTCCGTTACTGCCCTGCTGTTGGCCGCGCTCTCGGTCAGCGGCTACAACGCACCGCATGAAGCCCGCGGCATGCCGCCACGCGCGGTGGACGTGGCCAGCTTCACTTACGTGGACAAGGGATTGGTCGCCGCCGGACGATTGCCGGCCGGCACCGTGGACTTCCTAGGCGATACGCTGGGCTCGTTCTCGTCGTTGGCGGTACAGCCGGGCACGTGGCGGCGTACCGCGCGTGGCTATGAAGGGGTGCTGTGGACCCTGCCCGACCGCGGTCGCAACGATCCGGAAGCCGGCCTGTTCTACGACTACGCCGGTCGCCTGGAGCGCATGCAGCTGCGCATCGACTGGCCGGCGGACAAGCCAGAGAGCTTCGGCACGCTGACGATGAAGCCGGAAAAGGGGTTGGTGCTGAAGGACTACAACGGCCAGCCATTCACCGGTGCCGACCCCGGTGATCACACCATCATCCAGCGTGGCGTGGTGCTGCCCTCCCCCGCCGTGGGCGCGGGGGCCGGCAAGGTCGCACTTGATGCCGAATCGCTGCAGTTCACTGCGGACGGCCACTTCTACATCGGCGACGAGTACACCGCCAACGTCTATTACTTCAACGCACAGGGCCAGCTGCAGGGCGTGATCGTGCCGCCGCAGGCGATCCAGCCACAACGTGATGGCAAACCTGCCTTTGGATCATTGGCTCCGCCGCAGACCGGGCGCCGCAACAACCAGGGCGTGGAAGGCATGGGCCTGTCGCCCGACGGCACACGGCTGTTCGTTGCCCTGCAGAGCGCGCTGATGCAGGACAGCGCGGCGGGCAATGCCGCCGGCCGCATCAACACCCGCGTGCTGGTCTACGACGTGTCCAGCAGCCCGACGCCGGCGCAACCGGTGGGCCACCATGTGATGATCCTGCCCGCCTACGCCCACGACGGCAAAGGCAAGCTCGACCGTACCGCTGCACAGAGCGAGCTGCGTGCGCTGGACAACGAGCGTTTCCTGATGCTGGCGCGCGATGGCAATGGCCTGGGCAAGGATGGCGACGACCCGATCGTCTATAAGTCGGTGCTGCTGGTGAACGTGGCGCAGGCCTCCAATCTGGTGGATACGGAATATGAGACCGGCACGGCATCGGTGCTGGCCGATCCGGCTGACGCCATGTTGAAGACCGGCATCGTGCCCGCCAAGCTCAATGAGGTGCTGAACCTGCTCGACCGGCCGCAGCTGGCCCGGGCCGGGCTGGACCTGGACACAGGGCGTGGCCCTCACCCGGGATTGCTGTCGGAGAAGTGGGAAGCAATGGACGTGTTGCCGGCGCTTGATCCAGAGCACCCGAACGACGTACTGCTGCTGATCGGCAACGACAACGACTTCACCGCCCGCAACTGCCGCATGCAGGGCGAGCACTGCGACAGTGGGTACGACAACGACAACCGGGTGCTGGTGTATCGGCTCACCCTGCCGTAGTGCCGGCCGCTGGCCGGCAACCTCACAAACCCCGACCGGTGGTAGTGCCGGCCGCTGGCCGGCAGCCTCATGAATCTCCGGAAACACCGCCTGGTTGCCGGCCAGCGGCCGGCACTACCAGATCGACCACGCATAGGGATACTGGCCAATCTCCCTGGCCAGGCCCGCCCGAATGGGATTTCCCAGGATATACAGAGCCTGGCGATGCAACGATTCCTCTGCCCTGACCGCATGATCGAAGTACCCGGACTGCCAGACCACGCCGCGGCGACCGACCAGCCGATTCAAGGCCAACGCGCTGGATGATTTGAACCGACGGGCGATACCCGACAGCTCCGACGCACGTAGTTGCAACATCCAATGCACATGATCCGGCATCACCACCCATGCCAGTGACTGGACCAGGCCTTGTCGCTCCAGTTCCTCAAACTGGCTGGAGACGCAGCCTGCG
The DNA here is from genome assembly GCF_031455455.1 of Stenotrophomonas sp. 1337. NCBI lineage: Bacteria > Pseudomonadati > Pseudomonadota > Gammaproteobacteria > Lysobacterales > Lysobacteraceae > Stenotrophomonas > Stenotrophomonas sp. 1337. The sequence goes on along the minus strand of NZ_JAVDSR010000001.1, from coordinate 301,542 downwards.
GTAGCGCCGCATTCAAAGCGTCGGCGGCGCTGGCATGTTGTCGTGGTCAGCACATATACCTGACCGATGATGGAGCGCCGCCCGTGGCGCAGGAGATCGCTGCTCATGGCCCATCGTGGATCAGGCAGACCTCGCTGGCTGTCGGGGAACAGCGCGAGATTCCATGAGGATGTTGCTGACAGTCTGCTGGGGTTGCCGGCCAGCGGCCGGCACTACCCAACGCAAAAGCCCGTCACGTCCGCCCCGTGGTAGTGCCGGCTGCTGGCCGGCAACCCACGCCAACGCACAAGCCCATCGCGCCTGCCCCATGGTAGTGCCGGCCGCTGGCCGGCAACCCACGCCAACGCACAAGCCCATCGCGCCTGCCCCGTGGTAGTGCCGGCCGCTGGCCGGCAACCCACGCCAACGCACAAGCCCATCGCGCCTGCCCCATGGTAGTGCCGGCCGCTGGCCGGCAACCCATGAACCCCGCCCGGCGGTGTGGCCGGCCCCGTCACCCGCGCAGCGTGGCGCCACCATCTACGTACAGGTCACTCATCGCCACGTGCCCGGCCTGCTCGGACAGCAGGAACATCACCGCCTGCGCGATGTCCTCCGGCGTGGCCAGCTTGCGCAAGGGGATGCCCGCCTTGTAGGTGGCCGGATTGCCGGCGATCACCCGTGCCGCGCCCTGCTCGTCTTCCCACATGCCGGTCTGCATCGGGGTCAGCGTGGAGCCCGGCGCAACGATGTTGCAACGGATGCCCAACGGTGCCAGCTCCAGGCCCAGGCAGCGGGTGAACATCGTCGCCGCCGCCTTCGAGGCGGCATAGGCGGCCATGCCATGCCGTGGCACGCCCGCCGCGTTGGAACTGACGGTCACGATGGCACCTTGCCGGCGCGGCGACATCACCCGTGCCAGTGCGCGGCCCACATGGAACACACCATCGGCATTGACCGCGAACACCCTGCGCCAATCCGCGTCACGGGTGTCCACGACCTCGCCGACATGCAGCACGCCCGCCACGCTGGCCGCCAACATGATCGGTCCCACCGTGGCTTCCACCTGGTTTACCAGCGCGTCCACGGCCGCGCCGTCGGTGACGTCCAGTGCGAAAGCCTGCACGCGACCATCGTCGGCTGCCAGCGCAGGTCGCTCGCGATCGGTTGCCACGACCCGGCACCCTGCGTCCAGCAGTTGCCCGACCAGCGCCGCACCGATACCGCCCGCTGCGCCGGTCACCAGCGCCACATTTCCTTCAAAACCCGTCAGCTGCATGTTGCGCTCTCCTGTTGCCTGTCCCACTGCTGCAGCCGCGCCGACAACCACGGTGCCAGCTGCGCCACCGCATCACGCCCGGTCAGTTCGGCGTGCAGGAACGGCAGCTCGATGGCATCCACCTGCAGCGCATGTGCCCTCCAAAGCGCGGACTGCAACTGCGGCCGTGCCTGATGATCGCGTCCGGCCCGCACATGCGCCAGCGTTCCGACGAAGGGTCGGTGCTGGTGTTCGCGGATCAGTCGATTGGTTCCGGTCACCGCCCGTACCACGCCGTCGAGCACCACCTCGGGCAGGCTGCCCAGCGCGCTGCCGCCGCGCCGCAGGAAGGCGAGGATGCGCTCGCGATCGTCCAGTTCCGGATGCGCGTCCGGGTCATGCCCGGCGATGGCCAACAGCGCCCGCAGCGCCGCGATCGGGTCGGGCTCCGGTTCGGCACGCCAGCATTCGCTGGGATAGGCATCGAGCAGCACCAGTTCGCCGACCTCGCGGCCGATGTCGTGCAGGCGCACGGCCATCGCCTGCGCGAGGATGCCCCCCACCGACCAGCCGAGCAGATGGATCGGCCCCTGTGGCTGCAGCGTGATCACCCGCTGCACATAGTCATTGGCCATGGCCTCGATGCTGCCTGGCAGCGGTTGCGTGGGGTCGAGCGCGGGTGACTGAAGCCCGTACACCGCGCGCGTTGGCTGCAGCGCCCGGGCCAGCGCGCGATAGTTCCAGGCAATGCCGCCTGCCGGGTGCAGCACGAACAGGGGGGCTGCGGTTGCCTCGTCGGATGCAGACAGCGCAATCACCGGCCCCAGCGCGTGATCGGCGCGTGCGGGCGGCTCGGCAATGCGTGCCGCCAGCGCGGCTACGGTCGGTTGCGCGAACAGCGCGCCCAGCCCCAGCTCACAACGCCAGCGCTGCTCGATGGCCAGCAGCAGGTGCACGGCCGACAGGGAGTCGCCTCCGATGCTGAAGAAATCCACATCAACCGCCACCGGCAGTTCACGCCCCAGCGCCTGTGCGAACAGCCCGGCCAGTTCCTGCTCCAGCGGCGTACGCGGCGCCTGCCCCGCAACGTCCTGCTGCGGCGGTTTCGGCAGCGCAGACCGGTCCAGTTTGCCATTGGCGGTCACCGGCCACTGATCCACGCCCACGAACGCAGACGGCACCATGTAGTCCGGCACCCGCGTCAGCAGATGGCTGCGCAGCGCCGCTGCATCGAACAGCGCCGTCGGCACATAGGCGACCAGCCGCGCCTCACCGGGAAGATCATCGCGAAACAGCACTTCCACCCGGTCCATGCCAGACAGCTCGCGCAACGCTGCTTCAATCTCGCCAAGTTCGATGCGCAGGCCGCGCAGCTTTACCTGATGGTCGCTGCGTCCCAGGTACTCGACCGCACCGTCGCCCCGCCAGCGTGCCACGTCGCCGGTGCGGTAGATGCGCTCACCCGGCAGGAACGGATCCGCCAGGAAGCGCTCGGCCGTCAGGTCGTGGCGGCCGAGATAGCCGCGCGCCAACTGCACACCGCCGAGGTACAGGTCACCGGCCACGCCCACCGGCACGGGCTGCATCCGTGCGTCCAGCACATACAGGCGGGTGTTCCAGACCGGGAAACCGATCGGCACCGGTTGCGAGCGGTCATCGGCCGAGGCTGGCCACCAGCTCACATCCACTGCCGCTTCGGTCGGCCCATACAGATTGTGCAGTTCGGCATGCACCCGCGCATGGAAGCGGTCGCGCAGCGCGGCATCCAGCGCCTCGCCACTGGTGAACACGCGCCGCAGCCGCAGGTCCTGTGAGGCCGGTGCAGCCAGGAACGCATCCAGCATCGACGGTACGAAATGTGCGGTGGTGACACCATGGACGCGGATCAATCGCGCCAGCTCGGTCGGGTCGCGGTGTGCGTCCGGCCCCGCCAACACCAGCGTCGCGCCGCACAGCAGTGGCAGGAAGAATTCCCAGACCGATACGTCGAACGTTGCCGGGGTCTTCTGCAGAATCCGGTCGTCGGCGCCCATGCCATAGTGCTCGCGCATCCACAGCAGGCGATTGACGATGGCGCGGTGTTCGATCACCACGCCCTTGGGCTCGCCGGTCGAACCGGAGGTATAGATCACATAGGCCGCATCGCCACCCGTCGGGCCCGGCCAGGGTGCGGCAAAGCTCAGGTCGGTCCACTGCTCCGGCGGCAGCACCGGCACATCTGAAAGACGGGATTGCACGCTGGCCTCTGCCAATACGCAGACCGGCTGCGCCGACGCCAGAATCCGCGCCAGGCGCTCCGCGGGATGGGCAAGGTCCAGTGGCAGGTACGCGCCGCCTGCACGCAGCACCGCCAGCAACGCAATCACCAGTTCCAGCGAACGCGGCAGCGCTACGGCAACGACCGTGCCCGGGCCCACGCCCAGCGAGCGCAGCTGCGCCGCCAGGGCGAAGCTGCGCGCCTCCAGCGCAGCATGGTCCAGCGTCGTATCGCCGAAGACCAGCGCCGCTGCCGACGGATCGCGGTCCATGCCCTGCTGCAGCAGTTCGACCAGGGTGGTGCCAGGCAGCGCATGCGTGGTGGCATTGAAACCATGCACGACCTGCTTCGATTCTTCCGGCGTGGCCAGTGGCACCGTCGCGATGTCTTCGGCCAGCAGCGCGGCCGACACGAAATGCAGCAGCCGCCGGGCATGCGCCTTCATGTCATCCAGCCCATACAGGGCCGGGTTTGCTTCAATCTCCAGATCCAGCAGGGTCTGTCCATCGCCACGGAAGCCCAGTGTCAGGTCGTCAACCGGGCCGGTGCTCAGCACTTCCAGTGAGGCCTGCACACCCGGCAGCGCCAGCGGCTTGTAGAACGGCTGTACGTTGATCAACGGCCCATGCAGACGGTGCTGTGCACCGACCAGGCCGAGGTCACGACGCAGCTGTTCGCCACGGTAGCGCCCATGCTTGCGGCTCTGGCTGAGCTGGCGCCCGATGCGCCGGCAGAATTCCTCGACGCCGCCCTCGCCGCCCGCTACCCGCAGCGGCAGCACGTTCATCACCATCGCCGGCACCCGCGCCGCCGCGTTGCCAAGCCGCGCCATGTACGGCACCCCGAGCACGACTTCCTCGGACGCGCTCATGCGACGCACATACTCGGCGGCCAACGCGGCAAGCACATCCGGCCACGGCTGCAGCCACGATGCCGAGACCTGCAGCAGGCGCTCGCGCAATGCGGGGTCCACCGGCTGCACCCAGCGCAGTGCATCGTCACTGGCCGCGGCGGTGCCGGCCAGGCCGGTGGAGGCCGGGGCGCCCTGCAGCGCCTGCAACCACCACTGCCGGTCGACGTCGCGGCGCGCATCACTGCGGTAGCTGGCATCATCGGCCAGCACGCCCGCCAACCCGGGCAGCGCACTACCGGTGCGGCTCGCATACAGGGCGCAGACGCGGTCAGTGAACAGCGCCATGCCATAGCCATCGGTGGCCAGGTGATGCACGCGCAGGTACCAGGCCCAGCGCTGGCCACCCAGGTCGAACAGCACCTGCTGGCTCAGCCGGTCGCGGGTCGGGTCGACCGCGCTGCAGCGGTCAGCCAGCATCGCCGCACGCGCCGTCTGCTGCGGATCATCGGCCGCGGCGACATCGCGCAGCTGCAGCAATGGCACCCGCGCGGGCTCGTGCCACTGCACGGGCTGGCCGTCCTCGGCCTCGGCGAAACGCAACGCCAGCGCCTCGGCCTCGACGGCGGCCTGGTTGGCGGCAGCGGTGAACGCCGGCACATCCAGCAAACCCTCGATCCACACCGCGTGCGCGGTATTGAATGCAGGATTCTGCGGTGCCAGCCGCTGGGCAAACCACAGCCCTGCCTGCGCCTCGGTCAGCGGCAGCGGCGATCCGTTCATGCCGTCTGCGCGGCCTGCAGCTGCTGCACCACCGCCCACCACTGGCGCAGCGTGGTGTGTTCAGCCAGCTGCGCGAACTCCAGTGGCAGCCCGGTGTTGCCCCAGGCCAGCACCAGCCCCAGCATGCGCATCGAATCCAGATCCAGATCGATCAGGTTGTCATCATCGCCGATGTCAGCCGCGTGGCAGTCCAGCACGCGGGCGACGTCGGCGCGCATGCGCTCCAGGGTCAAGGTTTCGGTCGTCGCGTTCATCACATTGCCTCCAGCAGCTGGTCGGTGATCATCGGTACGCCGCAGGTGCGGGCGATCCAGTGCAGCGCCTGGTCATGGTCGGCACGCGAGAAATCGGCCACGGCATCGGCAGCGATGAACGTCTCGATGTCACGCTGGAACGCCTCCACCGCTGTCGCGGTGCATCCGATATGCGCGTAGACGCCGGTGATCAGCAGCTGGTCGCGGCCGCGCACGCGCATCAGCGTTTCCAGATTGCTGCGCTGGAACGCGCTGTAGCGGTGCTTTACCAGCACATGCTCGCCCGGCTGCGGCGCGAGTGCGTCGATGATCGGCTCGTGGTCGGCACGCCGGCCCATGCCCGGGCCCCACAGGTCTGCCTGCAGGCCGCGGTCGCGGCGGTCCTGGTCGCCGTGCTGGGCGGTGTAGAACACCGGAATGCCGTGCGTACGGCAATGTCCCAGCAGGCGCGCGATGTTGTCCACCGCCGGCTGCAGCGGCGCGTTGCCGGCGTCGAATGCGGCGAGGAAATAGCGCTGCATGTCGTGTACCAGCAAGGCAACACGATCACGCTGGGGGCGCCAGGCGCCTCGCGCCTGCGGCAGTTCCGCAGCGGTCGGCAGGGAATACGGGGTAATGCGGGGCAGCGCCATCAGCGCGTTCCTCCTGTCTGTTGCAGATGACGCGCGCGCAGCTGCGCGCGCAGTTCGCGGCGGCTGATCTTGCCAACCGCCGTGGTGTCGAAACTGTCCACGAAAACAATCTGATCGGGCACCTTGAAGGCGGCCAGGCCACGCCCGCGCATCCACGCCTTCAGCGCCGGCGCCTTGATGGCCTCGCCCTGCTGGATCACGAAGGCACAGCTGCGCTCGCCCAGGTAGTCGTCAGGAATGGAGACCACGGCGGCATCGAATACGCCAGGATGGGCCAGCAGATGGTCTTCGATCTCCTCGGCGGAGATCTTCTCGCCCGCCCGGTTGATGTGGTCGCCGGCACGGCCCTGCACCACCAGATAGCCGCCGGGCAGCTGCTGCACGCGGTCGCCGGTGCGGTAGAAGCCGTCGTCGGTGAACGAGCGCGCGTTGGCCGCCGCGTCATTGTGGTAACTGCGGATGGTGTACGGACCGCGCGTGAGCAGATGACCGACCTCGCCTTCGGCAACGGGCTGGTCGTGGTCGTCGACCACGCGCACTTCATCATCCTCGCTGATCGGCCGGCCCTGGCAGGCGACGACCAGGTCCTGCGGGTCATCCAGCCGGGTGTAGTTGACCAGGCCTTCGGCCATGCCGAACACCTGCTGCAACGTGCAACCGAGGCCATCGATGACCCGCCGCGCGGCTTCCGGCACCAGCTTCGCTCCCCCGACCTGCAGCACCCGCAGGCTGGACAGATCGTGCCTGCTGGTCGCCGCCGCCTGCGCCCACAGCAGCGCCAGGGGCGGCACCAGACCACAGCAGGTCACCTTCTCGCGCGCGATCAACGGAAATGCCGCATCCGGGCCGGGGCCCGGGCTGAGTACCACGCGGGCGCCGGCGTACAGCGCACCGAAGAAACCCGGCGAACTCATCGGGAAATTGTGTGCTGCCGGCAGCGCAACCAGGTACACGCTGTCGCGGTCGATCCCACAGATTTCGTTGCTGGCGCGGAACGAGTAGATGTAATCGTCGTGCGTGCGCGGAATGAGCTTTGACAGCCCGGTGCTGCCGCCGGAGATCTGCAGGAACGCCACCGACTGCGGATCTGGATCGGCCGGCAGCTGGCTGCGATCGCCCTGCAGCGATTCCAGCGCGACGAACTCGGCCGCATCGCCGTCGATCAGCACGTGGCGTACCGCCGGCACTTCCGCCTGCAGCGCGCGCGCCAGGCCACGATGATCGAAGCCTTCATGGACATCGGTACTGATATAGGCACTGGCCTCGGCCTTGCGCGCAAAGTGGGCCAGCTCGGTGATGCGATGTGCCGGCAGCGCGTACACCGGCACCAGCCCGGCGCGGAACAGGCCACAGACCGTTGCGATGAAACCGGCCGTATTGCCCAGCTGCACCAGCACGCGCTCGCCGGGTTGCAGGCCCAGCGCCAGCAGCCCGGCGCCGATGCGCCCGGCCTCATGCCAGAGCTGCGCATAGCTCAGGCGCACATCGCCAGCCACCACCGCGATGTCATCGGCATGGCGCTCGGCGCGTTCGCGCAGGAAACCCGGGAAGGTTTCGCCACGCCAATGACCTGCGGCCCGATAGCGCGCCACCAGCGCTTCAGGCCATTGCTGTTGCAGCGGCAGGCGCGAATCAACGGTGGACGGCGTCATGCGGATACCTCGATCAGGGACAGCGGGTCCTGCACGCCCAATGCGTTCAGCAGGGCAGCAAACTTGGCGGCGGTTTCGGCCACTTCGGCCTCGGGCTGCGAGTCGGCGACGATGCCGGCGCCGGCATACAGGCGCAGCTGGGTGCCCTGCAGGCGCGCGCAGCGGATCGCCACATACCAGTCGCCGTCCCCCTGCGCATCCAGCCAGCCCACCGCACCGGCATAGAAGCCGCGCGGCACCGGTTCCAGCGCACGGATGCGCTGCAGTGCCTGCAGCCGCGGGGTACCGCAGACGGCCGGGGTGGGATGCAGCTCGGCCAGCAGGGTCGCCGCCGACGTAGCAGCGTCCTTCAGCGTGGCGTGGATGCGCGTACCCAGATGCCACATGCTGGCGGTGGCGTGCAGCACCGGGCGTGGCTGCGCTTCGATATGGCTGCACCAGGGCGAGAGGCCATCGACAATGGCGTCGACCACATGCCGGTGTTCGTCATGATCCTTCGCCGATGCCAGCAACGCCTGCGCGGCGCGCTCGTCCGCAACCGGATCGGCACTGCGCTTGGCCGAACCGGCCAGCGGATGCGACAGCACCTGCGCACCGCGTTTGCGCAGCAGCAGTTCCGGTGTCGCCCCCACCAGCCATGCCGGCGCCTGGCCAACGTCCACCGGCAGCGGTACGGCGTAGGTCGCTACCGAAGGATCGGTGCCGAGGCGGGCCAGCAGCATTTCCGGTGACAGCGCCTGCTGCGTGTGCGCCAACAGGCTGCGCGCCAGTACCACCTTGTGCAGCTCCGGGTCCGGCGCGCGCATCGCGCTGACCGCGTCGGCCACGGCCGCTGCATACGCCTGCGCCGAGGGCTCGGCAGTCAGCGCTCCGGACAGCGCCGGCGCCGCCTGCGACTGCACGGGCAATGCCGGCAGCAGGCGCTCGGGCTGGTACAACGCATCATCGGCGCGCGGCTCGAACGGCACCGCGCCGACCAGCAGGCCCGGCCCACCGCGCTGCTGCGCGAAGAACGTCGCCACGCGCTCGGCCAGCGTCGCCAGCGCACCGGTCGGCAAGGGTGCGCGGCAGCCGCGCGCGTGCATCTGCTGATCGGCCTGCCGCAGCAGGAACAGCGACGCTTCGGCGGTGGGCTCGGGCAGCATCGACGCAGCCTCCGGCCACGCGCCCTGCATCAGGGAATCGTTCATGGGGTCTCCTTCATCCGATACGCTGCTGCCAGCACGCACAGCACCAGCAGCAGCACGCCGACCAGCAGGTAAGGCAGGCTGGCGCCGCCGCGATACAACAGGGTGCCGAGCATCGGCCCGGCCACCATGCCCAGCCCCTGCGCCCCCGCGACGGTGCCGGCCGCCGCCCCCTGTTCGTGCGCCTGCACCGCGTCGGCGGCCAACGCCTGGAACGAGGGGAACACGAAGCCCATGCCGAACGCTGCAAGCGCGTAGGCCGCCGGCAACTGCCAGGTCTGCTGCACCGCCGCCACCGACGCAAAGCCGATGCCTGCGATCAGTGCGCCGAGGATGATCCAGCGCCGGGGATGCACGTCCAGTTTCATCACCAGCCCCTGCGCGAGGATCAGGCCCACGCCGACTGCAGTCAGTGCGATGCCGGCCATGCGTGCACCTTCGGCTGCATCCAGGTCGAAACGATCAATGGCGAAGAAGCCGACCGTGACCTGGGCGATGGTCACCGACACCATCGCCACGAACGCGGCCATCTGCGGCAGGCGCAGCCGCGGGTCGAGGCGCGACAGCGGTACGCGGTTGCGGCTGTGTGCGGCTGCCACCGGCGGCGTGGCCGGCAGGCGCCAGGCCAGCAGGCCCAGCGCGAGCAGCGGCAACAGCGCAGCCACGTACAGCGCCAGCGGCAGGTTCTTGTAGGCAAGCCATCCGGCAGCAGCCGGACCCAGCACCATTCCCAGCGCGTTGGCGCTGCCAAGGCGGGCGAGGAATTTCGCACGTTGGCCGGTGGGTGCCTTGTCGGCGATCAGCGCAGCAGCGGTCGGCGGCACAGCCGCGTAGAACAGGCCGATCAGGCCACGCGCACCGACCAGCACCAGCACCGAGACCAGCACCGGCGGTATTGTCAGCAGCGCGACATCGATGAACACCGCCAGCGCGATGTAGACCACGGTGTAGGCACTCATCGCCAGCATCAGCACGCGCTTGCGGCCGATGCGGTCGCTGAGCTGGCCCCAGGGGCGCGCGGCCAGCATCCACAACACACCCGCGGCCGTGACCGATAGACCGGCATGCCATTCGGACAGGCCCAGCAGGCGGACCACCGGGCCGATGACGGCGACGAAGGACATCATCGCCATGGTGCCGATCAGGGCAGCCAACACCAGCGCCGGCAAGCCGGGAACCACGGGACGTGCATGCATGGAACACCAACCGTAACCAGGGAGGGAACGCCGGGCGCATCCGCACCCCGCGCGACGTCGCCCTGTCAGGCGGCGACGCCATCCTTAAATGATAACGGCTCGCATTTGCATTTGATACCCATTCGCTTAACGGGCACGCACCTGCGGGTGCATCACTGCCCTGCGCGTACCGACAGCAGGCCGCGACGCTTGAACCACCACTCCAGCGGCAGGGTCACCAGCGGCGGAATCGCAGCCAGCAACGCCAGCCCCGTTGCCCACCATGGCCAGCGCAGGCGCAGCGCCGCAAACAGCGTCACCGCCACGTAGACCAGGAACGCCACGCCATGCAGCGGCCCGAACAGCTTCACCAGCGCGACGTTGGCCTGCGGGCCGTACTTGAGCCACATGCCGGCCAGCAGACCGGCCCAGGTGATGGCCTCGATGAAGGCGACGACGGCGAAAAGGCGCCCGGTCGGGTGCAGCGGGTTACGGTGGGTCACGCAGGGCTCCAGCGCTGGATATCAAATGCGAATGATACGCAGATGCGAACGATCCGAACACCGAGGGTAGCGCCGGGCCATGCCCGGCGAACGGTAGAGCTCTGTCCACCAAGGTGGACACCTACCGACGCGTATCGGGCAGGACGTGCTCGCCGATCTCGCCCAGTACGTCGTCCACCGGCCGGCCGTTGTCCATCAGGTTGAACATCACATGCGCCACACCCTGCGCGTGTACGCGTTGCAGGTACGCGCGCAGGCCATCGCGGCCCACCTTCAGGCCCAGCGGCAGCGGCTCCGCCGGCGCAGTTGGATCGGCCTGCAGGTCCAGCAGCATCGACTGCACGAATGGCTTGGGCGCGCCGCCGCTCTGGGCCAGCGCCTGCTGCCACAGACCGATGCGCCCTTCCTGCGCGGTCTCTTCGCGGTGATAGGTTGCCCAGCCTTCGGCCTCGCGTGCGATCCACTGCAGGCTCTGCCGCGCAGTACCGACCACCAGCATCGGAATGCGCCTTGCCGGCGCGGGAAGTACGTCGTATCCATCGGTTGCCTGCAACACCGGCGCGCGCTCGGAGGGTTCGGGGGACAGCGCCGCACGCAGCAGCGACCAGCGCTCGCGGAAGGTGCCCGCCCTGCCCTGTAGGTCCTCGCCGAAGGCCGCGAACTCTTCTGGTCGATCACCCGAGCCAAGCCCCAGCACGAAGCGTCCACTGCTGATCCGGTCCAGCGTCAGCGCCGATTTCGCTACCTGCAGCGGTTGCCGCAACGGCAGCACGATGGCCGCAGTGCCGATCACGATGCGCTCGGTCGCCGCGGCCAGCATGCCCAACCACAGGAACGGATCATCCAGCGCACTGGCGGTCGCATCCGGCCCCTGCGGCACCATCAGCGGCACATCGCGGGTCCACAGCGCAGCAAAGCCCAGATCGTCGGCCAGCCGCGCGATGCGGCACGCCTCCAGTGGATCGGCCAGGCCGCGTGCGGCCACCGGCGTCATCAGGCCAAGGCTCAAGCCCTGCTTTGGAAACAGACGTGCATGGGCAGGATTGAAATCAGTCATGCCGCCAGCTTAGCGTGGGGCATTGATGGCGTCCCACAACAGGAAGTACAGCGCATGCCCAGGATCCGTCCCGCCCACGTCGATGACCTGCCCGCAATCAGCGCGGTGTGCATGGCGGCCTTCACTGCAGCCGTTGCGCCCATGCTTACCGCCGAGGGCATCGCCACCTTCGGCAACGTGGCCGCAGCCAGCGCCTTCGCCGAGCGCCTGCAGGGTGACAACCACATCCTGGTGGCCGAACAGGAGGGCCGTGTGGTCGGCGTGGTGGAACTGAAGGCGGGCCAGCACCTGGCGATGCTGTTCGTCGCGCCGGAGCTGCAGGGGCAAGGCATCGGTCGTGCCCTGCTGCAGGCGGTGCTGCCGCAGGTACGCGGCCCGCAGATGACCGTGCGCGCCTCGCTCAACGCGGTGCCGGCGTACGAACACTATGGGTTCGTGCTGGATGGCGACGTCGGCGAGTACCACGGCCTGATCTACCAGCCGTTGGTGTTGGCGGTGCCCGCTGCGGTGGCTGCGCCCCCTGGTCCGCACTGATACCCAGCCCACATGCCGTGCTGCGCGTGCGACATAAGCAAACTGCATCAGCCAGCACCCCGACCGTTCCTACAATGGCCCACCACCCTGTCCTTCGAGATGCTGCCGATGCGCGTCGCGCTTTCCCTGTTGCTGTTGGCCTCGGCCCTGAGCGCCTGCTCCCCCGCGTCCGCGCCGGTACCGACGGCGAAGGCGGCATCGACCGCCCCGGCCTCCGCCATCGCCTGGCGCCAGGGCGATGTGGATGATGCGTTCAACGAAGCCGCCGAGAGTGGCAAGCCGGTGCTGCTGTACTGGGGCGCGGTGTGGTGCCCGCCGTGCAACCAGCTCAAGGCGGGGCTGTTCAAGGATCCGGCCTTCATCGCACTGACCGGCAAATTCGTGCCGGTCTACCTGGACGGCGACGAAGAAGGCGCGCAGGCATGGGGCGAACGCTTCGGCGTGCGCGGCTATCCGACCCTGATCGTGCTCGACCCGCAGCGCAACGAAATCACCCGCGTGGCCGGCGGCAACGACGCGGCCGAACTGACCCGGGCCCTGACCGTCGCCGCCAGCCGCCGCAGCGCTGTCGCCGAAACACTTGCGACCGCGCTGGCGACGCCGGCCACGCTTGGCGCCGAAGACTGGCAGGTACTGGGCGATTACGGCTGGGAGGTGGATGCCAACCGCCTGGCTGGCAAGCGCAGCGCCCAGGACGTGCTGCAGCAGCTGGCCAAGGCCGCACCCGAGCCTGCGCTGCAGCGTCGCTTCGCGCTGCTCGCCTTGGCTACCGCCGAGAAACCGACGGCAGTGCCCACCCAGGTACGCGAACTGTTGCAGGCGGTGCTGGCACAACCGGCGGAGGTACGTCGCAACCGCGAGTTGCTGGGGTATGCCGGCGCCGGGCTGGTCAAGCAGGCCAGCGCTGGTCCGGCCAGCAGCAATGCCCTCGGCCAGCAGTTGCTGGTCGCACTGGAACGTGCCGACGCCGCGCGTGGTGATCGCGCAGACGATGCCTTGTCACGTGCGTTGACCGAGTTGGCGCTGGCACGCCAGCGGCAGCCTGAAGGCGCGCTGCCGGCAGCACTGGTGCAGCGCGTAAAGCAGCGCGTGGCCGCCGCCGATGCCGCGGCCACCGATGCACACGCGCGCCAGGCCACCATCAGCAGTGCCGTCTACGCGCTGCGTCAGGTCGATGATGATGCAGGCGCCGAGGCCTTGCTGCTGGCAGAGCTGAAGCGCAGCGAGCAGCCTTATTACTACATGCCGGAGCTGGCCGAACTGGCCGAGCAGCGTGGTGATACCGCCGGCGCCCTGGAATGGCTGAAGCGTGCCTACGAAGGCGCGCAGGGCCCTGCCACGCGCGTGCAGTGGGGCGTGCTGTACGTGGAAGGCCTGCTGCGGCTGGCACCCGATGATGCACCGCGTATCGAGCAGGCCTCCGAGGCCTTGATCGCCGAGCTGGACAAGCAGCCGTCCGGCTACCACCAGCGCACGCGCCAGCGCTTCGAACGGCTGGCCGGGCAGCTGCAGGCGTGGAGCGCCAAGCACAAGGGTGCGGACACGCTGGCGCGGCTGCAGCAGCGGATGCAGGCGGCCTGTGGTGAGCAGGTTGATAGCGGCTGCAAGGAATGGTTGAGCTGACGCCAGACGCAGGATTCGACGGATACAGGTAGTGGCGGGGGGGGGGGGGGGCCCCCCCCCCCCCCCCCCCCCCCCCCCCCCCCCCCCCCCGCCCCACCTCTGACAGATTCCCGGTGACGGATCGAAGAGCGTTGGGTTGTCGGGACGGAATTTTGAAAGAGGGACGCGGCTTCGCCGCGTCCCTCTTTTTATGGCGAAGGCAGGGCGAAGCAAGCGCAGCGCGCGACCCGCTGTTGCCTTTGATTTTCTTCTTCCATTCCATGGCGGACCCCGCAGGAAACTGTCAGGGGCCGGGCGGGGGGGGGGGGGGGGGGGGGGGGGGGGGGGGGGGGCCCCCCCCCCCCCCCCCCCGGGGGGGGGGGGGGGGGGGGGGGGCCCCCCCCCCCCCCCGCCACTACCGGAACTCAATACCCACGCGTAGATGCGGCGCCCAGGCGGTGCCGCATTCTTTGGAGCACAGCAGCTGGCGGACATACTCCGCCGCAGCGGCAGGTGCTCTGGCCTTCTTACTTATCATCGTGTCGCATGCAGCCTCAAACGGACCGCCTTCGTACCCGTTGAGTCAAACAACCCCGCCGCGAACCACGCCCAACAAAAAGGCGGCGCCCTGCGGGCGCCGCCTTCCATGCAGCAGGCGCAGGCCCGGATCAGTCGATCAACGCGGCCTCGCGCCGGCGGAACACCGATACCGCCTGGTTCAGTGCACCGGCCTGCGACTGCAGTTCACGTGCCGCCGCAGTGGCTTCTTCCACCAGCGCCGCGTTCTGCTGCGTGGCCTGGTCCATCTGCACCACCGTCTGGTTGATCTGCTCGATACCGGAGGACTGCTCCTGTGACGCCGCTGAGATCTCGCGCATCAGGTGGCTTACGTTCTCAACGCCGCCGACGATGCCCTGCATGCGTTGTCCAGCATCGGCCACCAACTGGGCGCCCTCGCCGACCTGACGTCCTGCCTCGTCGATGAGGACCTTGATCTCCTGGGCCGCCGCCGCCGATCGCTGTGCGAGCACACGGACCTCGCTGGCGACGACCGCGAACCCGCGTCCCTGTTCGCCGGCGCGTGCCGCTTCAACCGCTGCGTTGAGCGCGAGGATGTTGGTCTGGAAGGCAATGCCGTCGATTACACCGGTAATGTCGCCGATCCGCTTCGACGCGCCCTCGATGGCCTGCATGGTGTCGACCACCCGCTGCATGGCGTGGTTGCCATCACTTGCTGCGCCCTGGGTGGAGGCGGCCAGCTCGCTGGCCTGGCGCGCATGCGCTGCGTTCTGGCGCACGGTGGCGGTCAGCTCCTCCATCGAGGCGGCCGTTTCCTGTAGATGAGCGGCCTGTCGCTCGCTGCGCTCGGACAGCGCGCCGTTGCCGGCAGCGATTTCGCTGGCGGCCGTGCTGATGGTGGTGGCGCAGTGCTGGATGTGGCCGACCATGCGCGCCAGCTGGCCGGCGGTGGCGTTGGCATCGCGCTGGATGGCGGCGAACGCGCCGTGGTACTCGCCCTGCATGCGACGGTCGAGATCGCCGTTGGCCATCGCCGAAAGCATCTGCCGCACTTCGTCGACCGTGCTGCCCAGTGTGTCCAGCAGCTGGTTGATGCCCCCGGTCAGGCCGTCGAGGAAGCTGGCGCCTTCGCTGGCCTGCAGGCGCTGTTCCAGATCACCCTGCGCGGCGGCATCGACAATCCCGGCGACGGCATTCTCCAGCGTCAGTTCATGGGTACGGTCATGCCATTCCACCGCAAAACCCAGGCGCGCGCCCTGTGCGTCGAACACCGGGGTGACGACCTGGGCGAAGTGCACCGGCCCGATCCGCACCTTGCCGTTGTGTGTCGCCTGCAGCCCATTGAGGATGCCGCGGATGCGGTCAGGGTTGGCATGGAAGCGATGGATGCTGCTGCCGACCAGCCGCTCGGCGTCGAAATCGGGGAAGGCCTGGCGCAGCGTGGCCTGCTGGTTGCGCAGCAGCGCCACCACCGAGCGGTTGACGTAGCGGATGACGTGATCGTTGTCGGCGATCATCATCGCCGTGCGCGAGGCATCCAGTGCCTGGCGGATCTGCGCGTTCTCGGCATGTGCTTCGGCCTCGCGGCCGCGCTGCGCCTGCACATGGCGTGCGGTATCGGCCAGCGCGTGGGCCAGTGAACCGGGTGCGTAGTTGCGTGCATCGCTGTGTGCGCCGAGGTCGGCGCCCGTGGCAATGTCGCGTGCCAATGCCGCCAGGCGGTGCGGTCCGTGACCCAGCGCTTCGCTCTGTTGGCGCAGGCGCGCGGCGGTCTGGCCCAGCACCAGCGTCAGCACCGCCAGGGCCATGGCATTCAACAGCGGCGGCAGGACGGCCGCCCCATCAAGCAACGGCGCCAGCAACGCACTGACACCCACGGCGCCGGCCAGCCACAACGGCATGCGGTCACGCTGGATGAGCAGCACGCCCAGCAGCAGCGCGATGGGCAATGCGGCATTCAATCCGCTGATATGACAGAGCAGGCTCAACTGCAGTGAAAGCACTACGGCCAGGCCGTTGCGCGCGAGCGCATGGCCGGCCTGGCGCCAGCCCAGCCAGGCGGCTGGCAGTACCGCGGCGGCAACGGCGCTCGCAGCGGGCAGCGACGTGCCGCGCACGGCAAGCACAAGGCCGATCGCTGCGAATACCACGCTGCCCAGCAGCAGGCGACGATCGCCCCGCTGTGCCAGCTGTTGCAGATAAGGGACACGGCCCTGGTCGGGCGGGCGGGAGGACGCAATGGACATCGGCAACTCCTGGATCAACGGACGGCAGCGACCCTGCAACGCGCTGCGCGGATGAGCGCAACGACGGCACGGTCGGGGAATTCGGGGAATGCGGCGCAGGCAGCGACGCGGAGGACGGACACCGTGACCACATCCTGTGGATGACGGTGCAGCAGACGGGACATGCGGTCTTCCTTGCAGAACCAGGAACGAGCCGCAGGCACAAAGGGCCTGCGTGCTGTGGACGCAGGGGCCCACTACCGTTCTATCGGCCGCACTGGCGCAGAGTGAAGTGCGCGCGGCCGACGATGGTCAGCGTGCGTTGGCGTTTTCGCTCAGGAACGCATCGATGACGGCGGCAATACGCGCCGGGTGTTCCATGTGCAGGTGATGGTTGCCGGGGAATACCGCCAGGCGGCCATCACGCAGATGCTGCAGGCGCTCGCTGCGCATCGGCTCGGGATAATACGACTGTGCAGGCGTGGCATAGATCACCTGGGTAGGACAGGTGATGGCCTGCAGCAGGTTGTCGATCTGGCCTTCGCTGAGGCGGATCGCGGTGGGCAGCATCAGGCGCGGATCGCTGCACCAGCGATAGCCGCCTTCGACCGGCTCGACACCGCGTTCGACCAGCAGGCGTGCGCAGCCTTCGCTGAGCTGATTGGTCATCATCCGCGCCCGGATCGGTGCAGCCAGATCCGGGAACACGCGCAGCTGCTTGCGTGCCAGTGCTCGGGTGGCGTCGACGTGCTCGCGCAGGCGGCTGGCAGTTTCCTCTTCCGGCCCGCGCAGGCCGCCGAGTGCCTCGATGGCGACCAGCCGTTCGATGCGATTGCTGACCGCTGCGGTGAGGCTGGCGATGCCGGCACCCATCGAATGGCCGATCAGGGTGAACCGGTCCCAGCCCAGTGCATCGGCGACATCGAGGACATGGGTGATTGCTGCTGGCGTGGTGTACACCGCCCCGATCGGCAGATGCGCGCTGTGGCCGTGCCCGGGCAGATCGATCGCCACCAGGTCCAGGTGCGGCAGATGCGGCGCCAGCGGAACGAAGCTGGCCGCATTGTCGAGCCAGCCGTGCAGGGCCAGCACCCGCGGACCCTCACCCGGCCGGCGCAGGCCGGCGACACGGACGCCCGCGACCTGCAGCTCAAACGGCTGCAGGCTCATGCCAGCGAGGCCACGGCCAGCCGAGCCAGTGCACGGGCGTGTTCCGGTGCGGCGTTGAGGCAGGGGATGTAGCGCATCTGTGCGCCGCGCTCGGCCAGTGTTTCGGTGAAGCCCATGGCGACTTCTTCCAGTGTTTCCAGGCAGTCGGTGGCAAACCCGGGGCAGACGACGTCGATCTGTTTCACCCCCGCATCGGCCAGTTCCCACAGGCTGGGCTCGGCGTAGGGCTGCAGCCAGCGTTCGCGGCCGAAGCGCGACTGGTAACCCATCTGCCAGTCGTCCGCGCCCAGGCCCAGTGCTGCGGCGATCGCGCGCGCACTGGCCTCGCAGCGCTGCGGATAGGGATCGCCGGCATCGGCAAGGCGCTGCGGAATGCCATGGAAGGAGAACATCAGCTTCTGGCCGCGACCCTGCTGCTGCCAATAGCGCTGGATCGAGCCGGCAACGGCGGCGACCCAGTCCGGATCGATCGAATAGTCCTGCACCAGGCTGACGGTGACCTGCGGGTTCCTGCGCTGCCAGGCATCCACACGATCCTCGACCGAGGCCGTGGTGGTGGTCGAATACTGCGGATACAGCGGCAATACCACGATGCGGCGCACGCCCTCGGTGGCCAGCCGATCCAGTTCGGTGGTGAGCGCGGGTTCGCCGTAGCGCATCGCGTGGCGTACGCGCAGCGTCGGCAGCAATGCTTGCATCGCCTGCGCCAACTGGCGGGTGTGGACCATCAGCGGCGAGCCTTCCGGCAGCCACACCTGGGCGTACTTGGCGGCTGAACGGCTGCTGCGCAGCGGCAGTATCAGACCGCGCAGCAAGGGCTGCCACAGCAGTGCCGGCAGCGAGACCACGCGCCGGTCGGACAGGAATTCGGCCAGATAACGGCGAACGGCGGGAGCCGTCGGCGTCTCGGGCGTGCCTAGGTTGACCGCCAGTACGGCGGTATCGGGTGCGTCGAGCATGGGCGGTATTGTCGCCGATTCCATCGTCACGTCGGCATGCAGGGTTCGGATGGATGTCATCGATAAGGCCAATATGAGCAGGCAACGCTCATTGGGGATTCATCACAACACTACTAATTTCAGTCACTTGCTATATCTTCCTATGGACTGACTTCTGGAGCCTGCCATGCGTCGCCCGATCCAAGCCCTGCTGATCGCCGCCAGCCTGCTGTCCAGCCAGGCCATGGCCGGACCGCAGGAAGACCAGCGCGCCCGCAACGCGGTGCGTGTACTGGCTGAAATCCAGGGAATCCCTGAACAGGGCATTCCGGACAAATTGCTCGACGAAGGCCGCGCGGTCATCGTCATTCCCGACACGATCAAGGCCGGTCTGGTGATCGGCGGCCGTCGTGGCCACGGCCTGATGTCGGTGCGCATGCCCAATGGTGCGTGGTCCAACCCGGTATTCATCAAGCTCACCGGCGGCAGCATCGGCTTCCAGGCCGGTGTGCAGTCCTCCGACGTTGTGCTGGTGTTCCGCAACGACCGCAGCCTGGACAACCTCGTCAACGGCAAGTTCACCCTCGGCGCCGATGCCGGTGTGGCCGCCGGTCCGGTCGGCCGCAATGCCGCGGCCGCCACCGATGGCCAGCTGAAGGCCGAGATCTGGTCGTGGTCGCGCGCCCGCGGCCTGTTCGCTGGCGTGGCCCTGGATGGTGCGATCCTGCAGATCGACGATGCTGCCAACCTTGACGCCTACGGCAGCAACACCACCCCGCGGATGATCTTCGAGGGCCGCGCGGCTGGCTCGCCTTCAATGGATGTGGTCGCTTTCCGTGATCGCCTGGAAGAGGCCACCTACGCGGCGCGCAACAACCGCAATGGTGGCAATGACGCACCGCGTCCGGCGGCCGCTGCAGCGCCTGCCCCGCAGCCTGTTCAGGCAGCGCCGGCGGCACCTGCTGAAGCCACCACGGCGCCGCTGCAGGCCGTGCCGCAGACCCCGCCGCCGGCCCAGCAGGGTTTCCAGCCGGTCAACGACGGTGAAATCCGCACTGAAACACTGGGCAACAACTGACTTTCGTCACGCGCGCCGGCTAACAGCCGGTGCGCTATGCTCGGCAATCTGATCACTAACGTAACGAGCGACTTATGGGCAGTTTCAGCATCTGGCATTGGTTGGTCGTGCTCGCCATCGTCCTGCTGGTGTTCGGCACCAAGCGCCTGACCAGTGGTGCCAAGGACCTCGGCTCGGCGGTCAAGGAATTCAAGAAGGGCATGCACGACGACGACAAGCCGAACGCGCAGTTGGGCGACGAGTCGCGCAGCCAGGACGCCTCGCGCACCGCGCAGGACGAGCACGACCGCAAGCCGCGTTGATCCGGAGCGGTTGCGGTGTTTGATATCGGCTTCAGCGAACTGCTGGTGATTGCGGTTGTCGCCTTGGTGGTGCTCGGACCTGAGCGCCTGCCCAAGGCGGCCCGCTTCGCCGGGCTGTGGGTACGCCGCGCGCGCAATCAATGGGATTCGGTCAAGCAGGAACTGGAACGCGAACTGCAGGCCGAAGACATCAAGCGGCAGATGCAGGACGTGCGCCAGGGCATGCAGGACACCGAGAACCAGCTGCGTGCCAGCGGCGAAGCCATGCGCCGCGAAGCCGAGCAGATGCAACAGCACAGCGACACGCTGGCGCAGCAGGTGCGTACACCGGCCCCGGCCGAACAGCCCCCACATCTGGCGGATGCGCCCGAGCCAGGGGTGGCGTCGACTGAAGGTGCAGCCATTACGCCTGCCACCGCTGAAGCTGCGGCCGATGCCGTTGCTGATACCGCGACCGAAACGCCCGCGCGCACGGAGCGCCCGTCATGAGCGAACACGACTTCGGCGAAAGTTCGCTGGTGGAACACCTTGTTGAACTGCGCTCGCGCCTGGTGCGTGCGCTGCTGGGGCTGGGCGTTGTGCTGCTGGGCCTGCTGCCGTTTACCCAGAAGCTCTACAACGCACTGGCCGAGCCGCTGATCTCGCAGTTGCCCAATGGGCAGACGATGATCGCCACCAACCCGGCCGGCGCCTTCTTCGCGCCGTTGAAGCTGACGTTCTTCGTGGCCTTGTTCGTGGCCGTGCCATGGCTGCTGTACCAGCTGTGGGCCTTCGTCGCGCCGGGCCTGTATGCACGCGAGAAGCGCCTGGCGATGCCATTGCTGGTCTCCTCGGTGCTGCTGTTCTACACCGGCTGCGCCTTTGCCTATTTCCTGGTGCTGCCGGCGGTCTTCCACTTCCTCACCACCTTCAGCCCGGAAGTGATCGCGATCACGCCGGATGCGAATGCCTACCTGGATTTCGTGCTGGCGATCTTCTTCGCCTTCGGCGGCAGCTTCGAGCTGCCGGTGGCGATGGTGATCCTGGTGCTGCTGGGCTGGATCACGCCGCAGCAGTTCAAGGAAGGACGCGGTTACGCGATCGTCGGCATCTTCGTGCTCGCTGCGATCCTGACTCCGCCGGACGTGGTGTCGCAGCTGATGCTGGCGATCCCGATGTGCCTGCTGTACGAACTGGGCATCCACGCCGCGCGCTGGCTGGTGCCGTCTTCGGTGGTCAAGAAGCCTGCGGCCTGATCCCCGGTAGCGCCGGGCCATGCCCGGCGTTCGTGGGGCGAGGTGACATCCATCCGCCGGGCATGGCCCGGCGTTACCGTTGAGCCCCGCTCAAGCGTGGAAGACGTCGTTGGCCGGCGGCGACTGCGGCACCGACGGTGCGCCGCGGCTGCCGCGATGCACGAACATCTGCTTCCAGGCCGCATAGACGGCGCCGACATACAGCGGCATCAGCACCGTGGTGAACACCAGCTGCGCGATGAAGGCCGCCGCCAGCGGGCCGCCCAGCAGCATGCCGAGCTGGACCACGATCACGAACAGCACATAGACGCAGAACGCGGCGATCAGGCCGAGCACGGTGAACACGGCGGTGGCGCCGATGTTCTCGATGCAGCCCTGCAGGCTCAGGCGCAGCGCGTGCATGCCGCTCTGGCGGTCGAACACCACCAGTGCCGGCTGGGTGAACATCGCTAGGGTCAGCGCCACGGCGGTGCAGAACACCAGCAGCATCCACAGCGCGATGCGCTGCGCGGGCAGGTTGGCGACCAGTTCGGCGGCGGTTTCCGGACTGATCTGCTGCCCGCTGCGGCCGAGTTCCTGCATCCTGGTCATGGTGTCGCTGAAGGCGGTGAAGCCCTCGCGGCCGATCATCAGGTACAGCAGCGCGCCCAGCAGCAGCACGGCCAGCACCTGGATCGCCAGCGGCACCAGCAGGTGACTGACACGGCGGTCGCGGATCGGCTGCAGCAGATGGGTGGCCAGGCCGGGACGGCCCTGGTCGATCTCACCCATGGCGTACAGCATGCCGCCGAACATCACCGGTGAAATCACCAGCGTCATCATCTGCAGGGCCAGGCCGGCGGTACCGGGCAGCATCGTTCCCAGCAGGGTGACCACCCAGTTCACCAGCAGCCAGGTCAGGCCGATCCGGGCCAGCTGCAGCGGCGCACGCCGATACAGCGAGAACGTATCCAGCAACCACTGGGCGCCCGCCGAGGCTGGCAGCTTGCGAATCTCTTTCATGGACATCCGGGGAGGGACAGGAGGGGCCGGGCGGTATGCCCGTGCCGCCGATTATCCCTGTTTTGCCACCGGCTGGGCTGAAGACAGCCGGGCCTGGCGGACAAAGCGCCGCAACAGCTGGCGCGCCAGCGGCGCGGCGCTGACCGCGCGCTCGATACTGCGCGCGCAACCGCCATGACGGCCGATGCAGTCGGCGCGTGCGCGCACGTAGCCACGCATGTGGTGGGTGGCGAATTCCGGATGGAACTGCACGCCCCAGGCTTGGCGGCCCCAGCGGAAGGCATGGCAGCCATCCAGCGGCGAGCGCGCCAGCACGGCGGCACCTTCGGGTACGCGCAGCACGGTCTGCAGATGGGTGGCGTGGGCCGCGAAGTGGCTCGGCAGGCCCTGGAACAACGGGTCCTGCGCGGCCTGCGGGTCCAGTGCCAGCTCAATCGTTCCCGATTCGCGCCCGGCGGGGTTGTAGGCCACTTCGCCGCCCAGCGCGTGGGCCAGCAGCTGGTGGCCGTAGCAGATGCCGAACACCGGCACGTCGTCGTGCGCGGTCTGCCGCAGCCAGGTGGCACTGCGTTCGCTCCATTCGGCGTGGTCGGTGACGAAGGCGGCCGAGCCGGTTACCAGCACGCCGGCGAACTGGCGGGGGTCGGGCAGGTCGGCACCATGCTCGACGTCGACCACGACGGTCTCGTGTTCTTCCAGGCCGGCGGCGACCCGGATCCAGTGCGGAAAGCGCCCGTAGCGGCGCAACGACGGCACGGGGCGGCCGGTTTCAAGGATCAGGAAGGGCGCTGGATTCATCCGGGGGAGGTAGTACGGACAGGACTTCCTCGATTGTAGTCAGCCCCTGTGCCACCTTTTCAAGCCCGGCCTGGCGCAGGGTTCGCACTCCTTCAGCACGCGCGGCACGGTTGAAACCGGCCAGATCCATGTCCGCACGGATCAGCCCGCGCAGGCGCGAGCCCAATGGCAGCAGCTCATACAGCCCGATGCGGCCGAGGAATCCGGTGCGCCGGCACTCCAGGCAACCGACCGGCCGACAGGGCGTGGCGGCATCTGGATATGCAGCTTCGCTATCAGCCAGCACTGCCCAATCGGCCCGGCCGAGGGTGTGCGGCTGCTTGCAGTGCGGGCACAGGGTGCGCACCAGGCGCTGGGCGAGGATGCCGTTGACGGTGGATGACAGCAGGTAATGCGGTACGCCCAGGTCGAGCAGGCGGGTGATGGCCGAGGGCGCGTCGTTGGTGTGCAGGGTGGACAGCACCAGGTGGCCGGTCAGCGAGGCCTGCACCGCCATCTGCGCGGTTTCCAGGTCGCGGATTTCGCCGATCATGATGATGTCCGGGTCCTGCCGCAGCAGGGTGCGCACACCGCTGGCGAAATCCAGGTCGATGTTGGTCTGCACCTGCATCTGGTTGAATTCCGGCGCGATCATCTCGATCGGGTCTTCCACCGTGCATACGTTGACGTCCGGCGTGGCCAGCCGCTTCAGGGTGGAATACAGGGTGGTGGTCTTGCCCGAACCGGTCGGGCCGGTGACCAGCACGATGCCGTGCGGGCGCTCGACCAGGGCGGTCCAGCCGGCCGCTTCCTGCGGGCTGAAGCCGAGCTGGTCGATGCTCTTGAAGGCCGCTTCCGGGTCAAAGATGCGCATCACGCATTTCTCGCCGAAGGCGGTCGGCATGGTCGACAGGCGCATTTCCACTTCACGGCCGCCGGGCGAGCGGGTCTTGATGCGACCATCCTGCGGGCGCCGGCGCTCGGCCAGGTCCATGCGTCCGAGCACCTTGATACGGCTGACCACGGCGGTCATCACCGCCGGCGGCACTTCGAACACCTTGTGCAGCACGCCGTCGATGCGGAAGCGCATGCGGCCCATTTCGCGGCGGGGCTCCAGGTGGATGTCCGAGGCGCGCTGCTCGTAGGCGTACTGCAGCAGCCAGTCGACGATGTGCACGATGTGCTGGTCGTCGGCATTGACGTCGCCGGTGCGGCCCAGTTCCACCAGCTGCTCGAAGCTGGGCAGGGTGGTGTTGGCCTCACCCCGTACGTCGCCACGGGCACCGCGCACCGAGCGGGTGACGCCGAAGAACTCCATGGTGTAGCGGTGCAGGTCCAGCGGATTGACCACCGCCAGCTCGATGCGCAGGCGGGTCAGGTGCTGCAGGTCGCGCAGCCATTCCTGTGCCAGCGGCTCGCTGGTGGCCACCAGCACGCGCTCGCCATCCACCGCCAGCGGCAGGAAGCGATGGCGGCGCGCGTAGGCGTGCGATGCCACGGCCGTGACCGAGGCGACGTCGACCCGGGTCGGATCGATGCGCAGGTAGCGGCTGCCGGTGCGCTGGGCCAGCCACTCGGTGAGGCGTTCCAGATTGAGGTCGCCGCCGTCGCTGGCGGCCAGCTTGAGGTTGGACAGCAGCACCAGTGGATGCACTTCACTGGCATTGCGGGCGCCCTGTGCGGAAAAACGGATGCGCTCGCGCTCGTGCGCAGCCACCACGCCGTCGGCCAGCAGGGCCGCCGCAACCTGTTCGAACTGCAGGCGACCGGGCGGCAATGGTGCCGCGCCAGGCTCGCCGGGCGTGCCCGTGGGCAGCCGATGTTCCATCCACCTGCTCCTTCCGGGTACGGAATGCCCCGCAGGTCGGCCGTTATACTAGCGCACCCCTTTGCCGGCCAAGACTCGTCCGCATGTCCGCGACCCCGACCGTTCCGATCACCTTCCAGGGCCTGATCCAGACCCTGAACCAGTTCTGGGCCCAGCAGGGCTGCGTGCTCATCCAGCCGCTCGACCTGGAGGTGGGCGCCGGTACGTTCCACCCGGCCACCTTCCTGCGTGCGATCGGTCCGGAAACCTGGAACGCGGCCTACGTGCAGCCGTCGCGGCGCCCGACCGATGGCCGCTACGGCGAGAACCCGAACCGCCTGCAGCGCTACTACCAGTACCAGGTGGCGATGAAGCCGGCACCGGACAACATCCAGCAGCTGTACCTGGATTCGCTGAAGGCGGTGGGCATCGATCCGCTGGTGCACGACCTGCGTTTTGTCGAGGACAACTGGGAATCGCCGACCCTGGGCGCCTGGGGCCTGGGCTGGGAAGTCTGGCTCAACGGCATGGAGGTGACCCAGTTCACCTACTTCCAGCAGGCCGGTGGCCTGGAGTGCCGGCCGGTGCTGGGCGAGATCACCTACGGTCTCGAGCGCCTGTGCATGTACCTGCAGAACTGCGACAACGTCTACGACCTGGTCTGGACCTACGGCCCCGATGGGCAGCCGGTGACCTACGGCGACGTCTACCACCAGAACGAGGTGGAGCAGAGCACCTACAACTTCGAATACGCCGACGTGGAAGAAATGTTCCACCGCTTCGATGCCTGCGAGCGCGAAGCGCAGAAGCTGGTGGAAGTGAACCTGCCGCTGCCGGCCTACGAACAGGTGATGAAGGCAAGCCACACCTTCAACCTGCTCGATGCGCGCCGTGCGATCAGCGTGACCGAACGCCAGCGCTACATCCTGCGCGTGCGCGCGCTGGCCCAGGCGGTGGCCAAGGCCTACTACGAGCAGCGCGAGAAGCTGGGCTTCCCGGGCGCGAAGAAGGCCTGACGGCCCGTTCTCCCATCACGCGTTTCACCTACTACCCCAGGGGCGCCGGCCGCGTCGCGCGCTGCGCCCCCCCCACAGGATCGAACCGATGAGCCACTTGTCTCCCCTGCTGATTGAACTGGGCACCGAAGAGCTGCCGGTCAAGGCACTGCCGGGCCTGGCCCAGGCCTTCTTCGACGGTGTTGTCGACGGCCTGCGCAAGCGCGGCGTGGAACTGGAGCTGGGCGATGCACGCCCGCTGTCGACCCCGCGCCGCCTGGCCGTGCTGCTGCCGGGCGTTGGCCTGGAGCAGCCGGAACAGCACAGCGAAGTGCTGGGCCCGTACCTGAACATCGCGCTGGACGCCGAAGGCCAGCCGACCAAGGCGCTGCAGGGGTTCGCGGCCAAGGCCGGGATCGACTGGACCGCGCTGGAAAAGACCACCGACAACAAGGGTGAGCGCTTCGTGCACCGTGCGGTGACCCCGGGCGCGCGCACTGCTGCGCTGCTGCCGGAGATCCTGCGCGAGGCCATCGCCGGCATGCCCATTCCCAAGCCGATGCGCTGGGGCGACCACAGCTGGGGCTTCGCGCGCCCGGTGCACTGGCTGGTGCTGCTGCACGGCGGTGACGTGGTCGAGGCCGAACTGTTCGGCCTGAAGGCCGACCGCATGAGCCGCGGCCACCGCTTCCTGCACGACAAGACCGTGTGGCTGACCCAGCCGCAGGACTATGTGGAATCGCTGCGCGCCGCCTTCGTGCTGGTTGACCCGGCAGAGCGCCGCCAGCGCATCGTCGCCGAGGTGGAAGCCGCTGCAGCCACCGCCGGTGGCAGCGCACGCATCACCGAGGACAACCTGGAGCAGGTGGTGAACCTGGTCGAGTGGCCGTCGGCGGTGCTGTGCAGCTTCGAGCGCGCGTTCCTGGCGGTGCCGCAGGAAGCGCTGATCGAGACGATGGAGATCAACCAGAAGTTCTTCCCGGTGCTGGATGACGGCGGCAAGCTGACCGAGAAGTTCATCGGCATCGCCAACATCGAGTCCAAGGACGTGGCCGAAGTGGCCAAGGGCTACGAGCGGGTGATCCGCCCGCGCTTCGCCGATGCCAAGTTCTTCTTCGACGAAGACCTGAAGCAGGGCCTGCAGGCGATGGGCGAGGGCCTGAAGACGGTGACCTACCAGGCCAAGCTGGGCAGCGTGGCCGACAAGGTCGCGCGCGTGGTGGCGCTGGCCGAAGTGATTGCGCCGCAGGTCGGCGCCGATCCGCTGCTGGCCAAGCGTGCCGCGCAGCTGGCCAAGAATGACCTGCAGTCGCGCATGGTCAACGAGTTCCCGGAACTGCAGGGCATCGCCGGCCGCCACTACGCGGTGGCCGGTGGCGAATCGCCGGAGGTGGCGCTGGCCATCGACGAGGCCTACCAGCCGCGCTTCGGTGGTGATGACATCGCGCTGTCGCCGCTGGGCAAGGTGCTGGCGATCGCCGAGCGCGTGGATACCCTGGCCGCCGGTTTCGCCGCAGGCCTGAAGCCGACTGGCAACAAGGACCCGTTCGCCCTGCGCCGCAACGCGCTGGGCCTGGCCCGCACGATCATCGAAAGCGGCTTCGAGCTGGACCTGCGCGCGCTGCTGGCCAGCGCCAACGCCGGGCTGGCCGCGCGCAACGTGCAGGCCGACGTGGCCGAGTTGTACGACTTCATCCTCGACCGCCTGAAGGGCTATTACAGCGACAAGGGCGTGCCGGCCAGCCACTTCAACGCGGTGGCCGAGCTGAAGCCGGCCTCGCTGTACGACTTCGACCGCCGCCTGGACGCGATCGGGATCTTCGCGGCGCTGCCGGAAGCCGAGGCGCTGGCAGCGGCCAACAAGCGCATCCGCAACATCCTGCGCAAGGCCGAAGGCGATATTCCGGGCCAGATCGATGCGGCCCTGCTGCAGGAAGATGCCGAGCGCGCGCTGGCCGAAGCTGTGACTGCCGCCATCGACGATACCGGCGCCAGCCTGCACCAGAAGGACTATGTGGCCGTGTTGGCGCGCCTGGCCCGCCTGCGTCCGCAGGTCGATGCGTTCTTCGACGGGGTGATGGTCAATGCCGAGGATCCGGCACTGCGCGGCAACCGCCTGGCGCTGCTGACGATGCTGGGCGAGCGCCTGGGCAAGGTCGCGGCGATCGAGCACCTGTCCAGCTGATCGCCCACGATGGGTAGCGCCGGGCCACGCCCGGCGGTTTTTCTGCAGGACGCGCTGCGCGCTCGCCATGAATCAGACCGTATCCACGCATGGCGTGGATCTACTGGGTAGCCGGCCGCTGGCCGGCAGCGACGCGATGCCGATATTTCCGCATGCGGCCGCGATGATCGCCACAAAGGCGCGTATTTTGACCGCCACTTAACAACCGATCCGGATTGGCGTGATGCATTTCGCATCGTCACCTCCGGTCGGTATGCTGTGCCGCATGCAGCCAACGAAATACGCCCTGCCGCTGATGGTCCTCTCGCTTTGCGCCACCTCCGTGGCCCATGCGCGCGGCACCATCGACAAGGTGGACATCAAGGGATTGGACAAGGGCGACGACGCCGCGATCATCGAGAACATCCAGGAATCGCTGTCGTTGTTCGACACGATCGGCAAGGAGCAGGGCGAGTCGCGCCTGGAATACCTGCTGTCACAGGCCGAGCGGCAGACCCGCCAAGCGCTGGAACCGTTCGGGTACTACAACCCGGTGATCAAGGTCGAGGCGCCACGCCAGGACGAGCACGTCACCGTGCTGATCCATGTCGACAAGGGCCAGCCGGTGCTGGTGCGCCGCGAGCATATCGACATCACCGGTCCTGCGATGTACGACCAGTACCTGCAGGACGACCTGGCCGCGTTCAAGCCGCGCAAGGGCCAGCGCTTCGAACATACCCAGTACGAAGCCAGCAAGATCACCGTGACCCGGCGCCTGGCCGAGCGCGGCTACTTCGACGCCGACTACACCCAGCGCCAGGTGCAGATCACCCGCGCGGACAACGCTGCCGACATCGACCTGACCTGGGACAGCGGCCGCCGCTACAACATGGGCCCGGTGACCTTCGAGCAGAACTATTTCGACGACAAGCTGTTCGACCCGCTGGTGTACTGGGACCAGGGCAGCTACTTCCACGAAGGCAAGCTGGACCGCCTGCGCGAGTCGCTGACCAAGCTCGATTACTTCAGCGTGATCGACATCCAGCCGCGCCCGGACCAGGCCGATGAGAACGGCGAGGTGCCGGTCGATGTGAAGCTGACGCGGGCCAAGCGCAGCATCTATTCCTACGGCCTGAGCTACGGCAGCGAAAGTGGCGCCGGTGTGCGCGGTGGCCTTGAACGGCGCTACCTGAACAGCCGCGGCCACAAGATGAACACCCAGCTGGACTATGCGCAGAAGCGCAAGAGCCTGATCACCAGCTACCGCATTCCCGCATTCAACTGGCTGGATGGCTGGTATACCTTCGCCGCCAGTGCCTATGACGAACAGACCGACTACATCGATCTGCGCAACTTCAAGCTGATCGCCAGCCGCAGCGGCGAGATCAACGAGAACTGGACCGCCATCGCCTCGATCAACGCGCTGCGCGAGCGCTGGCGCTATGCCTCGGGCACCGAATTCACCGATGCGGTCTACAACACGTCCACGCTGGTCTACCCGCAGATCGTGGCCGACTACGTGAAGGTGGATGACGAGCTGTTCCCGCGCAGCGGCATCAGTGGCACCGCGACGGTGCGTGCCGGCGTCGAAGGCGTCGGATCGGACACCAGCTTCGTGCAGGCCAATGCCGTGCTGCGCTGGTACATCCCGGTGGGGCCGACCAATCGCCTGATCCTGCGCGGCGAAGGCGGCACCACCTGGACCAGCGACCTGGTGGCGATGCCGCCCAGCCTGCGCTACTTCGCCGGTGGCGACCGCAGCATCCGCGGCTATGCCTACCGTGAGGTCGGCCCGCGCACGCCGAAGCCGGACAAGTACGCGCTTGGTGCCAAGCACCTGGTGGTCGGCTCGGCCGAGTACGAGCATTACTTCAATGGCGGTCCGTGGGGTGCAGCGGTGTTCGTCGACACCGGCAGCGCCTTCGATACCGACATCGACCTGCACACCGGCGTCGGCTTCGGCGTGCGCTGGAAATCGCCGGTGGGCCCGGTGCGGGTCGATATCGCTCACGGTCTGAACAACCCTGATTCGCAGTTCCAGCTGTACCTCAACATCGGAGCGGACCTGTGAGCACGCCCGCACCGACTCCGTCGCCGAACACGCCGCCGCGGCGCGTGCGCTTCTACCGTCGTCGCCGCTTCTGGGCATGGTCCGGCGCGGGCGTGGTCGGCCTGGTGCTGGTCGCCCTGTTGGCCGTGTACTGGCTGCTGCAGACGGTGGCCGGCCGCGATGTGCTGCTGGCGCAGGTGGTGGCGCGCCTGCCGGTGGGTGCCAGCTTTACCTGGGACAAGGTCGA
Organism: Stenotrophomonas sp. 1337; assembly: GCF_031455455.1. Taxonomy (NCBI): domain Bacteria; kingdom Pseudomonadati; phylum Pseudomonadota; class Gammaproteobacteria; order Lysobacterales; family Lysobacteraceae; genus Stenotrophomonas; species Stenotrophomonas sp. 1337. The sequence continues at coordinate 271,310 of NZ_JAVDSR010000001.1, read as the reverse complement.
TGGCCCGGTGGCCGGACCGCTGACCCTGTACAACGTCGACTTCCGCTACGACGACATCCATTTCCACGCCGAGCGCGCGCACCTGGAGCCGGACCTGCGCCCGCTGCTGGGCCGCAAGCTGCTGCTGGACAAGCTGGAGCTGACCAACGCTACGCTCAATCTGGCCAAGAGCGATGAGCCGTTCAAGCTGCCGTCGTGGCCCGATTCGCTGCCGCAGATCGAAATGCCGCTGGCGATCCAGGCCGATGTGATCGCCATCGACAGTTTCCGCATCAGCCAGGCCAACGAGCCGGTGATCGACATCAGCCGCGTGCGCGGTGGCATCGAGATCGCCAATGGCGAGTTCCAGGCGCGCAAGCTGGTGGTGGACAGCGACATGGGCAATTTCACTGCCCAGGGCCGCTACATCCCGGCCAAGGACTACGACACCGACGTCACCGTCACTGCCGTGCTGCCGGCACCGCGCGGGCGTACCGCGGCCACGGTCGGCCTGGTCGCGCGCGGTGACCTGGCGCATATGGAAGTGGCGCTGGCCGGCCGCGCGCCGAAGCCGCTGCACGCGATGCTGGTGTTCGATGGCCGCACCGATCCGACCTGGAACGCGACCGTACGCAGCGACGAGCTGGACCTGGCGCTGTTGTCGCCGGCATTGGCCAGCTCGGCCATCGCGCCGCTGGCATTGGACTTCACCGCCTCCGGCAAGGGCGGCAACGCCAACCTGCATGGCCGGGTGAAGCAGGGTGAGCAGGAACTGGAGCTGGCGCCCTCGGTGGTTTCGCTGCAGGACCAGGTGCTGAAGGTCTCGCCGCTGGTGGTCAAGGGCCTGGGCGGCGAAGCACGCCTGGAAGGTACCGCCGATTTCAGCCAGGAAGACCAGCAGAAGCTGAACTTCTCGGTGATCGCGCAGGACCTGACCTGGGTGCCGGCACCGGACCCGAACACCGCCGGCAGTTCGCCGGTGCCGGTGACGCTGAAGGAAGCGCGCTTTGGACTGGCCGGTACCTTGAAGGCGTGGGCGGCGATCGGCCGTGCCGATGTCGAGCGCGAAAAGCAGAAGGCGCAGCTGCGCTTCGATGTGCGTGGCAACGATCAGGCTGCGGAGATCCGCGAACTGCAGGCGCAGACCCCGGGTGGCCAGCTGCAGGTGGAAGGCAAGGTGGCCTGGGCACCGCAGCTGGACTGGGATGCCAAGGCCACGCTGAAGGATTTCGACCCGGGCTACTTCGCGCCGGGCTGGGATGGCCGTCTGTCCGGCAATCTCGCGTCCAAGGGACGCCAGCTGCCGCCGCCGGCCAATGCGCCGCCGGGCACTGCGGGCACGCTGGAGGCCACGGTGGACCTGCCGTCGCTGAAGGGCATCCTGCGCCAGCGCAATGTGGATGCCCAAGGCAAGTTCGCCCTGCAGGGTGAACAGGGCCAGGGTGAATTGAAACTGGCCGTCGGCAGCAGCCGGGTGACAGCGTCGGGCAAGGTCGGCGACCGCCTGGACATCGATGCGCGCTTCGAGCCGTTGCAGCTGAGCGATCTGCTGCCCGGCGCCGATGGTGGCCTGCGTGGCCAGGTGCAGGTGAAAGGTCCGCGCGATGCACCAGACATCACTGCAGATCTGGTCGGCAACAATCTCAACTGGGACGGCTATGGCGCTGAAAGCCTGAGCATCAAGGGTCGCCTGCCGTGGCGTGGCGACAGTGGCACGCTGGCGATACAGGGCCAGCAGGTCAATGCCGGCATGCTGCTGGAACGCTTGAACATCGATGCGCAGGGCAGTGTCTCCAACCTGCGCCTGGCCGCACAGACACGCAACGAACTGGGCGCGATCGAGCTGCAGGGCAGCGTTCGCCAGCAAGGCGAACAATGGCGTGGTGAACTGTCCACGCTGCGCATCGCACCGGTGAAGGGCGATGCGTGGGCACTGCGTGCGCCTGCGGCATTCGCCATCAACGGCAGCAACTACACACTGGGCGAAACCTGTCTGGGTGCTGCGACCGGTGGCGCCCTGTGCGCGCATGCCAACTGGCCGCGCGAAGGCTTGGTGGTGCGCGGCGATGCGTTGCCGTTGGCGCTGGTGCAGCCGTGGTTGCCGCCACAGTCCGGCCGGCGCATCTACCTGCGTGGCGAACTCAACCTGGACGCGCAGATCCGTCCGCGTGGCAACGCATGGGAAGGGCATGTGGAAGTGCGCTCGGCCGAAGGTGGCGTACGCCTGGGCGAGAACCGCAACACCGGCGTGGGCGATGCCAACCGTGGCGAGCTGGTGCGTTATGACCAGTTCTCGCTGAAGCTGGACATGACCCCGGCCAGCATCAAGGGCTACCTGGGCATGGGCTTCCAGGGCAACGGCTTCGTCGATGCGAAGATGCAGACCGGTTGGGAGCCGAGTGCACCGCTCAACGGCGAGCTCTACCTCAACATGTCGCGCCTGTACTGGCTGGAACTGTTCTCGCCGGATGTGGTGCGCCCGACCGGCCTGATCGAAGGCCACGTGAGCCTGCGTGGCACGCGCGGCCAACCGTCGCTGGGCGGTGATGCACAGCTGAGCAACTTCAAGGGCGAGTTCCCGGCGCTGGGCCTGACCTTCGACCAGGGCAAGGGCAGTTTCGTCGCCCAGCCCGATGGGTCGGCCAAGATCACCGCACAGGCCAATTCGGGCAAGGGCACGCTGTATGTCGACGGCGGCCTGTCCTGGTTCGGCGATGCACAGCCGCTGCAGCTGAAGATCCACGGCGAGAATGTGCTGCTGTCCAACACCAGCGAGCTGCGCATCATCGCCAATCCCAACCTGGACTTCACTCTGGCCAAGGCCGCGATGGAGCTGCGCGGAACGGTGCACGTGCCCGAGGCCGACATCGATCTGGAGCGCCTGGACCGTGGCACCTCGGTGTCCGAGGACGTGGTGGTGCTGGACCCGGCCGATCCGGAAGAGTCACGCACCTCGCCGCTGGACATGGAGCTGGCCGTCAGCCTGGGTGACAAGGTCAAGATGAGCGGCTTCGGCCTGAAGGGCGCGCTGACCGGCAAGATGCAGGTCTGGGCCAAGCCCGGCCGCGAGATGACCGCCAACGGCGGCCTGGAAGTCAGTGGCCGCTACAAGGCCTATGGCCAGGACCTGACCATCACGCGCGGCAACCTCAACTGGAACTACAACGCGGTGTCCGACCCGCGCATCAACATCCGCGCCGAACGCCGGATCGGTGATGTCACCGCCGGCATCGACGTGACCGGGCGCGCGCAGCAACCGCGCGCCGATGTCTGGTCCGATCCGGCGATGTCGCAGTCCGAAGCACTGGGTTACCTGGTGCTGGGGCGCAGCCTGACCGGTGCCAGCAGCGACCAGACCCAGCAGGTGAACGCCGCATCGGCCGCGCTGTCGGCGGGCAGCGGGCTGCTGGCTTCGCAGCTGGGTGCCAAGCTCGGCCTGGACGATGCCGGCGTCAGCCAGTCGCGCGCGCTGGGCGGCTCGGTGATCGGTGTGGGCAAGTACATTTCGCCCAAGTTGTACGTGGGCTACGGCGTATCGCTGGTCGGTGCCGGTTCGGTGATCACGCTGAAGTACCTGCTGCGCCGCGGCTTCGACGTGGAAGTGGAATCGAGCACGGTGGAAAACCGTGGCTCGTTGAACTGGCGGCGGGAGAAGTAGAGCCACGCCATGCGTGGCTGCGGTGGCGCCGGGCCCGGCGCTGCCGTAATCCACGGTTGGGCCAGCGCGGACGGCCGCACTGGACATGCAGGCTTTTCATCCAGCAGGCCTGCACCAGTGCCTGCGCGATCATAGCGACTGCGTCCACCAGCCCCGGTCTTGGTGCGTCCTGCCTCATCGGAGCGAAGCGTTGCAAGAAGCACTGGTGGATGATGCCGAGTACAGTGCCGCTGTCGAATCAATCGCTCACGTACTGGCGGGTGCCTGCAATACCAAGCGATCTCCCCTTGTATCGCTGGGGCTGGCGATAGAAGCCCTGTGGGCTATCGCCAAGGCGCCCAGCAGGGTGCACGCCAACAGCAGCGCCACGACAACACGCTGCCACAGGGGCCGTCGGCGGCGCGGCGCTGAATGCAGCCGATTACCGGCCGCTGCCGCCCAGAACAGGACTTGCTTGCGCTGCAACGGCGGCGGCGGAACCACGAACCACATGATCGGCTCGCCGACCAAGTAGTGCAGAGTGTCGCGCATCTCGCGTCGCGTGTGCGCTGACCGCGCCTGCCACCGTGCACGTAGTGGTCGCCAGCGCCCACTCAACCGAGCCACGCGCACGCGGGCCTGTGCTACGGAAACCGGTGCATCATCGCGATGCATGTAGCGAGCAAGAGCAACCTCGTTGCCTCGCAACAGCAACCAGCGCACGTGCATGCTGTGGCCAAGGGCGGCCATGTCGTAGCACTCGCGGATATTGCCCCGGTCATACCACTGGAAGCGGTCGGCCAGCTGCTCGAAGTTCGCCTGCGGAAACGGCGTGGTGCCATTCATCAGCCGCTGCCAGGTTGCCAGCTTCACTGCGCTGGCATCCGCGGGTGCCTGCAGTTCCGGGGACTGCTGCAGCCAGGCTGCGAAATCTGCCGGATCGTGCTGCTGCCCGTGGCGGACGATGCGGTCGGCAAGCGCTTCGGCGGCAGATGACCCCGTCACTGCGGCTTCATCATTCATGCGTCGTGATTTCCTTGCGGCGTGCCACGCAGGATTCCGCTGCCGAGCTGTGCGTAGCGGGCCTGTTCACAGAACTGCCCCATCGGCGCGTTTCACGCCGATCAGCGAATGCATGGTGCCCAGATCGATTCCTGCGATCATCGGTCCTTCCCTGGTATCCGTGCCTGATTCTAGCCAGCATCGGTGCCCCCAACCATCGGCCGTTGCCCCATCCGGCCCCAGCGGCTATGGTCCCGGGCTGTTCTGTCGTACCGGATTGCCTCATGTCGCCACGCAAAGCCCTCCCCACCGCCCTGGCCCTGGGCCTGACCCTCGCCGCTGGCGCCCATGCCGACGAGGGCATGTGGATGCCGACCCAGCTGCCGGAACTGGCCAAGCCGCTGCAGGCGGCCGGCTTCAAGGGCAACCCGGCCGATCTGGCCAACGTGACCGCGCCGCCGCTGAGTGCGGTCGTGCGTGCCGGCGGTGGCACCGGCTCGTTCGTGTCGGCCGATGGCCTGCTGCTGACCAACCACCACGTGGCGATGGGCGTGATCCAGTACAACAGCTCGCCCGAGCACAACTTCATCAACGATGGCTTCATCGCCAAGGGTCGCGCCGACGAGCGTCCGGCCAATCCGGACTTCCGCGTGCTGGTGACCGTCGGCTTCGACAAGGTGACCGACCAGGTGCTGGCACAGGCCAAGGGCAAGACCGGCCGCGCGTACTTCGACGCGGTGGATGCAGCCAGCAAGCAGATCGTGGCCGAGTGCGAGAAGGACGGCAGCGTGCGCTGCTCGGTGGCCAACATGTATTACGGCACCGACTTCTACCGCATCGCCCAGCTTGAGCTGAGCGATGTGCGCCTGGTCTATGCGCCGCCGCGCGCGATCGGCAACTACGGCGATGAGATCGACAACTTCATGTGGCCGCGCCACACCGGCGACTTCACCCTGCTGCGTGCCTACGTGGGCAAGGACGGCAAGCCGGCCGCCTACAGCAAGGACAACGTGCCCTACCAGGCACCGGCGCACCTGCAGATGTCGGTGGAAGGTCCGAAGGAGGGCGACTACGCGATGCTGGCCGGTTACCCGGGCATCACCTACCGCCATCGCACCGCCGCCGAATTCGCTGGCCAGATCGATACCGTGCTGCCGCGCCGGGTGTCGGTATTCCAGCAGATGATCGACACCATCGAAGCGGCCAGTGCCAAGGATGCGCAGGCACGTACCCGTTATGCCTCGCAGCTGCAGTCGCTGAAGAACAACCGCAAGCGTGCTGCCGGTGAGCTGGAAGGGCTGCTGCGCAGCGATGCCAAGGCCCAGCGTGCGGCCGACGAGCAGGCGATGCTGGCCGCCACCGACCGCAAGTACCAGGGCGACATCAAGGCGCTGCTGGCCAACCTGTCGCAGGGCGCGGCGGTGGGCGAGCGCGACCTGCTGCTGGAGCAGATGGCCGGCCAGAGCCAGCTGCTGCGCTCGGCGCTGCTGCTGGAACGCCTGCGCATTGAATCGGCCAAGCCGGACGCGCAGCGCGAGACCGGCTACCAGCAGCGCGACCAGGCGATGATCGAGGGCGTGCTGAAGCAGGTGCAGCGCCGCTATGCACCCGAGGTCGAGAAGGCGCTGCTGACCACCCTGTTGACCCGCTACCAGCAGTTGCCGGATGCGCAGCGCGTGGCCGAGTTCGACACGGCCTTCGGCCGTACCCCGGCACAGCTGGCGCAGGCGCTGGACACGCTGTATGCCGGCACCCAGCTGGGTGACGAAGCGCAGCGCCTGTCCCGCTTCGCCGCTGCCCGCGAAGGCAAGGCGCTGGCCGTCGATCCGCTGATTGCCGTGGCCGGCCCGCTGGTGGCCGCGCAGCTGCGCATCGAAAACGAGAGCAAGACCCGCGAAGGCGAACAGCTGCGCCTGCGCCCGGCCTACATGCAGGCTTTGTTCGCCTGGCGTGCCAAGCAGGGCCGTGCGGTGTACCCGGATGCCAACCGCACCCTGCGCATCAGCTACGGCAAGGTGGAAGCGCTGCACCCGCGTGATGGCGTGACCTATTCGCCGGTGACCACCGTGGCCGGCATCGTCGAAAAGAACACCAACGCCTATCCGTTCGATGCCCCCAAGCCGCTGCTGGCCGCGATTGCCAAGGGTGACTTCGGCAGCACCGCCGACCCCGCGCTGAAGACCCAGACGGTCAACTTCCTGACCAACCTGGACACCACCGGCGGCAACTCCGGCTCGCCGGTGCTCAACGCCAAGGGCGAACTGATCGGCCTGAACTTCGACAGCAACTGGGAGTCGGTCAGTGCCAGCTGGTGGTTCGACCCCCGCTACAAGCGCGCCGTGCACGTGGACATGCGCTACCTGCGCTGGCTGCTGGCCAAGGTCTACCCGGCACCTGAACTGCTGAAGGAAATGGGCGTTCCGGCGGATAACGCCGGTTCCCGGTAGGCGCCCACGATCTCCCGGCAGGCGCCCATCGTCTTCCGGTAGGTCCCCACCGTTTCCTGGTAGGTCCCCACCGTTTCCCGGTAGGCGCCCACCTTTCCCTCTGGTGGGTGCCCACCGTTGGTGGGCACGGACGCCCCTGCCACGACCAACGGTCGTGACCCACCTTTGCGCCCCCCGTCGTGACCTACCATCACGATCAACGGTCGTGATCTACTGGCCCCTCCTCCGACGGAAACACGCGCTTGGTCTCCAGCTGGATCCTGCTGCTGGTCTCGGTTGCCTACGCTGCGCTGCTGTTCGGCGTGGCGTGGTGGGGCGACCGTCGGCCGATGTACCCGGACCGGCCGTGGCTGCGGCCGGTCGTCTACAGCCTGGCGCTGGCGGTGTACTGCTCGTCGTGGACCTTCTACGGCGCAGTCGGTACCGCCGTGCGCAATGGCGTGGGCTACCTGCCGATCTACATCGGTCCGTTGCTGCTGCTGCTGTTCGGCTGGCGCATCATCGAGCGCCTGGCGCTGATCGCGCGCAGCCAGAACGTGGTCTCCATCGCTGATTTCATTTCCTCGCGCTTCGGCCGCTCGCGGCGGCTGGCGGCGCTGGTGGCGATCATCGCCCTGATCGGCATCATTCCCTACCTCGCCCTGCAGTACAAAGCGGTGGCGATGAGCCTGCAGGTACTGACCGGCAACACCGGCCCGACCGGGTTCTTCAGCGATCCGGCCCTGTACGTGGCGTTGCTGATGGCGCTGTTCGCCACCCTGTTCGGTACCCGCCAGGTGGACGCCACCGAACACCACCACGGCATGATGCTGGCCATCGCGCTGGAGTCGGTGATCAAGCTGGTGGCGATGGTGGCGGTGGGCGTGTTCGCCTATGTCTGGCTCAGCGACCGCAACGAGGCGGTGGTGGAGTCGGTGCATACGCTGTTCACCGGGCTTCCGCCGGTGGGGTTCATCTCACAGACGCTGCTCAGCTTCCTGGCCATCATCTGCCTGCCGCGCCAGTTCCATGTGGCGGTGGTGGAGTGCGGCGATGTGCGCGACGTGCGCCGCGCGCGCTGGATGTTCGGCGGCTACCTGGTGCTGATCTCGGCGATGGTGCTGCCGATCGCCACGGCCGGCATCAGCCTGTTCGGTACCGGAAGCGGCGTGGCCGATGACTCGATGGTGCTGGCGTTGCCGCTGGCCGAGGGCCGCAACGCGCTGGCACTGATCGCCTATATCGGCGGGTTCTCTGCCGCCACCGGCATGGTCATCGTGTCCTCGATCGCGTTGGCGACGATGGTCAGCAACGATCTGGTGATGCCGGTGCTGCTGCGTCGCAGTGGCGACCACCAGGAAGCGGCCGATGTCGCCTCGCGGGTGCTGTGGATCCGCCGGCTGGCGATCCTGCTGCTGGCACTGATGGCCTACAGCTACTACCGCAGCAGCAGCAACGACAGCACGCTGGCCTCGTACGGACTGATGGCGTTCGCCGCGGTGGCGCAGTTCGCGCCGGGCCTGATCGGTGGCCTGTACTGGCGCGGCGCCAGCCGTCGTGGCGTCGAGACCGGCATGCTGCTCGGCTTCGCCACCTGGCTGTACACCCTGCTGCTGCCGGCGATGACCATGGCCGGCTGGATGGATGCAGGCTGGGTGCAGCATGGTCCGTTCGGCATCGATTGGCTGCGGCCGCAACAGCTGTTCGGCATGACCGGCTGGGACCCGCTGACCCATGGCACGTTCTGGTCGCTGCTGGTCAACGCGGCAACGATGATGCTGGTATCGGCGCGTTGGCGTCCGGGCGTGGATGAGCGCCTGCGCGCTGCGCCCTTCCTCGATCCCTATGCCGAGCGGCCTTCAGTGGCCGGTGGTTGGCCGGGCCACGTGCACGTGGGCGACCTGCTGGCACTGGCCTCGCGCGTGGTCGGCGAGCGCCATGCGCGGCGCTCGTTCTTCGAACAGGCGCAGTCGCTGGGGCGCGAGCTGCAGTCCTCGGCACCGGCGGACCGGCCGTGGGTGCAGTTCACCGAGCGCCTGCTGGCCGCATCGATCGGTGCGGCGTCCGCGCGCCTGCTGCTGACCAGCCTGCTGCGTGGCTCCGGCATGGACCTGGGCGAAGTGGTGGCGGTGCTGGACGAAGCCGGGCAGGAACTGCGCTTCAACCGCGAGATCCTGTCGACCACCCTGGAAAACATCAGCGCCGGCGTCAGCGTGGTCGACCCGGACATGCGCCTGACCGCGTGGAACCGGCGCTACCAGGACATGTTCGGCTACCCCGACGGCATGCTCTACGTGGGCCGCCCGGTGGCGGATCTGATCCGCTACAACGCCGAGCGTGGCGAGCTGGGCGAGGGCGACATCGAAGTGCAGATCAACCGCCGCATCGGCTATATGCGCGCCGGTTCGCCGCACGTGTTCGAGCGCACCCGCAGCGATGGCAAGGTGATCGAAATGCGTGGCCAGGCACTGCCCGGCGGCGGCTACGTCACCAGCTACAACGACATCACCGACTACAAGCACGCCGAACGGGCGCTGCTGGAAGCCAACGAAACACTGGAACAGCGCGTGGCCGAGCGCTCGCATGTTGCGGAAGTCGCACAGCAATCGAAGACCCGCTTCCTGGCGGCGATCAGCCATGACGTGCTGCAGCCGTTGAATGCGGCGCGACTGTTCGCTTCGGCGCTGCGCGACAGCGACCATGTCAGTGATGAGCAGCGGCACCTGGCCGAACGCGTGGATGCGTCGCTGCGTGCGGCCGAAGAGCTGCTGGATGGGCTGCTGGACGTGTCGCGGCTGGATGCTGGTGGCCTGCATCCGGTGATCGGCGAATTCGATGTCAGTGCGTTGATGCGCGAGCTGGCCGCGCAGTACACGCCGGTTGCGGCCGGGCGTGGGCTGCGGCTGGATCTGTTCGCGCGTACCACCTGGGTGCGCAGTGATCGCCGCCTGCTGCGCCGCGTGCTGCAGAACTTCCTGGCCAATGCGCTGCGCTACACGCGGCAGGGGCGCATCGTGCTGGCCGTGCGCCAGCGCGGCGACGAAGTGGAGCTGCAGGTGTGGGATACCGGCCCCGGCATTCCCGAACACCACATGCGACAGATCTTCGATGAGTTCCACCGCTACCAGCAGCCGTTCGACTGGGGCGAGCAGGGCCTGGGGCTGGGCCTGTCGATCTGCCAGCGCATCTCGCGCCTGCTTGACCATCGCTTGAATGCCCGCAGCCGGGTTGGCAGTGGATCGATGTTCTCGATCATCCTGCCGCGGGTGGCGCCGTTGCAGGGATATACCGAAGCGCTCACCGTGGCGCAGGCCGCACCGCCGATCCGCAGCGATTCGCTGGCCGGCCTGCGCGTGCTGTGCGTGGACAACGACGAGGAGATCCTTGATGGCATGCGCGCGCTGCTGGGGCGCTGGCAGGTGCAGGTGATCACCGCATCGACGGTGGACCAGGCGTTGCAGAAGATCGCCGAGCGTCCGCAGGTGATGCTGGTGGACTACCACCTGCACGATCGCATGGATGGCCTGGATGCACTGGTGGCACTGCGCGAAGCGGCGGGCTATCCATTGCCCGGCGCGCTGCTTACCGCCGATGGCCGCGATGAACTGAAGCGGATGGCACGCGAGCGCGGCTATCGCCTGTTGACCAAGCCGATCAAGCCAGCCTCGCTGCGCGCGTTCCTGGGCGCGTTGCGCGACGCCCGGTAGTGCCGGCCGCTGGCCGGCAACCTCGCAATCGCCGGCAGGTTACGCCACGCCGTGCAGATGTTCGTACAGGATCGTCGCACCGATGATCACCAGGATCACGCCACCGATGATTTCGGCGCGCTTGCCGACCATGCTGCCGAGTGCGCGGCCAAGCATGATGCCGGCGGTGACCATGGTCAGCGTGCACAGGCCGATGACCGCCGCCATCACGCCGATATGCACGTCCATGAAGGCCAGGCCGATGCCCACCGCCATCGCGTCGATGCTGGTGGCGAAGCCGGTCAGTGCCAGCTTCCAGAAGCCGTGATGCTGCGACGGATCCTCATCGTCCTCGCCGCTGTCAGGGCGCAGGCCGTTGTAGATCATGTGGATGCCCAGTGCGCCGAGCAGGCCGAAGGCGATCCAGTGGTCGAAGGCTTCGACGTACTGCAGGGCGGCACGACCGAGCAGCCAGCCGATGATGGGCGTGATCGCCTCGATGACGCCGAAGATGATGCCGGCGCGCAGCGCATCACGGAACACCGGCCTGCGCATGGCGGCACCCTTGCCGATTGCGGCAGCGAAGGCATCGGTGGACATGGCAAAGCCGATCAGCAGGATCGAAACAGGAGACATGGGCGGCAGCAGAAGGTCGGGCAAGGACGGACGCACGGCTCGCGCTCGCGCCCAACCTGACGTTGCGCGCGCGGGCCGCTGGTCTCGCCAACCATCATGGTTGTCCACGCCACGGCGCACTGGCCGAGTATGTTGACGTGGACGATTCCTGCGTAGGAATCCGGCTACTCCCCAAGGGGACGCGAAGCTTAGCACCGCGATCCGCGCGTGGCGCATTTCCCGCGAAACGCGCAGGTACGGCTGGTTTGTATAGCGATGGCTATACTACGGGCGATACGGTAGCGCCGGGCCATGCCCGGCGAGCGTAGCGGGTAGTGCCGGCCGCTGGCCGGCACACGCAACGGCGAGAGCGTGCCAAGCAAGCGTGGCATCCACCAGAGCAGTTTCCGGTAGCGCCGGGCCATGCCCGGCGAGCGCAGCGGTGATACAGGTACAGGCGATTGCCGGCCAGCGGCCGGCACGAAACCTCAGTCTTCTTCCGGCGGCAGCACGATGGCGTCGTCGTCGATCGCCAGCTTGCCGGCCATCAGCACCGCTTGGGTGCGGTTGGTCACGCCCAGCTTGCGCAGGATCGCGGTCACGTGCGCCTTGATCGTCGCTTCGGAGACATTGAGGTCGTAGGCGATCTGCTTGTTCAAGCGGCCGGCGCCGAGCATCTGCAGCACACGGAACTGCTGCGGGGTCAGCTCGCGCAGACGCTGGCCGACTTCGCGTTCTTCGCTGCCGGTCGGCGGCACGTTGTGTGCTTCCGGCGGCGCCCAGGTCTCGCCATCGAGGATGGTGCCGAGTGCATGGCCGATCGTGTCCGAGTCGGCGGATTTCGGAATGAAGCCCAGCGCGCCATGGTCGAGTGCACGCCGCATCACCGTGGCTTCTTCGCGTGCGGACACCACCACCACCGGCAGGTGCGGATGCAGCGAGCGCATGTGTACCAGTGCGTTGAAGCCCTGTGCGCCGGGCATGTTGAGATCCATCAGGACCAGGTCGGCGTCGTTGTGCTGGTCGGCCAGCGCATACAGCGCCTCCACGCTGTCGGCCTCGAACAGTTGAACGCCCGGAATGACCCGCTGCACGGCACCCCGCAGGGCTTCGCGGAACAACGGATGGTCATCGGCAATCAGGAGGGTGGTCATGGTCGGGGGGAACCGTGGGGGGAAAGCAGATGGGGTCAGAGCCCTTTCCTTGTGGAAAGGGATCCGACCCCGGGTAGCACATCAACGCACCTTGCGCTCGTCCACCAGCGACGCCACCACCGAGGGATCGGCCAGGGTCGAGGTGTCGCCGAGCTGGTCCGGTGCGTTCTCGGCGATCTTGCGCAGGATGCGGCGCATGATCTTGCCCGAACGGGTCTTCGGCAGGCCCGGCGCCCACTGCAGGTGATCGGGCGTGGCGATCGGCCCGATCTCCTTGCGCACCCAGGCGACCAGCTCCTTCTGCAGCTCGTCGCTGGGCGCTTCTTCGGCCACCAGGGTGACGTAGGCATAGATACCCTGGCCCTTCACGTCGTGCGGGAAGCCGACCACGGCGGCTTCGGCCACCTTCGGGTGTGAGACCAGCGCGCTTTCCACTTCGGCGGTGCCGATGCGGTGGCCGGACACGTTGATCACATCGTCCACGCGGCCAGTGATCCAGTAGTAGCCGTCTTCGTCGCGGCGGCAGCCGTCACCGGTGAAGTAGCTGCCCGGGTAGGTGCGGAAGTAGGTGTCGATGAAGCGCTGGTGGTCGCCGTACACCGTGCGCATCTGGCCCGGCCAGGAGTCACGGATGATCAGGTTGCCTTCGGTCGGGCCGTCCTTGATCTCGCCATCGGCATTGACCAGGGCCGGCTGCACGCCGAAGAAGGGCAGGGTGGCCGAACCTGGTTTCAGATCCATCGCACCGGCCAGCGGCGAGATCAGGATGCCGCCGGTCTCGGTCTGCCACCAGGTATCGACGATGGGGCAACGGCTGTCGCCGACCACTTCGTAGTACCAGCGCCAGGCTTCCGGATTGATCGGTTCGCCGACGCTGCCAAGCAGGCGCAGCGAAGCGCGCGAGGTCTTCTTCACCGGCTCCTCGCCTTCGCGCATCAGCGCACGGATGGCGGTGGGGGCGGTGTAGAAGATCGACACCTTGTGCTTGTCGATCACGTTCCAGAAGCGCGAGGTGTCCGGGTAGTTCGGCACGCCTTCGAACATCAGCGAGGTCGCGCCGTTGGCCAGCGGGCCGTACACGATGTAGCTGTGGCCGGTGACCCAGCCGACGTCGGCGGTGCACCAGTAGATGTCGTCCTCGCGCAGGTCGAACACCGCTTCATGGGTGTACGCCGCGTACAGCAGGTAGCCGGCGGTGGTGTGCAGCACGCCCTTCGGCTTGCCGGTGGAACCGGAGGTGTAGAGGATGAACAGCGGATCCTCGGCGTTCATGGGTTCCGGCTCGCAGCTGGCCGGCTGGCTGTCGACCACATCATGGAACCAGCGGTCGCGCGGGGCCTGCATGTCCACCGCACCGCCGGTGTGGCGCACCACCAGCACGGTTTCCACGGTATTGGTGCCGGGCAGCTTCAGCGCCGCATCGACATTGGCCTTCAGCGGAATCTTCCGGCCACCGCGCAGGCCTTCGTCGGCGGTGATGATCAGCTTGCTCTGGCAGTCGCTGACACGGTCGGCGATCGAATTCGGGGCGAAGCCACCGAACACCACCGAGTGGATCGCACCGATGCGCGCGCAGGCCAGCATGGCCACGGCAGCGTCGACGATCATCGGCAGGTAGATGGTGACCCGGTCGCCCTTCTTGACGCCCAGGTTGCGCAGCGCGTTGCCGAGACGGCAGGTGCGCTCGTACAGCTCGCGATAGGTCACGTGCTGGGCCGGCGCGTCCGGGCTGTCCGGCTCGAACAGCAGGGCCGTCTTGTCGCCGCGCTTTTCCAGCTGGCGGTCCAGGCAGTTCACGCTGGCGTTGAGCTCGCCATCTTCGAACCACTTGATGTGGAAGTCGGACAGGTCGTAGCTGACGTTCTTGATCTTCGTCGGCTTGCGCGACCAGTCCAGCCGCTCGGCAGCCTTGCCCCAGAACGCATCCGGATCGGACACCGAGGCCTGGTACTGCTGTTCATAGGTGTTCTTGTCGATACGCGCCTTGGCGGCGAACTGCGGATCGACAGGGTAGAGATCAGCCATGGCACCCTCACTTGCACGTTGACTTTGTGTGTGCAGCCGCAGCATTGCAGCAGCCGTTCCCCCTCAGTTTGCCCCATCCACCCCCGGTCGCGTCACCACTTCGGTTAGACCTTGGTCGAAAGTCGGGCCCCTGCAGGCCCGGGTTCGACCAATGGCCAATAGCCGGTGCGTGCAAACGCCCCGCAGTCTCGGCTCGACCGTGCCCCACGCGCGGCATCACCTTGCCACTTGGGAGAGAGGGCAACATGAGCCACCGTACGTTGAAAGCCGTGCGCACACCTTTGGCGGCCTGCCTGTTGGTCGCCCTGGTCGCACCGGGCATGGCGTTCGCCGAGACCGCCAAAGAGAAAGCACTGGAGTCACGCGTCGCCGAACTGGAGCGGCAGGTGCAGGCGCTGCTGGCGTCGCAGCAGCAGCAACAGACCCAGATCGTGCAGACCCAGCAGGCGGTCACCGACGTCCGCACGCTGCAGGCCGAACAGAAGCCGGCGGTGCCTGCGGGCAAGCAGCCGATCCAGGTCACCACCATCACCCCCGGCGCGGCGCCGGGCACCACGGTCAAGATCGGCGGTTTCATCAAGGCCGATTTCCTGGCCACCCAGACCAGCGATGGCCAACTGGCCGACGACGCCACCGGCCGCTCGCTCTACCTGCCCGGGCAGACCCCGGTGGAAGGCGCCGGCGGCAGCGGCAAGCGCTCGGACGTGGACTACAACGCCCACGCCAAGTTCTCGCGTTTCAACCTGGGCATCGACAACGTCAGCGAGTCGGGCAACAAGGCCGGCGCGTTCTTCGAGATGGATTTCTTCGGCAACTCGCTGGGCAACCAGACCGCCACCAACACCTATGGCGTGACCCTGCGCCATGCGTACATGTACTGGAACAACTGGATGGCCGGCCAGACCTGGTCGAACTTCATGGATGCGGCGTCGTTGCCGGAAGCGGTCGACTTCGTCGGTCCCACCGATGGCGTGATCTTCGTGCGCCAAGCGCAGGTGCGCTACACCCAGGGCGGCTTCAGCGTCGCGCTGGAGAATCCGGAAACGACCACCCTCACCGGTACGCGCAATCCGGTCACCGGCGCCTGGACCAATGCCAGCGCCAATTCCGATCGCGGCAGCCTGCCGGACCTGACCCTGCGTTATGGCTGGAAGGGTGACTGGGGCACGTTCGGTGTCGGCGGCATCGTCCGTCAGCTGAAGGTCGACAACCAGGCCACCGGCGCAAAGGCCGACAAGGTGGCCGGTGGCCTGACCCTGGGCGGCAAGTGGGTGATGGGTGACAGCGATTCGCTGCACTACCAGTTCACCGGTGGCGAGGGCATCGCCCGTTACATCGGCCTGGGCATTACTGCGGATTCGGCCTATGACGTGGCCCGTGACGAGCTCAACCCGACCGGTGTGATCGCCGGCTATGTCGGTTGGCGCCATGCGTTCTCGCCGAAGCTGCGCACCAACCTGATCTACGCGCGCAGCGACTACGACAACGACAGCATCCTCGGCCCGCTGGTGACCAAGAGCGTGCAGAGCATCCGCGGCAACATCTTCTACTCGCCGCTGCCCAAGGTCGATGTCGGTGCCGAGCTGATGTACGGCAAGCGCGAGATCGAGAACGGCAACAAGGGCGATATCACCCGTCTGCAGTTCACTACGAAGTACAGCTTCTAAAGGAGTGCCGACCAAGGTCGGCACCTACAGAGATCGAGTGCCGACCAACGGTCGGCACCTACCTAGACTGCGTGCCGACCGAGGTCGGCACCTACAGAGGGAAAGCTTCCCATGTCCACAACACCTGCACCGGCGAAAGCCCAACTAACCCAGGGACACAAGAAGGTCATCTTCGCGTCCAGCCTGGGCACCGTTTTCGAGTGGTACGACTTCTTCCTGTATGGCTCGCTTGCCGCGATCATCGCCAAGCAGTTCTTCAGTGGCGTCAATGAAACCACGGGCATGATCTTCGCCCTGCTGGCCTTCGCGGCCGGCTTCTTCGTGCGCCCGTTCGGTGCGGCCTTCTTCGGCAGCCTCGGCGATCGCATCGGCCGCAAGTACACCTTCCTGGTCACCATCCTGATCATGGGCATCTCGACCTTCCTGGTCGGTGTGCTGCCCAACTACGCCTCTATCGGCTTCGCCGCGCCGGTGATCCTGATCATCCTGCGCCTGGCCCAGGGCCTGGCCATGGGCGGCGAGTACGGTGGTGCGGCGACCTACGTGGCCGAACACGCGCCGGACGACAAGCGTGGCCTGTACACCAGCTTCATCCAGTGCACGGCCACCCTCGGCCTGTTCATGTCGCTGCTGATCATCCTGGCCTGCCGCTACTTCCTCGGCAACGAAGCGTTCGAAGCCTGGGGCTGGCGCATTCCGTTCCTGGTCTCGATCGTGCTGCTGGGCGTGTCGGTGTGGATCCGCCTGCAGCTGAGCGAGTCGCCGCTGTTCCAGCAGATGAAGTCGGAGGGCAAGGGTTCGAAGACGCCGTTCCGTGACAGCCTGAAGGGCGGCAACCTGAAGCTGATGCTGCTGGTGCTGCTCGGCGCCGCAGCGGGCCAGGCGGTGGTCTGGTATGGCGGCCAGTTCTACGCGCTGTTCTTCCTCAGCAGCATGCTGAAGGTCGACGCCACCACCTCCTACCTGCTGATCGCCGCCGCGCTGGCGCTGGGCGTGCCGTTCTTCATCTTCTTCGGCTGGCTGTCCGACCGTATCGGCCGCAAGAAGATCATCCTGGCCGGCTGCCTGTTGGCCGCAATCACCTACATCCCGATCTTCAAGGGCCTTACCCACTTCGCCAACCCGGCCATCGAAGAAGCCCGCAGCAGTTCGCCGGCGCTGGTCGTGGCCGACCCGACCACCTGCTCCTTCCAGTTCGATCCGGTGGGCCTGCGCAAGTTCACCAGCTCCTGCGACGTCGCCACCGCCGCGCTGACCAAGGCCGGTGTGCCGTATGACGTGCAGCCGGCCGCTGCCGGTTCGCTGGCGATGGTCAACGTGGGCAGCGCCAGCGTCACCTCGTACGAGGCCGCTGGCCTGACCAAGGAAGAAGGCAAGGCCAAGGCCGATGCATTCGGTGCTGAGCTGAAGACTGCGCTGACCGGTGCCGGCTATCCCGCCAAGGCCGATGGTTCGCGCATCAACTACGCAGGCACGATCCTGATGCTGTGGCTGCTGGTGCTGTACGTGACCATGGTCTACGGCCCGATCGCTGCCTACCTGGTCGAACTGTTCCCGACCCGCATCCGCTACACCTCGATGTCGCTGCCGTACCACATCGGCAACGGCTGGTTCGGTGGCTTCCTGCCGGCGATCTCGTTCGCGCTGGTGGCCGGTACCGGCAACCTGTACTACGGGTTGTGGTACCCGATCATCATCGCGCTGATGTCGGTGGTGATTGGTGGCCTGTTCCTGCGCGAGACGAAGAACGTGGACATCACCAAGTAAGAATGATGTTCATCGAATGAAGGAGAGGCCGTGGTGCAGACCACGGCCTTTCTGTTTGTGGGGGCGCTTATCCGGCCCGCACCCTGGTAGTGCCGGCCGCTGGCCGGCAACTGCACGATGTCTGCCGGAGATCCATGAGGCTGCCGGCCAGCGGCCGGCACTACCATTACATTGCACAGCACGCCGTATAGTCGGCCCATGACCACCACCGCCCCAGCCGACCTCCCCGCCGTTCTGCATACCCTGCGTACTGCCTGGCAGGCCCAGCGCCCCACGCTCGACCAGCGCGAAGCCGACCTGCGTCGCCTGCGCGCGGCGTTGAAGGACCGCCTGGACGAAATGGCTGCGGCCATCGCCGAGGACTTCGGCCATCGTGCCCACGTGGAATCAAAGCTGGCCGACGGCATGAGCGTGCTGTCGGCCATCGACCATCTGCGACGCCACCTGCGGCGCTGGTCGAAACCGCAACGGGTGGGTGCCGGCTGGCGACTATGGCCGGCGCGCGCGCAGCTGCGGCCGATGCCGCTGGGTGTGGTCGGGGTGATCTCGCCGTGGAATTATCCGGTCACGCTGGCGTTGGTGCCGCTGGCCACCGCGATTGCCGCTGGCAACCATGTGCTGTTGAAGCCTTCGGAGCACACCCCGCGCACCAGCGCGTTCCTGGCCGATCTGCTGGCCAGCGTGTTCCCGCCCGATCGTGTGTCGGTGGTGCAGGGTGACGCGGACGTGGCCGCGGCGGTGTCTTCGCTACCGCTGGACCACCTCGTGTTTACCGGTTCCACCGCGGTCGGCCGCAAGGTGATGGCGGCGGCGGCCGAGCATCTGGTGCCGCTGACGCTGGAACTGGGCGGCAAGTCGCCGGCGATCGTCTGCCGCGATTTCCCGTTGGACAAAGCCGCCGCGCGGTTGGCCACCGGCAAGTGGTTCAACGCCGGCCAGACCTGCATCGCGCCGGATTACGTGCTGATCGACAGCGTGCGCCAGCGTGAGTTCGTGCAGGTGCTGCAGCAGCAGGTACGCGAGCGCTACGGTGATTTCAGCGATGCCGACGACTACACGCGGATCATCAACGACGGCCAGTACCGGCGCCTGCAGGGCTATCTGGCGCAGGCCCGCGAACGCGGGGTGCCGGTGATTCCGCTGGCGCAGGTGGATGACGCGCGCGCCGATTGCGAGCGGCTGCTGGTGCCAACCGTGGTGCTGGATCCGCCGGATGACCTGGACCTGATGCGCGATGAGATCTTCGGCCCGATCCTGCCGGTGCGCGCCTATCCGGACCTGGATGCGGCGCTGGCCGACATCGTGGCCCGCGACCGGCCACTGGCGCTGTATCCCTTCAGCCATGACACGGCCACGGTGGAGCGCATTCTCGGCCAGGTGCTGGCCGGCGGGGTCACGGTCAACGACACCCTGCTGCACTTCGCCGCCGATGGCTTGCCGTTTGGTGGGGTGGGCGCCAGTGGCATGGGGGCGTACCACGGGCGGGCCGGGTTTGATGCGATGAGCAAGCTGTTGCCGGTGCTGTGGCAGTCGCGCTGGGCGGCCAGTGATCGGCTGCGGCCACCGTATTCGAAGATTGCGGGATTGTTGAAACTGCTGCTGCGGTGAATTCAGGCAGGGCGTGAATCCAGTGGTAGTGCCGGCCGCTGGCCGGCAACCTCATGACTCTTCGGCGGGGACCTGCACCTGCCGGCCAGCGGCCGGCACTACCGGTAGGGGCCAACCCGCGCGGCCGTTTCCGGTAGGGGCCAACGTTGGTTGGCGCGCTTGAACCCCAAGCGCCGACCAAGGTCGGCCTCTATCAAGGCAACAGCGGGAAGCAAAGCGCCGACCAAGGTCGGCCTCTACCAAAGCCCACCCGGGTAGAATGCCCGCATGAAAATCGCCTCGTGGAACGTCAATTCGCTCAATGTCCGCCTGCCGCACCTGGAGCAGTGGCTCAAGGACTTCGGCCCGGACATCGTCGGCATCCAGGAAACCAAGCTGGAGGACCACAAGTTCCCCGACTCGGCGCTGGTCGCCGCCGGTTACCGCAGCGTGTTCGCCGGGCAGAAGACCTACAACGGCGTGGCGCTGGTGTCGCGCGAGCCGGCGCAGGACGTGCAGATCGGCATTCCCGGCTTCGAGGACGAGCAGAAGCGGGTCATCGCCGGCACCTTCGGCGACCTGCGGGTGATCAACCTGTACGTGGTCAACGGCCAGGACGTGGGCACCGACAAGTACGAGTACAAGCTGCGCTGGCTGGAGGCGGTGCACGCGTGGATCGCCGAAGAACTGCAGCGGCATCCGAAGCTGATCGTGATGGGCGACTTCAACATCGCCCCCGATGCGCGCGACGTGCATGACCCGGAGGTGTGGAACGACAACCACATCCTGACCTCCACTGCCGAGCGCGGCGCACTGAACAAGCTGCTGCAGCTGGGCCTGCACGATGGCTTCCGCCTGCACAACGATGAGGCCGGCACCTTCAGCTGGTGGGACTACCGCGCAGCGGGTTTCCGCCGCAACCTCGGCCTGCGCATCGACCTCACCCTGGTCTCCGATGCGCTGAGGGGCAGTGCGGTGGCCTCGGGCATCGACCGCGAGCCGCGCACCTGGGAACGTCCCAGCGATCATGCGCCGGCGTGGGTGGAATTGGGTTGAACGAACGGGGCCCGGCGATTGCCGGGCCCGTTGCGATGCATCTGCCGGCCAGCGGCCGGCACTACCGCCGCGTCAGCGTATGCTCTTGCGGGTGAACAGGTTGACGATGGCCAGAAGAATCACCGCGCCGATCAGCGAGAACAGGAACGTGCGCAGGGTGATCGCTTCATTGATGCCGCCGCCGAACAGCCAGCCGGAAATCAGTGCGCCAACGATGCCCACCACTATGTTGAGGATGATGCCCTGCTGGCCATCGCGCTTCATGATGATGCTTGCCAGCCAGCCGACGATGCCGCCGACGAT
Source organism: Stenotrophomonas sp. 1337 (assembly GCF_031455455.1). NCBI lineage: Bacteria > Pseudomonadati > Pseudomonadota > Gammaproteobacteria > Lysobacterales > Lysobacteraceae > Stenotrophomonas > Stenotrophomonas sp. 1337. The sequence continues at coordinate 250,406 of NZ_JAVDSR010000001.1, read as the reverse complement.
CAGCCAGATGATGATGCCCATGATCGACTCTCCGGTGGATAACCGCGTCCAGTTGACGCGCAATGCCGTGAACCCGCTGTGCAATCCTGTGACGGGCGCGTGCGGATGAGCCTGCCAGCCACCCTTGAGGGCCCCTGGCGGTTTGGTCCGGTTACCGTCTGGCGCTGCCCGCACGTCCCTGGCCAGCGCGGTGAGCCGCAGGCCCGGCAGGTGCTGGCACAGGCCCTGGGCGGCGAGCCGGATGCGCTGCCGCTGGTGCGCGACGACAAGGGCCGGCCGGAACTGAGCGGCGCGCTCGCCCACTACGGCACCGGCTGGAGCCACAGCGGCGAGGTGCTGCTGGTAGCGCTGGGCGAGGGCGTGCGGCTGGGCGTGGACCTGGAACTGCTGCGGCCGCGCCCGCGCATGCTGGAAATCATCCAGCGCTTCTTCCATCCCGACGAAGTGGCGTGGCTGCAAGGCCTGGACGAGGCCGACCGCGAACATTGGTTCTTCCGCGTCTGGTGTGCCAAGGAAGCGATGCTGAAGGCACACGGGCAGGGCATTTCCTTCGGCCTCCACCGCCTGCAGCTTGCCCCGGCCAACGATGGCGCCCTGCACCTGCGCTGGTGCGACCCGGAGCTGGGCGAGGCCGCGCGCTGGCACCTGCACGAATGGCAGGCCAGCGGACAATTCCGCGCCGCATTGGCCTGGTATCCGCAGTGAATCGGCGAATCAACGGCGAAAACCGGCGATAATGCCGGCATGAGCGAACACGATCTTCCCGCCGGCGTAGCGACCACGCTGCAGCAGGGCCTGGCCAGCATGGGCCTGGCCGCCGAGCTGGCCCCGCCGCTGCTGCGCTACCTGGCGCTGCTGCACCGCTGGAACGGCACCTACAACCTCACCGCCATCCGCGATCCGCAGGAAATGGTCACCCGCCATCTGCTCGATTCACTGGCGATGCAGCCGTTCGTGGCCGATGGCAGCCTGGCCGACCTCGGTACCGGCCCCGGGTTGCCGGGCATCCCGCTGGCGATCGCCTGCCCGGGCCTGCAGGTCACCCTGGTGGAAAGCAACGGCAAGAAGGCCCGCTTCATGCGCGAGGCCGTGCGCCAGCTGGGCCTGGGCAATGCCCGCGTGGCCGAATCGCGCGCCGAAGCGCTGGCCGAGCCGGGCAGCTACGACCAGCTGACCGCGCGCGCGATGGACACCCTGGCCGGCATCGTCCGCGTCGGTGGCCACCTGCTGCGCCCCGGCGGCGTGTTGCTGGCCATGAAAGGCGTTTACCCGCATGAGGAGATCGCAGCGCTGCCGGCCGGTTGGCAGGTGCGCGAGGTGGTCCCGCTGAGCGTGCCCGGCCTGGCCGGTGAACGCCATCTGGTCACCGTCACAGGTCCCTGAACCCCGCCGCCCGCCCCTTGTGGAACAAGCGGTTGGCGATCCACGATTTCCGCACGGGCCCGGTTGTACGCATAATGACCGGTCCCAGCACACGTCGACGAGGCACACCCGCATGGCCCGCATCATCGCCATCGCCAACCAGAAGGGTGGCGTCGGCAAGACCACGACCGCCGTCAACCTGGCCGCTTCCCTGGCCAACGCACCCAAGCGCGTGCTGTTGGTCGACCTGGATTCCCAGGGCAACGCGACCATGGGCAGTGGCGTGGACAAGCGCGAGCTGGTCTCCTCCACCTACGACCTGCTGCTGGGCGAGTCCAGCGCCGCCGACGTGCGCGTGCAGACCGCCGAAGGCTACGACCTGCTGCCGGGCAACATCGACCTGACCGCGGCCGAGATCCAGCTGATGGCGCAGAGCGAGCGCGAGCAGCGCCTGAAGCGCGCGCTGGCACCGATCCGCGATGAGTACGACTACATCCTGATCGACTGCCCGCCGGCGCTCTCGCTGCTGACCCTCAACGCACTGGCCGCCGCCGATTCGGTGATCGTGCCGATGCAGTGCGAGTACTACGCACTGGAAGGCCTGAGCGCGCTGGTGGAAACCATCGAAGCGCTGCGTGCCAACCTCAACCCGGCGCTGGAGATCGAAGGCGTGCTGCGCACCATGTTCGACGTGCGCAACAACCTGGCCAATGCCGTGTCGGCCGAGCTCACCGAGCACTTCGGCGACCGGGTGTTCCGCACCATCGTGCCGCGCAACGTGCGCCTGGCCGAGGCGCCCAGCCATGGCCAGAGCATCGTCGGCTACGATCGTGCTTCGCGCGGCGGCGTGGCCTACCTCGGCCTGGCCGGCGAGATCATCCGTCGCAACAACGAACGCAACAAGGCCACCAAGGCCGTGGAGACCGTCTGATGACCAGCAGCAAGCCTGCAGCCAAGAAGCGAGGCCTCGGCCGCGGCCTGGACGCACTGCTCGGTCCGAAGGGCGCGGTCAGCCAGGTGCAGGCCAGTACGGCGGTGATCGAGCCGCTGCCCGGTGAAGTGCTGCGCAAGCTGCCGGTAGGCCAGCTGCAGCCGGGCAAGTACCAGCCGCGTCGCGAGATGGACCAGGGCAAGCTGTCCGAACTGGCCGACTCGATCAGGTCGCAGGGCGTGATCCAGCCGATCCTGGTGCGCCAGCTGCCGGCAGGCAACTTCGAGATCGTCGCCGGTGAACGTCGCTGGCGCGCCTCGCAGCTGGCCGGCCTGGACGAAGTGCCGGTGGTGGTGCGCGAGCTGGAAGACCGCACCGTCATCGCGATGGCGCTGATCGAGAACATCCAGCGCGAAGACCTCAACCCGCTGGAAGAAGCCGAAGCGCTGCAGCGCCTCATCAGCGAATTCACCCTGACCCATGCCGAGGCCGCCGAGGCCGTCGGCCGCTCGCGCGCGGCGGTGTCCAACCTGCTGCGCCTGCTGGAGCTGCCGATCGCCATCCGCCTGCTGCTGGAAACGCGCCGGCTGGAGATGGGGCACGCCCGCGCGCTGCTGACGCTGGCCCCGGAACTGGCCAGCAAGCTGGCCCAGGAAGCGGCCGATGAAGGCTGGTCGGTGCGCGAGGTCGAGCGCCGTGCGCAGGCGTTTGCCGCCGGCAAGGTGCCGAGCAACCGTCCGCAGCCGGTGGCCAAGGTGCAGCAGGCCGACATCGCCTCGCTGGAAACCGAGCTGTCCGAAGTGCTGGGGACTTCCGTTGCGATCAACCATGGCCGCGGCGGCAAGGGCAAGCTGATCATCCATTACGCCAACCTGGACACGCTCGATGGCGTGCTGGAGCGGCTGCGCACGCGCCAGGGCTGACCCCGGCGCATCTTCATGGGCGCACGGCCTGTTCCTGCCGTGTGCCGTCGATTGCAGGGAACGCACCGCCGCGCGTGCCGGAGGCCGCGTCGTCCACCGCAGGTGGGCCGCTCCGCCCCGTGGCTCATCCAGGGAGCAGGACATGACCATTGAAGTAGACGACGTCAGCCCGGGCGGCAGCCCGATCCTCGTGCACAGCCGCGAGAAGGACTTCACCCCGGCCCAGGGCGAGTCGCACATCGAGGAGATCAGCGCGCACATCGAGCGCCATCTTGGCCCGATCTCCGGCGTCTTCCATGAAATCATCTCCGATATCGTGCACATCGACGTGCATGTGGTGCCCGCCACCGACGAGTGCCCGTACCTGCGGCTGGTGACCTCGGGCATGAGCGACCTGCCGATGTCCGTGCCTGAGGAGGTGGACGTCCCCCGGCACATGGAACTGATGGTGACCCTGCCGGCGGATTGGCCGATCACCCAGGATGCCTTCGAGGATGAGCGCAACTATTGGCCGGTGCGCCTGCTGAAGACCCTGGCGCGGCTGCCGCACGAGTACGACACCTGGCTGGGCTTCGGCCACACCATTCCCAACGGCCATCCGTCCGAGCCCTATGCACCGGGCGTGGGGTTCGATGGCGCCATCGTGCTGCCGCCGGTCACGACCCCGGACGACTTCGGCACGCTGGCACTGGAAGACGGCACCACCATCGAGTTCATGGCGATCGTGCCGCTGTACCCGGAAGAGATGGACCTGAAGCTGAAAAGGGATTCGGAAACCCTGCTGGATCGCTTCGATGCGAAGAACATCCAGGATGTCATCCAGCCGGGGCGCACCAATGTGGCCAAGAAGCGTTTCGGCCTGTTCTAGGCCCTGCGCGTACCATCAGACGCCATTACTACTGAATTGACCGTTGAATTCCAGGCTCACCGCAATGACCATCCTGCTCACCGGCGCAGCCGGCTTCATCGGTGCCTACACCGCCCGTGCCCTGCTTGATGCGGGCCAGTCGGTGGTCGGCCTGGACAACTTCAACGATTACTACGACCCACAGATCAAGCGCGACCGCGTGGCCGCACTGTGCCCGACGCTGGACCTGCGCACGCTGGACCTGACCGACCGCGACGGCCTGGCCGCGCTGTTCGAGGAAGTACAGCCGACCGCGGTGATCCACCTGGCTGCGCAGGCCGGCGTGCGCTATTCGCTGGAAAACCCGCACGCCTACGTCGACAGCAACCTGGTCGGCTTCGTCAACATGCTCGAGCTGTGCCGCCACCGTGGCGTGCAGCATCTGGTGTATGCGTCCAGCAGTTCGGTGTACGGCGATTCGGCCACGCCCCCGTTTTCCGAAGACCAGCGCGTGGACCAGCCGCGCTCGCTGTACGCCGCTACCAAGGCCGCCAATGAACTGATGGCCTACACCTACGCACAGCTGTATGGCCTGCGTGCCACCGGCCTGCGCTTCTTCACCGTGTATGGCCCGTGGGGCCGGCCGGACATGGCGCCGCTGCTGTTCTCGCGCGCGGTGCTGGCCGGTCGTTCGATCGATGTGTTCAACGAAGGCCGCATGCAGCGCGATTTCACACATGTCTCCGACATCGTGGCCGGTATTCTCGGCGCCCTCGCGCATCCGGCTGATGGTCCGGTGCCGCACCGGGTGTTCAACCTCGGCAACCACACGCCGGTCGAGCTGGAGCGCTTCATCGGCGTGATCGAGCAGGCCGCCGGTCGCCCCGCGCAGAAGGTCTACAAGCCGATGCAGCCGGGTGACATGGTGCGCACGATGGCCGATACCCGGCGCGCACATGACGCATTTGGCTACGAACCGGTCATGCCGATCGAACAGGGCCTGCCGCCGGTGGTGCAGTGGTGCCGCGAGTATTTTGCTGATCGCGCCTGAAAACCGATCCTCACGCCGCCGGATTCATCTTCGGATAACCTCGGCTTCGGAAAATGCGCGGTCTTTGTCCCTCCTTGGCCGAGTCCCCCCATGAGCCAACCCGAGCTGTCCGTCGTTGTCCCCGTATTCAACGAGCGCGACAACGTCGCGCCCCTGGTGGCCGAAATCACCGCTGCACTGCGCGGACGGCTGCCGTTCGAGATCGTCTACATCGACGATCATTCGCGCGATGACACCCTGGCCGTGCTGCAGGGCCTGAAGGCCACCACGCCGGAGCTGCGCGTGCTGCACCACGTCTCGCAGAGCGGGCAGAGCACCGCGGTACGTACCGGCGTCAAGCACGCGCGTGCGCCGTGGATCGCCACCCTCGACGGTGATGGCCAGAACGATCCGGCCGACATCCCCAAGCTGCTGGACGCCCGTGATGCGGCCGATGCCCAGGTGAAGCTGTTCGCCGGCTGGCGCGTCAACCGCCAGGACAGCGGCAGCAAGCGCTGGGCCAGCAAGTGGGCCAATGCCATCCGCGCGCGCATGCTGCGCGATGACACCCCCGATACCGGCTGCGGCATCAAGCTGTTCGAGCGCAACGCCTTCCTCGATCTGCCGTACTTCGACCACATGCATCGCTACCTGCCGGCGCTGATGCAGCGTGCCGGCTGGAAGACCACCAGCGTGCCGGTCAACCATCGCCACCGTACGGCCGGCGTGTCCAAGTACAACAACCTGGGCCGCGCGCTGGTCGGCATCCGTGATCTGCGCGGCGTGGCCTGGCTGATCACCCGCAGCAAGCGCACCGCGGTGGAGGAGCGTTGATGGATCTGGAGCTGCACTGGCTGGACCAGCCGCTGACCTGGTTGTACTGGACCGGCCTGCATGTGACCGGTTGGAAGCTGATCGGCTACACCGGCGCGTTGATGTTCGGTGGCCGCTGGCTGGTCCAGTTCGTCGCCTCCAAGCGCGCCGGCAAGCCGGTGATCCCGCGCCTGTTCTGGTACATGAGCGTGGTCGGCAGCCTGATGACGCTGAGCTACTTCCTGTTCTCGGCCAAGCAGGACTCGGTGGGCGTGCTGCAGAACCTGTTCCCGGCGTTCACCGCGTTGTACAGCCTGCAGCTGGACATCAAGCATCGCGGCTGGAAGCGGGACAAGGCCAGTCACTGACGCCCTGGTAGACGCCGACCTTGGTCGGCGCTGGTTTTCTCCGGGTGCCAACCAAGGTTGGCAGCTACCAGAGCGGCCACGCAGGCGCCGCCGTGGTAGCGCCGGGCCATGCCCGGCGGCTGTGGGATGGCGGCCAACATCGGCCGCGCTGCGCGCTCGCGGGGCATGGCCCCGCGCTACCGTGCGCCTTCGGCGCTGGGTCTCCCCGCCTGCCAACCAAGGTTGGCAGCTACCAGGGCTAGGCCCAGGCAGAACCTGTTCCCGGCGTTCACCGCGTTGTATAGCCTGCAGCTGGACATCAAGCATCGCGGCTGGAAGCGGGACAAGGCCAGTCACTGACGCCCTGGTAGACGCCGACCTTGGTCGGCGCTGGTTTTCTCCGGGTGCCAACCAAGGTTGGCAGCTACCAGAGCGGCCACGCAGGCACCGCTGTGGTAGCGCCGGGCCATGCCCGGCGGCTGTGGGATGGCGGCCAACATCGGCCGCGTTGCGCGCTCGCGGGGCATGGCCCCGCGCTACCACGCGCCTTCGGCGCTGGGTCTCCCCGCCTGCCAACCAAGGTTGGCAGCTACCAGGGCTAGGCCCAGGCAGGACCTTCGTCCCATGCCATGCGCGGTGCGGGGTGCCATGATCGGGGTCTGCCTTCCCGGGAACCTGTGCTTGTGAAAACCCGTCTTGCCGTAGCCCTGCTGATCGCCCTGTCTGCCCCGGCCGTGGCCCTGGCCGCACCACCCACCGCCGTCGCTCCGGCCAGCGTGGCTACCGAGTCGCCCGCCGATGCCGCCTTCCGCGCGCTGTACGAGAAGGAATGGAAGTGGCGCCAGCAAGGCGGCGGCGAGGCCAGCGAGGACGAAGACGCGCCGGCCAATGCCACCCGCATGCCCGACGTCGGCCCGGCCGCGCAGCAGGCACGCCTGGAGGTATGGGACCAGACCCTGGCCGCGCTGAAGAAGATCGACCCGAAGACCCTTTCGCCCGACAACCAGGTCAACTACGCGATCTACCGCGACCAGGTGTTCAACCTGGCCGAAGAAGTGCGCCTGCGCGGCTACGAGATGCCGTTCAACGCCGATTCCTCGTTCTGGTCCAACCTGTCCTTCATGGCCCGGCGCGAAATGAAGACCGTGCAGGACTACCAGAACTACATCGCGCGCCTGAATGATGTGCCGCGCTACTTCGACCAGCAGACCGGGAACATGCGTGCCGGCCTGAAGCGCGGCTTCAGCGTGCCGCGTGCGGTGCTTGATGGCCGCGAGGTGTCCATCGCCACTGTCGCCGAACTGAAGGACCCGACCGAATCGCCGTTGTACGCGCCGTTCAAGAAGCTGCCCAACACCGTCCCGGCTGCCGAGCAGGCCAAGCTGCAGGCACAGGCCCGCGCGGCGATCAGCGGCAAGGTGGTGCCGGCGTTCCAGCAACTGCGCACTTTCTTCGTCAACGAATACGTGCCACAGGCGCGTACCACCCTGGCCGCCGAAGCGATGCCTGACGGCAAGGCGTACTACAAGCAGCAGATCCACGAATACACCACGCTGGACCTGTCGCCGGACGAGATCCACCGCATCGGCCTGGATGAAGTGGCACGCATCCAGAAGGAAATGAACGACATCATCAAGCAGGTGAAGTTCAAGGGCAGCTTTGCCGAGTTCCTGACCTTCCTGCGTACCGACCCGCAGTTCTACGCCAAGACGCCGGAAGAACTGCTGTCGCGCGCGGCATGGATCTCCAAGCGCGCCGATGGCCAGCTCGGCAAGTACATGACATTGCCGCGCGCGCGCTTCACCATCGTGCCGGTGCCGCCGGACATCGCGCCGTTCTGGACCGCCGGCCGTGGTGGCATGGGCACCTATTGGCTCAACACCTACAACCTGCCGTCGCGCCCGCTGTACAACCTGCCGGCGTTGACCCTGCACGAATCCGACCCGGGCCATGCACTGCAGGGTGCCATCGCTGCCGAGCAGAAGAACCTGCCGGAGTTCCGCCGCAATGCCTACATTTCCGCCTATGGCGAAGGTTGGGCGCTGTACTGCGAGAAGCTGGGCGTGGAAATGGGCATCTACGAAACCCCGTACGAGGATTTCGGCCGCCTGACCTACGAGATGTGGCGCGCCACGCGCCTGGTGATCGACACTGGCGTGCACAGCAAGGGCTGGAGCCGCGAGCAGGCGCTGGCCTACCTGCGTGACCACACGGCGCTGAGTGAGCACGAAGTGACCACCGAAGTGGATCGCTACATTTCCTGGCCGGGGCAGGCGTTGAGCTACAAGCTCGGCGAGATCGCCATCGTGCGCCTGCGTGCGCAGGCCGAGAAGGAGCTGGGCGACAAGTTCGACGTCAAGGGCTTCCACGACACGCTGCTGAAGCAGGGTTCGGTGCCGTTGCCGGTGCTGGAGCAGCAGATCCAGGCGTACATTGCCGAGCGCAAGAAGGCCTGATCGCGGTGTGACCGGGTCAGAGCCCCGCCAGAGCGGCGGGGATCCGACCCTGCTGCGGCTCGGATCCCTTTCCGCTGGAAAGGGCTCCGACCCCCTCTCATCTCACCCTGCCACGCGCACCTTCGCCACGCGCGCGGCGAAGGTCGGCAGCACCAGCAGGGTCAGCACCGTGGCGGTGATCAGGCCACCGATCACCACCGTCGCCAGCGGCTTCTGCACTTCCGCACCGGAACCACTAGCGATCGCCATCGGAATGAAGCCGACGATGGCCACCAGTGCGGTGGTCAGCACCGCGCGGATACGGCTGGATGCACCGTTGATCGCGGCCATCATCGGCACGTCACCGGCGTCCAGGCGCTCGCGGATCGCCTGCATCAGCACCAGGCCGTTGAGCGTGGCCACGCCGGACACGGCGATGAAGCCCACCGCGGCCGACACCGAGAACGGCATGCCGCGCAGCAGCAGGGCGAGGATGCCGCCGACCAGCGCCAGCGGCACGCAGCTGAACACCAGCACCGCTTCCTTGCCGCTGCGCAGGGCCATGAACAGCAGGCTGCCGATCAGCAGGAATACCACTGGCACCACCGTGGCCAGGCGCTTTTCCGCGCGCTGCAGGTTCTCGAACTGGCCACCCCAGGTCAGGTACGCACCGGGCGGCAGTGCCACGTCGGCCACGGCGGCCTGTGCTTGGCCAACGAATCCGCCGAGGTCGCGGCCGCGCACGTTGGCCTGCACCACCACCCGGCGGCTGCCGTTGTTGCGGCTGATCTGGTTCGGCCCTTCGCTGACGCTGATGCGTGCCACCGAGGACAGCGGAATCACCACGCCGGCCGGCGTGGCGATCGGCAGCGAGGCCAGCTGATCCGGGTCGTTGCGTGCGCTGTCATCCAGACGCACCACCACATCGAAGCGACGGTCGCCCTCGAAGATCTTGCCGGCTGCCGTGCCGCCGATGCCGGTGGACAGCGCATCGCTGACGTCGGCGGCGGTCAGCCCGTACTGCGCTGCCGCTACATGGTCGATCTTGACGTTGAGCGTGGGCAGGCCGGAAATCTGCTCCACCCGCACATCGGCCGCGCCCTCCACCGCGCGCAGCTTCAGCGCCACCTGGTCGGCCACCTTCTGCAGCTGGCTGAAGTCATCGCCGAAGATCATCACCGCCAGATCGGTGCGCACGCCGGAAATCAGCTCGTTGAAACGCAGCTCGATCGGCTGGCTGAACTCGAAGCTGTTGCCCAGCTGCTTGCCGGCCAGTTCTTCGAAGCGGGCCACCAGCGCCTCCTTGCCCAGCGTCGGATCGGGCCAGTCCGCACGCGGCTTGAGCACGATCACGCTGTCGGAAATGTTGGTCGGCATCGGGTCGATTGCCGCTTCGGCGGTGCCGGTACGCGAGAACACCGTTTCCACTTCCGGTTGCTGGGCGATGGCCTTCTCCAGTGCCAGCTGCATCGCCAGCGACTGCTCCAGCGAAGTAGACGGGACGCGCAGTGCCTGCATCGCCACGTTGCCTTCATCCAGGGTAGGCATGAACTCGCGGCCGAGCAGGCCGAACGAACCAATGCCCACCAGCAGCATCAACGCTGCACCGGCGATCACTGCGCGCGGCCGCGCGACGGCCTGGCGGATGATCGGCTCGATGCGTCCACGCAGCACGCGGATCAGCTTCGTTTCGTGCTGGCCATCATCACTGTGTGCCTCGCCTTCCTTCGGCTTGGGCTCGCGCACCATCAGCGCGGCCATCGCCGGCACGAAGGTGAAGGAGAAGATGAAGGCACCCACCAGGGCCAGCATGAACGTGGCGGCCATCGGGTGGAACGTCTTGCCCTCCACCCCTTCCAGGGTGAGGATCGGTGCGAACACCAGCAGGATGATCAGCTGGCCGAACGCTGCCGGGCGCGCCATCTTTCGCGCCGAATCGGCCGCTACGCGCAGGCGTTCCATCGCGGTCAACGCGCGGCCCAGTTCGGCACGACGCTGGCCCAGCATCAGCAGCGTCGACTCGATCACGATCACCGCGCCGTCCACCAGGATGCCGAAGTCCAGCGCACCCAGGCTCATCAGGTTGCCACTGATGCCGAAGCGGTTCATGCCGATCACCGCGAACAGGAACGACAGCGGGATCACCAGTGCGGTGATCGTCGCCGCGCGCAGGTTGCCGAGCAGCAGGAACAGCACCACCACCACCAGCAGCGCGCCCTCGGTGAGGTTCCTGGCCACGGTCTTGATGGTGGAATTGACCAGCACGCTGCGGTCCAGCACCGGCGCGGCCACGATGTCCGCCGGCAGCGAGGCATTCACCTGCTGCAGCCGTGTGGCGGCCGCCTGGGCCACGGTGCGGCTGTTGCCGCCGGCGATCATCAGCGCGGTACCGAGCACGGCTTCATGGCCGTTGCGGCTGGCCGCACCCAGGCGCGGTGCGCGGCTGAGGCCGACATCGGCCACATCGGCCACCCGCACCACCACGCCGTTGCGGGTGGCTACCGGCGCCTGTGCCAGATCGTCGGTGGTCAGTGCCAGACCGTCGGCACGCACCACCAGGCCTTCGCCGGCGCGCTGCACGAAGCCGGCACCGGCCTGTACGTTGGAGCGCTGCAGGGCCGTCACCAGATCAGCCAGGCCCAGGCCATACGCGGCCAACCGCGCGCTGTCCGGATGCACGCCGTATTCCTTCACGTAGCCACCGACGGTGTCCACGCCCGCCAGCCCGGGGCTGGAGCGCATCTGCGGCGCGATGATCCAGTCCTGCACGGTGCGCAGGTAGGTGGCACGTTCTTCCGGCGTGCGCAGCAGGTTGCCTTCCGGCGTGCGGTAGACCTCGCCGGCCTGCCAGCCGGCTTCACCGGGCTTGGCCAGCTTCGCAGGGTCGAACGCGGTGAAGTCCACCGTCCACATCAACACCTCGCCGAGGCCGGTGGTGACCGGCGACAGCATCGGCGAGGCACCCTCGGGCAGCGCTTCGGCGGCCTCGCGCATGCGTTCGGCCACCTGCTGGCGGGCGAAGTAGATGTCGGTGGCATCGGTGAAGATCGCGGTGACCTGCGAGAAGCCATTGCGCGACAGCGAACGGGTGGTGGTCAGGCCGGGGATGCCGGCCAGCGCGGTTTCCAGCGGATAGGTCACCTGCCGCTCGATCTGCTCGGGCGTCAGTGCCGGTGCCACCGTATTGATCTGCACCTGGCGGTTGGTGATGTCCGGTACCGCATCGATCGGCAGCTTGCCGAGCTGGAACAGGCCCACGGCGGCAACGAGTGCAGCCAGGGCCACGACCAGCCAGCGGTGGCGTACCGCGGTTTCAATGATGAGCTTGAACATGGAAGGTCCTCAGTGCCCGTGCTCGGCTTCGCCCTTGGCCAGTTCGGCCTTGAGCAGGAACGCGTTGGCGCCGACGATGCGTTCGTCGCCGTTCAAGCCACCGAGAATCTCGACGCGGTCACCGGCACGTCGGCCGGCCAGTACCGGCTGCACCTTGAAGCCGCCCTGGACGGCGACGAATACCGCGCTGCTGCCGCCGACGTTCTGTACCGCATCAGCCGGCACGCTCAACGCGCCGTCCTTGCCGTCGGTGACCACCACCGCCGACACCGGCGAACCGGCCGGTGGCAATGCGGCATCCACCGGCATGGCACGGATCACCGCCACGCCACCCTGCTGGCGCACATCGGCGGCCGAACCGGTGACGGTGGCACTGAAGCTGCCGCCCGGCACGGTCACTTCCAGCGTCATGCCCGGCGTGACCTGCGCGGCCAGCGCCGGTGGCGCGGTGAACACCAGCTCGTTCATCGACGGATCGGCGACGTCGGCCACCGGGCTGCCGGCCGCCACCACGCCGCCGGGCGTGACCTGCACGTTGCCGACGATGCCGGCCACCGGGCTGGTGACGCGCACGCGGCCGCTGCTGTCGGGCGAACCGTTGGCGGCGGCCTGTGCCTGCGCGGCGGCGGCCTGCGCCTGCGCCGCCAGCGAGCGCGCGCGTGAGGTTTCCAGTTCCTGGCGAGCGACCACGCCCTGTTCGACCAGCGCCTTGTCGCGGCCGTGGGCCAGGCGCGCCGCCTCTGCCTCCGCGGCGGCGGCAACCGCATTGGCGCGGAACACTGCCGCCTCGCCACTAACCACGATCGCCAGCGTCTGGTTCTGCTTCACTGCCGTGCCCGGTGCGACCAGCACGCGCTCCACGCGACCGGTCACGGTGGAAGCGACCGAGGCACGTGCACCGATCGACGGTTCCACCCGGCCGGACAGCCGCGTCGAACCACCGCCGCCGCGGCCGACGGCCACCACGTCGATGCCGGATGCCTTGATCTGCTCTGGCGTCAGCTGCACCACGCCTTCATCGGCATCTGCTGCGTTGCCGGTTTCGGCCTTGGCGTCGGTGCTGTCGGCGGCGTGGCCATGGCCATCGTCGGCCGTTGCCTTGCCGGCGGGCTCCGAGACTGCCGGGGCCTGTGTGTTACCAGAACAACCGGCCAGCAATGCAGTCAGCAACAAGCCGCCAACCAGCGGGAAAGAACGGGACAGGTTCATCGGGCCTCCACAAAGGGTGCGCGCCCTTCGAGGCGGGCGAGATCGATTTCCGCGCCGACGCGCGACAGGCGCGCGTCCACGGCGGTGCCGCGGGCGGCGATGAGGGCACTGCGGGTGCTGCGCAGTTCCAGCTGCGAGATGCGCCCGGCGTCGAAGCCGATGCGCGCCAGCCGATAGGCTTCCTCGGCGGCGACCACACTTTCGTCGGCGGCGCGGGTGCGGCTGCCGGCGGCCTTCAGGCCCGCTACCGCCGACAAGCGTTCGGCTTCGCTGTCGCGCCGCTGCTGGTCCAAGCGCGCTTCGGCCGCGCGCTGTTCGGCACTGGCGGCGCGGATGCCACCACGATTGCGGTCGAACAACGGGATCGAGAGACTGACGCCGAGCGTGTAGGCCTGTTCGCGGTCCTCGCGGAAACGCGTCTGCGCGGCGGTAACGCTGAGGTCGGGCAGGGCGCGCTTGCGCTCGACGTCGACCAGACGACCGGCCGCATCAACTTCGGCTTCGGCCACACGCACGGCCAGAGCCACATCGATGGCGCCACGCGGTGCTGGCGGTGCGCGATCGAGCAGACTGTTGTCGATGGTCTGCACCGGTGCATCCAGCAGGGCCGCACCGGCCAGGCGGGCCAGCGCGGCGTCGCGGAAGGCCTGCGCCTCATCCAGCGCGGCGCTGGCATTGGCCACTTCACTCTGTGCCTGCACGGCACGCAACTGCGGCTCGCGGCCATGCTCGACCATGGCGGTGACCGCCGCCGCATCGTCGCGGGTGAGGCTCAGCGCTTCTTCGGCCAGCGTGTAGCGACGCAGGGCGCTTTCCGCCTGTGCGTAGATCGCCGCCAACTGGCTGGCGACATCGCTGCGGCTCTGCGAACCCCGCAGGGCAGCGGCCTGTGCCTCGGCGCGGGCGGCGCGGACGCGCGCGCCGCGCTGGCCCCAGACCTCCAGAGGCTGGGACAGGGTAAGCACGGTGTCGGCCCTGCCCATGCCGCCGTAGGAGCCTGTGCCCCAAGCGTTTTCGGCGGACCAGGAAAGGGATGGATTGGGCAGCGCCCGGGCCTGGTCGGCGCGGGCGTCGGCCGCCTCGGCCAATGCCGCGCCGACGCGGGCGCCGGGCAGCTGGTCCAAGCGTTCAAGCAGGGTGTCGTACGAAGGTGCGGCTTGTGCGGCGACCTGTGCGGCGGGGATCAGGCCCAGCAGCACGGCGACGACCAGCCCGGCCGCGCGCGGCGACCGACGTGTCAGGATCGACATAGGGGGATTCCGGTTGTGAGTGAAACGGGAGCCCGCGATTGCGGGACGCGCTCAACTCACGCCCGGGGAGGACGTGCCAGTTCGTCCTGGGCGACCGCATAGGTCGCCGCATCGCCTGCATTCGTCCAGCGCGCCGGTTGCGGCGTGCCAAAGGCGGCGAAGGTGCTCGCCGGCAGGCTCAGGTTGGAGTGGTGGCAGTGGTTGTGGCTGCAGGCAGCGGCGTGCTTGCCGTCGTTGTCAGTGTCACCGTCGGCATCTTCGGCACCGGCTTCCACATGCACCACGGTGCTGTCGTGCGGTTCCACCGCACACGCCAGCACATCAGCCACCGGCACGACCACGAATGCCGCCATCAGCAGCATCAGCAGGGTCGAACGAAGGTGGCGGGCGATCCGGCGCATGGAGGGGAGGCTAGCAAGCGGTTTTCGGTGGATACAATATCAATGGCCACCTCGGGAATTCGTCGGAACCTCCCGTTCAGGTGCGGGGTACGCCACTGGATGCCGCCTTCCGCTCTGGTAGGTGCCGAGCTTGGTCGGCACGCCTTTCGACGCCCAGCCTGCGATCCCAGGTAGTGCCGGCCGCTGGCCGGCAACCTCATGAGCGCAGGCAATCGCCCGCCGTTGCCGGCCAGCGGCCGGCACTACCTGTCCGCAGGCAGCTTGGCGATCACCTTGATCTCGAACTGGAACCCATACAGCCAGGTCACGCCGATGCCGGTCAGGGTCGGGTGCGGCGCTTGGCCCCAGTACTCGGGCACGATCGCCCAGGCCTTTTCGAAGTTGGTTTCCGGGTCGACCAAGAACACGGTGACGTCGATCACGTCATCGAACGTGCAGCCGGCCGCGGCCAGCACCGCGTT
The DNA here is from genome assembly GCF_031455455.1 of Stenotrophomonas sp. 1337. Classification (NCBI taxonomy): domain Bacteria; kingdom Pseudomonadati; phylum Pseudomonadota; class Gammaproteobacteria; order Lysobacterales; family Lysobacteraceae; genus Stenotrophomonas; species Stenotrophomonas sp. 1337. Next base: position 235,064 of record NZ_JAVDSR010000001.1, on the reverse strand, counting down.
GAGATTGTCGAAGGCGCGGCGGACCTGGGTCTCGAAGTCCGGTTCGGGCGAGCCATCCTCGCGGCTGCCGACCTGGCCGGAAACGAACAGGAAGCCATTGGATCGGATCGCCGGCGAATAGCGGTTTCGCTCGTACAGCGCCTGCCGGCCGGCGGGAAAGACAACATCACGGTGGGACATGGGGCGGATTCCAGACGGGAGCGGACCATCCTCCCCGCTGTCGCTGTCTGGATAAACCGTGATGATCGGTCTAGATTGATTGCAAATTCCAAACAATCACAGCCGCGGCCATGGACCGTTTCGAAGCGATGCGCGCGTTCGCCCGGGTGGTGGAGACCGGCAGCTTCACCCGTGCCGCGCACACCCTGCAGCTCAGCCGCACCACGGTCACCCAGCTGGTGCAGCAGCTGGAAGCGCATCTGCGGTTGCGGCTGCTCAACCGCACCACGCGCCGGGTCAGCGTCACTGCCGATGGCGCGGCGTATTACCCGCGCATCGTTCGCCTGCTGGCCGAGCTGGAAGAGGTTGAAGGGGGGCTGGGCGAGGCCGCCGCACAACCGCGCGGGCGCCTGCGTGTCGACGTGCCGGGGCCGTATGCGTGCCTGCGGCTGGTGCCGGCATTGCCGGATTTCCAGGCGCGCTATCCGGAGATCCAGCTGGACATCGGCGTCAGCGACCGCGAGGTGGATGTCATCGCCGACAACATCGATTGCGTGATCCGTGGTGGCGCACCTGCCGATCCCGCGCTGGTGGCACGACCGCTGGCGCGCCTGCCGATCGGCTTCCATGCCAGCCCGGGCTATGTGCAGCGGTTCGGTGTGCCGGAGCATCCGCGCGCGCTGGAAGGGCCGGACCACCACACGGTCGGTTTTCTCAGCCCACGCAGTGGCCGCGCCCGCGTGTTCACCGCGCAGCGTGGCGCCGAGCGCGTCGAGGTGCAGGGGCGTCATTCAATCGGCTTCGATGATGGCAACGCCTATCTGGCCGCTGGCCTGGCCGGCCTCGGCGTGGTCGCGCTGCCCAGCTACATGGCCGAACCGCATGTGGCGCGCGGCGAGCTGCTGCCCGTGCTGCACGATTGGCAGCTGCCGCCGATGCCGATGCACGTGATGTTCCCGCCGAACCGGCACATGAGCCAGCGGCTGCGGGTGTTCATTGATTGGGTGGTGGAGACGTTGGGCTGAGCCAGCGCTCGAGTGCGGCCACGCCGCATGCCACTCCATCCTCGTTCGCCATTGCAGCGCCCAGCGCGGCCGCCCGTGCGCGTGTATCCGCATGCTCGGCGAACGCCACTGCATCGGCCAACACCTTCGGCTGCAACCGCTTGGGTGACAGTGGCGCCGGTGCCATGCCCAGGTGCTGCAGTCGATCGGCCCAGAAGAACTGGTCGGCGGCGAACGGCATCACCATCGACGGTATGCCGGCGCGGCAGGCCGAATGCGTGGTGCCGCTGCCACCATGATGGATCGCCAGCGCGCAGCGCGGCAACAACGCTTCATGCGGGGTCGGCCCGATCACCAACACCGTGTCGGGCAGCGCCATGTCGGGCACGCCGACCCAACCGGGAAACAGCAGCACGCGGCGTGGCGCCAGCGCCGACAACAGCGCCGGCAGCACACGTTCGCGCTCGAAGCCGGTCATGCTGCCGAAGCCCAGATAGACCGGCGGCGGTCCTGCATCGAGGAAAGCCTGCAGTTCGCACGACGGATGCCACGGCGCAGCAGGGGCCGACCATTGGCCGCACACGAGGTGGTCGGCCGGCCAGTCCGAAGGCGGTGGCAGCAGCTGCGGCGAGATGCCGTACAGCATTGGCAAGCCGGTCCAGAGCGAGCGTCGTGGCGGCTGCCCGGCGTGCTGGCGGGCCGTGTTGATCGGGCCGCGGAACTGTCGCCAGATCAGGCCGTTGACCAGGCCATAGCTGGCCCGGTTCAACCAGCCCGGCGAGCGTCCGGGCGGCAGGAAGGGCGAGCGGAACGCGCGCGTCGGCGTCAGCGGGATCATGCCGGCGCCGATCACCGGAAGGCCGCGACGCTCGCCGACGCTCATGCCGACGAACGCAGCAAGGCCACCGGTCAGGATCGCATCGCAGCCGTCGGCTGCAGCATCGGCCTGGCGCATCCAGCCGGCGACGTGTTGCAGTGCCATCCGTGCCAGCCCGGTGCTGGCGGCGGCCACGCCATTGCCGCGTGAGACCAGCGCCACCACTTCGTCGTGGATGTCGCCTTCCAGCGCGGCGTGCGGGACGCCCAAGGCCTTCGCGCTGTCGAGGGTGCCGCCGTCGGCCAGCAGCATGACCTCGTGACCGGCCGCGATCAGCCCATGGCAGAGCATGACCAGCGGGCGCGTATCGCCTTCGGTGCCGTAGGTGAGGGCCAGCAGTCGCATTGGAGCCTCCGCAGTGAATCACCAGTATGCCGACATCGCTGTGTTCGTCCGCGCTCCTGCCGACGCACCGCGTGGGACAATCCCGCCTCATCTGCCCCGCCGCACGGGGCGCGCGCAACAGGATCCAGCACCGCATGACCGCACTGCCATCTCTACCGTCCCTTGTCTGCCGCATGCCGGCCGCTGCATACCGGCGTGCGCCGTGAGCCGCGTCGTCGCACTGGACACCGAAACCACCGGTATCTCGCATCGCCTGGGCCATCGGGTGATTGAAATCGGGGCGGTGGAACTGGTCGATGGACAACTCAGCGGCCGCCAGTTCCACACCTACCTGCAGCCGCAGCGGAAGGTGGACTGGGGCGCGCAGCGCGTGCACGGCATCAGCGATGCCATGCTGGTGGGCAAGCCGCTGTTTGCGAGCAAGGCCGCCGAACTGCTGGAGTTCCTGCGTGGCAGCGAGATGGTCGCGCACAACGCCACCTTCGACGTCGGTTTCCTCGACAACGAGCTGCGCCTGGCGGGGCTGGCCGGTGGGCTGGCCCAGCACTGCCGCGTGACCTGCAGCCTGAAGCTGGCCCGCAGCCGTTGGCCTGGCATGCCCAACAAGCTCGACGATGTGCTGCAGCGCCTGCGTATTCCCGGCACCCGCGGCCTGCATGGCGCACTGAAGGATGCCCACCTGCTGGCCCAGGTGGTGCCGCACCTGCGCTGAGGGCAGGGCGCCGCCATCGCGTTCAGGCGTGGCCTGTGGGTAAGTTGCGCAAGGTCTTGATTGCGTGCATAATGCGCGGCTCGCTGTGTCCGGTTTCGTGCCGGGCGGCGCCCCCGGGAGCACGTCCCCGGCCGCCCAACGCCAGCGTAACCCTTTGATTCTCTTGACGTGTGGTGGGCAACCACCGAGGCCGCCGTCCCCCGGGCTACGGGGAGACACAACTTACTATCGAGGTGCGCCATGTCCCGCGTATGCCAGGTTTCCGGCAAGCGAGTGCAGACGGGTAACAACGTCTCGCACGCCAACAACAAGACCCGTCGTCGTTTCCTGCCGAATCTGCACGAGCGCCGCTTCTGGGTTGCCAGCGAGAACCGCTGGGTGAAGCTTCGTGTTTCCGCGCATGCACTGCGCACCATCGACAAGAACGGTATCGATTCCGTTCTGGCTGAGCTGCGTGCGCGCGGCGAAAAGGTCTGAGGAGTAGACGATCATGGCAGGCAAGCGCGATAAGGTCCGTATGATTTCGACCGCTGGTACCGGTCACTTCTACACGACCGACAAGAACAAGAAGAACACCCCGGGGAAGATGGAATTCTCCAAGTACGATCCGGTCGTGCGCAAGCACGTCCCGTACAAGGAAGGCAAGATCAAGTAATCCGCAAGGATTGCGGGTCGCTTCCGAAAAAACCCGCCCTCGTGGCGGGTTTTTTTGTGCCCCCCCGCCCCCGGTAGGTGTCGACCTTGGTCGACACGTTCCGACCCCGTGGGTGCCGCCCGTTGGTCGGCACGCTGTCCCCAGCGTTGCTCGACTCTGCACACCCCGCTGGGCAGAATGGCCCCACACCTCCCAACGGGCGACGCGATGCTGTTCGAGTGGCTGCTGGGCTCGTACCTGCTGTTGATCGACTGGCTGATCCGGCTGGTGGCGCTGTGCTGGATCCCCACCCGCACCACGCCGGGCGCGGCGCGCAGCTGGCTGCTGCTGGTCGGCTTCGTACCGCTGCTGGGCCTGCCGCTCTATCTGCTGTTCGGGCATCCGTGGCTGTCGCGCGAGCGCATCCGCCGGCAGGCCGAGGCCTCGCAGGTCATCCGTGAAGAACAGGCGCTGCAGCGCCGCCTGCGCTGGACGCCGCAGGCCGATACCGCCAGCGCCGAAGTGGTGCCGCTGGTGCAGCGCCAGGGCGACTTCATGCCGGTGCACGGCAACGCGGTCGACCTGCTGACCGACTATGACGAATCACTGCACACCCTGATCGCCGACATCGACCAGGCCCAGGACCGGGTGCACCTGCTGTACTACCTGATGTTCGATGACACGGTGGGCGAGGCCATCGTCGAAGCCCTGCAGCGTGCCGCAGCGCGCGGGGTGCAGTGCCGCGTGCTGCTGGATGCGGTCGGCGCCAAGCGGGGCCTGCGCGCATACAGCAAGCGGCTGCGGTCACGTGACATCGAAGTGCGCGCGATGCTGCCCGGCGGCCTGCGTTGGCGCCGCAGCGGACGCATGGACCTGCGCAACCATCGCAAGATCGCAGTGATCGACAACGAAGTAGGCTATGTCGGTTCGCAGAACCTGGCGCGCCCTGAATTCGTTGCCGGCCACCCCAACCGCGAGCTGGTGGCGCGCGTGCGCGGGCCTGCGGTGGCGCACCTTGAAGCGGTGTTCGCCAGCGACTGGTACATCGAAACCGGGCAGCGCCTGGAGGTCATCGCCGACGTGCCAGTGTGCAGGGAGGACATCGCCACCCAGCTGCTGCCCAGTGGCCCGGCCTACCCGTACAGCAACGCGCGCGATGCGGTGGCCGCGCTGATCCATCTTGCCCGGCGCCGGCTGGTGATGGTCACGCCCTACTTCGTGCCCGACGAAGCAACGCTGAGTGCACTGCGCATCGCCGCGCTGTCCGGCGTGCAGGTGCAGCTGATCCTGTCGGCCAGCAACAACCAGCGGCTGACCTCGTGGGCGCAGGAGGCCTACTACGATGAGCTGCTGCGCTGCGGGGTGCAGATCGCGCTGTACGAGCCGCAGTTCCTGCATGCCAAGCACATGAGCGTGGATGAGGACATCGCCGTGCTCGGGTCGATCAACATGGATATCCGCTCGTTCGCGCTGAATGCCGAAATCGGCCTGATCTGCTACGACCGACAACTGGTCACGCAGTTGTGTGCCATCGAGGACGACTACCTGCGCCAGTCGCGCCTGCTGGACCTGGAGCAGTGGCGCAAGCGTCCCGCGTGGCTGCGCAGCCGCGAGGGCATCGCGCGCCTGGCCGATGCCTTGATGTAGGCCAGCGCCAGCCGGGCAGGGCCGATGGCCTACAATCGGCGCATGACTGATTCACCGCGTAGTGGCGAACTGGACCTGGCGATCATCGGTGGTGGTGCGGCCGGGGTGCTGGTGGCGATCCAGGTGTTGCGCCAGGCCCGAGCGCCGCTGGCGCTGGCCATCTTCGAGCCGGCCTCGCAGCTGGCACAGGGCATTGCCTATGCCACGCCGTGGCCGGAGCACCTGCTGAACGTGCCGGCGGCGAAGATGAGCGCCTTTGCCGACCAGCCCGGCGACTTCCTCGATTTCCTGCAGGCCGCCAACGCGTACCCGGGCGAGGCGCGCGAAGTGCTGGGCGAACGCTATGCGTGTCGCCACTACTTCGCTGCCTACCTGCAGCAGCGCCTGCGCGAGGCCGAAGCGGCCAGTGCGGCGCGATTGCAGATCGTGGCCCAGCCGGTGTTGGCGTTGCATCCGGATGACCACGGTTACCAGCTGCAGCTGGGCGATGGCCAAACACTGCATGCAGCGCAGGTGGTGATCGCCACCGGCAACAGCATGCGGCCGCTGCCGGTGGACGGCGCCGATGCGTTGCCCGCCGATGACGTGGTCGAGGCCTGGGATTACGACGGCGTACGCACGCTGGCCAGTGACCATGCCCTGGCCATCGTCGGCTCCGGGCTGAGCATGGCCGACACCGTGCTGGCGTTGGTGGCCGGCGGCCATAGCGGACCGCTGCACGTGATCTCGCGCCACGGGCTGCTGCCATTGCCGCACGCCCACGGCGGTCTGCCGGCGTTCGACCCGCAGGAGCTGCTGACGATGAGCCTGCGCCAGCGCCTGCACGCGCTGCGCCAGCACGCGCGCAAGGCACAGGTCGACGGCATGCCCTGGCAGGGCGTGATGGATCGCATCCGCCCGCACGGCCAAGCGCTGTGGCAGAGCATGGACGCCGCCGACCAGCGCCGCTTCCTGCGCCACGTGGTGCGCTACTGGGACGTGCACCGCCATCGCATTGCTGAACCGGTGGCCGAGCAGTTGCAGGCGCTGCAGGCCAGCGGCCAGCTGCGCGTTCACCGCGCCCGCCTGCAGCGCGTGTGGCGCGACGGTGATGCCCTGCGGCTGTCGGGCCGCGAGGCGGGCGGCGGCAACGTGCAGTGGACGATCGCTGCGGTGGTCAATGCCACCGGTGTGGAAACCCGCGCCTCGGCACTGCGCAATCCCTTGCTGCAGCAACTGCAGGCCGATGGCCTGGCCCGCTCCGGGCCGCATGGGCTGGGCCTGGACAGCAGTGTGCCGGGCGACCGGTTGTGTGCAGCGGGTGGCCAGCCACAGGCGCGCCTGGGGGTACTTGGCAGCCTGCGCATCGGTAGCCTGTGGGAAAGCCTGGCGGTGCCTGAACTGCGTCAGCAGGCGCAGGCACTTGCTACGCAGGTGGTCGCAGGAGCTGCGACGTCGATGCCGTAAAATGGAGGCATGGATGTCTCCCACTTGCTTGATGGCCTGAACCCGGCCCAGCGCGAAGCCGTCTCCGCTCCCCTCGGTCACCACCTGGTGCTGGCCGGTGCCGGGTCGGGCAAGACGCGCGTACTCACCCACCGCATTGCCTGGCTGCATGAAGTCGAAGGCGTGCCGACCCACGGCATTTTCGCGGTGACCTTCACCAACAAGGCAGCCGGCGAGATGCGCCATCGCATCGACGCGCAGCTGCCGCATGGCAGTCGCGGCATGTGGATCGGCACCTTCCACGGCCTGGCCAACCGCCTGCTGCGCCTGCACTGGCAGGATGCCAAGCTGCCCGAAAGCTTCCAGGTGATGGATTCGGACGACCAGCTGCGGCTGGTCAAGCGCGTGGTACAGGCGCTGGAGCTGGATGACGGCAAGTACCCGCCCAAGCAGATTGCCTGGTGGATCAACGCGCAAAAGGATGAGGGCCGCCGCCCGCAGCACATCCAGCCCGAGCCGAACGATGCGTGGCTGGAAACCATGCGCCAGGCCTACGCCGAGTACCAGGCGCGGTGTGACCGTGCCGGCCTGGTCGACTTCGCCGAGCTGCTGCTGCGCGCGCACGAACTGCTGCGCGACAATCCGCCGTTGCTGTCGCACTACCGCGCGCGGTTCCGCGAGATCCTGGTGGACGAATTCCAGGATACCAACGCCATCCAGTACGCCTTCGTGCGCGTGCTGGCCGGGCACGAGGGCCACGTGTTCGTGGTCGGTGATGACGACCAGGCCATCTACGGCTGGCGCGGTGCCAAGGTCGAGAACGTGCAGGGCTTCCTGCGCGATTTCCCGGGCGCGCAGACCATCCGCCTGGAGCAGAACTACCGTTCCACCGCCAACATCCTCAGTGCCGCCAATGCGGTGATCGCGCACAACCCGGACCGCATCGGCAAGCAGCTGTGGACCGACAGTGGTGACGGCGAGCCGATCGACCTGTACGCGGCGTACAACGAGATGGACGAGGCGCGCTACATCGTCGAGCGCGCACGGCAGTGGGTGCGCGACGGCGGCAGCTACACCGAAGTGGCCGTGCTCTACCGCAGCAACGCGCAGTCGCGCGCGCTGGAAGAAGCGCTGCTGAGCGAACAGGTGCCGTACCGCGTGTATGGCGGCATGCGCTTCTTCGAGCGCGCCGAAGTGAAGGATGCGCTGGCCTACCTGCGCCTGCTGTCCAACCGCAACGACGACGCTGCATTCGAACGCGCGGTGAATACGCCCACGCGTGGCATCGGTGACCGCACGCTGGACGAAGTGCGCCGCGAAGCGCGCGCCCAGGGCATCTCGCTGTGGGAAGCCACCATGCTGGTGACCCAGGGCAGCGCACTGGCGGCACGAGCCCGCAATGCGCTGGCCGGCTTCCTGGTGCTGGTCAACGAACTGCAGGCGCAGACCCTGCAGATGACCCTGGCCGAGCGCGTGGACCATGTGCTGGTGCGCTCGCAGCTGCGCGAGCACTGGAGCAAGGAAAGCCGCAACGCGCTGGACTCGGAATCGCGCACCGACAACCTCGACGAACTGGTGTCGGTGGCCTCGCGCTTCGTGCGCCGTGCCGACGACATCGAGGAAGTGGGCGAGGACATGGACGAGCTGGTCGCGTTCCTGGCCTACGCGGCGCTGGAGGCCGGTGAGGGCCAGGCGCAGGCCGGCGAGGAAGGCGTGCAGCTGATGACGCTGCACTCGGCCAAGGGCCTGGAATTCCCGCTGGTGTTCCTGGCCGGCGTGGAAGAGGGGCTGTTCCCCAGTGCACGGTCGCTGGAGGAAAGCGGGCGGCTGGAAGAAGAGCGTCGGCTGGCCTACGTCGGCATCACCCGCGCGCGGCAGAAGCTGGTGCTCAGCTACGCCGAATCGCGGCGCATCCACGGCCAGGACAACTACAGCCTGCCTTCGCGTTTCCTGCGCGAGATCCCGCGCGAGCTGCTGCACGAAGTGCGGCCGAAGGTGCAGGTCTCGCGGCCGGCGTCGATGGGCGCAAGCCGGGTGATGGGACACGCCGCCATCGAAACGCCGCCGATCAAGCTGGGTGCGCTGGTCAACCATCCCAAGTTCGGCGAAGGCATGGTGACCGACTACGAAGGCAACGGTGCCCACGCACGCGTGCAGATCGAGTTCGCCGACGCCGGCAGCAAGTGGCTGGTGATGGCGTATGCCAACCTGACGGTGATCTGATCACCGCCGGGGTCGGATCCCTCCCGTAGGAGGGCTCTGACCCCGACGCGATGGAAAGCAGCCGAGCACGGGCTCGGCTCTACAAAGGCGAGTGCTCATGACCCGCAACGTGCTCTTCCTCTGCAGCCAGAACCGCCTGCGCAGCCCGACGGCCGAGCAGGTGTTCGCCGATTGGCCGGGCGTCGAAACCGCCTCGGCCGGGCTGCTCGCCGACGCCGAGGAAGTGCTCAGCCCCGAGCTGCTGCAATGGGCCGATCTGGTGTTCGTGATGGAGCGGGCGCACCGCAACCGGCTTTCCAGCCGCTACAAGGCATGGTTGAACGGCAAGCGGGTGATCTGCCTGGATATTCCCGATGACTACGAGTACATGGACCCGGTGCTGGTGGAACTGCTCAAGCGCAAAGTGATCCCGTTCCTGCGCTGACCCGGGCGGCGATCAGTCCTGCGCCTGCGGTTGCGCGGCCGTGTCCTGTTCGGACATCGACTGCTGCAGGCTGCTGCTGAAGCTCTTCACCGCGCGTTCCAAGGCGATCTCCCAGTTCTCCCGCGAGGCTACCTGGAAGATGTTTGCGCCATGGCCGGTAGTCGTGAAGGTGCGCGTCTGGCCATCCTTGCGTGCCGTCACCTGTACCGCGATGTCTGCAAGCATCTGCTGGGTGTACGTCGCGGCGCGCCAAACATTCACCGGAGCACTTACCGAAAAATCGTTCAGCGTGGCGTCCAGATGCGTACACGATGCCTCGCACTTGTCGGCAGTCCTGTAACCCATGTTGCGCAGCGCTTGGATCATGATCTCGCGTGCCTTGTCCGGGGCTGTGGACGTTTCGAGCTCCACCAGCACGCCATTGCCGGCACGGATGACACCACCGATGTTCTTCGCACGCGCCGCCGATTGCACCTGCGGGAAGTACTGGGGGCGGTTGTCACGCACCGGGGCCACCACCACCACCGGACCCTGCTCCGGGTTCACCCGGATGTCCGGCACGTTCACGCGCACCACTTCGGTGCGGATGCCACAGCCGGTGAGCAACAGCAGCAGTGCCAGCGTAATGATCGACTTCATGTAGTCCCCCTGTTGGAATGGTGTCCTTGCGCCGCGCATTATCGCTTGCACATCGCCTGAAAGGACGATGCGCCGACGCCGCAAAGCAGCCGGGCATGGCACGGCTCTACAATGGCGGCCACATCTCCCAGGAACGCCCTCATGACCGAACCCACGCTGCATGTCACCGTGAAGTTGAACGCCAGGCTGCAGCCCGAGCATCGCCATGAGCTGTTCGAGGATCCGCTGGACGCGCTGCTGCAGGCGGCCGAGCTGGGCGGGATCACCGGAGGCGGTACTGCGATGTCCGACGAGGGCGAAGTCGAGTACGGCGATATCGAAGTGGCACTGGCCGATGCCGCGGGCGTGCCGAAGCTGGTCGACCTGCTGGAGCAGCTGGGGGCACCGAAGGGTTCGCAGGTGCAGGGCGCAGGCGAGGCCGATCGCAGCTTCGGCGTGACCGAAGGCCTGGGCATCTATCTGGATGGCCTGACCCTGCCGGACGAGGTGTACGAGCAGTGCGATTCGAACCACGTGTTCGAACAGCTGTCCGAGCGCATCGATGGCCTGGGCGAGATCTGCAGCTGGTGGCAGGGCCCGAGCGAGACCGCGCTGTACATGTACGGCCAGTCGTTCGAGGCGATGCGTGATGCGATCGCTGAATTCGTCGGCAGCTACCCGCTGTGCCAGAACGCACGCGTGGTGCAGATCGCCTGAAGCTGCGGTTTCGGGTGGAGCGGGCCGGCTGCTCCAGGTGCAGGGATAGCGGCGGCTGCCGGCCAGCGGCCGGCACTACCGGAGCAGGGTCAGCGTGCTGGCTGGGCGGCCGCAGCCTGCTGAGCGTTGTCGGCCTTGGCCAGTGATTTGCCGAACTGGTAGCCACCCACGAGCAGGACGAAGGCAGCGACACAGGCCAGCACGATGATCAGGCCGGTTTTGGAAGTCGAGCGGGGGCGGTCCTGCATGGGAAATCTCCGTTCAGGTAGGGGGTCGCAGCCGGAGCATGCGCCGTGACCGGTGCACGCGCAAGCCGGGCCGTCGCGCTACCGGGCCGGCCCCCGCACCTGCTCCCAGTCCAGCCCGAACTTCGCCAGGTACTTGCGCAGGCGGTCGGCGTCGTTGGTGCTGGCGCGCTGCGTGCGCGAGACCGCAAACAGCTCGCGCCCGGCGGCGGACAACGACTTCGAGCGTGCACAGACCCGCACCACTTCTTCCAGCTGCACGCGGTCGAAACGGTCCAGCGCGTCCACGGCCTCGCCCAGCAGGGCATCCAGCGGAGACGGCGCATCGCCGCCGCGCCACTGTGCCCGCAGGCGCGCGATCTCGTCCTCCACACCCTCGATCTGGATGCGCCCGGCGCTGGCCAACGTGGCCAGGCGCATGATCGACGCGCCCAGGTCGCGGAAGTTGCCACGCCACGCCGCTTCCGGGCTGGTGGCGAATGCGAGATAGCTCGTGCGCGCCTCGGTGTTGAAGCGCACCCGCGCATGCTGGTCCAGCGACCAGCGCTCCAGCTCGAACTCGATGTTCGGCTCGATGTCTTCCATGCGCTGCGCCAGCCCGGGCAGGTGGTACGTCCACAGGTTGAGGCGCGCCAGCAGGTCTTCGCGGAAGCGGCCTTCCAGCACCGACTGCTGCAGACCGCGGTTGGTGCCGGCGATCAGCTGGAAATCGCTCTCCACTTCGCGGTCACTGCCGACCGGCAGGAAGCGCTTCTCTTCCAGCGCCCGCAGCAGCATCGCCTGTTCGTCCTGGCCGAGTTCGCCGATCTCGTCCAGGAACAGCAGCCCTTGGTGCGCTGAGCGCAGCAGGCCGGCACGGTCGCTGGAAGCGCCGGTGTAGGCGCCTTTGGTGTGACCGAACAGGGTGCTCATCGCACCGTCGCCGCGCAGCGTTGCGCAGTTCACTTCGACGAAGCGACCGGGCAGCTGGTGCTTGAGCTTCTTCAGCTCGAACACGCGCTTGGCCAGCTGGCTCTTGCCGGCGCCGGTCGGTCCCATCAGCAGCATCGGCGCGCGCGAGCGGGTGGCCACCGTTTCGATCTGCTCGATCATGCGGTTGAAGGCGGCGTTGCGGGTGGCGATGCCGCCCTTCAGCAGGTCGCGATCCAGCAGCTGCTGCTGGGCGAAGCGCTGGGCGATGTGGTCGTAGCGCGACAGGTCCAGGTCGATGATCGCGTACGTGCCGGCGGCACCGTCCTGCTTGCGCGGTGGCGAGGTCTGCAGCAGCCGTCCGGGGAAATGACGGCTCTCGGTCAACAGGAACCAGCAGATCTGCGCCACGTGCGTGCCGGTGGTGATGTGGACGTAGTAGTCCTCCTCCTCCGGCTGGAACGGGTAGCGCGCGAGAAAGTCGTGCAGGGAGGCGTAGACCCCCTCGAATTCCCATGGATCGGCCAGGTAGGTGTCGTGACGCTGCACGCTGATGCCCGGCGCGGCCTGCGCCAGGTCCTCGCAGACCACGCGCGCCAGCTTGCTGTAGCGGCGCTCATCCAGCAGCAGCTCGATGCGGTCGGGCAGGAAATCCTCATGCATGCCCAGCGAAACGGTCGGGCGCCACTTCTGCCAGCGGCCCGGACCCTCGCCTGCGTCGAGCTGGGTGCCCAGCATGCCGAATACCACCTGCCGACGCGCCATATCCATTCCTATAAAAGAGGCGCGGGAAATATATATCTTTTCGCCGATGTCCGCTGGACAGGACAGTTTTATTTCATTGAAATCATTTCAAAATCAATGGCATGCGATGGTTTCGCAAAAGTTGGCACGGCCATTGCTCTATATCCGGCAAGACACGACGCGGGCTGTTCCCGCCGAGGACATCAGCATGGCCAACCTTTCGCTCTTCTCCTGGATGCGCACGCCGCAGCCGCCGCAGGCAGACACCGTCAATGAAGCCGGTGGCCTGGCCTACCGCCGCGACCCGCGTGCGGCGCTGGCGCTGTATGCGGCCACCGGGTGCCTGAACAACACCTTCTACAGCGACGCCGAGGCACAGCTGCAGCAGGTGCTGGCGCTGACCGCGCAGGTCGAGCCGCGCTTCATTGCCCGCACCGCCCTGTACGCCCGCCAGGTCGCACACATGAAGGACATGCCGGCGCTGCTGCTGGCGGTGCTGAGCCTGCGCGACCCGGAGGCGTTCGCCCTGGTTTTCCCGCGGGTGATCGACAACGGCCGCCAGCTGCGCACCTTCGTGCAGATCATGCGCAGCGGCCAGGTGGGGCGCCGCTCGCTGGGCTCGCTGCCCAAGCGCAGGGTGCGTGAGTGGATCCAGCAGGCGTCGGCGGAAACGCTGGTGCGTGCGGCGATCGGCCAGCAGCCGTCGCTGGCCGATGTGATCCGCATGGTGCACCCGAAGCCGGCCAACGCCGAGCGCAAGGCGTTGTATGCATGGATCATCGGTCGTCCCTACGACGAGGAGCAGCTGCCGGCAGTGGTGCAGGCGTACGAGGCTTTCAAGCGTGACCCGCGCGGACTGCCGCCGGACCTGCCGTTCCAGTACTACAGCACGCTGCCGCTGGACGCGGCGCAGTGGTCGGCACTGGCCCGCAATGCATCGTGGCAGTCGATGCGGATGAACCTCAACACGTTCGCCCGCCATGGCGTGTTCGACGATCCGGCGATGGTGCAGGTGATCGCAGAGCGCCTGCGTGATCCGCAGCAGGTGCGTCGTGCCCGCGTACTGCCCTACCAGCTGCTGATGGCCTTCCACGCCGGCGGTGGCTTGCCGGCGCCGATCCTGGAAGCGTTGCAGGACGCGATGGAGATCGCCACGGCGTCGGCCCCGGCATTGCCCGGGCGGGTGGTGGTGGCGGTGGACGTGTCCGGTTCCATGCAGTCGCCGGTAACCGGCTACCGCAAGGGCTCCAGCACGGCGGCGCGCTGCGTGGACGTGGCGGCGCTGGTTGCAGCCTGCGTGCTGCGCGGCCAGCCGCAGGCCAAGGTGTTGCCGTTCGATACCGAGGTGCGCCACGTGCGCCTGAACCCGCGCGACAGCGTGATGACGTTGGCCCGCCAGCTGGCCATCAACGGCGGTGGTACGTCGGTCAGCGCGCCGCTGCACTACCTCAACCTGCGGCGCGAGCCGGTGGACCTGGTGGTGCTGGTGTCGGACAACGAGAGTTGGCGTGACACCCGCCAGGGCGGCCAGACGGCCACGATGCTGCAGTGGGATGCACTGAAGCGTCGCTGCCCACAGGCGCGGCTGGTGTGCATCGACCTGCAGCCGGTGGCCAGCAGCCAGACCGTGCAGCGCGGTGACGTGCTGCACATCGGTGGCTTCAGCGATGCGGTGTTCGACCTGATGGCGCAGTACGCCGCTGCGGCCGAGGACGGCAGCAGCTGGGTCGAGCGCATCCAGGACATGGCGTTGTAAGGCGGCAGGGAGGCCGCACGGACCGCCCGGCTGGCAATGGGGCCAGCCGGGCAGGGCCAGGAATTCGTTTTCGCGGTGAATGCTGGTGGAACTACATTGGTTGTCCCTTCGGGGTCGGGTTCGAGTCCCGCGTTTCCTGCCTGTCGTGAGGAAGCAGACGTTCCACCTCCCTTGTCACCGCACCTTTTCAAACGGCACCGGCAACGGTGCCACCGCTTCAATGCCGGCAGCGCGAATGCCGGAGGAACTACAGCCCCTTAAGCTCCAGGTCGCGGGTTCGACTCCCGCCTGCCACGGCAACGCGGCAGTAGCTCAGTGGTAGAGCAGGATGTTCCTCCAGATTCTTGTCGTGCTGCCGGCACCTTCGCTTTCGTTGCGCGGGGAATGCAGGTGGAACTACATCGGAAGCCCTTCGGGGTCGGGTTCAAGTCCCGGCCGTCCTCCGCGGCAACGCGGGTGACGGAATGTTCCACCCCCTTTGTCACCGCACCTTCTTTGTTTTTGCTTTGGATGAAAGGAAACATCACCATGACCACCCTCAATTACGACGTGATCCAGCAGCCGGGCGCTGCACCGATCAAGCTGTGGACCCGCGGCGTGCCGCTGGAAGACCAGGCGCGCGAGCAGCTGCAGAACATCGCCAAGCTGCCCTTCATCCACAAGTGGATCTCGGTGATGCCCGACGTGCACCTGGGCAAGGGCGCGACCGTGGGTTCGGTGGTGCCGACCATCGGCGCGATCATTCCTGCAGCAGTGGGCGTGGACATCGGCTGCGGCATGATCGCGGTGCGCACCACGCTGGTTGCCAGCGACCTGCCGGACAACCTGTCGGCGGTGCGCAGCGCGATCGAGCGGGCGGTGCCGCACGGCCGCAGCGTCACCCGCGGGGGCCGTGACAAGGGCAGCTGGGACACGCCGCCCGAACTGGCGGTGGAAGGCTGGGCGCAGCTGGTGGATGACTTCGCACTGATCTGCGAGCGTCACCCGCGCCTGAAGAACACCAACAACCTCAAGCACCTGGGAACGCTGGGTACCGGCAACCACTTCGTCGAGGTCTGCCTGGACCAGGAGCAGCGCGTGTGGTTCATGCTGCACTCCGGTTCGCGTGGCGTAGGCAATGCCATCGGCACCTACTTCATCGAGCTGGCCAAGCAGGAAATGCGCCGCTGGATGATCAACCTGCCCGACCAGGACCTGGCCTACCTGCCCGAGGGCAGCCAGCACTACGGCGACTATGTGTTCGCGGTGGATTGGGCGCAGCGTTTCGCACGCATGAACCGCGAGGTGATGATGCGCAACGTGGTGGCCGCGGTGCGCACGGTGATCAGCAAGCCGTTCGAGGCCGAGGCCGAGGCGGTGAACTGCCACCACAACTACGTGAACCGCGAGACCCACTTCGGCAAGGAAGTGATGCTGACCCGCAAGGGCGCGGTGAGTGCGCGCAAGGGCGAACTGGGCATCATTCCGGGCAGCATGGGGGCCAAGAGCTTCATCGTGCGTGGCCTCGGCAACGAGGACAGCTTCCACAGCTGCAGCCACGGTGCCGGCCGCGTGATGAGCCGTACCCAGGCACGCAAGCTGATCACGGTGGATGACCACGCCAAGGCCACCGCGCACGTGGAGTGCCGCAAGGATGCGGAGGTGGTGGATGAATCGCCGGCGGCCTACAAGCCGATCGAGGCAGTGATGGAGGCCCAGCGCGATCTGGTCGAGATCGTGCACACGCTGCGCCAGGTGGTGTGCGTGAAGGGATGAGGCAACCCGTGCGCGGCGTACACTGCGCCGCGCACGGCAGCAGGGCCCGGCATCGAACAACGGGCACGGAGGAACAGACAGATGGACATGATTGAACTGGATGGCGGGCACGGAGGCGGACAGCTGCTGCGCTCGGCACTGACCCTGAGCCTGTGCACCGGCACCGGCTTCACGCTGCACAACATCCGCGCGATCCGGCGCAAGCCGGGGTTGATGCGCCAGCACCTGACCGCGGTGAACGCTGCGGCGCGGGTCGGCAACGCCTGTGTGCACGGTGCAGAACTGGGCGCTACCTCGCTGCGTTTCGAGCCGGGGCGGGTGAGCGCCGGCACCTACCACTTCGCGACCGGCAGCGCCGGCTCGGCCACGCTGGTGCTGCAGACCGTGCTGCCCGCGCTGTGGCGCGCGCAGGGGCCGTCGCAGCTGCGCCTGGAAGGCGGTACCCACAACCCGCTGGCACCCAGCGCGGATTTCATCGCGCAAAGCTATCTGCCGGCGCTGGGCCGGATGGGCGTGCAGGCGTCGATGCAGCTGCTGCAGCACGGCTTCCATCCAGCCGGTGGCGGCGTGATGGAGGTGCAGGTGCAGCCGTGCGCGGCGTTGCAGCCGCCGTCGTTGGAGGTGCGTGCACCGTTGCAGGCGATCGAGGCACAGGTGCTGATGTCCGGCCTGTCCAGCGGCATCGGCCTGCGTGAACTGCAGGTACTGGCCGAGACGCTGGGCGTGGACCCGCACCCGCGCAACGTGCAGTCGATACGGCCGGCGCTGGGACCGGGCAACGTCGCCCTGGTGCGCGTGCGTCATGGTGATCACGTGGAGGTGTTCAGCGGCCACGGCGAGCGCAGTGTCTCCGCCGAGCAGGTCGGGGCGCGCCTGGCCGGGCAGGTCAAGCAGTACCTGGACGGGACAGGTGCTGTTGGCGAGTACCTGTCCGACCAGTTGCTGCTGCCGATGGCGCTGGCGGGCGGCGGCGCGTTCACCACCCACGTGCTGAGCGATCACCTGGTCAGCAATGCGCGGTTGATCGAGAAGTTCCTGCCGGTGGAATTCGACTGGCAGCCGCACGACGGTGGCTGGCGGGTGACGGTGCAGGCCTGAGTGCCCGCCGGGCGTGGCCCGGCGCTACCGGAGCATTCCAGTCGCCTGTCGATCCTGGGCGCGTCGGCCGATCATGCCGCGCTGCGCAGGCATCGCTGCGCGCTGCCGGATTGATCCTGCGCAAGGCACGATCTCCACACAGGCTGTGTAATGGTGTCGTTCCCACTGGCTGGATCACCGCGGAGCCCCACCATGTACAAGCGCATCCTGATCGCCACCGATGGCTCGGAGCTGGCCGACAAGGGCCTGGCCAAGGGCCTGGAGCTGGCCAAGGACCTCAACGCCGAGGTCGACATCGTCACCGTCTCCGAGCCTTGGGCCGTCGGTATGTACGACGCCATGGGCTGGAGCGTGGGCTACATGAACAGCCCGGAGTACAAGGCCGACCGCGAGGAAGGCGCGCAGAAGGTGCTGCAGCCGGCCCTGGCCAAGGCGGCCGAGCAGGGCATCACCGCCAATCCGGTGCATGTGCTGGACCGCTACGCGGCCGACGGCATCATCGAGACGGCGGGCCAGCGCAACAGCGATCTGATCGTAATGACCTCGCACGGCCGCCGCGGCGTCACCCGCGTGCTGCTGGGCAGCCAGACCGCCGAGGTGCTGGCGCGCAGCACGCTGCCGGTGCTGGTCATCCGCTGATACGGAAGCGTTCCCGGGGAGGGGACCCGACGCCGGCCGCAGGATGCGCGCCGGCGTTGTTTTTTCCGGCGGCCCGAAGAGCATCCACGCATGGCGTGGATCTACTCCAGTTCACCGTCAAAGGTCCACGCCATGCGTGGATGGGGCCACCGCAATGCCAGTAGATCCACGCCATGCGTGGATAAGGCCACCGCAATGCCAGTAGATCCACGCCATGCGTGGATAGGGCCACCGCAATGCCAGTAGATCCACGCCATGCGTGGATGGGGCCACCGCAATGCCCAGTAGATCCACGCCATGCGTGGATAGGGCCACCGCAATGCCCAGTAGATCCACGCCATGCGTGGATGGGGCCACCGCAATGCCCAGTAGATCCACGCCATGCGTGGATGGGCCGTGCCGATCGCCTTGATGGGGTCAGAGCCCTTTCCCGTGGAAAGGGATCCGACCCCGGCCACATCACCAGCTGTACAGCTTCCAGTACACCGGCGACACGCCATCCTTGTCATTGTCGAAGCGGCCATCGCCGTTCTTGTCATACATGTAGAACGGGGCGCCGCGTGCCGGCGTCACCTTGACCATGCGCAACTGGCCGGACACCCGGTATTCCTCGATGGTGTCGCCGTTGTCCATCGTGCGCTTGGAAACATCGGCGCCCTTGACGTCCACCGGGGGAGCGCCCGCGCCGCCCATGCTGGCGCAGCCAGCAAGCAGGAGCAGGGAAGCCAGCATCAGGGTCTTCATCGGCGGGGCCTTTGCCTGGAAAGAGCCTTGATTATGCCCCAACGCCGCGTCGCTGCCGTGTCGCCGCGATGCAGGAACAGGCGCGTAGAATCGACACATGAGCAGATTAGTCCTGATCGACGGGTCCAGTTACCTGTACCGCGCGTTCCACGCGCTGCCGCCCCTGTCCAATGCACAGGGTGAGCCCACCGGCGCGCTGTTCGGCGTGGTCAACATGCTGCGCTCGACGCTGAAGGAGCGCCCGGCCTACGTCGCCTTCGTCGTCGATGCCCCCGGCAAGACCTTCCG
The DNA here is from genome assembly GCF_031455455.1 of Stenotrophomonas sp. 1337. NCBI lineage: Bacteria > Pseudomonadati > Pseudomonadota > Gammaproteobacteria > Lysobacterales > Lysobacteraceae > Stenotrophomonas > Stenotrophomonas sp. 1337. The sequence continues at coordinate 216,101 of NZ_JAVDSR010000001.1, read as the reverse complement.
CGATGACCTGTACGATCAGTACAAGGCCAACCGCCCGCCGATGCCCGATGAACTGCGCAGCCAGGTCGAGCCGATGTGCCGCATCGTCGAAGCGCTGGGCATCAGCATCCTGCGCATCGACGGCGTGGAGGCCGACGATGTGATCGGCACCCTGGCCCTGCAGGGCGTGGCACAGGACCTGAAGGTCACCATCTCGACCGGCGACAAGGATTTCGCCCAGCTGGTCCGGCCGGGCATCGAACTGGTCAACACCATGACCGGCAGCCGCATGGATTCGGACGCGGCGGTGATGGACAAGTTCGGCGTGCGCGCCGACCAGATCGTCGACCTGCTGGCGCTGATGGGCGATACCGTGGACAACGTGCCCGGCGTGGAGAAGTGCGGGCCGAAGACGGCCGCCAAGTGGCTGGCCGAATACCAGCATCTGGACGGGGTGATGGCAGCGGCGCCGACCATGAAGGGCAAGATCGGCGAAAACCTGCGCGCCGCGCTGGAGCGCCTGCCGCTGAACAAGGAGCTGGTGACCATCCGCACCGACGTCGCGCTGGACGCCAGCCCGACCACGCTGGCCCTGCGCGATCCGGATGTGTCCACCCTGGGCGAGCTGTACCTGCGTTACGGCTTCACCCAGGCATTGAAGGAGCTGGGCGGGCCGGTACCGGCGCCTGCAGTGGCCAACGATGCGACGCCGAGCCTGCGTGGCACCGCCGCCGGCTTTGCCCGTGGCAGCGCCGAAGCGCCGCCCGTCGGCGAGCTCGATCCGGCGCTGTCGGCGCCCGGCGAGTACGAGACCGTGCTGACCACCGAGCAGCTGCAGGCCTGGGTCGCGCGCGTGCAGCAGGCTGACCTGATCAGCTTCGACACCGAGACCGACGCACTGGATGCGATGCGTGCGCGCCTGGTCGGCATCAGCCTGGCGGTGGAGCCGGGCAAGGCCGCCTACATCCCGGTCGGCCACGATTATCCCGGCGCGCCGGCACAGTTGCCGCTGGCACAGGTGCTCGATGCGCTGCGGCCGGTGCTGCAGGACCCGGCGAAGAAGAAGCTGGGCCAGCATGGCAAGTACGACCTGCACGTGCTGCGCCGCCATGGCGTGGACGTGCAGGGCTACCACGACGACACCATGCTTGAGAGCTTCGTGCTCAATTCCACCGCCACCCGCCACGACATGGATTCGCTGGCCCTGCGTTACCTGGGCTACAACACCATCAAGTTCGAGGACGTGGCAGGCAAGGGCGCCAAGCAGATTTCGTTCTCGCAGGTAGGCATCGACGAGGCCGGCCGCTACGCCGCCGAAGACGCCGACATCACCCTGCGCCTGCACCACGCGCTGCAGCCGCAGCTGCTGGCCGAACCGACCCTGGACAGCGTGTACCGCAGCATCGAGATGCCGCTGGTGCCGGTGCTGGCCAGCATCGAAGCCAATGGCGTGCGGATCGACACCGACGAACTGCGCCGGCAGAGCCAGGACCTGTCCTCGCGCATGCTGGCCGCGCAGCAGAAGGCCACCGAACTGGCCGGGCGCAGCTTCAACCTGGATTCGCCCAAGCAGCTGCAGGCGGTGCTGTTCGACGAACTGAAGCTGCCGGCGGTGGTGAAGACCCCCAAGGGCCAGCCCAGCACCAATGAAGAGGCGCTGGAGGCGATTGCCGAGCAGCACGAGCTGCCCCGGGTGATCCTCGAGTACCGTGGCCTGGCCAAACTGCGCAGCACCTATACCGACAAGCTGCCGGAGATGGTCAACTCCGAAACCGGCCGGGTGCACACCAGCTACCACCAGTCCGGTGCCGCCACCGGCCGCCTGTCCTCGTCCGATCCGAACCTGCAGAACATCCCGATCCGCACCGAGGATGGCCGCCGCATCCGCCGTGCGTTCATCGCCCCGGAAGGCTTCCAGCTGCTGGCGGCCGACTATTCGCAGATCGAGCTGCGGATCATGGCCCACCTGTCCGGAGACCCGGGCCTGGTGCGGGCCTTCGAGCAGGGCGCCGACGTGCATCGCGCCACCGCCGCCGAGGTGTTCGGCCGCACCCTGGAAGAAGTGACCAGCAACGAGCGTCGCGCGGCCAAGGCGATCAACTTCGGCCTGATGTACGGCATGAGCGCGTTCGGACTGGCCCGCAACCTCGGCATCGACCGTGGCCAGGCGCAGGACTACGTGGCGCTGTACTTCAGCCGCTATCCGGGCGTGCGTGACTTCATGGAGCGCATGCGCGAGCAGGCCCGCGAGCAGGGCTATGTGGAGACCCTGTTCGGTCGCCGGCTGTACCTGAACGACATTCATGCACGTAACCAGGGCCTGCGTGCTGGCGCTGAACGTGCGGCGATCAATGCACCGATGCAGGGCACCGCCGCCGACATCATCAAGCGCGCCATGGTCGATGTGGACAAATGGCTGCGTGACAGCGGCGCACCGGCGCGGATGATCCTGCAGGTGCACGATGAACTGGTGTTCGAAGCCGAGGCCGGTTTCATCGAAGAACTGCGTAGCAATGTCGTGCAGCGCATGTCGCAAGCGGCACAATTGCGGGTGCCGTTGGTGGTCGATACCGGTACTGGCAGCAATTGGGATGAGGCGCACTGAGTCGCATTCAGGCCGAAAACGCCGTGAATTCGTTCATTTGCATGATATTTCTGACTCAAACATGAATGTTTCCCTGATGGGTGCTTATTAAATTGGGCCCCTTCACGAACCGTTAGTGTTCGGAGTGCTTCTATAACTCCCGACAGGCGCAATGCCTGTCGTGGATCTCTCCCATCCCCTGGAGCAGATCTCGGAACGGGGGCTCCTCCCCAAGCGCCCGTTCCCCGGCCCCGTTGACCTCCCCCTGGTCAGCGGGGCTTTTTATTTGTGCGCTGCTGCGCCACGCTGGGCCACCGCCCAGCAGGGAAACCCGCAATGCCCGATCTGTTCGACTTGGCGATGCCGTGGTGGGAATTCATCCTGCGCGCGGTGGTGGTCTACGCAGTCGTGCTGGGCATGGTCCGGCTCAGCGGCAAGCGCGCGCTGGGTCAGGTCACCCCGTTCGACGTGCTGCTGATCGTGCTGCTGGGCAACGCGGTGCAGAACGCACTGCTGGGCACCGATACCTCGCTGGCCGGCGGCCTGCTGCTGGCGGCCACGCTGATCCTGCTGAACTATGGCGTAGGCTGGATCACCGCCCGCAGCCGCCGCATGGAACGGCTGATCGAGGGCGAACCGGTGGTGATCGCGCGCAACGGCAAGCTCTTCGACAGTGTGCTGCGGCGCGAGCTGGTCAGCCGCGCCGATTTCGATGTCGCCATGCGCCAGCAGAGCTGCATCGGCGTGGAAGAAGTGGAACTGGCACTGCTGGAAACCAACGGCCACATCACCATCATTCCCAAGCGCAAGGACGATTGAGCGGGTGCGGTCGATATCGAGCTGGCCCGACCGCCTGTCGCCTCGGCCCGGTCCCGGTCCCGGTAGTGGTCGAGCTTGCTCGACCGCTGTGGGCGCCACACATCACACCCAGTCGCGCGGCACCAGGTAATCGGCCAGGCGCGCTTCGGCACTGCCTTCGTCGGGGCTGAAGCCGTACTCCCAACGCACCCGCGGCGGCAGGCTCATCAGGATGCTCTCGCTGCGCCCGCCACTCTGCAGGCCGAACAGCGTGCCACGGTCGTAGACCAAGTTGAACTCGACGTAGCGGCCGCGGCGGTACAGCTGGAACTCGCGCTCGCGTTCGCCGTAGGGCGTGTCCTTGCGCTGCTGCACGATCGGCAGGTAGGCATCGAGGAAGCCATCGCCGACCGCGCGCAGGTAGGCGAAATCGCGTTCGAAATCGCCGTGCAGATCATCGAAGAACAGACCACCCACACCACGCGTCTCATTGCGGTGGCGCAGGAAGAAATACTCATCGCACCAGCGCTTGTGCGCGGCGTAGCGTTCGTCGCCGAACGGTGCACACAGATCGCGCGCCACCCGATGCCAGTGCTGCATGTCCTCGTCGAACGGGTAGAACGGGGTCAGGTCGAAGCCACCGCCGAACCAGCTGGCCACCACCTCGCCGTCGCGCTGGGCCTGGAAGAAGCGCACGTTGGCGTGGGTGGTCGGCACGTAGGGGTTGAGTGGGTGGAACACCAGCGACACACCGGTGGCGCGCCACGAGGCACCGGCCAGTTCCGGCCGGTTGGCCGAGGCCGACGGCGGCAGGCGGCTGCCCGCCACATCGGAAAAGCCGATACCGGCCTGCTCGAACACCGCGCCATCGCGCAGCACGCGGGTGCGGCCACCGCCACCTTCGGCGCGCTGCCACAGATCTTCCTGGAAGCGTGCCCGGCCATCGGCGGATTCGATCGCTGCACAGATGCGGTCCTGCAGGTCGGTGAGGTAGGCGCGAACGCGCTCGAATTCGTTCATGGCGCGTACTTTACCGCAGCGCCGTGCCTGCGCTGGCGCGCGCCCCGCAGGTCGGCGACGAACCATCACGCTGGTAGCGGGCGAAGCGGGCCCAACGGTCGTTGCCGACAAGATCGCCATTGGCCAGCTGCCAGAACACGTGGTCCTCGCCTTCCTCGTTCCGCACCCGGATGGCGCCCGCGCGCATCACCGCCGGCTGCCTGCCGGATGCATCGACTTGGACCTGGGCGTCGTCGCCGAACACCAGGGCGTGGCCCTGCGCCGCATAGCGGCCGCAGGGCAGCGTGGCCACGTCCACGATGACCAGGTCTGCGCTGCTCAGTGCGGCCAAGGGGGCGACGCTGCTGCAGGCCTGCGGGTCCCGACCGATGCTGCAGGCCAGCTGCAGGGCATCGCGGGCCGGCAGCAGGCGCGCCGATGCCCACAGCGCCACGGCCGCGGCATGGCAGGAACTGGCACTGGGATGCTCGCGGCACAGCATGCTGACCTCGTCCAGCTGCGCTGCCGGTAGCGGCACGTCGCGCGGGATGCTTCGCGCCACCGAGAACGCCCAGGCCGCATCACGCACCCGGCCCACCGCTTCGGCCTGTCTGCATGCTTCTGCGTCGACGTCCGTGCGGCCACGCTGGCATGCCGCAGGTTCAGCAGGCTCCTCGCGATTGCTGGCCAGGGCGATGTCGAGCACCAGGGCATTGCGGGCGTCGCTGCGATAATCCTCGATCAAGCGATTGCAGCCGGCCGGCACGCCTTCACGGCACCACTGCCGCCAGCGCTCGGTTCCGGCCACTGCCATGTCATCCATGCAGCTGGCGATATCGGCGCGGCAGCTGCCCGCTGCGAACACCGGCGACGCCTGGCAGACCGCCGTGCTTTCCAGCGTGTAGTAACGCTCTTCGCCGGCCAGCGCGTGGCCCTCGTCGATGATCTGCAGGGCCTCGATGTCGCCGGTGGCCAGGTTGGCCAGCATCAGCACGTCCTGCAGCTGCTCCAGGTTGTAGGGCTCCGGGGCCGCGCCGGGGATGAGGCGGGAGCCTTGCACTGGGCTTTCCACCGTCAGCCGGGCGCCGCTGTCGGCGTCCTTGAAGGTGCCGCACAGCAGTGGTTGCGCGGATGCTGCCGAGCCGAGCGACAACAGCAGCGCGGCGATCCACCCGCGTGACAGGTGGCCGCGGTGGGCAGTGGAGGGGGGCATGCAGGAACTCCTTGCAGAAACGGTACGTGGAACGATGGTCATCATCGGCGGGCAGATGGTGCGGTATCACGGGTGGGCGCAGCCTCGCAGCGCACAGCACCCGGCTGCCGCTGGTAACGCTGGTAGCCGGTCCAGGCATCCATGCCCAGCAGGTCGCCATTGGCCAGCAGGCGCAGCACATGATCGCTGCCGTGGTCATTGCGCAGATGGATGGCACCCTCCAGCAGTCGCACCTGCGAGCGCTGGCTACCGATCGTCGCGTGGCCATCGTCGCCGAACGCAACCACATCGATCGTGCCGCCGTCGGCCCGGTACAGGCCACAGGGCGGCTCGGTCGCATTGACCAGGCGCAGCGCGGCACCTAGTGCCTGCAGGGGCTCGACCCGCTCGCATGCGCTGTAGCGACCGCTGTCGCAGACCACCTGCAACGCCTGCACGGCCGCCTGCGGATCGCGCGCATTCAACTGCTGCTCGGCCACTTCGGTGCAGAAGCGGCCAGCGCGCTGCTGCAGGCACAGCTGTTGCAACTGGTCGCGCTGCGCCGCCGGCAGTTCCACCCACGCTGGATCGATGCCACGGGCGAACGCCTGGCCACTGGCCTGTGCCACCGCGGCGGCCAACGCGTCACGACGGGCATTACGGCAGGTCAGCACCTCCTCGCGCTCCGCATCGGTGGTGCAGGGCGCCGGTGCGGCGGTAGCCAGCGCTACGCCCTTGGCAGACGCGGCGGCGAGGAGCGCATCGTCCACGTAGCCCAGCAACAGGCCGCTGCAGGCCGCGCCCACGCCCTGTTGGCAGGCGGTCAGCAGCTGCGGCGGCGTCGCCGCGTGCAGGCGAGCCATGCAGCGGTTCGCATCGGCCAGGCAGCTGCCGGCGGCGTTCACGGCCACCGGCTGGCAGACCGCCGGTGCACGCAGCTGATAGTCCTGCAGCGTGTCGTTGATGCGTCTGCCATCAGCACTGGCAGTGAGCGCTGTTGCCACGCCGTCATCCAGGTTGACCAGCACCAGGCCGTTGCCATCGCGTTCGATCTGCAGCGATTCGAGATCAAAGCCCGTCGCCAGGCGACGGCCCCGGTTGTGTGAGTCGATGACCAGCGCGGCATCATTCTGCGCATTGACGTACCGGCCACATCGCAGCGGCGCGGGCGTGGAAGCGGAGGCTGCGGCCGGCGCCGGCGGGGTGGCCAGCAGCAGCGCAGTGACGACCAGAAACATTCGGAGCAGGGCAGGCATGCGACATCCTTGTCGTGCGGAAGGCAGGAAGAAGTTCAGCGGAAGCGCGCGCGGATGTCCGGTCGCAGCAGGCGCCAACCCAGCCAGCCCTGCAGCCCCGCAAACAGCACCGAGGTGCCGACCAGTGTCAGGGTGAACAGCACACGCTGTACCTGCAGCTCATGCTGTGCCGTGGGGTCGCTGGCAAGCAGCGCGATCAACACCAGCAGCAGGCGATCCATCCACCAGGCGATCACGAAGTTGGCCAGCGCGCTCAGGCCCAGCATCCACACATAGGCCCACAGGCCCCAGCGTCGCTCGCGCCACAGGCCCCAGCTGGCCAGGGTCGAGAACAGGCAGAGCAGGGCAACCAGCAGCGAGGTGGCCGCCGGGTGTTTCAGCATCCACCACAGGCTGCCGTCGAGCTGCTGTTCCCATGCCAGTGTCACCAGCGTGGTCCAGAACCCGGTACGGGCCAGTACCGCGGCCATCAGCGCCTGCGCGAGGAAATAGAGGGTGACCAGCAGGCTCAGCCAGAACGAGCCCTGCGCCACTGCGCCGACCCAGTTGCTGGGTGGCGGTGGGGCAGGTGCTGGAATCGAGGGAATCGAAGCTGACATCCGTTGTCCGGGTGAGCGATGCCCGCCGGGTCAGCGGGCCGTCGCCAGGGCAGCGACCGCCGGCAGGATATGGTGTTCACTCAAGGGTGCCAAGGGCTGGCCGTGCGGCGGCTGCAGCGGCACCCAGGCCAGTTCGGCGATCTCCGCACGCGCGCACGGCTCACCTTCGATCCACACCCGCCAGGCCTGCGCCTGCACGCGATGGCCGGGCTCGTTCACCGCCCAGTCCTCGAAACTCCCGAGTGCGATGGCCGAAGCGGTGTGCAGCTGTACACCCAGTTCCTCGTCCAGTTCGCGTGCCAGTGCCTGCAGGGGTGCCTCGCCCGGGTCGGGCTTGCCGCCTGGCTGGATGAAGCGGCTGGCACCGTGCTTGCGCACCACCAGTGCCCGGCCACGGTCATCGAGGATGACCGCGGCCACGATGTGGATCGTGGCCGCGGCAGCACTCACTTCAGGTTCTGCTCGAACAGCTTGAGGATGCGCTTGTACTGGTCCAGCCAGGAATCGGCACGCACGTAGCCATGGCGCTCCAGCGGGTACGGCGCGATCGACCAGTTGTCCTTGTGCAGCTCGATCAGGCGCTGGGTCAGGTTCACCGAATCCTGGAAGAACACGTTGTCGTCCATCATGCCGTGGGCGATCAGCAGGTTGTCCTGCAGGTTCTGTGCGTACTCGATCGGCGAGGACACGCGGTACGCCTCCGGATCGATGTCCGGGGTGTTGAGGATGTTGCTGGTGTAGCCGTGGTTGTACTGGTGCCAGTCGACCACCGGGCGCAGCGCGGCGCCGGCCTTGAACGTGCCCGGCGAGCGGAACAGGGCCATGAAGGTCATGAAGCCGCCGTAGGAGCCGCCGTAGATGCCGGCGTGGTCACGGTCACCCTGCTGGGTGTCGACCAGCCAGTCCAGGCCGTCCTTGTAGTCTTCCAGCTCCGGGTGGCCCATGTTGCGGTAGATCGCCGTGCGCCAGTCGCGGCCATAGCCTTCGCTGCCGCGGTAGTCCATGTCCAGCACGATGTAGCCCTTCTGCACCAGCAGGTTGTGGAACATCTGCTCGCGGAAGTAGGCCGGGTAGCGCTGGTGCACGTTCTGCAGGTAGCCGGCACCGTGCACGAACATCACGATCGGGTACTTCTTGCCGGGTTCCTTGTTTTCCGGCTCGTAGTACTTGGCCCAGACCACGCCGGCGCCATGCTTGGACGGCACCGCCACCAGCTTCGGCTGGATCCACTGGCGCGCCTTGTACTCGGCGGTACGGGTATCGGTCAGCACGCGCGCCTGGCCAGCGCCGGTACTCGGCACCACCGCCAGCTGCGCCGGCAGGTAGGCGCCGGAATAGCGCACCAGCAGCTGCTGGCCGTCCGGCGACAGCGAGAAATCTTCCACGCCATTGAGGCTGGTCAGCTCGCGCACCTGGCGGGCAGCGGTATCGACCGCGCAGACTTCGTAGTCATGCGGGGCCTGCTGGTTGCACAGGAAGTAGAAGCCCTTGCCGTCGGCCGACAGCACCGGCGCCGAGGTTTCCCACTTGCCGCTGGTCAGCGCCTGCGGCTTGCCGCCACCGGCCTGGGTGTACAGGTGCGAGAAGCCGGATTCCTCGGACAGCAGCCACAGCGTGCGGCCATCGGCCATCCAGCCGAAATCGTTGAAGCCCCAGTTGATCCAGGCGTTGTCGGTCAGCCGGTGGCGGTTCTGCACGCGGCCGTCGGCGGCAGCAACGCTGACGATCCAGCGGTCCTTGTTGTCGTTGGCGCGCAGCATCACCGCGGCCTGCTGGCCGTCAGCGCTCCAGCGGATGCCACCGCCCATGAAGTCGCTCATCACCTGCACGCTGCGGTCGCCCTTCAGTGCGTCCTTGCCGGCCTTGCGGCGCAGCTCGGCCAGCGGATCGGTGCCGATGCCCGGCAGGCTGGACAGCGACAGCTTCTCGGCCTTGCTGCTGCGTACATCCACGAACCACAGGGTGTGCGGCTCGAAGCCGTTGCGGCCGACGCGCTGACGGGTGTCCTCGGTTTCCTCATAGCCCGACTCGGTCACGTACAGCGGCATCTTGCCGCCGCGGCCGTCATCGAAGTCCTTCGGCTTGGTGGTCACGATCAGGTGGCCCAGGTCCGGCGACAGCACGCTGTCGACGATCTCCACGTCGGCACCCAGGAATACCGGACCCGGTGCGCGGGTCGGGTCGGCCTGGCGCCAGCGCTGGTCCTGGTCCTTCAGCGCCTCGCGCTGTTCGCGGTCGCGGCGCAGGGTTTCCAGCGTGCGCAGCTGCTGGTCGCGCAGCACGTCGGCCTTCGGCGGCGTGCTGGGATCCTTTTCGGCTTTCAGGCTGGCCACCTGCTGCACGCCGCTGGCGGCGGTCCAGTGGAACCAGTTCTGGCCGACGCGCCAGATCACGCCATTGTCGGCGGCGAAGTTCACGCCGCTGGCGCGCTCGTTGCTGCGGGTCAGCTGGGTCAGTGCGCCGCTGCGCAGGTCGCGCACGAACACGTCGCCGTTGCGCACGAACGCGCTGCGCGTGCGGCTGCGGTCGTACACCGGATCGGCCACGTCCAGGCTGCCGCGCTGGTCATCGGCCACCTGCGCGGCCACGCCACCGGCGATCGGCTGGCGGAAGGTGTCGCGCACCGGGCTGCCGTTGCGCTTGAGCTGGTATTCCACCTGCTGGCTGTTCCACGACCACCAGGCCTTCTCCACCGGCGGACCGATCCAGTCCGGGTCGGCCATGGCCTGTTCGATGGTGATCGGTGTCGGCGCAGCCTGCGCGGCCGGAGCGGCCAGCACGGCAGACAGCAGGAGGGACAGGGGCAGCACTCGGGACATGGGCGGACGGCACCAGAAGAGGAAACCGGGCAAGCGTAGCAGCCGTCCCGGCCCCGGGCAGGGGCCACAGGTCATGGCAGCGGAATCGGCAAAGCGGTGCAACCGGTCGGCAGGGTCGCGCATCCAATCTCCTGAACCCGCATCATCTACCGGACAGGAGCACGACATGCAGGAACTCATCCCGATCACCCTCTTCATCTGCATCGCCTATGCGATCCATGCCATCGCCGATGCGCGTGCGCGCAGCAAGCTGGTGGCACCGCACGTACCGGAAGAGGTGATCCGCTCGCTGGCGGTGCTGGAAGAGGAACGCCGCCGCCAGGGCGCGCTGCGCTGGGGCATCAGCCTGGTCTGCCTGGCGTTGGCCATGGCGCTGCTGGAGGCCATCGGTGCACGCGACCTGACGTTCGGCGCAGCTGCCGCGCTGGTCGGCAGCGCAGGGCTGGGCCAGCTGCTGGCTTGGCACTTCACCCGCCCCGCCACGCGCAAGGGCTGAGCCGGCGCATGCTGCGGGCACAAGGGGCGCCCCCCGCATGAGCCTTCTGGGGGGAGCACTGGCTGCACTGCGCGGGCGGCGGCGCAATGTCCCCGTGGAGGAGCCCTCTGCGTGGTCGGACGACCGCGCTCTGGTGGGCGCGATCATCGACGGCTCGCAAGCGGCCTTCGCGCAGTTGGTGGAAACACATCAGCGCACCTGCGCGCATGTGATCGGGCGCATGGTCGGCGACCGCGACCAGGTGGCCGACCTGCTGCAGGAAACCTTCCTGGCCGTGTTCCGCCAGCTGCACCGGTTCCGTTTTGAATCTTCGTTGCGGACCTGGATTTCGCGCGTGGCCTACACCACCGCGCTGCAGCACCTGCGGCGGCGGCGACTGGAAGCGCAGTGGATGGTGGCGGTGGAGGTACCTGAAGAGCTGGGTATCGGCGATGAAGGGCCGGGCCCGGCCGAACTCAGTGAGGCGCTGCAGGCCGGCCGGCAACTGGGCGTGGCGCTGGAGCGGTTGAGTGCGCCGCAGCGCCTGATCGTCGGCCTGCACTACCTGGAGGATTTCGATCTGGCCGAGATCGAGCAGGTGACCGGGCTGGCCCGGGGTACCATCAAGAGCCACCTGCACCGTGCGCGCCAGGTCCTGAAACAGGAGCTGGTGAAGCACGCCACCGCCGGAGAACCGTGGTGAGCCGACCAACCGATTCCCGCGAACCCGACGAGCGTGCGCTCTCGCAGGCCTTGCATGAACAGGTAAGGCAGGACGACGTGCCGGATGTGAGCGAAGCGCTGCAGAAGCGGATTGCGTCCGAGTCGCGCGACAGCAGCGTGGGCTATGCGGTGGTGCAGATCGTGTTGCTGGGCGCGTTGCTGGCGATGGGCGTCTGGTATTTCTGGCGGTGAACGCCCCGCCGGGCATGGCCCGGCGCTACCGCGTGAATCAGCACCCCGCCGGGCATGGCCCGGCGGCTTCCACGCACCCTGCGACAAAGTGAAGCAGCGCGTCACCCGGTCGCATCCCGGCTTAACGATATCCCCCTAAAGTGGTCTGGTATCCCACCGGCACCTGGCAGGAGGCGTCCCTTGGACGCGTTGTTGTTGTCGCGGATCCAGTTCGGATTCGTCATCAGTTTCCACGTACTGTTCCCGGCCTTCACCATCGGTACGGCCAGCTGGCTGGCCTTCATCGAATGGCGCTGGCTGCGCACGAAATTGCCCGTCTGGCGCGAGCTGTATTTCTTCTGGCAGAAGATCTTCGCGGTGTCCTTCGGCATGGGCGTGGTCAGCGGCATCGTCATGGCCTTCCAGTTCGGCACCAACTGGCCGCGGCTGAGCGAAGTGGCCGGTACGGTGATCGGCCCGCTGCTGACCTACGAAGTGCTGACCGCGTTCTTTCTGGAAGCCAGCTTCCTCGGCGTGATGATGTTCGGCTGGGGCCGGGTGTCGCCGCGCCTGCATTTCCTGTCCACCTGCATGGTGGCGCTGGGCACGCTGTTCTCTACCTTCTGGATCCTCTCGTCCAACAGCTGGCTGCATACGCCGGCCGGCTACGAGATGGTCAACGGCGTCGTGCACCCCGTCGACTGGTGGCAGGTGGTGTTCAACCCGTCCTTCCCATACCGGCTGGCGCACATGGCGCTGGGTTCGTTCATCACCACCTGTTTCGTGATCGGTGGTGTGGGCGCATGGTATCTGCGCAGGGGAACGCACGTGGAAGCGGGGCGGCGGATGTTGATCGCGGCGGTGGCGTTCGCGGCGCTGACCGTGCCGGTGCAGATCTTCGTCGGCGACATGCATGGCCTGAACACGCTCAAGCACCAGCCGATGAAGATCGCGGCGATGGAAGCGCACTGGCATGAGACCAAGGAGGGCGAGGGCGTGCCGCTGGTGGTGTTCGCGCTGCCCAACGAGAAGGAGGAGCGCAACGATTTCGAGGTGGCCATTCCCAAGCTCGGCAGCGTGATCCTCACCCACAGCCTGGACGGTACGTTCGATCCGCTGACGTCGGTGCCGGCCAGCGAACGGCCGCCGGTGACGCCGGTGTTCTTCGCCTTCCGCATCATGGTCGGGCTGGGCACGCTGATGCTGGTGCTGGCCTGGGTCTCGGCCTTCCAGCTGTGGCGGAAGAAGCTGCTGGCCTCGCCGTGGCTGCTGCGTGGCTGGAACTGGATGCTGCCCAGCGGCTTCGTCGCGCTGCTGTCGGGATGGTTCGTCACCGAGATGGGGCGGCAGCCGTGGGTGGTCTATGGCGTGCTGCGCACCGCCGATGCCGTTGGCCCGCAGAGTGCATGGATGACCGCGCTGTCGCTGGGTGTCTATGTGATCGGCTATGCCTTCGTGTTCGGCTGGGGCATCTGGTACCTGGTGAAGATCCTGCGCCACGGCCCGCAGCCGTACGACGAAGGCCCGTCGCTGGACCATGGCAGCCACACCCCGGCGCGGCCGCTGTCGGCCGCCGACGAACCGCTGGAGGAGCGCTGACATGGACCTGATGACCTGGCTGCCGGTGGCATGGTTCGCGGTGATCGGCTTCGGCGTGCTGATGTACGTGGTGCTGGACGGCTTCGTGCTCGGCATCGGCATCCTCGCCCCGTTCGCCGAGGACGAGGAACAGCTGGACCTGATGATGAACACCGCCGCGCCGATCTGGGACGGCAACGAGACCTGGCTGGTGCTCGGCGGCGCCGGCCTGATGGCCGCCTTCCCGAAGGCGTACGCCGTACTGCTGTCGGCGCTGTACCTGCCGGTGCTGCTGCTGGTGGTGGCGCTGGTGTTCCGTGGCGTGGCCTTCGAGTTCCGCTTCAAGGCGCACCGTTCACGGCGGCTGTGGAGCGTGGCGTTCGGCCTCGGTTCGCTGCTGGCCACCTTTGCCCAAGGCGTGATCCTCGGCACGCTGGTGCAGGGCCTGCCGCTGGTCGATGGCGTGTACCAAGGCGGCGCGTTCGGCTGGTTCAGCCCGTTCGCGATGCTGACCGGTGCCGCGCTGGTAGCCGGCTACGCGCTGCTGGGCAGCACCTGGCTGATCCTGAAGACCGAAGGCCGCGTGCAGGCGCTGGCCCGGCAGATGACCCGCCCGCTGGTGGTCGCGGTGATCGCGGCAATGGGCCTGGTCAGCAGCTGGCTGCCGTTCCTGCAGTCGCGGCTGATGGACCGCTGGTTCAGCGACGGCAACTTCTGGTGGTTGTCGCCGGTGCCGCTGCTGACCTTGGCGGTGGCCATCGCGCTGTGGCGCAGCGCCACCCATCCGCGTCGCGACCTGCCGCCGTTCCTGCTCAGCCTGGCCTTGTTCGTGCTTGGCTTCGCTGGCCTGGTGCTGGGCATGTGGCCGTACCTGCTGCCGCCGTCGATGACGCTGTGGCAGGCCGCCGCGCCGGCCTCGTCGCTGGGCTTCACCCTGGTGGGGCTGGTGGTGCTGCTGCCGGTGATCCTGGGCTACACGGCATGGTCCTACCGGGTGTTCCGCGGCAAGGTACGCGCCGACGCCGGCTACCACTGAACCGGCTCGCTGGATCGGTCCATGCGGGGGGCGGTCGCTGACCGCTCCCCGTTGTGCTTTGTGAAACATGTCATCCCTGTGTCGGACGTGCTAGCGTGCGCTCCTTTCCGGCAGCCAGGGGGGCAGCCGGCGACGTCCTGGACGGATGCATGGCTGCAGGAATGGGGGGCAGCCGCGTGTCGCCGTAATGGCTCGAGACTCTCGTTCGCCCATCGAAACATCACCGGTAATGATCGAATTTTCCGTTGTCGACTGGGCCGCCTGGGCGCCTGGCCTGACCGAGCGTAGCCAATGGATGGGCTGGGCCGGAGCACCGTTCCTGCCGCAGGGTGAGGACACGCCGGCGCTGGCCGAGATTCCGGCCATGCAGCGGCGCCGTATCGAACGCCTGGGCCGCATGGCGATCCAGGCTGCGTGCTGGTGCGAGGACGGGCAGGGCGCTGACAGCCAGGTACCGCTGGTGTTCGCCAGCCGCCATGGCGATGTCGCCCGATCGATGGACCTGCTGGGCTCGCTGGTGGCCGATCAGCCGCTGTCGCCCACCGGCTTCGGCCTGTCGGTGCACAACGCGATCGCCGCGCTGTATTCGATCGCCCGCGGCCACCGGGGCAACTACCTGGCGTTGTCCGCTGGCCAGTCGACGGTGGAAGCGGCGTGTCTGGAGGCCGTCGGCCTGCTTGGTGATGGTGCCAGTGAAGTGCGGATCGTGGTCTATGAGTCGCCGTTGCCCGACGTTTACGCCGAATTCGCCGACGAACCCGACCCGTTCTTCGCCTGGTGCTGGCGCCTGGCACCCGCCGGTACTGCCGGCGGCACCGATCTTTCGCTGTCCTGGCAGGTCGCCGGCGACGCCGGGCCGACCGCGCCGGGCGTGTTGCCGCATGCGCTGGACCTGCACCGCTTCCTGCTGGCCGGGGATCCGCAGCTGCAGCACCTGACCCAGGGCCAACGCTGGTCCTGGCGCCGCCGTGGCTGAGGCGCTGCGCCGCCTTGATCATGCCTGGCGGGTGTTCGGCACCGGCCTCAGCTTCGCCGCGTTTGGCGTCGGCGGTCTGTTGCTGGGCGTGCTGGTGATGCCGGTGCTGCTGCTGATGCGCGACCCGGTGGCACGTCGCCGCCGGGCCCGCCGGCTGGTCCAGCGCGCCTTCGCCAGCCATGTGTGGCTGATGTGCCGGCTGGGCGTGATGACCCTGCGGGTCGACGGGCGCGAACGCCTGCAGCGCGACGGCCTGCTGGTGCTGGCCAACCACCCGACCCTGATCGACGTGGTCTGCCTGATCGCCCTGCTGCCCAATGCCGACTGCGTGGTCAAGCGGGCGGTGGCCTGCAACCCGTTCATGCGCGGCCCGGTGCGTGCCGCCGGCTACATCTCCAATGACGACGGCGCTGGGCTGGTCGATGACTGCGCGGCGGCCGTGCACGCCGGCGGCACCCTGGTGATCTTCCCGGAAGGCACCCGCAGCGTGCCGGGGCAGCCGTTGCGGCTGCAGCGTGGCGCGGCCAACATCGCCGTGCGCGGGCGCCTGGACATCACCCCGGTGCGCATCACCTGCACCCCGCCGACGTTGACCAAGGGCCAGAAGTGGTATCGTGTACCCTCACGTCGTTTTCACGTTCAGCTGCAGATCGGCGAAGATATCCCGATCGCGCCGTTCCTGGCCGAAGATGACTCGCCAAGGGGGGATGCCCTGGCGGCCCGTCGCGTCACCGACCACCTCACTCGTTATTTCGACCTGTCTGGAGATCCGACCCGTGCAAGCACTTGAGCACGAGATCAAGGAATTGATCATTTCCTCGCTTTCACTGGAGGACATCACCCCGGAGGACATCGATCCGACCGCGCCTCTGTTCGTGGAAGGCCTCGGCCTGGACTCGATCGATGCACTGGAACTGGGCCTGGCGCTGCAGAAGAAGTACGGTGTCAGCCTCTCGGCCGACTCGGAAGAAACCCGTCGCCATTTCTCCAGCGTGCGCGCGCTCGGCGAGTTCGTCGCCGCCCGCCAGTCGTAAGGCGCCAGGAACTGCCATGACCAAGAATGAACTGTTCGAGCGCATCGTCCGCATCCTGACCGACAGCTTCGAGATCGAGCCGGCGCGGATCAGCCCGGAATCGCGCCTGTACGACGACCTGGACATCGACAGCATCGATGCCGTGGACCTGATCGTGCAGCTCAAGCCGCTGCTCGGCCGCAACCTGCAGCCTGAAGCGTTCAAGGCCGTGCGCACCGTGCAGGACATCGTTGATGTCGTGCATGGCCTGCTGCCCGGTCAGGCCGCTGCCTGACAGCAGCACGGACGCCGCGACCATGGCACGGGCACGCATGGTCGTGGTGGCAGCGATTTCGCTTGCCTATCCGGTGCTGGTCTACCTGGCGATGGGCCGCTTCGAGCCACGCTGGCTGTCGCTGCTGCTGTTCGCGCTGGCCCTGCTGCGCGCGCTGAGCACCCGCCAGCCCTTGTGGTGGGCCGCCGCCGCCGGCGCGGGCCTGCTGGCCGGGCTGGCCACCGTGCTCAACCAGGCCCTGCCGCTGAAGCTGTACCCGGCGCTGGTGAACGTGGTGATGCTGACGGTGTTCGCCACCAGCCTGCGCTTCGGTCCGCCGCTGGTGGAACGCCTGGCGCGCCTGCAGGAGCCGGACCTGCCACCGTTCGCGGTGGTCTATACCCGCCGCGTCACCCAGGTGTGGTGCGGCTTTTTCGTTCTCAATGGTGGTCTCGCCCTGCTCACCGCGCTGTATGCGTCGGACCGGGTCTGGATGCTCTACAACGGATTGTTGGCGTACGTGATGATGGGATTGTTGTTCGGGGGCGAATGGCTGGTACGGCGTCGGGTCAAGGCAGCGCACGCGCATGGCTGACTGGATTGCCCTGGACCGGCTGCTGATCGCGGCGCAGCCCGGTCGTGACATCGGTATCTGCGATGGCACTGCCCTCGACCATGTCGCCTTCCGCCTGCGCGTACTGGCCTGGCATGACGCTTTCAGCGCTGCCGAAGGTCGTGACTGGGCGCTCTACTTCGATGACACCGTGGCCTTCGCTGCAGCGTTGTTCGGTGCCTGGCATGCCGGCAAGCGGGTGTTCCTGGCCGCCGACAACCTGCCCGCGACATTGCAGGCGCTGCAGCCGCAGGTGAGTGGCTTCGCAGGTGACCTGTCGGCGGATTACCAGCCGTTGCAGGCCACCGACAGCGCCGCCGCCGGCGTGGTGCTGCTGCCGTTGGACGAGCGCGCCTGCGAACTGTGCGTGTTCACCTCCGGCAGCACCGGCCAACCCAGCGCGATCAGCAAGCGGCTGGACCAGTTGGCGCGCGAAGTCGATGCGCTGCAGGCCGCCTTCGGCGCCCAGCTCGACGGTACCCAGGTGCATGGCACCGTGTCCCACCAGCATATCTACGGCCTGCTGTTCCGCGTGCTGTGGCCGCTGGCTGCCGGCCGTGCGATCCAGCCCCGGCGCTTCTTCCACGAAGACCTGGTGGGCGCGCTGGCCGGTACCGATACGGTGCTGGTGGCGACCCCGGCCCATCTCAAGCGCCTGCCCGAGCAGCTCGACTGGGCGTGCCTGCACGGCCGCCTGCGTGCGGTGTTCTCCTCCGGCGGCCCGCTACCCGAGGACGCCGCGCGCCAGGTCCGCCAGTGGTTGGGCGTGGCGCCCACCGAGGTTTACGGCAGCAGTGAAACCGGTGGCATCGCCTGGCGCCGCTGGGACACCGATGCACCGCCGTGGCAGCCGTTGCCGGGCGTGCAGTGGCGGATCGAGGAGGACTGCCTGGCGGTGGCCTCGCCGCACCTGGAGACGTTGGACTGGTGGCGCACCCAGGATCGCGTGGAAGCATTGGCCGATGGCCGTTTCCGCCTGCTGGGCCGTGCCGACCGCATCGTCAAGATCGAAGAGCGCCGCGTTTCGCTGGATGCACTGGAGCGCGCGCTGCGCGAGGATCCAGAAGTCGAGGACGTGCGCGTGCTGGTGCTGCAGGGCCAGCGCGAGCAGCTGGCGGCCGTGGTGGTGCCGGCCGATCCGACGTTGGCACGTGCCAGTGACGGCGCACGGCGTGCGCTGGGGCAGCGGCTCGGTGCGCGGTTGGCGCAGGGCCACGATGCGGTCACCCGCCCGCGGCGCTGGCGCCTGGTCGAATCGCTCCCGATCAATGCCCAGGGCAAGGTCACCCAGGCTTCACTTGTGGCGTTGTTCCAGCCGATGATGCCGGTGCCGGTCTGGGACTGTCGCGACGAGGCGGCGGCCACCCTGCGGATGACGCTGGACCCCGCGCTGCGCGCGTTCCAGGGCCACTTCCCGCAGGCGGCGATCCTGCCCGGCGTCGCCCAGCTGGACTGGGCGGTGCGCTTCGGCCGCCAGGCCTTCGTGTTGCCGGTTGGTTTCCAGCGCATGGATGCAGTGAAGTTCCAGCGCGTGGCCCGCCCCGGCGACGAGCTGACCCTGCACCTGGACTGGGACACCGGGCGCGGCGTGCTGACGTTCCGCTACACCTCGGTGCATGGCGTGCACGCCAGCGGCAGGGTGGTGTTCGCCGATGCGTATTGAGCCGGCCACCGCTGGCGGCGCGTTCGCGCCGCTGGTGGTCATTCCCGTGTACGACCACGAACACGCCATCGGCGCGGTCGTCGATGGCGTGCAGGCTGCGGGCCTGCCCTGCCTGCTGGTCGACGATGGCTCGCAGCCGTCCTGCGCGCTGGTACTGCGGGAACTGGCACAGCGAGCGGGCGTCGACCTGCTGCGGCTGGACGTGAACCAGGGCAAGGGCGGTGCGATGCTGGCCGGTTTCGCCGAAGCGCAGCGTCGTGGGTATACCCATGTGCTGCAGATCGATGCCGACGGCCAGCACGACACCGGCGACCTGCCGCGCTTCATCGACGCCGCCCGCGCGCGGCCGGACGCCGTGATCTGCGGCATTCCCGCCTACGATGCCAGTGTGCCGAAGGCGCGCCTGTATGGTCGCTACGCCACCCACATCTGGGTGTGGATCAACACGCTGTCGCTGCACCTGCGCGACACCATGTGTGGATTCCGGGTGTATCCGCTGCCGCCGGTGCTGCGCCTGATCGGCGAGGAGACTGTCGGCCGGCGCATGGATTTCGACACCGAAGTGATGGTGCGCCTGTACTGGCGGCAGGTACCGGTCGACCACCTGGCTACGCGGGTGACCTATCCCGCCGACGGCGTTTCGCATTTCGATGTGTGGCGCGACAACGTGCGCATCAGCCGCATGCATACCCGGCTGTTCTTCGGCATGCTCTGGCGCGCGCCGCGCCTGCTGTGGCGCCGCCTGCAGGGGCAGGGCTGAGATGAGTCACGCGCACGACGCCCCGCACTGGGCCGACATCGGCGAGTCCACGTCGGTGGCCGGCGTGCTGTTCCTGTGCTGGGTGCACCGCTGGTTCGGGCGCTGGCCGTTCCACCTCTGCGTGTGGCCGGTCGTGGCCTGCCACTGGCTGGGCAACCGCGTTGGTCGCCAGGCCTCGATGCAGTACCTGCAGCGGCTGCAGGCCCATGCCGGTGCGCTGGGCCATGCGCCCACCCGGCGCGACAGCCTGCGCCACTTCTTCAGCTTCGCCGACACGATGCTGGACAAGATTCTCGGCCTCGGCGGCCGCTATCCGCCCGAGCGCATCCGCCTGCAGCGTGACCTGGTGCTGGGCAGGATCGCGCGCCGCGAAGGCGGCCTCATCCTGACCGCGCACATCGGCTGCCTGGAACTGTGCCAGGTGCTGGCCGAGCAGGTGCCGGGCTTCCGCATCACCGTGCTGGTGCATACCGCGCACGCGCAGCGCTTCAACCGGCTGTTGCAGCGGCTGGACCCGCTGGCCGCGGTGGAGCTGGTGCAGGTTACCGAGATGGGCCCGGCCACGGCGATGATGCTGGCCGACAAGGTCGCCTCGGGTGGCTTCGTCGCCATCGTTGGCGACCGCGTGCCGGTGCAGGGCGGGCGCAGCGTGATGGCTGATTTCCTCGGCCACCGCGCGCCGTTCCCGATCGGCGCCTATGTGCTGGCGGCCGCGCTCGGCTGCCCGGTCTACACGATGTCGTGCCTGCACCAGGGCGACGGCTATCGGGTGGCATTCGAACAGTTCGCCGACCGCGTGGTGCTGCCGCGCGGTTCACGCGATGCCGCACTGGCCGAACAGGCGCAGCGCTTCGCGCGCTGGCTGGAACTCCAGGTCATCCAGTCCCCGCTGGACTGGTTCAATTTCTTCCCCTTCTGGGATCAGGCTCCTCATGACGATTGACGCCGTACCCGTGTGCCGTTTCGGCGATGCACCGCTGACCATCGAAGACGTGGTCGCCCTGGCCCAGCGCAAGTGCGAGGCCGCGCTGAGCGATGTGCCGGCGTTCCGCGCACATATCCAGCGTGGTGCCGACTTCCTCGACCGCCTGCTGCGCGAGGATGGCGTCATCTATGGCGTGACCACCGGCTACGGCGATTCGTGCACGGTGAACATTCCGCCGGCACTGGTCGCCGAGCTGCCGCACCATCTGTACACCTACCATGGCTGCGGCCTGGGCCGTTACCTCGACCCGGCCGAGACCCGCGCCGTGCTGGCCGCGCGCCTGGCCTCGCTGGTGCGCGGCATGTCCGGCGTCAGCGTGTCGTTGCTGGAAGGCCTGGCCACGCTGCTGCAGCACGATGTGCTGCCGTTGATTCCGGCCGAAGGCTCGGTGGGCGCCAGTGGCGACCTGACCCCGCTGTCGTACGTGGCGGCCGTGCTGTGCGGCGAACGCGAGGTGCTGCACGACGGCCGCGTACAGCCGGCTGCCGACGTGCTGGCGAAGATCGGCATGACCCCGCTGAAGCTGCGGCCGAAGGAAGGCTTGGCGATCATGAACGGCACGGCGGTGATGACCGGCCTGGCCTGCCTGGCCTGGCAGCGCGCCGATTACCTGGCACGCATGGCCACGCGCCTGACCGCGTTCAACGTGCTGTCCAGCGACGGCAACGCGCACCATTTCGATGAAACCCTGTTCGCCGCCAAGCCGCACCCGGGGCAGTCGCGCATTGCCGCACGCCTGCGCAGCGACCTGCACAGCGAGCGCCCGCCGCGCAACGAGCAGCGCCTGCAGGACCGCTACTCGCTGCGCTGCGCGCCGCACGTGATCGGTGTGCTGGAAGACACCCTGCCGTTCCTGCGCCAGCTGATCGAAACCGAACTGAACAGCGCCAACGACAACCCGCTGATCGACGCCGACGGCGAGCGCATCCTGCACGGTGGCCACTTCTACGGCGGGCACATCGCACTGGCGATGGACACGCTGAAGAACACGGTTGCCAACATCGCCGACCTGCTCGACCGGCAGCTGGCGCTGGTGGTCGACGCCCGCTACAACCACGGCCTGCCGGCCAACCTGTCGGCGGCCACCGGCCCGCGCGCGGCGATCAACCATGGCCTGAAGGCGCTGCAGATCAGCGTTTCGGCGTGGACGGCCGAGGCCCTGAAGCAGACCATGCCGGCCTCGGTGTTCTCGCGGTCCACCGAATGCCACAACCAGGACAAGGTCAGCATGGGCACCATCGCCGCGCGCGACTGCCTGCGCGTGATCGAACTGACTGAACAGGTGGTGGCGGCCATGCTGATCGCTGCCCGCCAGGGCCTGGCGCTGCGCGAACGGGTTGGCATGAACGCGCAGCTGCATGGCAGTCTGGCCGACATGTACGCCGACCTGGGGCAGCGCATCGCCCTGGTCGAAGAAGACCGCGCGCTGGATCGCGAACTGCGGGAACTGCTGGTGGAGATCCGCGCGCAACGCTGGGAGCTGTATGTCGGTGAATGAAGGTAACGAACTGGTCGGCGAGGTCGAGCTGGCCCCTGCTTTCCATGACTGCGATCCGATGAACGTGGTCTGGCATGGCAACTACTTCAAGTACTTCGAGATCGCGCGCTGCGCGTTGCTGAAGCGCTACGACTACGACTATCCGCAGATGCTCGAATCGGGCTACCTGTGGCCGGTGGTCGACGCGCGGGTGAAGTACGTGCGGCCGTTGCTGTTTGGCCAGGCGCTGCGCGTGCGCTCGCGCATCGTCGAGTGGGAGAACCGGCTGAAGATCGAATACGAGATCCTCGATGCGGAAAGCGGCCAGGTGCTGACCCGCGCAATGACCATCCAGGTCGCGGTCGACGCGGCCAGCAAGGAAATGCTGTATCAGTGCCCGCCGGTGCTGTGGCAGCGTCTTGGAGTGCCTGCCCCGTGAACCGATCCCTTCGTCTTACGCGCGTGCTGCTGTGCGCGCTGCTGCTGGTGGCCGCACCGCTGGTGCAGGCGGCCGATGCCGCCGTCGATGCCATCACCCAGGCCGTCGCCCGACCGGACGTGCTGCGCGGGCAGTTCACCCAGGAAAAGCAGGTCAGCGGCTTCAAGAACCCGCTGCGTTCGCAGGGCCAGTTCGTGGTCGCGCGCAAGCACGGCGTGATCTGGTCCACGCTCAAGCCGTTCCCGTCGGAGGTGGTGGTCACTGCCGACCGAATCCTCAGCCGCCAGCGCGATGGCAGCACCCGCGTCGAACTGGACGCGCGCCAGCAGCCGGCGATGCGCTCGGTCAACGCGATCATGTTCGCGTTGATGAGCGGTGACGTGCAGGCACTGTCCAGCCAGTTCAACGTCGAGGCCACCCGTGAAGGGCAGGGCTGGCGCCTGAAGCTGACGCCGAAGTCGGCGATGCTGGCCAAGGCCTTCCAGTCGCTGACGTTGCAGGGCGACCGTTACGTGCGCCAGGTCGAGATCATCGAAGCCAACCAGGATCGCACCCGCATCCAGTTCACTGCGCTGAGCGAAGCGCCGGCCACGTTGAACGCCGACGAGGCGCGCCGCTTTGAGTGACAGCGCCGCACCGGATCGCCTGCGCCGCTGGTGGCACTGGCTGGGCATCGCCTGGCTGCTGCTGTTGCTGGTGCTGGGTGCGCAGCAGTGGCGCCTGTGGAGCCAGGAGTCGCGGATTGACACCGACATCCTTGCCCTGCTGCCGCAGGACGCGCACGACCGCCTGCTCAGCGACGTCACCCGGCGCATTGCCGATGGCAGCTCGCGGCAGGTGGTGGTGCTGCTCGGCAGTACCGACGGTGCCGCTGCCAAGCGCGCGCAGGCCGCGTTCGCCGCGGCGATGGCCAGTGATGCCGACAGCGCGCTGCTGGTGCCCAGTGGTTCGATCGAAGGCTGGTTCGATGAGGCGCGTGGGTTCTACGCACCGTACCGCGATCGCCTGCTGACCCCGGCCCAGCGCGAGCAGTTGCAGCAGGCCGAACCCGGTGCGTTGGCCGAACAGGCACTCGGCGCGCTGTACGGCCCGATGGGCGCGCCGCGGTTGACCGAGTGGCGGCAGGATCCGCTGTCGCTGTGGCCGCAGTGGTGGCAGCAGCAGGCCCAGGGCTCCGGCCTGCGCCTGGGCGATGACGGCCTGCTCGAGGCCGAAGGCAAGCACTGGGCGGCGCTGCAGTTCGATACGCCGGGCTCGGCCTTCAGGCTCGATGGCGAGCGTCATCTCGATGGCCTGCTCGAACGCGCCGGACAGGCGGCCAAGGCCGCTGCGCTGGATCTGGAGATCCTGCATGCCGGCGTGCCGTTGCATGCCGAAGCGGCTGCCGTGCAGGCCAACCAGGAGATCAACACCATCGGCTGGGGCTCGCTGGCGGCGGTGCTGCTGCTGGTGTGGCTGGCGTTCCGCTCGCTGCGGCCGATCCTGCTGGTTGCCGCTTCGTTGCTGATCGGTTGTGGCGTGGCGCTGGCGGTGACCGTGCTGGTGTTCGACAAGGTGCATGTGCTGACCCTGGTGTTCGGTGCCTCGCTGGTTGGCGTGGCCGAGGACTACGGCATCCACTGGTTCGCTTCGCGCCAGGCCGAGCCGGCCGACCGTCGCTGGAAGCTGCTGCGGCATCTGCTGCCGGGCCTGTGGCTGGCGCTGCTGACCAGTGCGCTGGCGTACCTGGCGCTGGGCCTGGCGCCGTTCCCCGGCCTGCGGCAGATGGCGCTGTTCTCGGTGGTGGGGCTGGCCGCTGCCTTCCTCACGGTGATCTTCTGGTTCCCGTGGCTGGACGGTGGCGAGATCCGTACCACCCGCTTCGCGCAGTGGCTGGGCAACACGCTGGAGCGTTTCCCGCGCCTGCACGGGCGTCGCCCGGTGGCGATCTTCCTCGGCGTGGCCGCGCTGGTGTCGGTCATCGGCATCGCCCGCCTGCAGAGCAACGACGACCTGCGCAGCCTGCAGTCGTCGCCGCCGGCGCTGATGGCCCAGCAGATCCGCCTCAGCCAGTTGCTGGGCATGCCCAGCCCGGCGCAGTTCTACCTGGTGCAGGGCAGCGATGCCGCACAACTGCTGCAGCGCGAAGAAGCGCTGACCACGCGCCTGCGTGAACTGACCCACGACAAGCGCATCGGCGGTTACCGCGCAATCAGTGACTGGTTGCCATCGCCCGCACGGCAGCAGGCCGATGCGGCGCTGACCGCCAGGGTGGAACCCGGCGTGCTGGCCGCGGTGGGCGAAGCGGTGGGCGAGCCCCTGCAGCGCCCGGCATTTGCAGCGGCGCCGCTGAGCGCCGAGGCGTTCCTCGCGTCGCCGGCGTCGCAGCCGTTCCGCCACCTGTGGGTCGGCAACGTGGGCGGGCAGATGATCAGCGTGGTGATGGTCGATGACCTGTCGCGTGCCGATGCACTGGCCACCCTGCGCGGTGCTGCCGAAGGCCTGGGCGGCGTGCGCTGGGTCGACCGTACGGCCGATTTCTCGCAGCTGCTGGGCCACTACCGCAAGCTGATGGGCGGCCTGCTGCTGGTCGGCATCGTGCTGGTGTTCGGCGCCCTGTGGCTGCGCTACCGGCGCCAGGCCTGGCGCGTATTCGCACCGACCCTGGTGGCCGGTGCGCTCACCCTTGGATTGCTCGGCCTGTTCGGCCAGCCGCTGCAGCTGTTCAACGTGCTGGCACTGATGCTGCTGCTGGGCATGGGCATCGACTACGGCATCTTCCTGATCGAGCACCGCGGCGATGCCAGCGCCTGGCTGGCGGTATGCGTGGGTGCGGCCAGCACCTGGCTGTCGTTCGGCCTGCTGGGTCTTTCGCAGACGCCGGCGCTGCGTGCGTTCGGGCTCACCCTGCTGTTCGGCATCGGCCTGGTGTGGCTGATCTCGCCGCTGTTCCGGCCGCCACCGCATGACGCTCCGCCGGCCTGACCGGGCACGCTTCATTCCGATTCCTCCGCTTTTCCACCTGATCGAGCAACAAGGACGCACCGATGACTACTGCTGTGGATGCCGCTGATTCTTCCCGCCACGAAGACGTGGAACGTACCGAGATCCTGATCATCGGCGCCGGCCCGGCTGGCTCGGTGGCCGCGGCGATGCTGCGCCAGCAGGGCCGCAGGGTGCTGATGCTGGAGCGCCAGCAGTTCCCGCGCTTCTCCATCGGCGAGAGCCTGCTGCCGCAGAGCATGGAATACATCGAAGCGGCGGGCCTGCTGCAGGACGTGGTCGAGGCAGGCTTCCAGTACAAGAACGGCGCGGCCTTCGTGCACGGGGAAGCGCGCACCGCGTTCGACTTCAGGAAGAAGTTCTCGCCGGGCTGGGGCACTACCTACCAGGTGCAGCGCGCTGACTTCGACAACGTGCTGGCGCGCGGCGCCGAGCGCATGGGCGCGACCCTGCGCTTCGGTGACGAAGTGCTGTCCGTCGAGCCGGGCGAGCAGCCGCTGGTGAGCGTGCGCCGCCCCGATGGCAGCGAGTACCGCATCGAAGCCGATTTCATCCTCGACGCCTCTGGTTTCGCGCGCCTGCTGCCACGCCTGCTGGACCTGGAATCACCGTCCAACTTCCCGGTGCGGGGCGCGATCTTCTGCCACGTGCGCGACAACATCCCGGCCGAAGCGGAATTCGACCGCAACAAGATCCTGATCACCACCCATCCCGAGCACATCGACGTCTGGTACTGGACGATTCCGTTCTCCAACGGCTGCTGCTCGCTGGGCGTGGTCGCCGAGCCATCGTTCTTCGAGCGCTACGAAGGCGACGACCTGCAGAAGCTGCAGGCCATCGTCGGCGAGGATCCGAACCTGACCTCGCTGCTGGCCAATGCCGAATGGGCGGTGCTGCCGGTGCGCCGCATCACCGGCTATTCGGCCAATGTCAGCTCGCTGTGGGGCCCGGGTTATGCGCTGCTGGGCAACGCCGGTGAGTTCCTCGACCCGGTGTTCTCCTCCGGCGTCACCATCGCGTTCAAGTCGGCGCAGCTGGCCAGCGAATGCCTGAAGCGCCGTTACGCGGGCGAGACCGTGGACTGGGAAAGCGAATTCTCGATTCCGCTGCGCGCCGGTGTGAAAACCTTCCGCCGCTTCGTCGAAAGCTGGTACCAGGGCGGCTTCCAGAAGATCATCTACCACCCCGACCAGCAGCCGCAGGTACGCGACATGATCAGCTCCATCCTGGCCGGCTACGCCTGGGACACCAACAATCCGTATGTGGCCGACGACAGTGGCCGTCGCATGCGCGTGCTGGAGGAACTGTGCAGCGCCTGATCGTCCGCCTCTCCGCGGTCCTGCTGTGCCTGCTGCTGGCCGCCTGTGCCAGCCGCATGCCGCGGCCGCTGGTCGACCTGCCGCCGCTGCGGCTGGCACCGTCCAGCCTGCCGGCGCCGTTGGCCCTGCAGCAGCAACTGCACTTCCGCTTCGGCAGCCACGAGCGTGATCTGGATGCGCTGCTGGAAGCCGACGCGCAGCAGGTGCGGCTGGCCGTGCAGGCGATGGGCCAGACCGGTGTGCGCCTGCAGTGGGACGGCCAGCAGCTGACCCAGCAGCGTGCACCGTGGCTGCCGCCACAGGTACGTGCCGAACGCGTACTGGATGACCTGCAGTTCGCGCTGTGGCCGACGGACGCCATTGCCGCCGCGCTGCCGGCCGGCTGGCAGGTGAGCGACGACGGCCGCCAGCGCAGCCTGTCCCGCGACGGCACCGTGTGGCTGCAGCTGCAGCGCCTGGGCGATGGCAGCGTGCAGCTGGACAACCGCGCCGAGGGCTACACCCTGCGCATCGAATCGATCGACATGGCCGGCCAGGAATGAAGAGCGCTCCCATTTTCCTGAACGACCTCGGCGTGGTCTGCGCGTTGGGCGAGGGCCGCACCGCGGTGGCTGCTGCGCTGTTCGCCGATGCGCCCGGCGGCCTGAGCGACAACGCCAGCCTGCTGCCGGGTCGCACCCTCGCGCTGGGCGAAGTGCACAGCCCGCTGCCGACGCTGGAGGAACTGCCGGTGTCCCTGCGTGGCCGCAACAATGCTCTGCTGGACGTGGCACTGGCGCAGATCGCGCCGGCCGTTGCCGATGCCATCAACCGTTACGGCGCCGAGCGTGTGGCGGTGGTGCTGGGCACCAGCACCTCGGGCATCGGTGAATCCGAACAGGCGCTGCGTACCCGCGCCGAGCACGGCCATTGGCCCGAAGGCTTCGACTACGCACAGCAGGAAATGGGCACCGCCGCGCAGTTCGTGCGTGAGCGCAGCGGTGCGCTGGGCCCGGCCTGGACGCTGTCCACGGCCTGTTCGTCCAGCGCCAAGGCGTTGATGTCGGCCGCGCGCATGCTGCGTTCGGGCATCGTCGATGCGGTCATCGCCGGTGGTGCCGATTCCCTGTGCCGGTTCACCGTTGCCGGGTTCAGCGCGCTGGAATCGGTCTCCGCAGTGCGCTGCAATCCGTTCTCGCAGCATCGCTGCGGGATCAACATCGGCGAAGGCGCCGCGCTGTTCCTGCTGACCCGCGATGCAGGCCCGGTCAGCCTGGCGGGGTGGGGTGAGTCGGCCGACGCGCACCATATGTCGGCACCGGACCCGCAGGGTCTGGGTGCCATCGATGCCCTGCAGCAGGCGTTGCAGCGTGCTGGCTGGGCACCTTCGGAAGTGGATTACGTGAACCTGCATGGCACCGCGACAGGCCACAACGACGCCATGGAAAGCCACGCCGTGGCGCAGGTGCTGGGCACCGCCGTGCCGGCCAGTTCGACCAAGCCACTGACCGGCCACACGCTGGGTGCGTCCGGTGCGATCGAAGCGGCGCTGTGCTGGATCCTGCTGGCCGAGAATCCGCAGCAGCAGCTGCCACCGCACTGGTGGGACGGCGTGGCCGATCCGGCGCTGCCGGCGTTGCCGCTGGTAGCCCCGGCGACCTTCCTGCAGCAGCTGCCGCGGCGGGTGCTGAGCAATTCGTTCGCCTTCGGCGGCAGCAATGCCGTACTGGCACTGGAGCGCCGATGAACATGCCGCTGTATGCCATCGAAGAGGTGGTGCCGCACCGCCAGGACATGTGCCTGCTGGACCGCATCCTGCGCTGGGACCAGGACGGCATCGAGGCGGAACTGGTGGTGCCCGAGGCCGGCCTGTTCATCGAAGACGGTGCGGTCCCGGCATGGGTCGGCATCGAATACATGGCCCAGGCCATCGCTGCCTGGGCCGGCTGCCGCGCACGCACGGCCGGCAACCCGCCGCAGCTGGGCTTCCTGCTTGGCAGCCGGCGCTACACCAGCACGCGCAGCAGTTTCCCCAGCGGCACCCGCCTGCAGGTACAGGCGCGTTGCGAGCTGTTGGGCGACAATGGATTAGGGATGTTCGCCTGCCGCATCCTGGCAGGCGAAGAAGAATGGGCGGTTGCCAACGTGTCGGTGTTCGAACCGGCCGACTCGATGGCCTATCTGGAGAGTGGACAGGCATGACAGGGAATCCAAGCGTGCTGGTGACCGGCGCGAGCCGGGGCATCGGCCGGGCCATTGCGCTGCGTATCGCGCGCGATGGCTTCGACGTGGTGGTGCATTGCCGCAGCCGTGTGGAAGAAGCACAGGCGGTGGCCGACGAGATCCAGGCGCTGGGCCGGCAGGCGCGCGTGCTGGCCTTCGACGTGGCCGACCGTGCTGCCGCGCGTGCTGCGCTGGAGGCTGACGTGGAGGCACATGGCGCCTATTACGGCGTGGTGTGCAATGCCGGCATCGCCCGTGACGGCGCGTTCCCGGCATTGTCCGAGGACGACTGGGACCAGGTGATCCACACCAACCTGGACGGTTTCTACAACGTGCTGCATCCGCTGATCATGCCGATGGTGCGGCGGCGCAAGCCGGGCCGCATCGTCACCCTGTCCTCGGTGTCGGGCGTGGCCGGCAACCGTGGCCAAGTCAATTACAGTGCGGCCAAGGCCGGCATCATCGGTGCCAGCAAGGCACTGGCGCTGGAACTGGCCAGCCGCCAGATCACCGTCAACTGCGTGGCCCCGGGCCTGATCGAGACCGACATGCTCAACGAAGAAGTGGTCGATCACGCATTGAAGCTGATCCCGGCCGGCCGCGTCGGCCGTCCCGAGGAAGTGGCGGCCACGGTCGCGTTCCTGCTGTCCGAGCCGGCCGGCTACATCACCCGCCAGGTGATCTCGGTCAACGGAGGGATGATCTGATGGCCGCCGATCGTCGCGTGGTGGTCACCGGTGCTGCCGCCATCAGTCCGCTTGGCCACGACTGGCCGACCATCCAGGCCCATCTGCGCAGCTGCCGCAATGCGGTGCGTTCGATGCCGGAATGGGATGTGTACGCGGGCCTGAACACCAAGCTTGCCGCGCCGGCGCAGGACTACGAGCTGCCGCCGAACTACAACCGCAAGACCACCCGCTCGATGGGCAAGGTGGCGATCATGTCGGTGCGCGCCACCGAGGTCGCCCTGCGTGAGGCGGGCCTGTTCGAGCACCCGGTGCTGCGCAGTGGCCGTACCGGCGTGGCCTATGGCTCGTCGTCGGGCAGCCACGAAGCCACCGGCGAATTCGGCCGCATGCTGCATGAGTTCACCACCGACGGCATCAGCGCCACCACCTACCTGAAGATGATGAGCCACACCGCGCCGGTCAACATCGGTGTGTTCTTCGGCTTGTCCGGGCGTGTCTACACCACTTCCAGCGCCTGTACGTCGGGCAGCCAAGGCGTGGGCGCCGGCTATGAAGCGATCCGCAGCGGCAAGCAGACGGTGATGGTGGCCGGTGGGGCCGAACAGCTCGACGCCACGGCTGCGGCGGTGTTCGACACCCTGTTTGCCACCAGCACGCGCAACGATGCACCGCACACCACCCCGCGTCCGTTCGATGCCGGCCGCGATGGCCTGGTGCTGGGCGAGGGCGCCTGCACGCTGATCCTGGAGGATCTGGAACACGCGCAGGCACGCGGCGCGACCATCCTCGCCGAGATCGTCGGTTACGGCACCAACAGCGACGGCCAGCACGTCACCCAGCCCAGCGCCGATACCATGGCCCAGGCCATGCGCCTGGCGCTGGAAGACGCCGGTCTGCAGCCGGCACAGATCGACTACGTGAACGCCCATGGCACCGCCACCGACCACGGCGACATCGCCGAGACCCAGGCCACCGCCCAGGTGTTCGGCAGCCGCGTGCCGATCAGCTCGTTGAAGAGCTACGTCGGCCACATGCTGGGCGGTTGCGGCGCGTTCGAAGCCTGGATGAGCATCGAGATGATGCGCGCCGGCTGGTTCGCGCCCACCCTGAACCTGGTCGAGGTGGACTCGCGTTGCGGCCAGCTCGACTTCATCACCGGGCAAGGCCGCGAGCTGCAGGCCGAGTACGTGATGAGCAACAACTTCGCCTTCGGCGGCATCAACACCTCGCTGGTGTTCCGCCGCTGGAGCGCGTGACCCCGCCGTACCCGCACCCCAACAAGGAGACGTTCCGATGCGCCGCACCCTGCTGATCGCCACTGCCACCGCGCTGCTGGCCCTGACTTCCACCGCTTCGGCGCGCGATACCCGCGTCGAACAGTCCCTGCGCGAGCTGATCAGTTCGCAGGCCGCCAAAGATGCCGGCATCGACGGCAGCGTGCGCTTCTACCTGGCCGGCCAGCCGGTCAGCGTGCAGCAGCGCCTGGGCGAAGACGTGACCAACAAGAAGACCAACGCCGCCAACAAGAGCGACGTCGAGGCCTGCAACTGGGTCGCGCTGTCGGCACTGCTGGCCCTGCAGGACGGTGCCAAGTCGCGCGGCGCCAACGCCGTGGTCGACATCGTCAGCTACTACAAGAAGAACGAGTTCAAGAGCGCGACCAACTACGAGTGCTGGGCCGGCACCTTCGTCGCCGGCGTGGCCCTGAAGGGCACCTACGCCAAGGTCAAGTAAGCGCTGCCGACCGGTGGCGCAGCCTGAACGGCGCCGCCACATTGCTGAACCTCAACGGGGAAACGCCGTCGATCGCGCCGCCATCGTCGCGTGACGGCTTTCCCCGGTGTCGGCTTTCCGACACAATCACGGCTCTTCCCGGGTTATCGTCCCGTGGACATGCACGCCTACGTCTATAAAAGCCAACTCAAGCCGGACACCTACGTCTATCTCGCCCGACGCGATGACTTCAGCGCTTTGCCTGCGCCGCTGTCGGCGTCGTTGGGTCCGCTCGTCTTCGTGCTGGACGTGACCCTGGACGCGGAGCGCCGGCTGGCCCAGGCCGACCCGGCCAAGGTGCGCAGCGAACTGACCGAGCGCGGGTTCTACCTGCAGGTGCCGCCGTCGGTGAGCAGCATGATGCTGCGCCACTATGACTGAGCTTTCCCGATCCCGCGCCCTGTCGCTGGCCTTCACCCTGGGTGCCTTGCTGGCACTGGGTTCGGCGCTGGGCGGCCTGCCCGGTGCGGTGCTGGCGGCACTGGCACAACCGGCGTTCGCGTTGGGAATCTCGTGGTGGCGGCGCAGCCGTGCGCTGCTGCCGCCGAAGGTGATCGTCCGCCAGGACCTGCCGGCGCTGCTGGCACTGTGGATCGCCGCGCCGTTGCTGCTGGCCCTGTTGCTGGCCTGGCCGCTGGCCGCGCTGCGCGACAGCGGTAGCCTGGCTGCGGTGCTGGGTCTGAGCGTGCTGGTCAGCGCTGGCCTGCTGGCGGCCTGGCGCACCTGGCCGCTGTGGAATGATGTCGAGCGTCTCGACGGTGGCCTGGCCCAGCATTGGCAGGCGCTGGCCGGCCGCGACCTCAGCGCCTGGCGTGGCCTTGGCGTGGCCGCACTGGTGATGGCCCTGGCCGCACTGGTGGTACTGCCGACCTGGCCGGGCCTGCTGCCGGAAAGCGCGCGTTGGCCGTCG
Organism: Stenotrophomonas sp. 1337; assembly: GCF_031455455.1. Classification (NCBI taxonomy): domain Bacteria; kingdom Pseudomonadati; phylum Pseudomonadota; class Gammaproteobacteria; order Lysobacterales; family Lysobacteraceae; genus Stenotrophomonas; species Stenotrophomonas sp. 1337. Next base: position 183,817 of record NZ_JAVDSR010000001.1, on the reverse strand, counting down.
GCACTGGCGGTGCTGCTGCTGTCGCCGCTGCTCCACCTGCTGCTGCAGCGCATCGCACCGGCGCCGCTGGTCTCGCTGCGCGGCCCGGTTGGCGCTGAACTGCCGGTCGATCGCGAAACGCTGTTCAGCACTGCGGTGGACACCACGCCGCTGGAAGCATTGGCGCCGCAGGAGCTGACCCCGGCCCTGTACGAAGCCGCACGCCACGGCCGCATCGACCGCGCGCTGCAGTTGCTGCAGGCCGGCGCCGATCCGCATTCATTGCCTGACCCGAACTGGCGCGACCAGCGCAGCCTGGCTGTACTGGCCGCAGTATTGCCGGACCTGCGCCTGCTGCGCGAGCTGATCGGCCGCGGCGTCGATGTGAACGCGCCGCACCGTGGCATGACCCCGCTGCTGGCCGCGACCCGCGACAGCTGGCATGGGCGTCCGGAAGCGGTGATGACCCTGCTGGCCAACGGTGCCGATTCGCGCGCCACCGACAGCGAGGGCAACACGCCCCTGCACCACGCCGCGCGCAGTTCCGACCCGGGCGTGGCCGCGCTGCTGCGCGATGCGGCGGCTGAAGTGGACGCACTGAACCGTGATGGCTGGTCACCGCTGGCGGTGGCCTGCCAGGTCGGCAACTGGCGCCTGGCGCGCTTCCTGCTGGAGCGTGGCGCGCGCAGCGAACCGGCTGACGGCACCCCGGTGCTGCTGGCCGCGGCCGCCACCGAGGACGACGATCCGGCCGGCGTGCAGCTGCTGCTCAAGCACAAGGCACGTGCCGACGCGCGCGACCGCCAGCGCCGCAGCGCGCTGCATGAAGCCGCACTGGCCGGCCACGTGGACATCATCGGCGTGCTGCTGGCCGCCGGTGCCAACCTGGAAGCGCGCGATGCGCTGGGCCGCACGCCGTGGCTGGAAGCCGCACGCGCCGGCCGCGCTGCCGTGGTCGAGCACCTGCTGCCGCACAAACCCGACCTGGTTGCGGTCGACACCGATGGCCGCAACGCGGTGCTGCTGGCCACGATGGCCGAGGACGTTTCGCCGTTGTTGATCAAGCGCCTGCTGGAACTGGGCATCGCTGCCGACGGCAGCGATCCGGCCGGCCGGCGCGCGGTGGACTATGCCGCCGAAGCCGGTCGCTGGGCGATCGTGGCCCTGCTGGACCCGTCCTACCCGCTGCCCGCCGCGGTCAGCGATGGCCTGGCCGAGCGCGGTGAGACGGCCAGCGCCAGCGGCCTGTTGCCCGACCGCCCGCCGTTGACCCTGCTGCGCGAGGCGCTGGGGTTCGGCAATACCGATGGCGTGGCCGCACTGGCCAAGCTGTGCCAGCCCGAAGAACTGGGTGGCTTGCTGCTCGATCCGGAGCTGGCGCTGGAGCCGCGTGCGGTCGACTGGCTGCTCGCCCATGGTGCCGATCCGTACGTGCGCGACGCCTGCGCAGATACGCCGATGTTCGCGCTGCTTTCGCGCGGCATCGATGCCGTGCCAGCCCTGCAGGTGATGCTGCAGCACGGCCTGTCGCCGGCCGGGCGTGGCGGCCTGGCGCGTTTCCTGGCCGCCTGTGCGCAGCACGACCAGGCGGCGCGTGGCCTTGAGCAGCTGGCGCTGGAACTGCTGGAGCGGGGCGCCGATCCGTTTGCCGCCTCGCCAGCCGGTGATCCGCCGTTGTCGCTGGCGGTGCGCCTGGGCTGGCTGCGCCTGCAGCAGGCCCTGCTCACCACCGGCGTGGACCGCGAAGCACGCGACAGCCATGGCATGACCGCGCTGCATCTGGCCACCGCACTGGCGCGCGAAAGCGCCTTGAAGCTGTTGGTGCAGCACGGCGCCTCGCCGGAAGCGCGTGCTGCCGATGGGCAGACACCGCTGGGCGTGGCGTTGTCGATCGGTCGTCGTGATCTGGCTGATTGGCTGGACTGGCGCGTCTGGCCGTTGCCGCGCCGGACCCTGCGCGAAGGCGATCTGCCGGCCGCCGCGATGGCCGGTGATGTCGACGCCGTGCGTCGTTTGAATGATCTGGGCTTTGCCGTCGACGCCGTCGATGCGCAGGGCTGCACCGCACTGCTGCGTGCTGCCGGCGGTGGCCACCTGGCCGTGGTCGACCTGCTGCTGGCGCGCGGCGCTGATCCGCAGCATGCCGCTGCCAGTGGTGCCACGCCGTTGTCAGCGGCGGTCAGCATGCGCCAGGTCGAGATCGTCTCGGCCCTGCTCGACGCCGGTGCGCAGCTCGAACACCGCCTGCCAGGCGGGGTCACCGTGCTGATGCTGGCCTCGGCGCTGGGCCTGCCGGACATCGTGGCGCGCCTGCTCACCGCCGGTGCCGATGTGCACGCCGGCGATGCCCAGCAGCTGGCGCCGCTGCACTGCGCAGCCCTGTATGGCTTCAGTGCGCGCGACCGTTCGCGCCTGCTGGCGCTGCTCGATACCCTGCTGCTGGCTGGTGCAGAGCCGGATCAGGCCGCCGCCGGTGCGGTCACGCCGTTGCTGCTGCTGCTGGGCGCGCGCGCCGAACCGGGAACCGCCTGCGACGAGCAGGTGGTGATGGCCGCCGTCGAGCGCCTGCTGGATGAAGACGTCAGCCTGGACGTGCGCGATCCGCGCGGCTTCGGCCCGCTGCACCTGGCCGCCCTGCACGGGTTGCCGCTGCTGGTGCAGCGCCTGCTGCGCGCCGGTGCCGACCCGGAAGCGCGCGATGGCTTGAACCGCAGCCCGCGCGAGATCGCGGTGATGCGCGGCTTCATCGACGTCGCCGCCGAGTTCGAGCCGCGCGTGCCGGGTGTCTCTTCGATGGCCAGGTTCCTGCGCGACAACGGCTGACCCCAAAGCGCGGCAGTGCCGGCCGCTGGCCGGCAGCTTCGCAATCCTGGCGGGGTTCATGAGGTTGCCGGCCAGCGGCCGGCACTACCCAACCCCGTCGATCAGCGCTCCTTGTCGCCGTCGCTTTCCGCGTCCGAGCCGCGCGTGCCGGGCGTATCGTCGATGGCCAGGTTCCTGCGCGACAACGGCTAACCCCTGGGCGCGGTAGTGCCGGCCGCTGGCCGGCAGCTTCGCAATCCTGGCGAGGTTCATGAGGTTGCCGGCCAGCGGCCGGCACTACCCAACTCCGTCGATCAGCGTTGCTTGTCGCCGTCGCTTTCCGCGTCCGAGCCGCGCGTGCCGCGCGTGCCGGGCGTATCGTCGATGGCCAGGTTCCTGCGCGACAACGGCTGACGGTCGCCTTCCATTGGGTGGGTGCCGACCGTTGGTCGGCAGGATGCCTTCAGTAGATCCACGCCATGCGTGGATGATCGCCGCGCACGGAAACAAAAACATCCACGCATGGCGTGGATCTACTTGTCGTCGCTTTCCGCGTCCGCTTCGAACAGGTGCATCAGGTCGTTGCGGGCATCGCGCGAGGTCTGGATCACGGCGGCCTCGTCGTCGTAGACCAGGTACTGGTCGCGCAGCAGCTTCTCGTCGTGCTCGCGGAACTGCTGCACATGGCGCTCGGCCACGTTCGGTGCCACGCCCAGCGCGGTCAGCACGCGCCCGCTCATTTCCAGGCTGGTACCGAATACTTCGCGGAACGGTTCGGCCGACATGTCCATCAACCGCCAGGCATGCTGGCGGTTGCGCGCACGCGCCAGCACCGTCGCGTCCGGGTACAGGCGGCGCACCATGCGCACCGCCCGCAGGTTGGTTTCCGGGTCGTCCACGGTGATCACGAACACGTCGATGTGCTCGCCACCGGCGGCGCGCAGCATCTCCGGCCGGGTCGGATCGCCGTAGTACAGCTGGTTGCCGAAGCGGCGCAGGTCGGCCACCGTGTCCGGGTTCGCCTCCAGTGCCACGAACGGCACCTTCTGCGCGGTGAGCAGGCGCGCGATCACCTGGCCGAAGCGGCCCATGCCGGCAATCAGCACCTTCGGGCGATTGTCCGGCGCCACCTTGTCGGCCTCCGCCGCCTGGCGGGGCGCGACCTTCTCCTCGCCGAGCAGGCGCATCAGGGCGATCATCAGCAACGGGGTGATCGCCATCGACAGGCCGACGATCGCCACCAGCCGGTCATGGTTGGCATTGCCCAGCAGATGCGCACGCTGGGCTTCGTTGAACACCACGAAGGCGAATTCGCCGCCCAGCCACAACACGCTGCCCAGCAGCAACGACTGCCGCGAGCTGAGTCTGGCGATGCGGCCGATGGCGTACAGCAGGCTGAACTTCACCACCAGCAGGATCGCCACGCCCGCAGCGATCATCCACGGTTCGGCGGCGATGCGGTCCAGGTCGATGCCCATGCCCACGGCAATGAAGAACAGGCCCAGCAGCAGGCCCTTGAACGGCTCGATCTGCGATTCCAGCTCATGCCTGAATTCCGAATCGGACAGCAGCACGCCGGCCAGGAATGCCCCCAGGCTGGGGCTCAGCCCGGCTTCCTGCATGAACCAGGCGGTGCCCAGCACCACCAGCAGCGCGGTGGCGGTGAACACCTCCGGGCTGCGGGTGCGGGCGATGATGCCGAACACCCGGCGCAGCACCGGCCGCCCGCACAGGATCACCACCGCCAGCGCGCCCAGCGCGACGGCCGCATCTTCCCAGCGCAGCGTCTCGTTCTTGACCCCGCCCAGCAGCGGAATCGCGGCCAGCAGCGGAATGGCGATCAGGTCCTGAAACAGCAGGATGGCAAACCCCAGCCGGCCATGGTCGCTGTTGATCGCCTTGTGTTCGGACAGCAGCTGCAGGCCGACCGCAGTCGACGACAGCGCCAGCGCCACGCCCACCACCAGCGCGCTCTTCCACTGGAAGTGATCGAGCAGCAGCAGGCCGCCCAGCACCAGCCCGGACAGCGCCACCTGCGCCGCGCCCGCACCGAACACCGAGCGCCGCATCACCTTCAGCCGGGCCGGGGACAGCTCCAGCCCGATCACGAACAGCAGCATGACCACGCCGATCTCGGCCGCGCCGAGGATGCGGTCGGCGTCCTGTACGAAGCCCAGACCGTCCGGACCCAGCACCACGCCGGCCGCCAGGTAGCCCAGCACCGCGCCGAAGCCGAACTTCTTGAACACCGGCACCGCGATCACCGCGGCCAGCAGCAGCACCAGTGCCAGTTCCAGACCACCGCTATGCATGGGAATACCTGGTCATCGGGAGGCCGGCTGTGCGTCCGTTCGGCGGGGAGGGGAAGCGCGGCGGATGCCACCTGGTCATTATGCGCGCGCCGCTGTGTACGCACGAGAACGGCAGCGGGCCCATTGTCCGGTCAGCGTGGCGGGTTGACCTGCACCGACCGCAGGTCCAGACTGCCCGCCGCTGCCGGCGTGTCCGGCAGTACACCCCTCCGGAGTCCCCAACCCATGTCCAGCGACAGTAGAAGTCGACCTCGGTCGACGCCAGCGATGGCCACCGCCTGACACCGGGACGGTTTGCCTGCGTTGGCGTTGCGCGAGGTCGCACCCCATGAAGGCGAATCACCATGAACCAGAAGCAATTGCTGCGTCCGGTGGCCGATGCCGCAGCATTGTCGGCACCGCTGGCGAACTACAACACCGCCGACGCGGTCGAATTCCTCAACACGCTCGAACTGCAGCGCGCCGCCGAGACGCTGGCCGCGCTGTCGCTGCCGCGCGCAGTGAAGATGCTCGAGGCGCCGGAGCTGCACCGCAGTGGCGAACTGGTTGCCGCACTGCCGCCGGCGCGCGCCGCCGCGCTGCTGGGGTTGATGGCCGACGACCGTGCCACCGATATCGTCCACGAGCTGGATGAAGAAGAACGCGCGCGGCTGATTCCGCTGCTGGGCAACGAAGCCCGGCAGACCATCCAGAAGCTGCTGAGCTACCCGCCGAACACCGCCGGTGCGCTGATGACCACCGAGTTCGTCGCCGTGCCCGCCACCTGGACCGTGGCCCAGACCCTGCAGCACATCCGCCAGGTCGAACGCACGCGCGAGACCGTGTATGCGATCTACGTGCTCGACCCGGCCAACCAGCAGCTGCAGCAGGTGGTGACCATGCGCCGGCTGATCACCGGGCTGCCGGAGGAATCGATCCTGGACGTGGCCCAGGTCAATCCGCCGGTGATGGTGGATGCGCAGATGGACCAGGAAGACGTGGCGCGGCTGATCCGCCGCCACGATCTGCTGGCCATTCCGGTGGTGGACGCGCAGCAGCACATGCTCGGCATCGTCACCGTCGATGACATCCTCGATGCGCTGATCGAAGAGTCCACCGAAGACGCGCACAAGTTCGGCGGCATGGAGGCGCTGGACAAGCCGTACATGCAGATCGGCTTCTTCGAGATGCTGCGCAAGCGCGCCGGCTGGCTGAGCGTGCTGTTCGTCGGCGAGATGCTGACCGCCAGCGCGATGCAGCACTACGAGGACGAACTGGCGCGCGCGGTGGTGCTGACCCTGTTCATTCCGTTGATCATGAGCTCGGGTGGCAACTCCGGTTCGCAGGCGACCTCGCTGCTGATCCGCAGCCTGGCGCTGCGCGAACTGCGCCTGCGCGACTGGTGGAAGGTGGCACTACGCGAAGTACCCACCGGCATGGTGCTCGGCGCCATCCTCGGTTGCCTGGCCATCGTACGCATCGTGATCTGGCAGCTCGGTGGCTTCCATGACTACGGCGAGCACTGGATTCTGCTGGCGATCACCATCGGTGCCGCGCTGGTGGGCATCGTCACGTTCGGCTCGCTGTCCGGGTCGATGCTGCCCTTCATCCTCAAGCGGCTGGGCTTCGACCCGGCCAGCGCCTCGGCCCCGTTCGTGGCCACCCTGGTGGATGTGACCGGCCTGGTCATCTACTTCAGCATCGCCGCGATGATCCTGCACGGGACGCTGCTGTAACGGGGGGCGTCATCCACGCATGGCGTGGATCTACTGGTTCTGGCCGGCGCAGTAGATCCACGCCATGCGTGGATGCGATGCCAGGTTCCTGCGCACGATCATGCCGCCGCAGCGCCGGTCCGTGTAACGTAGGCACATGAGTACCTACCACCTGCAGTCCGTGTTCCGTCCGCAGTCGGTCGCGGTGATCGGCGGCAGCCCGCGTGAGCGCTCGGCGGGCCGCGCGGTGATGCGCAACCTGCGCGGCACCGGCTTCCCCGGCAAAGTGGCATGGATCAACCCGCGCCATGCCGAGATCGATGGCATCCGCACGGTGAAGCGGCTGAAGGACCTGGACTGGGTGCCGGAACTGGTGGTGATCACCGCACCGGCCGCCATCGTGCCGCAGGTGGTACGCACCGCTGCCGAACGTGGCGTGCAGGCCGCGATCATCCTCACCGCGCACCTGGGAGAAGGCCCGGGCTCGCCATGGGCACAGGTGGAGGCCGCCGCGCGCGCGCATGGCCTGCGCATCCTTGGCCCGCACTGCCTGGGCGTGATCGCACCACATGCACGGCTCAATGCCAGCATCGCCGCGCATTTCCCACAGGCCGGCGACCTCGCGCTGATTTCCGAATCCTCGGCGATTGCCGCCGCCCTGGTGGAATGGGGCGTGGCGCGCTCGGTGGGGTTCTCCGCGGTGGTTTCGCTGGGCGACACCATGGACGTGGACTTCGGCGATCTGCTGGATTATTTCGCCACCGACTACCGTACCCGCGCCATCCTGCTCTATGTCGAGCAGATCAAGGACGCGCGCAAGTTCATGTCGGCCGCGCGCGCCGCTGCGCGTGCCAAACCCGTGGTGGTGGTGAAGTCCGGGCGCGCCGAACGGGTACAGCCGGGCAGCGCCGATACCCACGTGCAGGCACTGGCGCGCGCCGATGATGTGTACGGCGCGGCATTCAACCGTGCCGGCCTGCTGCGGGTGAGCGCGCTGGACGAACTGTTCACCGCGGCCGAGTCGCTGGGCCGGCTTGGCACCTTCCCCGGTCGTCGCCTGGCCATCCTCAGCAACGGCGGTGGCGTCGGCCACCTGGCGGTGGACCAGCTGATCGCCCTGCAGGGCACGCTGGCGCAACTGTCCGACAGCACCGTGCAGAAGCTGGATGCGGTACTGCCGCAGGGCTGGACGCGCAGCAACCCGGTCGACATCGTGGTCGACGCCGATGGTGATCGCTATGCCACTGCCATCGAAGCGTTGCTGGCCGACAGCGAGAACGATGCGGTGCTGGTGGTCAACGTGCCTACCGCGTTCACCTCGTCGGCCGATGCGGCGCAGGCGCTGACCCGTACGCTCGGCCTGCGCCCGCGCCACCACCGCGACAAGCCGGTATTCGCGGTGTGGCTGGGCAACGACGACCAGGCCACTGCCACCCTCAATGCCGCACGCGTGCCGACCTATCCCACCGAAGCGGAGGCCGTGCGCGGCTTCCAGCATCTGGTGCGTTACCGGGAGGCACAGAGTGCGTTGATGGAAACGCCGCCGAGCCTGCCGCAGGATTTCAGCGTGGATACCGCGCGTGCGCGCGCGCTGGTCGAAGCCGCGCTGGCCAATGGCCAGGGCTGGCTGGACCCGTTGGCCACCCATGAACTGCTGAAGGCCTACGGCATCCCCTCTGCACCGGTGATGCACGCGCGCGATGCGCACGAGGCGATGGACCTGGCGCAACCCTTGCTGGAGCGTGGCGCGACGGTCGCGTTGAAGATCCTGTCGCCCGATATTCCGCACAAATCCGAAGTGGATGGCGTGCGCCTGAATCTGGCGACGCTGCCGGCGGTGCAGAGCGCGGCCAAGGCGATCCTTGCCCGTGCACGGCAGTTGCGGCCGGACGCGCGTATCGACGGCCTGCTGGTGCAACCGACCATCGTCCGCCCGAAGGCGCGCGAGATCATCGTCGGCATCGCCGACGACGCCACGTTTGGACCGGTGATCGTGGTCGGGCGCGGTGGCACGGCGGTGGAAGTGATCAACGACAAGGCACTGGCGCTGCCGCCGCTGGACCTGCGCCTGGCCCACGAGCTGATCGGCCAGACCCGGGCTTCGCGCATTCTCAAAGCCTATGGCGACGTGCCCGCCGCCGATGAGCGTGCACTGGCACTGGCGCTGGTAAAACTGGCGCAGCTGGCGGCGGACATTCCCGAAGTGCGCACGCTGGACATCAATCCCCTGCTGGTGGACAGCAAGGGCATCCTCGCGCTGGACGCGCGCGTTGCGGTTGCGCCGTCGCGCATCCTGCACAAGGGCCGTGGCCATCCACGCTTCGCCGTGTTCCCGTATCCGAAGGAATGGGAGCGCACCATCGAGCTGTCCGATGGCGGTCGCGCGTTCGTGCGCCCGGTGCGGCCGGAAGATGACGCGCTGTTCCGTGCGTTCTTCGCGCGTGTCAGCGACGAGGATCTGCGTCTGCGTTTCTTCCAGTCGGTGAAGCATTTCAGCCACGAGTTCATCGCCCGCCTGACCCAGCTGGACTACGCCCGCTCGATCGCATTGGTGGCGCTCGAACCGCGCAGCGGCGAGATGCTCGGCGCGGTGCGACTGCATGCCGATGCGGATTACCACCGTGGCGAGTACGGCATCCTGATCCGTTCGGATCTGAAGGGCCACGGCATCGGCTGGCGCCTGATGGCGATCATGATCGAGTACGCCAAGTGGCTGGGCCTGGACGTGGTGGAAGGCCAGGTGCTGCGCGAGAACAGCACCATGCTGGCGATGTGCCAGAGCCTGGGCTTCAAGACCCGGCTGGACCCGGACGACCCGACGGTGATGATGGTGACGTTGCCGGTGCAGCAGGTGGAAGTGCCCGACGTCCCGCCGGTGGCGTGACCGTGACGGTAGCGCCGGGCCATGCCCGGCGGAACTTCGGATTCAATGCAGCGGCTCGACCACCACCGCCGTGCCATAGCACAGCACTTCGGTCAGGCCGGTCATCACATCGGTGGCGTCGTAGCGCATGCCGATGACCGCGTTTGCACCCAGCTGCCGCGCATGCTTGACCATGTCGCGATAGGTTTCCTCGCGCGCCTGCTCGCACAACTCGGTGTAGATGGTGATGTTGCCGCCGAAGATCGTCTGGATGCCGCCAAGGAAGTTGCCCACGATCGAGCGCGAGCGCACGGTGATGCCGCGTACCACGCCCAGGTTGCGCGCGATGCGGTAGCCGGGCAGCTCGAAGGCGGTCGTCACCATCGAATCCTCGAAGCGCGCTGCTGACGTGGTCGGGGTACCGCTGTTGTAGGGGTCGGCCATGGGTGTCTGGTCGTGTTGTGGGTTTGAAGACGCCACAATACCCGCATGACCGACCGCATTCCCCTGCTGCTGCTCCCGGGCCTGCTCAACGACGCCGAACTCTGGCGCGCCCAGCTGGCCGACCTGGCCGATATCGCCGACTGCACCGTGGGCGACCAGACCCGCGGCGAGACCCTGCAGGCCGTTGCCGAGGAGGTACTGGCGCAGGCGCCGGAACGGTTTGCGCTGGCCGGTTTCTCACTGGGCGGCTTCGTCGCCCAGCAGATCCTGCGCACCGCGCCGGAGCGTGTGCTGCAGCTGGCCCTGATCGACACCTCGATTCATGCCGACTCCCCGGAACGTGCCGAACAGCGCCGCAGCCAGTGCGCCAGCGTGCGCCTGCCCGGTAAATTCCACGGCTTTGGTGACGCGCTGATGCGCAGCTATATCGACGCCTCGCGGCTGGACGACTACGTGCTGGTGCAGCGCGTGCGTGACATGACCGCACGGCTGGGTGCGGAGGTGTTCCTGCGCCAGAGCGCGCTGGAGCGCAGTGATGGCCACGATGTGCTGGCCGGCTACCGCGATCCGCTGCTGATCGTCTGTGGTGCGAACGACCGCATCACGCCGTTGGCGGTGAGCGAGGAGATGCACGCGCTGGTGCCGCATTCGCAGCTGGTGGTGGTGCCCGATTGCGGGCACCTGGCACCGATGGAGAAGCCGGACGAGGTGAGTGCGGCAATGCGCGGATGGTTGTTGCAGGTGTGACACTGTCCTGCCTGATGGATTCCTCGTTCCACCCCATGCCGTTGTAAACGCGGTAGCGCAGCACGCCGATGTATTCGTGCACCATCACTTCGATCAGCAGCAGGTTGTATGCGGAGGGAAGCCATCCTGCTGCGGCGCGGAGGCGATCACTGGGCAGGCCCTCGGCCACGACACCGAAGTGCCGGAAGTAGATCAGGCTGCGCTTGAGATGCAGGCCTGAAGTCACCAGCACCACCCGGAGACTGTCGTGCTGGATGATTCGGCTGCTGTTCCTGGCGTTCTGCCAGGTGTTCACGCTGGCCTGCTCGCGGACAATGTGGCCCGCAGGCACGCCCAGCGCAATCAGTTCACGCGCGTAGACCTCGGCTTCCGTGGCGTTGTCCGGCGTCGTGGCACCTCCACTGACCAGCACCGCGCAGGTTTCGCCGTTGCGCTCGCAGGCGAGGTAGCGTTGCGCTGCGGCCATCAACCGGCTATTGCCAGCCAGGCTTGGCCTAGAGCTGTGAGCATCCTGATCGATGCCAGCGCCCAGCACGACAATGGCCGTGCGTGGATGCGGCGCCGGTGCAATGCTTGAAGGTGCGTCCTGTGCCAGGTCCAGCAGCCATTGCGTGATGGGCGGGCTCGCGCTGGCCAGGATCGCCAGCGGCGCCAAGGCCAGCGCGGCGGCGCTGCGTACGTGTTGCTTTCGGACAAGAACAGCGCACAAAAGCAGCAGGAAAAGTGTCAAGGCCAGCATGACGAACCTCAGGACAATTTGAATGGATTCCGATGGCGTTGCGCGATGGGCGCTTCCATGCTGGATGCCATGGATCTGAAGCGAATGTCACTCCCGGTCAGATGTGCTGCCATCGTGGGCGCCATCCTGCTCGCGGTTGCTGTCGGGCTTCTTCTCGGTAGCACGTTTCCGCAGCTGTTCCTGCAGATCCATCAACGGATGCAGTAGTCCGTATGTCTCGCACGCTGTCGCTTCAGGCCTCTGGTCGAGCGTTGCGGAACGCGGATAAGCATCTCTTCAGGTGTTGAATGCGACAGGCGGAGGAACGCAATGCGGCGCTTGAACACAACGCAAGGGGCACAGTCGCGGCAGTACCCTGCAGACGGTCCTGAGCTCGGCGAGCGATCTATGCTCAGCCTGATTGCAGTGGCTGCGCCAGACCAGCTCTCATCATTCACCGCCGCCCTGGACGAGGCGATCTCGCGTTGGGTGAACGCTGCGGAGAATGAATCCTCTGGTTGTCTGGAACAGGAACTCTCGCGCGTGCATGCATTGAAAAGCGTAACTTCGGCGCTGGGCAGCCGCAGGATCGCCGATGCCTGCGAAGGCCTGGCTGACGCTCTCCGCTCCGGTGAAGTCATCGGCACCGTGCGTCTGCGCGGCTGCGCACTGGCGATCTCGGCACAGCGCCTGCTGCGGCGCACGACGGGTCAATCACTGACCAGGGGACGCTGACATGCATGGTCCGCACACGTCTTTGCACACCTCGTCCCCAGCAGCGCTGCTGCATGCCGCGCGTGCGTTGGAGATGCACCGCCTGGCTATGTTGCTGTCGTGCCTGCAGGAGCCGCGCGCCAGCGGGTTCCGGGTGCTGTTGCAGGCGCTTGCGGTGCTGTGGTGCTGGCTCTGGCTGGATGGCCCGCAGCGGGTTCTGGCCGATGAGGCCGCGCGCGTGTTGCCGGTCGCCATCGTACTTCTGGCAGTGTCTGTGGCTTGGGCTCTCTTTATAAATCTCTGCTCGCAGCGTCGCCGTTCGTGGTACGACGCGGCGGGTCTTCTGCTCAGTCTGGTCATGGTGGCCATCCAGGTGCACTCGGCCTTCATCCTGTTGATGGCGCTCAATGCAATCCTGCCGTTCCTCGTCATTGCTGCGACGGTGGCTTACGGACGCAAGGCCATGGCGCCGGCAATCGCGGTAACGGCATTGGCTTTGCTGTGGGCAGCACCCGAAGGCTACTGGTTTTCGCGGCCCGCCTATCTGGCCTATGCGCTGGCATTGACCATCCTGTTGCCGCTGGTCGTGGCGTCACTGGTGGCTGCAATGCGCGAAATCGCGTTGCGTGCCATTGCTTCGCGCGAGGCGCAGGGGCGATTCGCCGGCACAATGAGCCATGAGCTTCGCACACCGCTCAATGCGATCATCAGCGGTATCCAGCTTCTGGAAGTCGATACGGCAAGTGCTGCCCAGCGACATGCACTGGCCACGGTTGCCAGGCAGGCACAGGCGCTCAGGCATCGCATCGATGATGTCCTCGACGTTGCCAGCATTGATGGTGGCAAGCTGCAGCTGCGGCCACATCCTTGTTCGCTGTTTTCCATCATCGAGGCGGCGCAGGCCAGCTGTATGCCTGCGGCTGCCGACAAAGGCGTGGTTCTGCAGGTGGACGCAGGGAGGCCGGACGTATGGATGCTGGCAGATGGCGGTCGCATCGAACAGGTGGTGACCAATCTTCTCTGCAATGCCATCAAGTTCAGCCCCATGGCGGGCGAGGCGAAGGTCTCGGTTGGCGCCGTTCGATCGGCAGAGGACTGGCTGGTGCGGATCTCGGTCTGCGACTCCGGGACGGGCATCGATGATGCGCAGAGAGAGATGATTTTCTCGCCCTTCGTGCAGGTCAGCCAGGGCGAAGCGCGCTGCGAGCAGGGGGTCGGGCTCGGGCTGTACATCGTTCGGCTGATCTCTGATGCCATGGGCGGAACGATCAACGTAGGCCGCAGCGACGCCGGGGGCGCCTCATTCGTGTGGTCCTTCACTGTGGCCGCGGCCGATGAGGCTGATCCGCTTCCTTCCCTGGAACAGCTCTTCCAGTCGCACGCGGCGATGGTTCGTCCGCTGCACTGCCTGCTGTTCGAGGACGTGGAGACCAACCGCGACGTGGTGCGGCACCTGCTGCAGTGTGCCGGCCATCGCCTCAGCTGCCGCCATGATGGTCACGATGCGCAGGCCATCATCAAGGCACTGGCGCCCGACGTCGTTCTGCTTGATCTGCATATGCCTGGCTGCAGCGGATGGGATGTACTGGAGGTACTGGTCAGGGACCCTGAGTCGCCCCCCGTTCTGGTGATGAGCGCAGATACCCGGGTACAGGTGATCGAGAGGGCGCGTGCGCTGGGTGCGGCCGGCTTTCTGTGCAAGCCACTGGACATCCAGGAGGTCCTGGATAGGTTGCGCGATGTTGCGGGACGCGGTGGTTCCGGTGCAACGGTGTAGGGCCACGCGTGCGCCGACCCCGGTGCGGTGGCTCTGGCAGGTGCCGACCTTGGTCGGCACGTTGTTTCATCGGTCGACCAGAGGTCAGCGCCGACCAAGGTCGGCGTCTACCACAGCAGGCGTCCGTCCCCGGGGGGATCAATCCCAAGCCGGTGCGATGCCTTCCGGATTGGCCAGGCGGTGGCCACGGTCCAGCTTGGCGATCTGCGCCATGTCGTCTTCGGTCAGGCGGATCGCGGCGGCTTCCAGGTTGCTGGCCAGGTTCTCGCGCTTGGTCGACGACGGAATGACCGCGTAATCCTGCTGCAGCGCCCATGCCAGCGCGATCTGTGCCGGGCTGGCCTGATGACGGCCGGCGATGGCCTGGATCACTGGGTCCTTGATCACCTCGCCGTAGGCCAGGCTCATGTAGGCAGTGACGCGGATCCCGTTGTCCTGCAGGAACTTCACCAGCAGGCGGTTCTGCAGGTAGGGGTGGATCTCGATCTGGTTGGTGGCGATGGCATCGGCGCCGAGGATCTCGATCGCCTTGCGGGTCTGGGCGATGGTGAAGTTGGAGATACCGATCTCCCGGGTCAGCCCCTGTGCCTTGGCGTCGGCCAGGGCAGGCAGGTATTCCTCCATCGGCGTATCGACCTTGTCGTTCGGTGACGGCCAGTGGATCAATGCCAGGTCGACGTGGTCGGTGCGCAGCTTTTCCAGGCTGGTGCGCAGGCTGGCCAGCAGCGCATCGCGCTTGAACTCGGTGATCCACACCTTGGTGGTCAGGTAGATCTCGTCACGCGGCACGCCCGACTCGGCGATGGCCTGGCCGACCTCGGCTTCGTTGCCGTAGATCTGCGCGGTGTCGATGGCGCGGTAGCCGACGTCCAGCGCGTTGCGCACCGAGTCGATCACGGTCTGGTCTTTCAGGCGGAAGGTGCCGAGGCCGAAAGCGGGGACAGTCATGGAGAACTCCAAAGCGGGGGAAGGAGGTGATCGCAAAGGGTAGGGCAGGGGCCGTGTGCATGCCGGCAACGGTGCATTGCATGCATCAGTGCGCGCTCACCGCAATGCCTTCGGCGCGATCGCCGATACCGTCGCGACGGTCCAGGCGGCCGCTGAGTGCCGTCAGTGCGAACGCACCGACCACCACCAGCGCACCCAGCCACGGCGTATGCATCAGGCCGATGTGCTCGACCACCAGGCCGCCCAGCGACGCACCCAGCGCGATGCCGATGTTGAAGGCGGCGATGTTCAGGCCCGAGGCCACATCGGTCGCCTGCGGTGCGTAGCGCTGTGCCTGCTTGACCACATACACCTGCAGGCCGGGCACGTTGCCGAACGCCACCGCGCCCAGTGCCAGCACGGTCAGCAGCATCAGCCAGGTGTTGTGGGCGGTGAAGGTCATGACCAGCAGCACGATGGCCAGCAGCGCGAAGATGCGCTTCAGCGCGGGAATCGGGCCCATGCGGTCGGCCATGCGGCCGCCCCACAGGTTGCCGATCGCCACCGACACGCCATACACCAGCAGCACCAGGCTGACCGCGTTGGCCGAGAAGCCGGTGACGTCCTGCAGGATCGGCGCCAGGTAGGTGAAGGACAGGAAGGTGCCGCCGTAGCCAAGCGCGGTGATGGCATACACCATCAGCAGGCGCGGCTGCGCAAGCACGCCCAGCTGCTGGCGGAAGGTGGCCGGCGCGCTCTGTGCCAGGCCGCGCGGCACGAACAGCAGGCTGCCCAGCAGCGCGATCACGCCCAGGCCGGCCACGGCCAGGAACGTGGCGCGCCAGCCCAGGTGCTGACCGATGAAGGTGCCCAGCGGCACGCCGGTCACCAGCGCCACGGTCAGGCCGGTGAACATGATGGCGATCGCGCTGGCGGCCTTCTCTTTCGGCACCACGGCGGTGGCGATGATCGAGCCGATGGAGAAGAACACGCCGTGGGCCAGGCCGGTGAGGATGCGGGCGACGATCAGCGAGGTGTAGCCCGGTGCCATCCATGCGATGACGTTGCCGAGGGTGAACAGCACCATCAGCGCCACCAGCAGGGTCTTGCGCGGCACGCGGCCGGTGAGCGCGGTCAGCACCGGCGCGCCGACGGCCACGCCCAGGGCATACAGGGAGACCAGCAGGCCGGCCGAGGGCAGGCTGACCTGCAGGTCGGCGGCGATGGTCGGGATCAGGCCGACGATGACGAATTCGGTGGTGCCGATGGCAAAGGCACCGAGGGTCAGCGCCAGCAGGGCGAGCGGAATGCCACGGATCATGACAGTGTCCAGAGGGAAGGAAGGCGCGCAGTGTGCGCGGCCGACCTTTGCCGAAAAACCGGTCTTCACGCCAATCACTCTTGCCGCGTGGTCAATAATGGCGCCATGAAAACCACCCTCGACGAAATGCAGGCCTTCCTGGCGGTGATCGACAGCGGTTCGATCAGCGCGGCTGCCGAGCAGCTGGGGCAGACACCCTCGGGCGTGAGCCGCGCGCTGGGCCGGCTGGAGGACAAGCTGGGCACGACCCTGCTGACCCGCACCACCCGCCGCCTGCACCTGACCGCCGAGGGCGAGGCCTACCTGCGCCATGCGCGGGCGATCATCGATGCAGTGGAATCGGCCGAGGAACAGATGGCGGCGCGGCGCGAGCGTCCGGCCGGCCGGCTGCGGGTGGATGCAGCGATGCCGTTCGTGCTGCACGTGATCGCGCCGCTGGTGGCTGGCTACCGCGCGCGCTATCCGGACGTGCAGCTGGAGTTGAACAGTTCCGAGCGCTACATCGACCTGCTGGAACGGCGCACCGATCTGGCGATCCGTATCGGCCCGCTGGCCGATTCCACCCTGCATGCGCGGCCGCTGGGGCGCTGCCGGCTGCAGGTGCTGGCCAGCCCGGCCTATCTGGCCACGCACGGCCAGCCCGCCAGCGTGGTGGCATTGGGTCAGCACACGCTGCTGGGGTTCAACGAGCCGGAGTCATTGAACCGATGGCCGCTGCCGGGTGATGCCGAGGGGCAGCTGCTGGTGCGGCCAGACATCGCGGTGTCCAGCGGCGAGACCCTGCGCACGCTGGCGGTGGAGGGCGTGGGCATCACCTGCCTGTCCGACTTCGTGACCGAACGCGACCGCGCGGCCGGCACCCTGGTGCCGGTGCTGGCCGCGCAGACGCTGGATGTGTACCAGCCGATCCATGCGGTGTACTACCGCAACACGGCCGTATCGGCACGGATCAGCTCGTTCCTGGATTACCTGGGCGAGGCGATGGCCGCCTCGGATTACCTGCGCTGATGGAGTGTCCGGGTTGCCGGCCAGCGGCCGGCATTACCGGGAATCGCACGCATGGTAGTGCCGGCCACTGGCCGGCAACCCCCACACTGCCCGGTGGATCCGTCAGGCCGCGCGCGCCAGCGCACCCTTGCTCGCCGTCGCGGTTCCCAGATCAAACACATCCACCGCTTCGATCAGGCGATCCGCCTGCTGTTCCAGGCTGCGTGCCGCGGCGCTGGCTTCTTCCACCAGCGCGGCATTCTGCTGGGTGGTGCCATCCATCTGGATGATGGTCTGGCTGACCTGCTCGATGCCGGCCGACTGCTCCTGTGACGCAGCGGAGATCTCGGCCATGATGTCGGTCACGCGCTGCACCGACGCGACGATCTCGGCCATGGTGTCGCCGGCCTGGCGCACACGCTGCGCACCGTGGCCAACCTGTTCCACCGACGCCTCGATCAGCGATTTGATTTCCTTGGCCGCCGCCGCCGACCGCTGCGCCAGCGTACGCACTTCACTGGCGACCACTGCGAACCCGCGGCCCTGCTCGCCGGCACGCGCCGCTTCCACCGCGGCATTCAGCGCCAGGATGTTGGTCTGGAACGCGATGCCGTCGATGACGCTGATGATGTCGGCGATCTGCCGCGACGAGCCTTCGATCGCATCCATCGTCGCCACGACCTGGCCGACCACTTCGCCGCCGTGCGAGGCCACGCTGTGCGCACCGATCGCCAGCTGGTTGGCCTGCCGCGCGTGCTCGGCGTTCTGGCGCACGGTGGAGGTCAGCTCCTCCATCGACGCGGCGGTTTCTTCCAGGTTCGCCGCCTGCTGTTCGGTGCGGCGCGACAGGTCGTTGTTGCCGGCGGAAATTTCCGCAGCAGCGGTATGGATGCTGCCGGAGGCGTGCTTGATGTCGCTGACGATCGTCGCCAGCTGTGCAGCGGTGGCGTTGGCATCCCCCGCAATGCGGGCGAACACGCCCTGGAAGTCGCCGTCCATACGCGCACCCAGTCGACCCTCGGCAATGGCACGCAGCATGGCCGAGACCTCGCCCAGGTTCTGTTCGGTGGTCTGCATCAATCGGTTCAGGCCATCGACCATCGCGCGGAAATCATGCTCGAAGCGCGCACTGTCGCCGCGCTGGCTGAAGTCGCCCGCTGCCGCAGCTTCGGCCAAGCGGCGGATCTCGCCGTTGATCGCGCCCAGGTTGGATTTGACCGCATCCAGCGCCTGGGTGATCACGGCCTTCTCGCCGGGCAGGCGCTCCATGTCCAGGCTGAGATCGCCCACTGCATAGCGGCCCATGATCGTGATCGCGCGCATCTTCACCTGGATGTGCGCATCGACCAGGGTGTTGGTGTCGGCCACCATCGTGCCGTAGGCGCCGGGGAAGGCGCTGCTGTCCATGCGGTGGCTGATCGTGCCGGCGTCGTGTGCCCTTGCCATCGCGGTCTGCGCATCAAGCACGCCACGCAGGGTGCTCTGCACGGCCTGCATCGCCTGTGCCAGGCGACCGATCTCGTCGCGGCTGCGCACCTGCACCACGTGGTCGAGGTCACCGGCGGCAACCGCACGCGCGGCCGCTTCCACCGCCAGCACCGGCTGCACCACGGCGCGCCGCAGCCACCAGCCAAGGGCGATCAGCAGCAGCACGGCGGCGCCGATGGTCAGCGCGGCGCATACCACCAGCACCTGTCGGGAATCCTGCGAACGCGCGGTCACTGCAGCCTCGGCTACCTCGGTGGCACGCACGCTCAGGGCATCCAGCGCACTGGCCACCGGACGGTCCTTGCCGCGCACCAGGGAATCGCCAACCGCCGGGTCGTAGCCGGCGTCAGCGAAGGCCTGCAGTGCGGCATGGTAGTCCTGCTGCAACTGTGCGTGCAGGCCGGAAAACGCCTGCGCCAGTTCGCGCGTGCGCGCATCGGGGCTGGCGGCCAGGCCCGTGGCCAGTTCGGCAACGACGCGGCCTTCGTTGTCGAAGGCCTGCAGGTGATGCTGGCGCAGCGCGTCATCGTGGCCGCGCAGCAGCACGTTCTTCCACTCCTGTACCTGTCCGCGGAATTCGCGTTGCAGGCGCTCGGCGTCACGGCTGTGGGCAACCTCCGGCGGTACGTCGGTGGACAGCTTCAACCAGGCCGACGCCAGGCCCGCCAGGGCGCATACCAGGACAACAGCCAGACCAACAGAAACGGCACCGAGCAGCTTCGACTGCAGCCGCGGCGCATGGGAAGAGGCTTTCATGGGACGAGATCTCGGAAGGGGTGCGATGCGGTATCGACCGTCCTTTAGCGCTCTGAAGTGCGATGCGTGTCACATTCCCGTTCTGTTTAGTGATGTGAAGAATGTGTTTCATTGGACAAATGTGTCCATATGGAACGAAAGAAGACCCTCGACAGGTGGTTTAAATGTAACTATTGTTGTTACATGAAATCCGCGAATCCGCTTTCCGACGCTCTGCACGTGATGGCCCATCTGGTCGGCCAGCACGGGCCGCGAACCTCCGAACAGCTGGCGACCTGCCTGCCGACCCATCCGGTGGTGATCCGCCGCCTGCTGGCGCAGATGCACAAGGCCGGCCTGGTACGCAGCACGCGCGGCCACGGTGGCGGCAGCCAGCTCGCCCGCGATGCGGCGACGATCACCCTGCACGACGTCTACCAGGCCATCGGCGCGCCGCCGATGGTCCAGGTCGGTACCCGCGAAGGCAGGGGCGGCTGCCCGATCCAGCAGCTGGTCAACCAGGCCCTGCTGGAGAGTGCCCGCGAAGCGCAGCGCCTGCTCGAGCAGCGGCTGCAGGCAACCACCCTCGACCAGCTTGGCGCCGACTTCGCCCGCCATCTTGCCCATCACCGTTCCCTGGAAGGTCACCATGAATCCTGATGTCCTCATCGTCGGCGGCAGCTACGCCGGCATCGCCGCCGCACTGATCCTGGCGCGTGCGCGCCGGCCGGTCACCATCATCGATGCGGGTTCGCCGCGAAACCGCTTCGCCAGCCATTCGCACGGCGTGCTGGGCCTGGACGGCATCAGTGGCGCCGAATTGTTGAAGAACGCGCGCCAGCAACTGCTGGACTACCCGACCGTGCGTTGGCTGAATGCCGAAGCGGTGCAGGCCACGCTCCGCACCGAAGGTGTGGAAGTGCGTACGGCCGACGGCCAGGTACTGACCGCGCGCAAGCTGCTGCTGGCCACCGGTATCGCCGACCAGCTGCCCGATCTGCCCGGCCTGGCCGAGCGCTGGGGCAGCACCGTGCTGCACTGCCCGTACTGCCATGGTTATGAAGTGGGTGGCGGTTCGATCGGCCTGCTCGGCGGCCATCCGATGTCGGCCGGCAAGGCGCCGCTGTTCGCCGACTGGGGCAACGTCACCTTCTTCAGCCAGGGCCTGCCGATCAGCGACGAGGAGCTGGCCGCCATGCAGCAACGCGGCGTGCAGGTGGAAACCACGCCGGTGGTAGGTGTGCACGGCGAGCAGCCGACGTGGCTGGAAGTGGAACTTGCCGACGGTCGCCGAGTCGCCCAGCGTGCGCTGTTCGTGCCGGCCATGCAGCAGATGGCCACGCCTCTGGTGCAGCAGCTGGGCTGCGCGCTGGTGGAGAGTCCGCTGGGCGTGCTGGCCGAGGTGGACATGATGAAACAGACCTCGGTGCCGAACGTGTACGCCGCCGGTGATGCGACCACGGTCGGCAACATCACGTT
The DNA here is from genome assembly GCF_031455455.1 of Stenotrophomonas sp. 1337. Taxonomy (NCBI): domain Bacteria; kingdom Pseudomonadati; phylum Pseudomonadota; class Gammaproteobacteria; order Lysobacterales; family Lysobacteraceae; genus Stenotrophomonas; species Stenotrophomonas sp. 1337. The sequence continues at coordinate 162,830 of NZ_JAVDSR010000001.1, read as the reverse complement.
GGCCATGGCCGAAGGCGTGCGCGCGGGCATCGGCATGCACCATGCGCTGGTGGCCGAAGACAGCCTGCCGCGCTGACGCAAAGCATCCACGCATGGTGCGGATCCGTTGAAGGGTGCCGACGTTGGCCGGCACCCTCCGCCTTCAACCTTCCACGCTGGCCGCGTCCAGCTGCGCCACATCCTGCACGCTCAACGCCACGTTCGCCGCCGCCAGCAGGTCGTGCAGCTGCTCCACGCTGGTGGCACTGACGATCGGTGCGGTGATCGACGGTCGTGCGATCTGCCATGCCAGCGCGATCTGCGCGGCAGTGGCGTTGTGCTTGCTGGCCACGTCATCCAGTGCCTGCAGAATGCGCAGGCCGCGCGGGTTCAGGTAGCGCTTGACCACGGTGGCGCCGCGCGCGGAACTCTTGCCGGCGTCGTCCGGCGTGCGGTACTTGCCACTGAGGAAGCCGCTGGCCAGTGCGTAGTAGTTGATCACGCCGATCTGCTCGCGCTGCACCAGCGGTTCCAGCTCCTTCTCGTAGCCGGCGCGGTCGTACAGGTTGTACTCCGGCTGCAGGGTTTCATAGCGCGGCAGCCCGTAGTCGGTAGAGACCTTCAAGGCATCGGCCAGACGCGTGGCGCTGTAGTTGGACGCGCCGATCGCGCGCACCTTGCCCGCCTCGATCAGGCGACCGAACGCGGCCAGGGTCGCTTCCAGCGGCGTGGATTCATCGTCCTCGTGAGCCTGGTACAGATCGATCACCTCGGTCTGCAGGCGACGCAACGAGTCCTCCACCGCCGCATTGATGTTGTCCGGGGTGAGGCCGGGGCGCTCGGCCCATTTGGCCACCTTGGTCGCCAGCACCACCTTGTCGCGCTTGCCGCTGCGCGCGAACCACTTGCCCAGCAGCGTTTCCGACTCGCCACCCTGGTTGCCCGGCACCCACGCCGAGTACACGTCGGCGGTGTCGACCAGGTTGAAGCCGGCATCGACAAAGGCATCCAGCAGGGCGAAGCTGGCCTTCTCATCGGCGCTCCAGCCGAACACGTTGCCACCGAAGGCGAGCGGAGCTACATGCAGGCCTGAACGGCCCAGTTCGCGGTTTGCCGTCATGGGCACGGACTCCTTGGGGGAAGTCCTTCAGGATAGAACGCGATGTGTGACCGCGCTGCGGCGCTGACCACAAAACTGTGTTCCGCACCGCGCACGCGGCTAACGTTTTGTGAACACCTGCGGCGCGCCGGCTGCTAGTCTCGCCGCATCTTCCGCTGGAGTCGCCCCGATGATTGCTGCCTCATCCCTGCGTGGTTGCCGCCTGCTGCTTGCTTCGGCCCTGCTGGTTGCCGTTCCCGCATTCGCCGCGCCGGCCACGGTCGCACCGGCAAAGATCCAGGTGTCGCCCGCGATCGATGCCGCGGTGAAGGCCTCGACCCGCGACCCCGCCAACGTCAAGCGCGACGGTTTCCGTCATCCTGCGCAGACCTTGGGCTTCTTTGGCGTCGCGCCGGAAAAGACCGTCATCGAGATCACCCCGGGCAATGGCTGGTACTCGGAGATCCTGGCGCCGCTGCTGCGCGACAAGGGTCATTACATCGCTGCGGTGGTCGATCCGCAGGCCGTGGCTGAAGGTCGCGGCCGCGACTACCAGCAGCGCAGCCGCGACAGCCTGGAAAAGAAGTACGCCGCCGCACCGGCACAGTTCGACAAAACCACCGTGGTTGCCTACGACCCGGCCAAGCCGGTGTTCGCTGCAGCCAACTCGGCCGATGTGGTGCTGACCTTCCGCAACGTGCACAACTGGCGCAAGGCCGGCCAGGCGCAGGGCATGTTCCAGGGCTTCTTCAACGTGCTCAAGCCGGGCGGCGTGCTCGGCGTGGTCGAGCACCGCGCCAAGGCCGACGTGGCCGACGCTGACGACACCGGTTATGTGGGCCAGCAGCAGGTGATCGCGATGGCCGAGGCCGCCGGTTTCAAGCTGGACGCGCGCACCGAGGTCAATGCCAACCCGCGCGATACCAAGGACCATCCGAATGGCGTGTGGACCCTGCCGCCGACCAACCAGCATGACAAGGCGGATGACGCCAAGTACCAGGCCATCGGTGAAAGCGACCGCATGACCCTGCGTTTCGTGAAGCCGTGACCCGGTAGCGCCGGGCCATGCCCGGCGAGCTCGCGGCGTGGCATGGGACAATGCCCTGCCCGCCGCCTGCCGTCCCCGCGATGCTGATTGCCTTCAACAAGCCGTTCAACGTGCTCTGCCAGTTCACCGACCGCAGCGTGCCGCCGCGGCCGACATTGGCAGGCTTCGGTTTGCCGCCGCGCGTCTACGCTGCCGGCCGCCTCGACCATGACAGTGAAGGCCTGCTGCTGCTGACCGACAACGGTACGCTGGCGCACAAGTTGACCGACCCGAAGCACAAGGCGGACAAACTCTACTGGGTGCAGGTGGAAGGCACGCCCAGCGAAGGGCAGCTGCAGCAGCTGCGCGATGGCGTGGTGCTCAATGATGGGCCGACGCTGCCGGCGAAAATCGAGCGCCTCGATCCTGCGCCTGAACTGTGGCCGCGCGATCCGCCGGTGCGCTTCCGCAAGACGGTGCCCGACAGCTGGCTGGCGATCACGATCCGCGAGGGGCGTAACCGCCAGGTGCGGCGGATGACCGCTGCGGTGAACCTGCCGACGCTGCGGCTGGTACGCGCTGCAATGGGGCCATACCGGCTGGATGACCTGCAGCCCGGGCAGTGGCGGCAGATCGGCTGAAAAAAAGGCCGGAGGCCTTGCGGCGTCCGACCCTCGTGCAGCGTCATGGGGTCAGAGCCCTTCCTGCGGAAGGGTTCCGACCCCGGTCAATCAGGCGTCGCTGCCGATATCGCTGTGCTCGTCGACCACGGTGTCGTTGCGGCGATCGCGCGCGTTGATGCGCTGGGCCTGGCCGTTGACCACATGGCCATTGGCGGCCTTCTTCTTCTGCTGCTTGCGGTACAGCGCATAGCCCAGCAGGCCTACGCCCACGGCAGCTGCCGCGATGGTCACCGCCGGATTGCGGCGGGCGAACTTGGTGGCGACCTTGCCGCCGGTCTTCACCGCGCCAAGGGCGGCACCGGTCTTGATCCAGTCGCTGGCCTGCGGGCCGAGGTGACGCAGGCTGCCGCCCGCGCTCTTCAGGCCATCGCCTGCGGTATGGGCCAGGTCGAGGGCGCGCTCCAGGGCGCGGTCGGTGATTACGGTCAGCTTGCTCATGCGGGGGTGTCCTTGCCTCGGGTCGAAGTCCAGTGTCGCCTGTTGCCCGTAAACGGTATGTCAGTCAGGCGGGCGCGTGGTGTGACTCTACCGCAGCCATTCAGGAACGGGCGGGGTGTCGGCGCGCATTACGTCCCGCGCGGCTTGGCCCGGTGGGTCGCCGTAGCCGTCCAAGGGTCGTCCGGCCACGGGTGGCGCGGGTAACGGCCCTTCATCTCCTTCTTCACCTCGGCGTAGGTGTTCTCCCAGAAATTGCGCAGATCCTGGGTGACCTGCAACGGCCGGCCACCCGGCGACAGAAGGTGCAGGGTCAGCGGCACCCGGCCATCGGCGATGCGTGGCGTATCGGCCAGGCCGAACAACTCCTGCAGCTTCACCGCCAGCACCGGCGGCAGCGGCTCGCCGCTTTCGCCGTCCAGCGCGTAGCTGATCGGCCGCTCCAGCCCCGACGGCACGGTGATCCGGGTGGGCGCGTGGCGCTCGACCAGCTGCCGTTGCGACCATTCCAGTGGCGACTTCAGCGCTTCGCCGAAACTGGCCTCGTCCAGTGCATCCAGCCGTGTCCTGCCCGCGAACGCCGGCTGCAGCCACTGCGCACGGTTGGCCAGCAATGCGGCATCACTGCAGTCGGGCAGGCCCAGCTCGGGCATCCAGCGCCGCAGCGATTCCACCCGTGCCTGCCACTGGCGCAGACCGTCGGTCCATGGCAATGCCTGCAGGCCGAGCTCGGCAACGGCGTCGGTCAGTGCCTGCGCCGCCAGCTGCGGATCAACCCGGCCAGCCGAACGGCTGTCCATCACGATGCGGTCGAAGCGTGTTTCGCGCAGCGCGACCAGGGCGCGGCGGGTGTCATCCCAGCGCACCGCGTCTTCGGTCACGAAGCGCTCGGGCCAGTGCCTGCGCAGATAGCCTTCATCCACCGGTGCGGCGCGCAGCAGCAGCGCGTCGCGCGCCTCGAAGCGCAGTTCGCTGGCCACCAGCCACGGTTCGCCCCGCAGGTCGCTCAGTTCATGCAGGCGGGCGCTGCGGCCGTTGGCCAGCAGGTAACGCAGCGGGTCGTTCGGATGCTGGAAGGCAATGCGGTCGGGGAAGGCATGGGCCAGCAGGTCGCCCAGTTCGTGGGCCTCGATGCTGGCGGGCGATGTAGCGTCACAACGCAGGCGACGGCGCCACTGTTTGGCAGCGGCATCGATGGCGGCCAGGCCACTGCGATTGGCATCGGCCGGCGCACGGCCGTTGCGGAAGGCCGCCAGTGCGCGCCAGCGTGCGGCCAGTGCATCACCGCCTTGGCGCAATGGGTCACGAGCTTCCAGCAATGCCGCCAGATCGGCGGCCAACGCCTGCGCGCGGGCATCAGCTGCGGCCAGCAGCATCGCGGCCATCCGCGGATGGGTACCCAGCGCCAGCACGCGACGGCCAAGTGCAGTGATCGCGCCGCTGCTCGACAACGCGCCCAGGCGCTGCAGCAGTTCGCGTGCGGCGGCCATCGGCCCGCTCGGTGGCGGGTCGAGGAAGCGCAGGTCGCTGCTGCCCCAGGCGGCCAGTTCCAGCGCAAGGCCGGCCAGTTCAACCTGGTCGATCTCGGCGCGACGCTGCGGTTCCAGCCGCTGCGACTGCGGCCACAGCCGCCAGGCCACGCCCTCGGCCACGCGCCCGGCACGGCCGGCACGCTGGTCGGCCGAGGCCTGCGCAATGGCGACCACGTCCAAGCGGGTGAATCCACTGTTGGGGTCGTAGCGGGGCTCGCGCGCCTGGCCGCTGTCGATCACCACGCGCACGCCGGGCAGGGTCACCGAGGATTCGGCGACGTTGGTGGCCAGCACCACGCGGCGGCGGCCGTCGCTGGCGGCCTGCAGCACGCGCGCCTGCTGTTCCACCGGCAGTTCACCGTGCAGGGCCAATACGTCCACCGCAGCGCCAGCAAGACTGTCCTGCAGGCCTGCCTGCACGCGCGCGATCTCACGTTGGCCGGGCAGGAACACCAGCAGGTCACCGGGGTGCTCGGCCAGCGCCTGCTGTACCGCGCGCCGCACCTGCAGTTCCAGCGCCTCGTCACGCCGGGCAGGGAAGTGGCTGATCGCCACCGGATAGCTGCGGCCTTCGCTGCTCAGTCGTGGTGCATCGAGGAAGCGTGCCAGGCGTTCACCATCGAGCGTCGCCGACATCACCAGCAACCGCAGGTCATCGCGCAGCTGCGACTGCACGTCCAGCGCCAGCGCCAGGCCCAGGTCGCCACTGAGGTGGCGCTCGTGGAATTCGTCGAACAGGATCGCGCCCACGGTCTCCAGCATTGGATCGTCCTGCAGCATCCGGGTCAGGATGCCCTCGGTGACGACCTCGATGCGCGTGCGCGCCGATACCTTGTTCTCGAAGCGGATACGGTAGCCGACGATGCCGCCGACCTCCTCACCGAGCTGGCGCGCCATGAACATCGCGGCACTGCGCGCGGCCACCCGGCGTGGTTCCAGCAGGATGATCCTGCGACCCTCCAGCCACGGCGCATCGAGCAGCGCCAACGGCACCTGGGTGGTCTTGCCCGCGCCAGGCGGGGCTTCCAGCACCAGCCGCGGGTGCACGGCCAGGTGCTGCTGGATCTGCGGCAGCAGCGGAGAGATGGGGAATTGCGGGGCGTTCATCTGCAAAGGATAAGGGGCCATGGCGGGCACGGGTACAATGCGCGGGTTTTCCTGCCTCTGCTGCCCCCATGCATCTGATCGATATCGGCGCCAACCTGACCCACGACTCCTTCGACCGCGACCGCGACGCCGTGCTGGACCGCGCACGCCGGGCCGGTGTGGTGCAGATGATCATCACCGGTGCCAGCCGCGAGCATTCGCCGCTGGCCCTGAAGCTGGCGCAGCAGCACCCGGGCTTCCTGTACGCCACCGCCGGCGTGCACCCGCACCACGCGGTGGAGTACACCGACGAGTGCGATGCGGAGATGCGCGCGCTGCACGCCCATGCCGAAGTGGTGGCGGTGGGCGAGTGCGGGCTGGATTATTTCCGCGATTTCTCGCCGCGCCCGGCGCAGCATCGCGCGTTCGAGCGCCAGCTGCAGCTGGCTGCAGACAATGGCAAGCCGCTGTTCCTGCACCAGCGCGACGCGCATGCCGATTTCATGGCACAGATGAAGAACTTCGAAGGCCGCATCGGTCCGGCCGTGGTGCACTGCTTCACCGGCGAGCGCCAGGAGCTGTTCGATTATCTCGACCAGGACTGGTACATCGGCATCACCGGCTGGCTGTGCGACGAGCGACGCGGTGGCCACCTGCGCGAGCTGGTGAAGAACATTCCGGCCAACCGGTTGATGATCGAGACCGACGCACCGTACCTGCTGCCGCGCACCTTGAAGCCGATGCCGAAGGATCGCCGCAACGAACCGGTGTTCCTGTCGCACATCGTGGAAGAGCTGGCGCGGGACCGCGGCGAGGATGTGCAGACCACGGCCGCAAACGCCACGGCTGCCACACGTGCGTTCTTCCGGTTGCCGGACGCCGCCTGATCGGCAAACGGTAGTGCCGGCCGCTGGCCGGCAACCTCACGATCTTCGCAGGGATGCCGCAGTTGCCGGCCAGCGGCCGGCACTACCCGTCAGCGGGGAGCGTCCGGATCCGGTAGCGCCGGGCCATGCCCGGCGAGCGAAGCGGCAAGATCCGTCAGCCCTTCCCGATACGTTGGAAACCGCGGCGTCCAGCCCAGCGCGTCGCGCGTGCTGCGGCTGTCGATGCGCTTGCTGCTCTGGTAGAAGCGCCGCAATGTCGCGCTGACTGATGGATCGTCCCAGGCCACCGCGGGTGGCATGGCGAAACCCCCCAGCTGCGCAGCGAAGGCCAGTACATCCTGCGGTGGCGCCGGTTCGTCATCGCTCGGCAGATACAGTGCGTTGGCCATGGGGCGTTGCATCGCGGCGATCACCACCGCAGCCAGGTCGTCCACGTGCAGGCGATTGAACACCAGCCCTGGCCGCACCACGTGCCGCGCGCGGCCCTGCGCCAGCTGCAGCAGCGCGTTGCGCCCGGGTCCGTAGAGGCCCGGCAGGCGGAACATCGCCGAGGCGATACCGCTCGCATCCGCCAGCGCACGCCATTGCGTTTCGGCGAGGCGACGCTGCATGCCTGCCGGCCCGGTGGCATCGGCCACGCTGTGCTCATCGATCCAGCCACCGTCGCGGTCGCCGTAGACCGAGGTCGACGACAGGTAACCGAGCCAACGCAGTGAACTGCTGTCGCGCAACGCGGCATGCAGCAGGCGCAGCGCCGGGTCGCCCTCGGCATCGGGAGGGACGCTGCACAGCACCCCGTCGGCATGGGCAATCGCAGCGAGCAGGCTCGGGGCAAGCGCGGCGTCAGCACGCAGCTGATGACGCAGCAGGCCATCGTCAGGTGCCGACGCCGGATCGCGCACCGTGCCTTCCACGTGTACGCCCTGGGCCTGAAGGCGCGCGGCCAACACGCGGCCACTCCAGCCCATGCCGAGGATCAGTACGCGCTTCGGCAACGGGCCAGGCATGTTCATCGGATCACACCGAGCGCTGGGCCTGGTAGGCCTGCAGGCTGCTGTAGGCGACCTGCAGCAGCAACGCTTGCTGGCCCGCGGCGCGCGCACGCGCCAGCATGTCGCCGACGATCTGGGCCGCTTCCACCTGCTGGCCTGCTTCCAGGTCGCGCAGCATCGACGCCTTCAACGCCGAGCCGGCCTGGGTCAGGGTGCCACGCGCGGTGTCCTGCGCCGCCTGCGGCACCGGCTCACCCGCTGCTTCGGCCACCGCCAGGCATTCGTCATAGAGCCCACGCACGATGGCGTCGCCGTCGTCGGTGGCCACGATCGTGCCGATGTCCGCACGCAGCAGGCAGGTGGCCGCCGCCAGCGCGGTGAGGAACGTGTACTTGATCCACTGTTCCTGGCCGATGTGCTCACTGGCCAGATGATCGAGATTGGCCTGCGCACACGCTGCTGCGAACGCCTGCACGCGCGCGGAGATCGCACCGCCATCGCGTTCGCCGAAGGTCAGCTTGGCCGGCTTGCCCAGGTGCAGCACGGCGCCATCAGGCGCCTTGGTCGCACTGATGAAGCACAGACCGCCGAGCACGGCGTCGCGGCCGAAGCGCGCGTCGAGCGCGTTGTAGTGATGCAGGCCGTTGAGGATCGGCAGCACGGTGGTACCCGCGCCCACCGCCGGGGCGATGGCATCGATCGAGCTGTCCAGATCGTAGGCCTTGCAGCTGAGGATCACCAGATCGAACGGCTTGTCCGCAGCCAGCGCAGGCAGGGCATCAGCGATGACGTGCTGTACCGGGAACGTGGCATCGCCCACCGGGCTGCGCAGCACTAGGCCATCACGATCCAGCTGCGCGGCGCGCGCGGGGCGCACGAGGAAGGTCACGTCCACGCCAGCCTGGGCCAGGCGACCACCGAAGTAACCGCCGGTACCGCCGGCGCCGAGGATCAGGATACGCATTGCACGCTCACTGCAGTTGGGGGATTCACTGCAGCGATTGTGCCGGAGTTTGCGGCCAACGGCTGAGCCCCTCGTGGTGGTTCGCGCAAAGCGCGGTCCATGAGGCTGGCCGGGTGGGTAGGTTGCGCAGGGGACGCCGTAAATACGTCCCTGTAGGCTCGGTCGCCGCATCCATGCGGCTCACGCCCCTGCACAACCTACCCACCCGGCCACGGACGTGTTCCGTGTGCGTCCACCACGGAAAACAAAGAAGAAAATCAAAAGCAACAGCGGGTCGCTTCGCTCGTTCCTCGCGATCATCTTTCCGATGGATCTATATCCATCAGCTCACAAACGAAAAGAGCCGAGCAGATGCTCGGCTCCATCGCGAATGCTTCATCCACGCATGGCGTGGATCTACTGTGTCGACCAGGGTCGACACCCACCAACAGCAGCACAGACGCCGTTCCGACAGCAGCGGAAAACTGTCGAAGGCGGGGTGGTGTCGGGTTGCGGGGTGTCCGCGCCATGGATGGCGCGGCCAAGCCTACAAGGACGTACTTGCGGCGTCCCCGCAACCCGACACCATCCCGCCATCCCACGGATATCTCGCTTTTGACGTTGACGTTGCTGTTGCTGTTGCTGTTGCTGTTGCCGGCCAGCGGCCGGCACTACCACTGCGGGTGCAGGGCCGCAGGCCCTGCAGAACAGCCTCAGCTGCGCATGCCCACGCCACGGCGCAACAACCACAGCGCCAGCGCCGTCAGCACCACCACGAAACCGATCATCAGCGCATACGCCACCACCACCGGCACATCGCTGCTGCCCAGCAGGCCATAGCGGAACGCGTTGACCATGTAGAAGATCGGGTTCGCGTGCGTGGCCGCCTCCGCCCATGGCGGCAGCAGCTTCACCGAATAGAACACGCCGCCCAAGTAGGTCAGCGGAGTCAGGATGAAGGTCGGCACGATCGCCACGTCATCGAACTTCTTCGCATACACCGCGTTGATGAAGCCGGCCAGCGAGAAGATCGTCGCGCCCAGGATCACCGTGGTCAGCGTCACCAGCGGATGCGGGATGCGCACCGGAGTGAAGAACATCGCGATGATCAGCACGATCACGCCCACCATCAGGCCGCGCAGCACCGCACCGGCCACGTAGCCCCACAGGATCACCCAGTTCGGCATCGGGCTGACCAGCAGCTCTTCCACGTGGCGGCCGAACTTGGCGCCGAAGAACGAGGAGCTGATGTTGCCGTAGCTGTTCTGGATCACGCTCATCATCACCAGGCCCGGCACGATGAACTGCATGTAGGTGTAGCCGCCCATGTCGCCCACGCGCGAACCGATCAGGCCGCCGAAGATCAGGAAGTACAGGGTCATGGTGATCGCCGGCGGTACCAGGGTCTGGCCCCAGATGCGCATGATGCGGGCGACTTCGCGGCGCACGATGGTCATCAGTGCGATGCGGTTGCGCTGGCCGTCGGTCAGGACCGGGGTCGGGGTGCTGCTCATGCGGACGTCTCCTGGTTGCCGGTGAGGCGCACGAACAGTTCCTCCAGGCGGTTGCTCTTGGTACGCATCGAGCGCACGCGGATGCCCGCCGCGTTCAGTGCCTCGAACACGCGGTTGAGGTCCATCGCACGTGGCATGTCGATGTCCAGCGTATGGCCGTCGGTGGCGGTCAGGGTTGCCCCCTCGATCACCGGCAACTGGGCGGGCAGGGTGCCGTCGATGTCCAGCAGGAAGCCTTCCACGTCAAGCTTGGCCAGCAGTTCGCGCATCGGGCCCTGGGTGACGATCTGGCCGTGGTCGATGATGGCCAGGTTGCGGCAAAGGTGCTCGGCCTCTTCCAGGTAGTGGGTGGTGAGGATGATCGTGGTGCCGGCGGCGTTGATCTCCTTCAGCACCCGCCACATGTCGCGGCGGATCTCGATGTCCACGCCAGCGGTCGGTTCGTCCAGGATCAGCAGGCGCGGCCGGGTCATCATCGCGCGGGCGATCATCAGCCGGCGCTTCATGCCACCGGACAGGGTGCGGCTCATCACCTGCGCCTTCTCCCACAGGTGGGCGCGCTTGAGCTCGACTTCGGCCATCTGCTCGGCTTCGGCGCGCGGCACGCCGTAGAAGCCGGCGTAGTTCACCAGGATGTCGAAGGGCTTTTCAAACAGGTTGAAGTTGATCTCCTGCGGCACCAGCCCGATCAGGCGCATGGTGGCGCTGCGGTTGCGCACCAGGTCGCTGCCGAACACTTCCACCTGGCCCTCGCTGAGGTTGACCAGGGAACTGATGATGCCGATCAGGGTGGACTTGCCGGCACCGTTCGGGCCCAGCAGGGCGAAGAAGTCGCCCGGGGCCACTTCCAGCGAGACCCCTTTCAGGGCCTGGGTGCCGTTGTCATAGGTTTTACGCAGGTCGCGCACGCGCAGGGCGGGCGCCGTATCGTTCAGGGAAGCCAAGCTCGAAGCCTTCGCGCCCATGGGCTGGCGCTGGAGAGGGGCGGGGAAGGTCTATTATAGAAGACCCCGAGGGCTTGCCCCGGCTACACACTGTCCCGAAAAGTCGTGCCTGTCCAATTCCCCATCAAACTGGTCGACCGCCGCATGCTGGCGCCCTCCATCGGCCATTACCAGTTCGTGCGTGACGACGGCCAGCCGCTGGATTTCCAGCCCGGCCAGTTCATCCAGGTCCATTTCAGCTACGCCGATGGCACCGAAACCAAGCGCAGCTACTCGCTGGCGACCATCCACGACCACGCGCTGGGGCCAGGCGAGGCGGTGGATATCGCGGTCAGCTTCGTACCCGGTGGCGCCGCCACGGCGCTGTTCGAGGCGCTGGACATCGGCGGCCAGGTCAGCGCGTCCGGTCCCTACGGTCGGTTCTGCCTGAACCCGGGCGACCACAACGGCCGCTACCTGCTGATCGCCACCGGCACCGGCGTCACCCCGTACCGCTCGATGCTGCCGTTGCTGGCAACGGCGATGGCCGAGCGGGGTGTGCAGGTGGTTCTCCTGCAGGGTGCGCGCAGCCCGGGTGAGCTGCTGTACAGCGATGATTTCTACAGCTTCGCCGAAAAGCACCCGAACTTCCGTTATGTGCCTTGCCTGTCGCGGGAACTGCCAGCCGAGCCGCACCCGGACGTACACCATGGCTATGTGCAGCAGGCGCTGGCGGCGTTCACGCCGGACCCGGCCACCGACATCGCCTACCTGTGCGGCAACCCGGACATGGTCGACGCCTGCGCCGAAGCGCTGAAGGCGGCGGGCCTGGGTAATCCGCAGATCCGCCGCGAGAAGTACGTCAGCAGCAAGTAGTGCCGGCCGCTTGCCGGCACCCCACGCACCGGAGGCGGCATCACGCCGCCCCCGGGACCATGCCTCAGTACGGCACCCACGCATCGCGCCAGGCCGAACCCACGCCCGGCCGGTAGGCCTCGGCGTTGACGTTGCACCACGCGCCTTCCGGGAACGGGCGGCAGGCGTACAGCTTGCCGTCGGTGCCCTTCACCACGGTCTCGCCGGGCTTGTAGCTGCCAAGTCCGGCCGGGTACACGAAGTCGTAGTCGCCACCCGGCGGTGGATCCACAGGATCGACCGGATCCGGAACGCGCGTGTCGAGCTGGAACCGATGACCCGGCTTCAGATAGACGCGGTTCTCGGTGGCCGAGGCGATCGGCCTGATCACACCATTGTTCATCACACCAACGCGCGCCTGCTGTGCACTGGCGTTGACCGCATGGGCCAGAGCCAGCGGCCACTGGTTCGCCGCAGTCTGGCCGGCGGCCAAGGTGATCTCCGGGCGCTCCAGATCGTTGCCTTGGGCGTTGAACACGCGCAGGGTCAGGGTGGTGCCCACTTCCAGCGCGCCGCGGGCGGTGACCGGACCGGCATCCTGCCATTGCGGTGGCGGCTCGACGCCACCGCCTCCCTCGAAACGCACGTCCATGCAGGTATAGAAGGCCTCGGCCGAATCCGAGCGCTGCCAGGTGTTGTAGATCAGGTGCTGGCCGCTGCGCTGGGGCAGTGGGCAGTCCAGCTTGTAGACACCGCCCGCGGACAACGGGACGTCGCCCAGCGTGCAGAACTCCTGCAGGTCGGCCCAGCGCAGCGGGCTGCCCGGCTGCCAGCCATCGCGGGTGACGTAGAACTTCCATTCGCGGGTGGCATGCGGGGCGGAGGCAAGAAATTCAAAGGTGTAACGGCCGTTGCCATCGGCGCGGATCGGCGTGGTCGACCAATCGGACCGGTCCAGATCCAGGCCGCGGTACTTGCTGTTGCCACCGCTGCACAGCTCGCCGTCGGGAACGACTGCCTGGTGGTTGCCATTGGCATTGGCCTGATTGATGCCGGCCCAGTCGTAGAAGGGCTGTGCGCCGCCGATGTCCTTGGCCGCAGCACAGGCGGGGTTGGTCGGCTGCTCTGGATTGCCCTGGTAGCAGGCGTACACCCGGCTGGTGGGTTTGGACATGGTGCCGTGTGCCAGCGCGCTGGCAGAGGCGCCCAGGCTGGCGATGGCAGCCACCGCGAGAGCAAGTCGATTGAGCGGTTGCATGATGGGGTCCTGTGGACGGTGGAAGGTCCAGCGAGTCTCCACACGATGCACAGCGCTAACCATTCAACGATTCCGAAAAGCTGCAGGCTGCGACGGGATGTGCAGTGCCTGCGCGAACGGGTTAACACTTCAAGCCGGACCCGCAGGCCTGCCTCTGCCCCATTGCAGAAGCGGGGCGGCACGCGCGCGCCGCCCCCGCTCAGTCACTCAGTCACTCAGTACGGCACCCAGGCATCGCGCCAGGCCGAACCCACACCCGGCCGGTACGCCTCGGCATTGACGTTGCACCACGCGCCTTCCGGGAACGGGCGGCAGGCGTACAGCTTGCCGTCGCTGCTCTTCACCACGGTCTGCCCGGGCACGTAGCTGCCGATACCGGCCGGATACACATGGTCGAAATCACCGCCGGGTGACGGCGTACCCGGATCTGGCACCTTGGTGTCCAGCTGGAAGCGATTGCCATCCTTCAGGTACACGCGGTTGTCGGTGGCCGAGGCGGTGGGCGTGATCGCGCCGTTGCTGAGTACGCCGACGCGCGCATGCTGGGCACTGGCGTTGACCTTGCGCGCAAGCGCCAACGGCCACTGCGCCGGCGTGGTCTGGCCTGCGGCCAAGGTGGCTTCCACGCGTTCCACGTCGTTGCCGTTGGCATTGAACACACGCAGCGCCAGGGTGGTGCCCACCGGCAGCTCGGTACGTGCAGTCACCGGCCCGGCATCCTGCCACTGCGGCACCGGCGTGGTACCGCCGCCGCCTTCAAAGCGCACGTCCATGCAGGTATAGAACGCTTCGGTGGAATCGGCGCGCTGCCAGGTGTTGTAGATCACATGCTGGCCGCTGCGCTGCGGCAGCGTGCACTGCAGCTTGTAGGTGCCATCGGCCGACAGCGGCGTGTTGCCCAGCGAGCAGAATTCCTGCAGGTCGGCCCAGCGCAGCGGGCTGCCCGGTTGCCAGCCAGCGCGGGTGACGAAGAACTTCCAGTCGCGCGTGGCGTGCGGGGCGGTCGCCTTGAACACGAAGGTGAACCTGCCGTTCGCATCGGGCTGGATCGGTGTGGTCTGCCAGTCGCTGCGCTCCAGGTCCAGGCCGCGGAAGGTCGGGTTGTTGCCGCTGCACAGCTTGCCGTCGGGCACCACGGCCTGGTGGTTGCCGTTGGCGTTGGCCTGGTTGATGCCGTTCCAGTCGTAGAACGCCTGCGAGCCGGCCACTGCCTTGGCGGCCGCGCAGGCCGGGTTGGTGGGGTTCTCCGGGTTGCCCTGGAAGCAGGCATAGACGCGGCTGACCGGGGTGATCATCGTGCCGTGTGCAGCGGCGTTGCCGGCAACGCCAACACCGGCGCCAACGAAGACGGTGGCCAACAGCAATGGGGTGTATCGCAGAGACATGGCGCATCCTTGTGGTCGTCGAAGGGAGCGGTGACCGCAGCACCCACGCCGTATCGCGCGACGGACGATGAGCGGTACCGCCGCGAGTATCGAGCTGCAACACGCAGTGGGAAACCACGTCAATGCCGATCCGTGACTACGTGTGTGAAGCCCTTCCCGCAGGCTTCACGCCACACTGAACGAACACGCTGGCGGTCACGCCTGCGGCGCGGCGACGATCACGTTCCCGTGCAACGTCATTGCCGCGGGGGGCCGACCCGATCCACCTGGCACGAAAAGCATCCATGTCCTGCGTTGTGCAGCTGCACGAAGGCCACCGTTGTATCGGCGAACAGCCGGTCCAGGTGCGTGGCAACCTCGGTGCCCTGGCAGACCCGGCCGCTCAGCATGAAGTCCGCGCTGTCATAGGCGCGCACCGAGATCAGCCGACGCTGCACGTAGGCAGGTACCACGCCCGCTGGCAGCACGCAGCGGGTTGCACCGCGCTGCACGAAGATCGGGCCCGAGGCGCGGTATGGCGAATGCGTGGCCAGGTGTGTGTAGGGCAGCAGAAGCAGTTCTGCACCGGCAGGCGCGTCGGTCAGGCTGACCCTGCAGGGGTAGCCGCCGCTGTCGCCGGCGCGTCGGCGCACGATTCCCCGCGCGGCCAGCGCATCATCGCTGGATTCGAAAAGCGCCTCGAACGGCTGGTGGTCGATGCCACTGAGTTGCCACGGATGCATGGAGTGTCTCCCGGTTCTGCGCGCATTCTGCCGGCGCCACGGGTCGCCTGCTCGCCATTTTCCGCCACCTGATCGCGCTGGCCGATACCACCCTGGACCGGGCAAAGGCCGAGGGTCGCAACCGTCTGGTGGCCGTGCCGACGCCGGCCCAGGACATCCGCCTGTCGCCGCCAGCGCCCGGCGCGTGTAAGTTGGGCCACATTCGATTGGTCACATCTGCCGCGGCACACCGTCGTGGTGGACAGGAACATCCCCAGGGGAATCACGCACGATGCAAAGACACCATTTCGCGCGGGCCGGGTTGCTGGCCAGCATGCTGATTGCCGGCTGCAGTGCACCGCCGCAGGCAGGGTCCGACGGCGCGGGCGATACACCCAGCCGCCGCTACGGCCAGATCGATTTCCGCCCCTGCACGCTGGCCACCGAAGGCGCCAATGCCAACGTCGAGGCGCAGTGCGCGACGTTCCAGGTGCCCGAAGACCGGAGCAGGCCGGATGGCCGCAGGATCGATCTGCGCGTGGCCTGGCTGGAGTCGGGCAACAGCGGTTCGGGCCTGCCGGACCCGGTGTTCTTCCTGGCCGGCGGACCTGGCCAGGCGGCCAGCGAGGTGGCCGTCATCGTCGATACGGCACTGCGCCAGGTGCGCAAGCAGCGCGACATTTTCCTGATCGACCAGCGCGGTACCGGCGGCTCCAATCCGCTCAGCTGCCTGGGCGCGGACGGCAAGGAGCTGCCGATGGATGAAGACGCTGCGCCCAGCGAGGCACTGCTGCGCGAGTACGCCGAGCGCTGCGCTGCGTCGCTTAAGGACCGTGCCGACCCGCGCTTCTATACCACCGCCGAAGCCATCGCCGATCTGGACGCGGTACGCCAGGCGCTGGGCGCCAACACGCTGAACCTGGTCGGTGGCTCGTACGGCACCCGCGTTGCCCAGCGCTACGCGGCCGCGTACCCGCAGCACACCCGCAGCATCGTGATCGATGGCGTGGTACCGAACGAGCTGGTGGTCGGCGGCGATTTCGCCACGACCTTCGACAACGCGATCACCCTGCAGTCCGAGCAGTGCCGCAAGGACGCTGTCTGCAGCAAGCGCTTTCCGGTCGACACCCGTGCGCAGCTGCGCAGCGTGGTGGAAACCCTGCGCCGCGCGCCGGTCACGGTCGACTACCGCGACCCCGGCACCAACGCACCGCGGCAGGAGGTGCTGACCCCGGACAGCGTGGTCGGCCTGGCGTTCGCCTTCTCCTACGTACCGCAGTACTCCTCGCTGTTGCCGCTGGTGCTGGATGAAGCGGCACAGGGTCGCTATGCACCACTGGCGTCGCTGGCGCGCGGTGCGACCCGCAGCATGGATTTCCAGATCAACCGCGGCATGCAGTGGTCGGTGATCTGCAGCGAAGACGCTCCGCGCTACCAAGCGCCGGCCGAAAGCAGCGACAGCCTGGTCGGCCCGGAAGTGGCGCGCGCGTTCTTCGCCGCCTGTCCGGTGTGGCCGCACCAACCGGCCGCGGCGGCTGCGGCAGTGCCGCTGCACAGCGACCTGCCAGTGCTGCTGCTGTCCGGCGAACTGGACCCGGTGACGCCGCCGCGTTACGCCGAGCAGGTGCTCAAGGGCCTGCCGAAGGGACGCGCGCTGGTTGCCCGCGGCCAAGGCCACGGCACCCTCACCGCCGGCTGCATGCCACGCCTGCTCGGCCAGTTCATCGACACCACCGATGCCAAGGCGCTGGATGCCAGCTGCCTGGACACGCTGAGCTACGTGCCGGCGTTCACCTCGTTCAACGGATGGGCCCCATGATCGTCGCCGACAACCTGCACAAGGCCTTCAATACCCGCACCGGTCGCATCCAGGCGGTGGCCGATGTCGGCTTCCGCGCCGAGGACGGCCGCATCACCGGCCTGCTCGGGCCGAACGGCGCCGGCAAGACCACCACCATGCGCATGCTGTACACGCTGATGACGCCCGATGAAGGCTGCATCACCGTCGATGGCATCGACGCGGCCCGCGATCCGGTGGAAGTGCGTCGCCACCTCGGCGTGCTGCCGGATGCACGTGGCGTCTACAAGCGGCTGACCGCACGCGAGAACATCGCCTACTTCGGCGAGCTGCATGGCCTGTCCGCATCGCGCATCCGCGAACGCATCGAAGTGCTGTCCCATGCGCTGGACATGGCCGACATCCTCGATCGGCAGACCGATGGCTTCTCGCAGGGCCAGCGCACCAAGACCGCCATTGCCCGCGCGCTGGTGCACGACCCGCGCAACGTGATCCTTGATGAACCCACCAACGGCCTGGACGTGATGACCACCCGCGCGCTGCGCCGCTTCCTGCTGGGCCTGCGCGAGGAGGGGCGCTGCGTGATCCTGTCCAGCCACATCATGCAGGAGGTCGGCGCGCTGTGTGACCACATCGTGATCATCGCCAAGGGTACGGTGATGGCCGCCGGCAGTGCCGATGAACTGCGCGCGCAGTCCGGCGAGCCCAACCTGGAAGATGCGTTCGTGAAACTGATCGGCAGCGAAGAGGGCCTGCACGCATGAGCATGATGTCGACCCTGATGACGGTGATGCGCAAGGAACTGCGCGACCTCTCGCGTGACCGCCGCACACTGCTGCTGACCCTGCTGTTCGGCCCCGTGCTGTACCCGCTGCTGATCCTGGGCATGGGCAAGCTGGCGGAAAGCCGCGTGCGGATCCAGATCGAACAGCCGCTGCAGATTCCGACCATCGGTGCGGAGAATGCGCCGAACCTGGTGCGCTTCCTGGCGGCGCAGGGATTGAACGCCGCGCCGGCACCGAAGGATCTGGCCGAAGCGATCCGCTCGCAGGAGATCGACGTGGCCCTGCGCATCAGCCCTGAGTTCGGCAAGGACTGGGCCGATGGCAAGCCCGCGCTGGTGGAAGTGATCCGTGACAGCACCCGTCGCGCCGCCGAAGTGCCCAGTGCGCGCCTGCAGGCGGCCCTGGCAACCTACAACGGCCAGGTTGGTGCGCTGCGGCTGATGGCGCGTGGCGTCGACGCCCAGGTTGCACGACCGCTGGATGTGGCCACCCAGGACATGGCCAGTGCCGAGGCCAAGCGCGGCATGATGCTGTCGATGCTGCTGCCGGTGCTGCTGACGCTGACCTCGTTCATCGGCGGCGCGTACCTGGTGATGGATGCCACCGCCGGCGAGCGCGAACGGCAATCGCTGGAGCCGTTGCTGGCGACCCCGGGATCGCGCAGTGCCATCGTCAGCGGCAAGATCGCCGCCGCCTGCGTGGTCGGCTTCGCCTCGTTGCTGCTGACCTTGATCGCGTTCAAGGCCAGCGCACAGATCGCGCCCGGCAACGTCGGCAGGCAGCTCAACATGAACATCGGCTCGATGCTGCAGATGCTGCTGGTGATGGTGCCGATGCTGCTGATCGGCACCTCGTTGCTGACCTTCCTCTCGGCTGCGGCCAAGAGCATGAAGGAAGCGCAGAGCCACATGACCTGGCTGGTGCTGCTGCCGATGCTGCCCGGCTACGCGCTGATGGCTTACCCGGTGAAGAGCGAGCTGTGGCAGTACGCGGTGCCGTTCCTGTCGCAGAACCAGATGCTGCTGAAGGTGATCCGCCACGAGGACATCAGCCCGACCATCTGGGCGATCTACCTCGGCGCCAGCCTGGCGCTGGCCGCCGTGCTGTGGTTCGCCGCCGTGCGCCGCTACCACAACGAGCGGCTGGCGATTTCCGGCTGAGTGGAACCGGTAGCGCCGGGCCATGCCCGGCGGATGTGGCACGAGGCCCGGTCATGCCGGGCCTCGTGCATTTCAGCGCTGTGAAGCGTTTCCTTCTGCATACCGCGCCGGCGTCACTCCCATCTCGCGCTTGAATATCGCGATGAAAGCGCTGGGCGTGTCGTAGCCCAATGACAGCGCCACGGTGGTGACGGATTCACCGGCCAGCAATCGCGGCAGGGCCAGCAGCACGCGCAGGCGCTGCCGCCAGCGGGTCAGGGTCATGTTCGTTTCGGCCTGCCAGCGGCGGGCGAGGCTGCGACTGGACAGGCCGCTGGCGACTGCCCAGTCCTCGACGGTGCGGGTGTCATGTGGCGCACGTGCCAGGGCGGCGGCGATGCGGCGCAGGCGGCGGTCGCTGGGTTGCTGGAGTGCCAGCGGCAATGGCGTGCCGGCGGCGATCTCATCAATGATCACCCCAGCCAAGCGCTGTTGCCCCGCATCCAACGCCTGCCCGCACCAGTGCAGTGCCCGCGGCACCGCCACCTGCAGCAGGTCGCTGGGCTGGAAGATGCGCGGTGCATTGGGCAGTCCCGCGCAGGCCGCCTTGCTGAAGTACAGGCTCCAGCCATCGAAGCTGCCGATGCTGGAAAGTGCATGCGGATGCTGTGGCGGAAGCCACGCCACGTGCCCGGCCGGAAGCAGCCAGTGGGTGTCGCCCACCTCGATCCGCAACAGGCCGGTGTGGGCGCCCAGCAGTTGCCCGCGCGCGTGCTGGTGGCGGGCGGTGCGCCGTGAACCCGGCATCGCCAGCTGCGTGCCGAGCAGGGCCGGCCCCTCACTGCCATCGGCCAGTGCAGGATCGATCAGTGGTGTCTGGAATGTCTGTTCTGCCATATCGATTGGCAGTTATACGGCAGAACGGTCGGTGGCGAGCGTCGACACTGGGCGTCCATCTCCCAGGAGCACGCCATGCAGCCGCACGACATCCTTCCCGACCACCAGAACGAGGTGCAGGTGAACGGCCTCACCGTGCGCAAGGGCAGCGTCGGCGCCTTTCTCGCCACCGTGCGGGAGTGGCAGGACCCGGCCCGTGATGCCGACCTCCGTGCCACCGCCGAAGCCGATCTGCGCAGCCTGCTGCCCGGGCTGCACGCGCTGGGCCTGTTCCAGGTGCTGAGCGCGCGTGATCCTGCGCTGCAACGGTTGATCGACAGCGCAGCCTGAAACGCACAAGGCCCGGACATGCCGGGCCTTGCTCCAGAACCGCCGGGCGCGGCCCGGCGCTACCGCCTTGGGCATCAGCCGCCCGGTGCGAACACCAGCGTGCGGCGGGTGGTGACCGGGGCCGTGACCGGCTCAAAGCGCCAGCGCTTGACCGCGTTGAGGGCTTCGCGATCGAAGACACGCGATGGCGTGCCGCGCAGTACGCGCGCATTGGTCACCGAGCCGTCGGTGCCGACGGTGATCTCCACGAGGACTTCGCCGGAGGTACCCGAACGCAGTGCTTCGGCCGGGTAACGCGGGGCTGGCGTGCTGACCGGGCGCAGGCTTGGTGCAGCGGCGGTCGCGGCCTGGCGGGCGGCGTTGGCCTGCTGCGCAGCGGCCTGCTGCTGCTTCTGCTCGGCATCGCGACGCGCGGCAGCCTGGCGCTCGGCTTCCTGGCGCTCGCTGTCACGGCGGGCAACGTCCTGCTGCGCAGCAATCTGCTTGGCCGCTTCGGCTTCCTTGGCACGCTGTTCGGTCAGGCGCTGCTGCTCGGCCAGCTGCTTGGTGCGGTCTTCAGCGTCCTTCTTGACCTTCTCGGTCTCGTCTTCGGTGCGCTTGGCGGCAACCTGCACGCCCTTGGTCAGGCCTTCCTTCAGGCGCGGCAGGGCCGGGGCCGAGGCATCGACCTTTTCGATCAGGGCGACCAGCCGCTGCGCTTCAGTGAAATCCTCGCGGCCCAGATGCTGCTCGGCGGCGATCAGGGTGTACGGCAGAAGATCGGTCAGCGCGCTCTTCACCGAGGCATCGTCCGGCGTCTTGTCGCGCAGTGCCAGGTAGTACTCGATGGCGTTGTCGCCGGCCGGGGCGTACATGCGGTTCTCGCGCAGTGCCTGGCTGGCCGATTCGCGCAGCTGCTCGGTACCCATCGACTGCACCTTGGCGGCCACTGCCGGTGCGGCTGGTGCTGCAGCGGCGGGAGCGGCGGCGCCCTGCGCGGCCGGAGCCGGTGTTTCATCCTTGCCCGAGCAGGCAGCCAGGGCCAAAGCCAGAGCGACCGGCAACCACCGGCGCGCGGCAGCGATCATTGCGACGTGCGACATCCTGCTCCCCTCTAAGAAGACGACGTTACGAAAAACGTAGATACGCATGGCCGGGACGCAAGGTCCGGGCGTGGCGGGGGACGTTTCCCAGCGTCACCGTCGCCTGTAGCGAGGGTGCAATCTAGCATCCCGGCCACCCTTGCGCACAAGGGCCGGGAGCGGAGCCGGCAACGGCAGTCGTGCCGCCGCCGGCGTTGATGTCAGTGCGCGACAGCCTTGCTGTGGCTGTTGGACATCAGCTTGTCGGTCCAGGCGATGCCGATGGCCGAGAGGATGAACACGCAGTGGATGATGGTCTGCCACAGCACGCCATCGGGGGTCAGGGTGGTGCAGGTA
The DNA here is from genome assembly GCF_031455455.1 of Stenotrophomonas sp. 1337. NCBI lineage: Bacteria > Pseudomonadati > Pseudomonadota > Gammaproteobacteria > Lysobacterales > Lysobacteraceae > Stenotrophomonas > Stenotrophomonas sp. 1337. The sequence continues at coordinate 141,164 of NZ_JAVDSR010000001.1, read as the reverse complement.
TCGGCGCCGGCGTTGTAGAAGCTTGCCGATGCCGACGAAGCCGCCGCAGCCCATTGCTCCGGCTTGCACAGCGGCAGGCCGTTCAGCGGGCTGGCTGCGATGAACGTCTTCAACAGATGGATCGAGGAGATGCCGATGATCGCCATCGCCAGCTTCACCTTCAGCACGCTGGCGTTGACGTGGCTCAGCCATTCCGGCTGGTCCGGGTGGCCTTCCAGGCGCAGGCGCGAGACGAAGGTTTCATAGCCGCCGACGATCACCATCACCAGCAGGTTGGAGATCATCACCACGTCGATCAGGCCCAGCACGATCAGCATGATCTGCTGCTCGCCCATCGACACCGAGTGCGAGATCAGGTGCCACAGTTCCTTGCCGAACAGGAACACGTAAACGCACTGGGCAACGATCAAACCCAGGTACAGCGGCAGCTGCAGCCAGCGGCTAGCGAAGATCAGGCTGGACAGCGGGGACAGTAGCGGTCGGTTTGCACTCATGCGGAGGATGCTGCGTTTCGGGGGAGAGGCGAGGTTACCGGCCCGCCATGACGGTGCCAAGCCAACGCACGCACTAGACTTCAGGTTCCTTTCCGTACCCCAGAGCCGCCGCCATGATCGACCTGTATTACTGGCCTACCCCGAACGGCCACAAAGTGACCCTGCTGCTGGAAGAAGCCGGCCTGGAGTACCGCATCCACCCGGTCAACATCGGTTCGGGCGACCAGTTCAAGCCGGAGTTCCTGGCCATTTCCCCCAACAACAAGATGCCGGCCATCGTCGACCACGCCCCGGCCGACGGCGGTGCCCCGCAGAGCGTGTTCGAGTCCGGTGCGATCCTGCTGTACCTGGCCGAGAAGACCGGCCGCTTCCTGCCAGCCGACCCACGTGGCCGCGTCACCACCCTGGAATGGCTGTTCTGGCAGATGGCCGGGCTGGGCCCGATGAGCGGGCAGATGGGCCACTTCAATGTATACGCGCCGGAGAAGATCCCGTACGCGATCGAGCGCTACGACAATGAAGTGCGCCGCCTGCACGGGGTGATGGACAAGCGCCTGGCCGAGCACGCCTTCCTGGCCGGCGAGGAGTACACCATCGCCGACATGGCCAGCTACCCGTGGGTTGGCGCCTACGACAAGCTGCCGGCGGACTTCGACGCGTTCCCGAACCTCAAGCGCTGGCACCAGGCCATCGCCGCCCGCCCGGCGACCCAGCGCGCCTATGCGCTGCGCCAGCAGGTCAACCCGGACGCGGGCAAGCCGCTCAGCGACGAAGAGCGCAGGCACCTGTTCGGCAAGCGCTGACCCGGGAAGGTGGGTGCCGACCGTTGGTCGGCACTCATTATGGGAAGACCTCATGGGCAGAAGGTCATGCTGTCTTCCTGCACCGCCTTGGTTAGGATGGACGCTGACCGTCCCGCGCCTGTCGCGGTGGCGGACCTGCCGTTTGCCGGGACCCTCCATGCGCCATCTGTTCGCCTCGCTCGCCCTCATGCTTGCCACCAGTACCGTCGCCCACGCTGAAAAACTCACCCTGGAAGCCATCACCGGCCCGCTGCCGTTGTCCGGCCCGACCCTGATGAAGCCGAAGGTGGCGCCGGATGGTTCGCGCGTGACCTTCCTGCGCGGCAAGGACAGCGACCGCAACCAGCTGGACCTGTGGAGCTATGACATCGGCAGCGGCCAGACCCGCCTGCTGGTGGATTCGAAGGTGGTGCTGCCCGGCACCGAAACCCTCAGCGACGAGGAAAAGGCCCGCCGCGAGCGCCAGCGCATCGCCGCCATGACCGGCATCGTCGACTACCAGTGGTCACCGGACGCGCAGCGCCTGCTGTTCCCGCTGGGCGGCGAGCTGTACCTGTACGACCTCAAGCAGGAAGGCAAGGCCGCGGTGCGCCAGCTGACCCACGGCGAAGGCTTTGCCACCGACGCCAAGCTGTCGCCCAAGGGCGGCTTCGTCAGCTTCATCCGCGGCCGCAACCTGTGGGTAATCGACCTGGCCAGCGGAAAGCAGATGCAGCTGACCGGGGATGGCAGCACGACCATCGGCAACGGTGTCGCCGAATTCGTCGCCGACGAGGAGATGGATCGCCATACCGGTTACTGGTGGGCACCCGACGATTCGGCCATCGCCTACGCCCGCATCGATGAAAGCCCGGTGCCGGTGCAGAAGCGTTACGAGGTCTATGCCGACCGCACCGATGTGATCGAACAGCGCTACCCGGCCGCCGGCGATGCCAACGTGCAGGTGAAGCTGGGCGTGATCTCGCCGGCCGAACATGCGCAGACGCAGTGGATCGACCTTGGCAAGGAACAGGACATCTACCTGGCCCGCGTCGATTGGCGCGATCCGCAGCACCTGAGCTTCCAGCGCCAGTCGCGTGACCAGAAGAAGCTCGACCTGGTGGAAGTCACCCTGGCCTCGAACCAGCAGCGCGTGCTGGCCCACGAGACCAGCCCGACCTGGGTGCCGCTGCACAACAGCCTGCGTTTCCTCGACGACGGCAGCGTGCTGTGGTCGTCCGAGCGCACCGGCTTCCAGCATCTGTACCGCATCGACAGCAAGGGCAAGGCCACCGCGCTGACCCACGGCAACTGGTCGGTGGATGAACTGCTGGCGGTCGATGAAAAGGCCGGCCTGGCGTACTTCCGTGCCGGCATCGAATCGGCGCGCGAAAGCCAGATCTACGCCGTCCCGCTGCAGGGTGGCCAGCCGCAGCGCCTGTCGAAGGCGCCAGGCATGCACAGCGCCAGCTTCGCGCGCAACGCCAGCGTGTACGTGGACAGCTGGTCCAACAGCAGCACGCCGCCGCAGATCGAACTGTTCCGCGCCAATGGCGAGAAGATCGCCACCCTGGTCGAGAACGATCTGGCCGATCCCAAGCATCCGTATGCACGCTACCGCGACGCGCAGCGCCCGGTCGAATTCGGCACGCTCACCGCGGCCGACGGCAGGACGCCGCTGAACTACAGCGTGATCAAGCCGGCAGGCTTTGATCCGGCCAAGCGCTACCCGGTGGCGGTGTACGTGTATGGCGGCCCGGCCAGCCAGACCGTCACCGACAGCTGGCCTGGCCGTGGCGACCATCTGTTCAACCAGTACCTGGCCCAGCAGGGCTATGTGGTGTTTTCGCTGGACAACCGCGGTACCCCGCGCCGCGGCCGTGACTTCGGCGGCGCGCTGTATGGCAAGCAGGGCACGGTGGAAGTGGCCGACCAGCTGCGCGGCGTGGCGTGGCTGAAGCAGCAGCCGTGGGTGGACCCGGCGCGCATCGGCGTGCAGGGCTGGTCCAACGGCGGCTACATGACCCTGATGCTGCTGGCCAAGGCGTCGGACAGCTACGCCTGTGGCGTGGCCGGCGCACCGGTCACCGATTGGGGCCTGTACGACAGCCACTACACCGAGCGCTACATGGACCTGCCGTCGCGCAACGACGCCGGTTACCGCGAAGCACGCGTGCTGACCCACATCGAGGGCCTGCGCTCGCCGCTGCTGCTGATCCACGGCATGGCCGACGACAACGTGCTGTTCACCAATTCGACCAGCCTGATGAGCGCGCTGCAGAAGCGCGGCCAGCCGTTTGAACTGATGACCTACCCCGGTGCCAAGCACGGACTGTCCGGTGCCGACGCACTGCATCGCTACCGCGTTGCCGAAGCTTTCCTGGGGCGTTGCCTGAAACCTTGATCATCATCCGGGAAGGAGCCCGCCCATGACCCTGCCGCCGCCGATTCCTGCGCCCTCCACCCTGGCTTCCGGCTGGTGGTGCCGGCATTGGCGTTGGGCGATGCCGTTGGCGGTGCTGCTGTTCCTGGCCGCACTGGGCGGCGCCATCGCCTGGAGCGTGCTGCGCTGGACCGAGGCCGCGCACGACAGTGCGCCGATGCGCGAGGCCATGCGCCGCGCCGGCTGCAGCGTCGAACTGGTGCAGGTATTCGGGGAACCGCTGCAGGCCGGCACGCTGCCGCTGGGCAGCATGCAGACCGCCATCAACGGCGAGCGCGATGTCGGCCTGACCGTGGCGCTGGAAGGGCCGCATGCGCACGGCCGCCTGTTCGTGAAGGGCACCCGCAGCGACGACGTGTGGGATTACCCGGTGATGTACGTGCTGGCCGAAGACAAGCAGACCTTCGACCTGAGCGCGCTGGATGATGCCGAGGCGGCCGGCGAATGCGAACTGCAGGCCTGCCGCGATCGTGGCGAATGCGCGCTGACGGCAGCGCTGTAGATGGCGTGACCTCCAGCCGATTGTCGCCATCGTCGTGAGCGCGTAAGTTGCGGGCAACCCTTTGCTGGAGTGTCCCATGAAGCCGATCGCGTTGGCCGTTGCCCTGGCCCTGACCGCCGCCCCGCTGCTGTCGGCCCCACCGGCCCTGGCCGCACCGGCCACCAAGGCCACCAAGGCCTCCACGCCGGCCAGCCCGGGCTGGGTCGCGCGCAGCAATGCACTGGCGCAGATCCTGCTTGATGCGCAGGGGCCGTTCCAGCCCGAGGAGACCGGCTTCTTCGGCGTGCCCGGCTACGACGACAAGGTCGCCGACCTCGGCCCTGACAACGACCAGCGCTACCGCGCCGCGATGGCCAAGGCCCGCGACGAACTGAAGGCCAAGCTGGCCAGCGAGAAGGATCCCAACGTCCGCCAGGACCTGGAGATCATGATCGCCGCCGCCAACCAGAGCATCGAAGGCAGCGAGCTCAACCAGAAGTACCTGCTGCCGTGGCGTGATGCGCCGCAGAGCGTGTTCAGCGGCCTCAACCTGCTGCTGTCCGACCAGGTGCCGGCCGAGCGCCGGGCCAAGGCGGTCGATCGCCTCAAGGCGTATGCGGGCCTGCAGCCGGGCGGCACCGCGTTCACCACGCTGGCCCGCCAGCGTTACGAAGAGCGGTTGAAGGACAGCACGCTGCTGCAGCCGACGAAGATCGAAGTGCAGCAGTCGCTGGACAACGTCGAGACCTACATCACCGGCATCGAGTCGCTGCTGAAGAAGTACCAGGTCGCTGGTGCCGACGAGGCGATGAAGGCGCTTGCCGCACAGATGAAGGACTACGCCGCATGGACCCGCAAGGAGGTGCTGCCGAAGGCACGTGCCGATGCGCGCCTGCCGGCTCCGCTGTACGCCTACCAGCTCAAGCAGGTCGGCATTGATATCGACCCGAAGCTGCTGATGCAGCGCGCGCAGCTGGAGTTCATGGAAACCCGCTCGGCGATGCGCCAGCTGGCGCCGCTGGTGGTGAAAGAGAAGGGCCTGAAGGTCAGTGATCCGAGCGACCCGGTGGCGGTGATCCGCGCGCTGAAGGGCGAGAAGATTGCCGATGACCAGCTTGAAGGCCACTACCGCAAGGTGATCGATGCCATCGATCCGTTGATCCGCGAACACCGCATCGTCGACGTGCCGCAGCGCGCGATGCAGATGCGCTTGGGCTCGGCCGCCGAAAGCGCTGCCAGCCCGGCACCGCACTTCCTGCCTGCGCCGCTGGTCAACAACACCGGGCAGCAGGGCACCTTCGTGCTGCCGCTGGGCAACCCGGCCGCCGGTGCGGGTGCGCAGTACGACGACTTCAACTTCGGTTCGGCGGCCTGGACGCTGAGCGCGCATGAAGGCCGCCCGGGCCACGAGCTGCAGTTCACCGCGATGGTCGAGCGTGGCGTGTCGCTGGCGCGCACCATGTTCGCGTTCAATTCGGTGAACGTGGAAGGCTGGGCGCTGTATGCCGAGGCGGAGATGGTGCCGTACGAGCCGCTGGACGGGCAGATGATCGCGCTGCAGTTCCGCCTGCTGCGTGCCGCCCGCGCGATGCTGGACCCGATGCTCAATCTCGGCCTGACCGACCGTGCCAACGGCGAGCGCGTGCTGATCGAGCAGGTGGGTCTGTCCAAGGCGATGGCCACCCAGGAACTGGACCGCTACATGGTGCGCATGCCGGGCCAGGCGGGCAGCTACTTCTACGGCTACACCCGCATCCTCGAACTGCGCATGCAGACCGAGCTGGCACTGGGCGCGAAGTTCGACCGCCTGGCGTTCAACAACTTCCTGCTCGACCAGGGCCTGTTGCCGCCGGACCAGCTGGCCGAAGCCGTGCAGCAGCAGTTCGTTCCGAAATACAGGAAGAACTGACCGGTAGTGCCGGCCGCTGGCCGGCATTGCCTTTGCCTGCGGTTGCCGGCCAGCGGCCGGCACTACCGCCACGTCAGCGCTGCGGGGTGATCGTCTGCGTCGGCAGGCGTGCCGGCGGCGCCGGATCCGGTACCCAGATCGCCACGCCGGCGGCGCGCTTCTGCGTCGTCGGTATGCCGATGCCCACGCCGCCGCCCACGTGCGAACCGTAACTGCCGGCACCCACCGACATGCCGACCGGTGAGCCGCTGCTGCCCACGCCCATCAGGATCACGCCGTTGGCACCCAGTGCAGCCGCTTCGCGCTTGAGGCGAGCCACGGCGGCATCGGTCTGGCCCTGCGTGCCGAAGCCCACCGCCGAAGACGATTCCAGCTGGGCGATTTCCTGCGAACCGGCGGGCGGCGTCGAATAGATCTGCACCTGGGACGGATCGATCGGCGCGCGGGCGCGGCCCAGCATGACCTTGGAGGTACTGGCGCAACCGGCAACGGTCAGCAGCATGGCCGCCAAGGCGACCCAACGGATGTTCATGGCGTATACCCCTGTAGGACTGGTTCGGATCATCAGCCGGGCACTCTGAATCGGCGCCAACATCGGGGCTCGACCCATGGCCGCACGCTAGCATGGGGCCGGTGAGGTTGACGGCAACGGCGGTAGGCGGCGCTGCCGGGAACGGCTATGGTTGGCGCATGAACAACCACGGGAGGGCGCTATGGGTGTGATCAGTCTGTTGTGGGGCGTGCTGGCGCTGCTGTGGATGATCCTGGCGTTGATACCGCTGCTGGGCTGGGGCAACTGGTTCCTGATCCCGTTCGCCGCGGTCGGCGCGATCATCGCCGCGCTCGGCATCCTGTTCACCCACCCCAGCAAGCGCGGCCGGGCGTGGACCGGGCTGATCCTGAACGGCATCGTGGTGGTGGTCGGCATCCTCCGCCTGGGGCTGGGCGGCGGCGTGATCTGAGCCGGCCGGGCCGGTGCGACCGGGCGTCGCAGGGACACGGCCGCCGGCCGGGCAGGGAGTAGAATGGGCGGCTGCGCGAGCCCCCCGCGTGCCTGTCGAACCGCGCCCTGCGCGGCTGCTCCCATGATCATTCGTTCCCGTCCCCACGGCTGGCAACTGCTGTACATCCTGCGTGGCTCGATCGTTCCGGCCATCGCGCCGAAGGTGCTGGCCATCCTCGTCCTGTCCATCGCGGTCGCCGCGGTGGTGGAAATGGCGCCGCCGATCGGCATCGAGCGCGTCTCGGTCACCCCGTTCACCCTGCTCGGCCTGGTCCTGTCGATCTTCCTCAGCTTCCGCAACAGCGCCTGCTACGACCGCTGGTGGGAGGGCCGCAAGCTGTGGGGCCAACTGGTGTTCGAATCGCGCTCGCTGGCGCGGCAGGTACAGGTGCTGCTGGCCGATGACGCACCGCGCCGCCAGCGCCTCGGCTACCTGACCACCGCCTTCGCCCATGCACTGGCCGCGCGCCTGCGCGCCCGCGACGTTGCGCTGGCGGCGGTGCCATGGCTGGACGAGGAACAGCGCGGGCAGCTCGCCCAGCGCGAGAACGTGCCCGATGCGTTGCTGGCGATGATCGCCGCCGAACTGGCCCAGGCCCGTCGCGCCGGCACGCTCGATTCCATTCTTTACGTCCAGCTGGAAGAGCGCCTGCACGCGATGTCCTCGATCCAGGCTGGCTGCGAACGTATCCTGACCACCCCGCTGCCGTTCGCCTACACCTTGCTGCTGCACCGCTGCGCGTGGATGTTCTGCGTGCTGCTGCCGTTCGGCCTGGCCAGCTCGCTGGGCTGGGCCACGCCGGTGCTGTCGGCGGTGCTGGCCTACGCCTTCTTCGGCCTGGACCAGCTGGGTGAAGAAATGGAAGACCCGTTCGGCCTGGAGCCGAACGACCTGCCGCTGGACGCGCTGGTGCGCACCATCGAGATCGACCAGCTCGACGCCCTCGGCGAACGCCCGTTGCCCGCACCCCTGCTGCCGCAGGGCTACCTGTTGCAATAGCCACTCCCTGGAGCCTGCCATGCCTCATCCCCATTACCGCCCGCGGCGCATGCGCCATGACGAATTCTCGCGCCGCCTGATGCGCGAGAACACGCTGACCACCAACGACCTGATCTATCCGGTGTTCGTGCACGAACCGGCCGGTCGCGTGGCGGTGCCGTCGATGCCGGGCGTGGAGCGGCTGTCGATCGAAGAGCTGCTGAAGGTGGCCGAGGAAGCGCTGGAACTGGGCATCCCGGTGATCGACCTGTTCCCGGTGCTGGATGCCTCGCAGAAGTCGCTGGACGCCTCGGCGGCGTGGGCCGAGGACGGCCTGGCGCAGCGTGCGATCCGCGCGCTGAAGTCGCGCTTCCCGGAGCTGGGGGTGATGACCGACGTGGCCCTGGATCCGTACACCACGCACGGCCAGGACGGCATCATCGATGACAAGGGCTACGTGCTCAACGACATCACCGTCGAAGCGCTGGTCAAGCAGTCGCTGTCGCATGCCGAGGCAGGCGCGGACATCATTTCGCCGTCGGACATGATGGATGGCCGCATCGGTGCGATCCGTCGTGCGCTGGACGCCGACCACCACCTCAACGTGCGCATCATGGCCTACTCGGCCAAGTACGCGTCGGCGTTCTACGGTCCGTTCCGCGATGCGGTGGGCAGCGCGGCCAGCCTCGGCAAGGCCGACAAGAAGACCTACCAGATGGACCCGGCCAATGGTGACGAGGCGATGCGCGAGATCGCCCTGGACCTGGAGGAGGGCGCGGACATGGTGATGGTCAAGCCGGGCATGCCGTACCTGGACCTGGTGCGGCGGGTGAAGGAAACCTTCGGGGTTCCGACCTTCGCTTACCAGGTCAGTGGCGAGTACGCGATGATGAAGGCGGCGTTCGCCAACGGCTGGCTGGACGAGCGCGCCTGCGTGCTGGAATCGCTGCTGGGCTTCAAGCGTGCCGGCGCCGATGGCGTGCTGACCTATTTCGCGCCGCAGGTGGCGCGCTGGCTGCGCGAGCGCTGACAATAGCGCCCACGACGGACGGAGGAACACGCGATGGGACCTGAAATGGGTTGGATGCAATGGTTGATCTGGGGCACCGGTACGCTGGTGTTCGGGGCCATCATCGTCGGCGTGTTCGTTGCTGCCTGGCGCGCCGCGCGGCGCCCGCCCGAGCAGCTCTCCGCTGCGGCCCGGGTTGCCCGCGAGCAGGCCGTGCCGGAAAGCGTGCAGGCCGAACTGGCCGCCCTGAACCGGCGCAAGGACAACGGCCAGCTCAGCGAAGCGGAGTACGAACAGCAGCGCGCGGAGGTGCTGTCGCGCTGAGCGCCGTGGCCCGGGACCCGGGCCATCCACGCATGGCGTGGATCTACTGGTAGCCGCCAACCCTGGTTGGCGCTCCGTGTGCCGACCGAAGTCGGCACCGGCCAGAAGGCGTCATCCACGCATGGCGTGGATCTACTGGTAGTCGCCAACCTTGGTTGGCGGTTTTGTTTCTGTGCCGACCAAGGTCGGCACCTACCGGAGCGGGGGGGGGCGGTCGGTATCCACCGAACCATCATCCACGCATGGCGTGGATCTACTGCATGCACCCGGGCACTGCCGCCACCTTCGGCACGGCCAGCCGGTACACATCCACGCCACCGGCGCGGGGCGACTTCGCCGCGCTGCTGGCCACCATCATTTCGCCCGGCTTGGCGTTGTCGACCACCGGCGCGCCGGTCCAGCCGCTGGCCTGGTTGAACGACAGTCCGATCGGCTGCAGCGCAGCGCCCGTCCATGCACAACCGTTGGTCCAGACCTGCGCGGTGTCACCGCTGCCACGGCTGAAGGCCACCGCGCCAGCGCTGCCCAGCCAGTCGCCATCGGTTTCATCGGCGGGGCTGTTCAATGCCTGCAATGCCGTCGCCGGGCCTCGCACGCCCTGCGCGTCCAACGAGGCCACGAACAGGTCCCAGCCGGCACCACGGCCCTGCTGGCGGGCAAACAGCAGCTGTCGCCCGTCCGCGCTCAATGCCGGCCCGCGCTCTTCATGGCGGCCACCATCGCCTGCCAGCGCTTGCGGCGCCCCCACGCTGCCATCGGCGGCGATCGCCGCCCGGTACAGCCCCGACCGGCCCTCGCGGCCTGCGGCGAACAGCAGCCAGCGGCCATCGCGGCTGAAATACGGATCGCGCACCTCGCCAGACACCGCCAGCGGCAACGCCTGCGCCTGCTGCCAGCGGCCGTCGACCACGCGCGCCTGCCACAGCCCCCAGCCGGCCTCGCCACGGCGGGCGAAGACGATGCGCTGGCCATCGGCGCTGATCGTGGCCCGGCCTTCATCGGCACGGGTGGAGACCACGCCCATGCCTTCGATGCCGTACTCGTTCAACGCCATCGCCACCGGGGCAGAGAGTAGACTGGCGGCGAGCACCAGCAGGGTCGGGGCGATACGCATCATCCAGGTCCATGCACGAAAGAGCACCAGTCTAGCCAGCTTGAGGATTCCATGACCGATCGTTACGCCGTCTTCGGACACCCCGTCGCCCACTCGAAGTCGCCGCAGATCCATGCGGCGTTCGGTCGCCAGGAAGGCATCTCCCTCGACTACCGCAGCATCGATCTCGCCCCGGACGCATTCCTGGCCGGGCTGGAGGCGTTCGCCTCCGAAGGCGGGGTCGGTGCCAACGTCACTTCACCGCACAAGGAAGCGGCGTTCTCGGTGTGCACTACGCTGACCGCACGCGCGCGCCGCGCCGGCTCGGTCAATACCCTGCTGCGCAAGGGCGACCGCTGGCACGGTGACACCACCGATGGCATCGGCCTGGTGCGCGACCTCACCGACCGCCACAGCCTGGACCTGCGCGGCCGCCGCGTGCTGCTGCTGGGTGCCGGTGGTTCGGCGCGCAGCGTCGCTCCGGCGCTGCTGGATGCCGGCATCACCGAACTGGTGGTGGTCAACCGCACGCCGGAACGTGCCGATGAACTGATCGATGCCATGGGCGAGCCGGGCCGCGCGCTCAGCCGCTACTGGGACGATCTGCGCGACCTCGGTGATTTCGAACTGATCCTCAACGCCACCTCGGCCGGCCGCGATCGCGACGCCGAGTTCAAGCTGCCGCTGTCGCTGGTCAATTCGATGACCACGGCCGTCGACCTGAACTACGGCGAGGCCGCCATCGCCTTCCTGGCCTGGGCGCGCGCCGCGCAGTGCCGCAACACGGTCGATGGCCTGGGCATGCTGGTCGAGCAGGCGGCGGAGAGCTTCCTGCAGTGGCATGCCGTACGCCCGCAGACCGACGAGGTCTACCAGCAGCTGCGCGCCGGTGCAGGCGCCTTCGCCGGGCAGGACTGATCGATGGATACCCAGGCTCTGATGGTCTCCCTGCTGACCATGGTCGGCGTGCGCCTGCCGGTGCTGATTGCCCTGTGCGTCGGCCTGGTCTGGGTGATGGGCGCGCCGCGCGATCCGGCACGTACCGGCGCGCTGACCGGCCTGCTGCTGTTGCTGGCGTCCAGCATGGGCAGCCTGCTGGCCAACCTGGTGCCGATGTGGATGGTCAGCAACGGCGACTTCGGCGCGATCTCGCAGCTGAGCACCGTGCTGGGCGTGGTGCACTTCGGCCTGGCGATGCTGGATGCCGTCGGCACGGTCCTGCTGGTCTGGGCACTGGTACGGTTGCTGCGGCAGCGCGCCGCTACGCCCTGACTCCGATGGCGGCCTTGGCCGCGTCGGTAGCGTTGCGGGGCGCGCATCCAGCCATCGCGCGACGCGGCTGACCCTGTTCAGCGCCCGCGCCTCGGAGCCCGTGGCCGGCCATGCGACAATGGCCGGCCTGACCCCGCTACGGTAGTTCTGGCGTGACCGAAACCGTCGCCGCTCCACGCAAGCTCGATGACACCTTGAAGGACGCGATCCGCAAGGCGTACACGACGCTGCAGGCCAACACCCCCGGCTTCTCCACCCGCCGCTCGCAGAGCCAGATGATCGGCGTGGTGTCGCGTGCGCTGTCCACCAGCGGTGGCGTGGGCGTGGTCGAAGCGCCGACCGGCGTTGGCAAGAGCCTGGGCTACCTGACCGCCGGGGTGCCGATTGCCCTGGCCAGCAAGAAGAAGCTGGTGATCAGCACCGGTACCGTGGCGCTGCAGTCGCAGCTGGTCGAGCGCGATATTCCGAACTTCCTCAAGGCCACCGGCCTGGAGGCGACCGTTGCCCTGGCCAAGGGCCGCACCCGCTACCTGTGCACGCGCAACGCCGCCGAGGCGCACGGCGAGGGCGCGCAGAACGGCATGTTCGAGGACGAGCAGCCGCTGTTCGACCGCCCGCTGGCGCCGATCGAGATGGACATCGCCAAGCGCCTCACCGTGGCCTTCACCAGCGGCAGCTGGGACGGCGACATCGACAACGCACCGGAAACCATCAGTCCTGGCCTGCGTAGCCGCATCACCACCCCGGCCTCAGGCTGCGCGGGGCGACGCTGCGCGTACTCGGCGCAGTGCGCGGTGCTGCGCTCGCGCAACACCGTGCGCGATGCGCAGATCGTGGTCACCAACCACGCGCTGCTGCTGTCGGCGCTGTCCATTGGTGACAGCGACAACGGCCAGCCGATGATCGCCGCGCCGTCGGACATGCTGCTGGTGCTCGACGAAGGCCACCACGTGGGCAACGTGGCCATCGACCAGGGCGCGGCCAGCCTGGCATTGGATGAAATGGCCAAGCGCACCGGCCGCCTGCAGATTCTGATCGCCGGTGCCTACCGCGCGGTCGACAAGGATCGCCTCGGCAACCTGCTGCCGAACGAAGCCATCGACGCGGCCAGCAACGTGGCCAAGGGTCTGCGTGCGTTCCGCGACCACGTCGAGGCGGTATGGATGCCGGCGCCGGCCGACGAGGAGCCGATGTGGCGCGCGGCCAACGGACGCCTGCCCGAGGCCTGGCGCGAGCCGATCGAGGCGCTGGCCGACGATACCCGCAGCCTCTACAACTGGGCGCACGCGGCCACCGCGCAGGTCGCCAAGGGCAAGCCGGACGATCCGGCGCGCGAGCGCCTGCAGCGCAACCTCGGCATGGCCCTGGAGATGATCGAGCAGCAGTACAACCTGTGGCAGGTCTGGCGCCGCGAAGACAAGGAAGGCGCGCCACCGATGGCACGCTGGGTGACCGCCACCCGCGATGGCGACCTGGTGCTGCATGGCTCGCCGGTGTCGGCCGCGCACGTGCTGCGCAAGCTGTTGTGGGATGAAGTGGATTCGGTGGTGATGACCTCGGCGACGCTGACCGGTGGCGGCGACTTCCAGGCGCTGGCGATCGACAACGGCATCCCCGAAACCGCCGAGATGGTCTCGCTGTCCTCGCCGTTCGACCTGCCCAACCAGGCCGAGCTGATCGTGCCGCCGTTCCCGGTCACGCCCGATGACCGCGAAGGCCATCCGCGCGAAGTGGCGCGCTACATCGGCAAGGAACTGGACTGGACGAAGGGCTCGATGGTGCTGTTCACCTCGCGCTGGAAGATGGAGAAGGTGGCGGGCCTGATGCCGGCCGCCAAGCGCAAGCAGGTGCTGGTGCAGGGCGAGATGTCGAAGACGCGCATGATCGACGAACACCTGCGCCGTGTCGCCGCCGGCGAGGGTTCGGTGCTGTTCGGGCTGAACTCGTTCGGCGAAGGCCTGGATCTTCCCGGTGAGGCCTGCACCACGGTGGTGATCACCCAGGTGCCGTTCGCGGTGCCGACCGATCCGCAGACCGCCACCCTGAGCGAATGGGTGGAAGCGCGTGGGCTCAATGCGTTCAACCTGATCGCGATCCCGCATGCGCTGCGCACGCTGACCCAGTTCGCCGGCCGCCTGATCCGCACCTCCACCGACACCGGGCGGGTGATCATCCTCGACTCGCGCCTGCTGACCCGCCGTTACGGCAAGCGCATCATCGACGCGCTGCCGCCGTTCAAGCGCACCATCGGCTGAGCTGCGGGGTCAGATCCCCTCCGCAAGGGCTCTGACCCGGCCGCGCGAGCAGGGCGTTTAGCCTTTCAGTCCTGCGACTGCGGGCACGACTCGAATGCCAGTGCGTAGGGCTGGTACATGCAGCGGATCAGGTCATCCACGGTCTGCAGCCGCGGCGGCCATGCGACGCGCTGCGGGCCTTGCCTGGTCTGCAATCCGGCGATGCCGTCGCTGAGCGTGGCGCCCGGCGGCAGCGGCAGCGCCGCCAACCGCGCGCGGGCACGTCGCAGTGCCGGCAGGTCGTCGTCGAGAAAGGCGATGGTCGCATCCACATAAAGGTTCCATCCTTCCGGATCGGCGCCCGCCGGCTTGTACGTCAAGCGCATCAGCGCGCTGGCCGGATCGCGTTGCCCCGCGTAGGCGCGCAGTTGCGCCTCGTGCCAGGCCAACGCTGGGTGGACGCTTGCCTTGGCCTGGCGCCGGTATGCGGCGAACAGGTCAGCCAGTTCCAACTGGCAGCCGGCGCGCCGGACCAGCGCGTCCCAACCCTCGCCGGGGCCGTGGTCGAATGCTGCCGGAGACATCGCCAGCAGTTGGGCACGATTGTCGAAGCGGCATTCGTCGGCGAACGCCGGCGTGGACGCAGTGGCCAGTGCCAGCGATATCAGGCTGAGGAAACGGCGCATCAGGACGTCCATGTGTGGGGCCGCACATGATGCACCCCTGGGATGGACAGTGCCGGCCACTGGCCGGCACGACAGGCAACATGCGCTGCAGCTGCCGGCCAGCGGCCGGCACTACCGGTATTCAGTCGCCCAGCAGGGCGGTGTTGCGTACGGCGCCCTTGTCGGCGCTGGTGGCCAGCAGGGCGTAGGCCTTCAGCGCGCTGGTGACCTTGCGTGGTCGCGGTGCGCGCGGTTTCCAGCCCCGTGCATCGGCGTCGGCGCGGCGCTGGACCAGCGTCGCCTCCTCCACCAGCAGGTCGATGCGCCGCGCCGGGATGTCGATGCGGATGCGGTCACCATCCTCCACCAGTCCGATCACACCGCCGCTGGCCGCTTCCGGCGAAACGTGGCCGATCGACAGGCCCGAGGTGCCACCGGAGAATCGGCCGTCGGTCAGCAATGCGCACTGCTTGCCCAGGCCTTTCGATTTCAGGTAGCTGGTCGGGTACAGCATCTCCTGCATGCCCGGGCCGCCCTTCGGGCCTTCGTAGCGGATCACCACCACGTCGCCGGGCTTCACTTCATCGGCAAGAATGCCGGCCACGGCGGCGTCCTGGCTTTCGAACACGCGCGCATTGCCTTCGAACACGTGGATCGATTCGTCCACGCCTGCCGTCTTCACCACGCAGCCGTCGACGGCGAGGTTGCCGCGCAGTACGGCCAGCCCGCCTTCCTGCGAATAGGCATGTTCCAGCGCACGGATGCAGCCTTCGGCGCGATCCTGGTCCAGCGACGGCCAGCGCGTGGCCTGGCTGAAGGCCTCCTGGGTGGGAATGCCGGCGGGACCCGCCTTGAAGAAGGTGTGCAGGGTGTCGTTGTCGCTGCGCATCACGTCCCAGCGATCCAGTGCTTCACCGAGCGTGGCGCTGTGCACGGTCGGCACCGAGGTATCCAGCAGGCCGGCGCGATCCAGTTCACCGAGGATGCCGAACACACCACCGGCGCGGTGCACGTCCTCGATGTGGTACTTCGGCGTGTTCGGTGCCACCTTGCACAGCTGCGGCACGCGCCGCGACAGTGCATCGATGTGGGTCAGGTCGAAGTCGACCTCGCCTTCCTGCGCGGCGGCCAGCAGGTGCAGGATGGTATTGGTCGAGCCGCCCATGGCGATGTCCAGGGTCATGGCGTTGGCGAACGCGGCCTGGGTGGCGATGCCGCGCGGCAGCGCACGCGGGTCTTCGCCGCCATACCAGCGGTGGCAGAGTTCGACGATCAGGCGGCCGGCGCGACGGAACAACGCTTCGCGGTCGGCATGCGTGGCCAGCGTGGTGCCGTTGCCCGGCAGCGACAGGCCCAGTGCTTCGGTCAGGCAGTTCATCGAGTTGGCGGTGAACATGCCCGAGCACGAGCCACAGGTGGGGCAGGCGCTGCGCTCGTAGTCGGCGACCTTCTCGTCCGAAGCGCTGTCATCGGCAGCGACGACCATCGCGTCGACCAGGTCCAGCTTGTGCTCGGACAGCTTGGTCTTGCCGGCTTCCATCGGTCCGCCGGAGACGAACACCACCGGGATGTCCAGGCGCAGCGCCGCCATCAGCATGCCGGGGGTGATCTTGTCGCAGTTGCTGATGCACACCAGCGCATCGGCGCAGTGGGCATTGACCATGTATTCGACGGCGTCGGCGATGATCTCGCGGCTGGGCAGCGAGTACAGCATGCCGTCGTGGCCCATGGCGATGCCGTCGTCCACGGCGATGGTGTTGAATTCCTTGGCGACGCCGCCAACCTGTTCGATCTCGCGCGCGACCAGCTGGCCAAGGTCCTTCAGGTGCACGTGGCCGGGCACGAACTGGGTGAAGGAGTTGGCGATGGCGATGATCGGCTTGTGGAAGTCGCCATCCTTCATGCCGGTGGCACGCCACAGGGCGCGGGCACCGGCCATGTTGCGGCCGGCGGTGGAGGTGCGGGAGCGGTATTCGGGCATGGCTGGCGGAACGGGCGGGCCGTACGACGTGGGGGTCGGTTGATCATGGCCAATTTTTTCGGTTGCTGCTGCAACCACCGGAGGCGGTCCGGCAGGGCTGCGCCCTGCACCTGCCGAATCAACGTCAAAATCAAAAGCGGGCTATCCGCGGGATGGCGGGGTGGGTCCGGCGGCAGGGGACGCCACCGGACCCACCCGCCTCCGACAGGTGGCCGTGGGCCAGTAGATCCACGCCATGCGTGGATGGATCGAGGGAGAGGACGACGAAAATGAAATTCCGTTCATCTTTCCCACTTTGCCGATTCCGGTTGTTGGCCCGGATTTGGCATGATGGGGCATTGTTCCGACTTGAAGGCATGAGGCCATGAAACGTTCCCGCACCACCGCGCTGCTGCTGATGAGCGCTGCGCCGCTGCTGTTCACTGCCTGCCAGAAGGAAGAGCAGGTGCAGGTGCAGGAAGGCCTGTATACCTCGGTGGAGGCCTGCACCACGGCTACCGCTGATCCTTCGGCGTGCCGCAATGCGTTTGCCGAGGCGCAGAAGAAGTCTGCCGACGCAGCGCCGAAGTACGCGACCAAGGAAGCCTGCGAACAGGATTACAAGCCTGAGCAGTGCGTGCAGCAGCACACCTCGGCCGGCACCTCGTTCATCGGTCCGATGATGATGGGCTTTTTCATGTCGCAGATGCTGAGCAACCGCGGTGGCCTGGCCCCGCAGGCGCCGGCTTCGGCGCCGGCCTACCAGGACAAGAGCGCCGGTTGGGCGCGTCCTGCCCCGGGCGGCAGCGGCGGCCTGAACACCGCCAGCGGCATCGGCGCGGGCAAGGCCGGGCTGGCCCCGGTCAGCAGCGAACCGAACCGTGCGGTGACCGCCAGCCGCAGCGGCTTTGGCAGCACCAGCGCGCGCCGCAGCGGCAGCAGCGTCGGCGGCTGATCGACCCATGCAACGTATCCGTATTGCCGAGCGCGCCCAGTGGCGGGCGCGCGCGGAGGAAGCCGGTTTCCGCTTCCACACCATCGACGGCCAGCCGTACTGGGATGAAAGCGCGTATTACGCGTTCACCCTGCGCCAGATCGAGCAGGACATCGAAGACCCCAGCGCCGAACTGCACCAGATGGCGATGGACCTGGTCGGCGATGTCATCGCCAGCGAGCGCCTGATGGACCAGCTGGCGATCCCCGCGCATTACCGCGACTGGATCGCCGACAGCTGGCGCCAGCGCCAGCCGCACCTGTACGGGCGCCTGGACCTGGCCTACGACGGCACCGGCCCGGCCAAGCTGTACGAACTGAACTACGACACGCCGACCTCGCTGTTCGAAGCCAGCTTCTTCCAGTGGCAGTGGCTGGAGGACCAGCGCAACGCCGGCCGCCTGCCGCAGCACGCCGACCAGTTCAACGCGATCCATGAAGCCCTGGTCGAACGCTTCGGCGAACTGGCCACGCAGCTGCCGCCGCCGCTGTATTTCAGTGCGGTGGGCAGCTCGGACGAAGACCGCGGTACGGTCGAGTATCTGCGCGACTGCGCTTCGCAGACGGGCCTGCACGGGCAGGCGATCGCCATCGAGGACATCGGCCTGTCCGAAGACGGGCGCTTCACCGCGCTGGACGATACGGTCATCGGCACGCTGTTCAAGCTGTACCCGCTGGAAGACCTGATGGCCGAGGAATTCGGTCGCGCGCTGCCGGGCTCGGGCGTGCAGCTGCTGGAACCGGCATGGAAGGCGGTGCTGAGCAACAAGGGCATCCTGCCGCTGCTGTGGCAGCGCAATGTCGGCCATCCGAACCTGCTGGAAGCACACTTCGATGACGGCAGCGCGCTGGCCTCGGGCTGGGTGCGCAAGCCGCTGTTCTCGCGCGAAGGTGCCAACATCGAGATGCACCTGGCCGACGGCAGCACGCAGCGCAGCGACGGTCCGTACGACGGTCCGGCGATCCTCCAGCGTGCGCATCCGCTCACCCGCTTCGAAGGCGGTTACCCGCTGATCGGCAGCTGGGTGATCGGCGACCACGCCTGCGGCATCGGCATCCGCGAGGACGACAGCGCGATCACCCGCGACAGTGCGCGCTTCGTGCCGCACGCGATCATCGACGAAGCGCCGACGCGGATCTACGTCTGATGGCGGTGCAACGCCCGCCCGGTCGGCGCGGGCGTCCTGCTCCCGTGCCGGGCCGTCACTTCGACGATGGTCGCGGCCTGAATGCGTTCGCCGACCGCATCGCGGTGCGCTGCCACCGCTGCGATACGCCGGGTTGGGTGCTGGCGAGCTGGCAGCCCTACCGTTGGACGGTGCGTTTCCGCTGCACCGGCTGCAGCGTTGCGCTGGACAGTGGCGACTGGGTGGGCGCGGTGTGCATGCAGGGGCGTCGGCCGTGCGGGTACTGCGGGCACCAATGGCTGTACGTGCATCGCCGGATAGCGTCGGGCGTTCGTTCGCCGGCCACCTTTCCCGCGCGATGTGGGCAATGTGGGCGCAGCAGCGATGTCGACGTGTCGGCCACCCCGCTGCGCGATGCCGAGCCGGCTGATCCGCACTTCGGCCTGCCGCTGCATCTTGTTGAACCCACCCGTGCGGGCTTGCTGTGGGCCTACAACGCGGAGCATCTGCAGGCGCTTCATGAGTACGCCGTCGCGACACTGCGTGAAACCAAAGGGCATCATCGCTCGATGTTCTCGCGGCTGCCGCAGTGGATGAAATTGGCGCGGCATCGCGTGCTGCTGCAGCGCGCGGTGGAGCGGTTGCAGAAGCGCTTGCTGCAGGGGTAGTGCCGGCCGCTGGCCGGCAACCGTTGTGGGTAGAGGCCGACCTTGGTCGGCGCCGTTGATGGTGTGCCAACCAAGGTTGGCATCTACCAAGGCGGAGCGTCGGTAGCGCCGGGCCATGCCCGGCGGTTGTGGTGATCCGCCGGCCAGCGGCCGGCACTACCGGTTACAGCAGCCCTTCGCGCTTCACCGCCAGATAGCGCTCCACCAGCGCGGCGGGCAGGGCATCGGCCGTGACGTCCAGCACCATCACCCGTTCGGCACGCAGCGCGTCATGCGCCTGCGCGCGCTGTTGCAGGTACAGCGCGGCGGCACCGGCCTGCGCGGCATCTTCCACCGTGTGCACCTCACCTTCCAGCGCAGCATCCAGCTCGCGCTCGCGCAGGCTGGCTACGCACACCAGATGACGGCGCTGCAGCAGGCGCACCGCCGCAAGCAGGTCTTCGATGTCCTCGTCGCGCACGTTGCTGACCAGCATCACCAGCGCGCGCCGGGGCTGGCGCAGTGAGACTTCGGTGGCGGCAGCCAGGTAATCGGTGGCCACGGCCTGCGGCTGCAGGTCGTAGCTGGCGCGCAGCAGGTGCTGCACCGTGTCCATGCCGCGCTGCGGCGCCACCCAGCGACGCTCGCCGCCTACCGCGAACAGGCCGGCAGCATCGCCCTGGCGCAATGCCAGGTAGGCCACCACCAGCGAGGCGTTCAAGGCATGGTCGAAATGCGAGAGCCCACCTTCGCTGGCCAGCATGCGCCGGCCGCTGTCGAGCATCAGCAGCAGCTGCTGGTTCTTCTCGTCCTGGTACTCGCGCGAGATCAGCTTGCGCGCGCGGGCGGTGGCCTTCCAGTCGAGCTGGCGCAGGCTGTCGCCGATGCGGTACTCGCGCATCTGGTGGAAGTCGGTGCCTTCGCCACGGCGGCGCTTCACATGTGCACCGACCAGTCGCGAGGCCTGGTCGGCACTGAACAGCGCAAATCGGGTGAGTGGCACGAAGTTGGGATAGACCCGCACCTCCAGCGCCGGTGGCAGCGTGCGTTGCTGCCACCACAACCGCCATGGCGAGCGGATGCGCAGCTGCACGCCTTCGAAGGCAAAGCGACCGCGCTGCTGCGGCTGCACGTGGTAATGCAGCGAACTGGCATGGCCCGCCCGCAACTGCACGCGTTGCGGCAGTGATTCCAGTGGCCAACCGCCTGGCACCAGATCGAATACCTGTACCTGCATGGCCTGCCCGGACTGCAGGCGCAGGCCGATCTCGCGGCGCACGCCCAGTGCCAGGGCCTCGGGCACGTCGCGCTCGACGCTGGGCGATGGTCGTCGCCGCTGCCGCGACAGATCAACCAGTGCCACCACCGCAACCAGTGCGCCGGCCAGCGCCCAGCTCCAGCGTGGCAGCAGCCCGGCCAGCACCACGCCGCCCAGCGCAGCCCAGGCCAACAACAACGCCAGCAGCAGCGGCGCAGGCCTCATCGGCGCGGCGCTTCCACCTTGGCCAGCAGCGCACCCAGCACGTCGTCGGCACCCTGGCCTTCGATCTGCAGCTCCGGTGCCAATGCAATGCGGTGGCGCAGGGCAGGGCGGGCGATGTCGCGCACATCATCGGGGGTGACAAAGTCACGACCGGCCAGCACCGCCTGCGCGCGCGAGGCACGCACCAGGGCGATGCTGCCGCGCGGGCCGGCGCCGACGGCGATGCCCGGCCACTGCCGGGTGGCGGCGACGATGCGCACCGCGTAGTCGATCACTTCGTCATCCACGGTGATTGCCGCGGTGGCCTGCTGCAACGCCAACAGTTCGCCGGCACCGAGCACGCGCGGCACCTGGCTCAGGTCGAAATCACTGGCGGCACGGCCGCTGGTGATCGCCGCGACCATGCGCTTCTCGTCCTCCAGCTGCGGATAGTCGATCAGCACCTTCAGCAGGAAACGGTCCAGCTGCGCTTCCGGCAGCGGATAGGTGCCTTCCTGTTCCAGCGGGTTCTGCGTGGCCAGCGCCATGAACGGCGGTGCCAGGGTGAAGGCCTTGCCTTCGATGGTGACCTGGCCTTCCTGCATCACTTCAAGCAGCGCGGACTGGGTCTTGGCCGGGGCCCGGTTGATCTCGTCGGCCAGCAGCAGGTTGGTGAACACCGGGCCGCGACGGATCTTGAAGCTCTCGCTCTTCGGGTCGTACACCGCATGGCCGCTGACGTCGCTGGGCATCAGGTCGGGGGTGAACTGCACGCGGCCATAGTCCAGTTCCAGTGCCTGTGCCAGCGCGCGCACCAGCAGGGTCTTGCCGAGGCCGGGCACGCCTTCGATCAGCACGTGGCCACCGGCCAGCAGGGCGACCAGGATCTGGTCGAGCACATCGGCCTGGCCGATGAAGGCATGGCCGACGGCCTGGCGGATGGCGTCGACGCGTTCGATCAGGCGGGCGGTGGCGGCCGCCGGAAGTTCAGGGGCATCGGTCATAGCAGGGATCTCATCTGGAGCAGCAAGCGGATGCGCTCGCGCAGGGCGGAGGAATCATGCGGCGAAGGCGGAGTGAGGGCACTGGCGACTCGACTGACGGGCCATTGCAACACTGCGGCGATGGCCTGGTCGCGCGCAGCACCGTCGAGTGCCGCAGCGACGGGCGCGCGCAGGCGCAAGCGGTGCAGGAACAGCGCCTGCACGGCCAGGTACAGGCGCGTGCCATGGCCGAAGCGCAGCAGCAGTTCGCCACTGGCGCGGACGTGTTCCAGCAACGAACGGCGTTCGACCACCGGCGCGGGCAGGGCACTGCCGAAGCGTTGCGCGCGTGACCACAGCCAGCCGAGGATCGCCAGCAGCAGCGGCACCCACAGCGGCCAGCCCTGGTAGAAGATGCGCGCGCCCAGCGAGGGCGGGCGGCTGCCGTATACCAGCCACATCGTGCCGCGCCCATAGTTGGGATCGAGCAGGTAGCGCGTCAGGTCGCGGTGGGAGAGGTCATGCAGGCCATCGCGGGCAACGGCATCGGCGTCGACCGCGCGGCGGCGTGTTGATGCGGACGGGCCTTCACCGCGCATGACGTCCATGTCCGCCAGCACGTCGATGCGGCCCTTGCCGTGCGGCAGGCGCGCGAACACCAGTCCTTCCTGGCCACCCCAGCGGCGCTCGGCCGTGGCGTTGGCCTGGAAGCCCAGGCTGAAGCGCCGGCCGCCGCAGAACTCGACGTGGCTGGGATCATCGACTACGTGGAAGGGTTGGCAGTCGCTGCCATGGAACAGGCTGTCCACGCCGATCCTGTCCAGCAGGGGGCCCTGCGTGCTGCTGGCATCGTCCTCGGCCGGTGGCTGCGTGCGCAGCAGCAGATGGCCACCCGTGCCGACCCAGTCCAGCAGGGCCTGTGCGGTGCGCGGCGGCATGTCGGCGGTGTCCTGCAGCAATACCACCGTATCGGTGGCCGCCAGTGGCATCTGTGCCAGGTCCAGCCGCTGCCGGGACTGCACCTCGATGCCGTCGGCGCGCAGCGCCTGGCCCAGCACATACAGCGGGTTGTAGCTGGCTTCGCCCTGCGGCGGCAGCACGATGGTCTCGGTCACCTTTTCATGCGTGCGCAGGAACAGGATGGTCAGCGGCACCCCGAGCAGGACCAGCGCGCCGAGCAGCAACGACCAGAACAGGCGCGGGCTCATGCCTGCCACCCGTACTGCTGGCGCAGCGTGCTGGCCAACGCGTCGAAATCGCTGCGGGTGGGCAGGCGCCCGCCGTATGCGGCGTACTGCCACATGCGCACGATGCGCGCGAACAGTTCACGGTCGGTGCTGTCGGACATGCGCCGCGAGGCACGCAGGCACTGTGCTTCGGTGGCACCGGGCGGCAACGCGATGCCGGTGCGCTCCACCAGCGTGCGCACGCTGGCACGATAGAGCAGCGCCAGCGCCTGCCGTGGCCGTCCCTGGTCCCACAGCAACCCGGCCTGGGTCGCCACATCCGGCGGCAGCACCACCGGCATTTCCACCTGCTCTTCGGTGATCTGCGGTGCCTGCTTTTCCTTGCGGCGGCCGGAACCGCGCAACCACGGCAGCCACAGCCGCGCGGTCAACAGCAGCACCAGCAGCAGGACCCCCAGCAGCCCCCACAGGCCCCATTCGGCGAGCCGGGCCAGCCACAACTGGCCGCTCTTGCGCGACGTACGGTCCGCGTTGCTGCTGCTGTCCTTCTGCAGCTCTTTCTTGTCTTTCTGCTTCTCGGCGGCGTCTTCGATCGGCTTCCATCGGCTGACCTGCCGCGTCGGCCGCTGCAACGGATCTTCGTAGGCGCGGTTCACGGCCTGGCGGAAGCCAGCGGTATCCACCGGCGTGTCGCCGAAGATCAGCGCCGGTGTATTGGCCGGATCGTTTTCCGCAGTGGCCGCTTCTTCGGCTTCTTCAGCGTCTTCCGCTTCTTCGTCTTCATCGGCGTTGGCCGTGGCGGTCTGCGCGGCGTCCGGCGTGTCGGCGTCCTGTGCGTGCACGGGCGCCAACGGCAGCGCCAGGCACAACAGCAGCACCAACGAAGAGGCGACCGGCAGCAGGCGTTCGCGCAGGCGGCGCAGGGCGATTTCCACGTCCCAGGCTTCCATCTGCGTGCGTCGGTTCAAGTACAGGCCGAAGCCGGCGCCCACGTAGAACGGCCCGATCAGCGCCGCCGCCAGCCAGCACAACAGGTTGAAGCCAAGCTTGGCCCACGCAGGCGCCTCCACGCTGACCATCGCCCACGCTGCGCGCCAGGATTCGGGCAGCAGTTCCAGCGGGATGAAGATGAAGATAGTGGCGATCGCGCCCACCACCAGCACCAGTTCGAATGCCAGGCAGATCACCGCCAGCACCAGCGCAGGGCCCGCAGCGCCGGCGGCGACTGCACGCCTGCGTGGGCCACGCTGGGCGGGCGCATTGCCCTCCAGCAGATTGACCGGCAGGCACAGGCTGCGCAGGCCGCTGAAACGGCGCCAGCCCAGATAGCCCCAGAAGCCGCTGCCGCCCCACTGCCGCTGTGCGCGCAGCGCATCGCGCGGGCCGACCCGTTCGCCGAAGATGCCGCGCGAGAGCACGTACAGCGGTGCGCGTTCGAACAACGGTTTGCACCACCACATCGCCAGCCACGCCCAGCCGAAGGCATCCAGCCACCAGGCCAGTGCATTGAACAGCACGAACAACGGTGCACTGGCCAGCAGCCAGCTGCCCCACACACCGCGGGCGTGGCGGCGGGCCAGCGCGCTGCCCAACTCCATCGCTTCCCAGCTGCTGCGCGCGCGCAGCACCACGTCCAGATGGTCAATCCGCATGGCCACCTCCGCGTCCACCGCGCCACAGCCACAGCAGCACGCCGGCCCACAGCACCCCGGCCACGCTGAACTTCACTGCGGCCGGAATGTCGGCGATGGAAGACCAGAACGCTTCCACGAACGCGGCCAGCAGCAGCATGAAGGCCACGCCCAGGCACAGCCGCGCGCCGATGCGCCCGCCTTCGACCAGCGCATCCAGGCGGCGCCGCCGCCCGGGAGCCAGCAGTTTCATGCCCAGCTGCAGGCCGGCGCCGCCGGCAATCACGATCGCGGTCAGCTCGAACGCACCGTGGCCGGCCACAAAGCGCCAGAACGGGCCGCCATGGCCGATGTGCTGCAGGTGGCCGGCGACCGCGCCGATGGTGATGCCATTGAAGAGCAGCACCAGCAGCGTGCCCAACCCCGCCAGCAGGCCGCTGGCGAAGGTGCGCAGGGCGATGCTGATGTTGTTCATGATGTAGTAGCCGAACATCATCCAGTCGGTGCCGCTGTCGCGGCCCAGGCGCTCGGCGGATGGATCGTACATGCGCTCCATCTCGGCGATCTGGCCATTGTCCATCAGCAGGTGGATGCTGTCCGGGTACACCTGCACCAGCACGAAGCAGGCCAGCGCCGGCACTGCGAACATCGCCAGCGCTGCCCACATGCTGCGCGCCTGGCTGCGCACCAGCAGCGGAAAATCAGCAACCAGGAATTCCAGCGCGCGCCGCCAGCGGGTCGGCGGCGTGCGGTACAGCACGCCATGGCCGTGCTGCATCAACTGCTGCAGGCGTTGCACCAGCTGCGGGCTGTAGCCGCGTTCGCGGGCCAGCGCCAGCTGCTGGCACAGCCGTCGGTAACGCTGCGGGAAGCTGACATCGCCGGCTTCTTCCGCGCCCGGCCTGCGCCGACGCCGACGCGAGGCACCGGCGCGATGCTGCAGCCACTGCTCCAGGTCATGCCATTCCTGTTGATGGCGGGCGACGAACTGCTCTTGCTTCATCGTCGTCCCAGCAACCAGTTGGCCATTGCATACAGGCGCAGCACACCGACCTGGCCGGACGCGCTGGTCAACGGCTCGGCGATGCCGGCCAGTTCCTGCTGGCGTGCGGGTGACAGGCGTGGCGCGCGCTCGGCGAAGGCCATCACCGCCGCCTGTTCCTCCGGCCGCAGCGGTTGCGGCGGCGCCAGCGCGCTGTCGATGGTGGCCGGCGGCGGCAGGTAATGCGGCGGTGCATGTACCACCATCGTGCCGGCAACCAGATCGCCCAGGCGGCGGCCATGCGGATCGAACAGGCTGCTGATCAGGCCCAGTGCGTAGCCGAAAGGCAGCATGTCCACGGTGCGCAGCAGGTTGCGGGTGATCGAGGCCATCCAGCCCACCGGTGCGCCATCCTGCGCGAGCACCCGCAGGCCCAGCACGCGCTTGCCGAGGGTACGGCCCCACAGCGCTTCGCAGACGATGGGGTAGGCCCACATCAGCAGGAACATCAGCGCCATGTACAGGCCGCGGCCGAACTCATCGAGCAGGGCCAGCGGAATGGACAGCGCGGTGAGCGCGCCGAAGCGGACGGCCAGGTCGATCAGCCAGGCCAGCGCACGCGGCATCGGGCCGGCCGCAGGCAACTGCAGCGGCACGCCTTCCGGCGTTACCACCTCGCGGTAGGTATCGAGCATCGGCGCGGCCATCAGCGCGATGGCCGCCGAAGTGGGCGCTGGAGTCCTCTCCGGCGTGCAGCCACGGGCATGGGGGTCTCGACGGTTCCTGGTCGGGCCCAGACTTTAGCAGAGCCCGGCCATTGGCGAGGCGGCCTCAGCCCAGGTATTCGTCCTTCAGCCGCACGTAGTGGTCGGCCGAATAGTGCAGCGACTCGATCTCCTTGTCGCTGAGCGTGCGCGCCGGACGGGCAGGGTTGCCCACCCACAGCTCGCCCTCGCCCACCACCTTGCCGGGGCCGACCACCGCACCGGCACCGACGAAGCCATGGCGCTCGACCCGGGCACCGTCGAGGATGCACGCGCCCATGCCGATCAGGCTGTAATCGCCGATGCTGCAGGCGTGGATGATGCAGCCATGGCCGACGGTGACGCCTTCGCCGATCAGGGTCGGGTAGCCGGCCTTGTTGTACGGGCTGTGGTGGCTGACGTGGATGATCGTGCCGTCCTGCACGTTGGTGCGTGCACCGATGCGCACGAAATTGACGTCGCCACGGATGACCGTGCCCGGCCAGATCGATACGTCATCGGCCAGTTCGACATCACCGATGATCGTGCAGGCCGGATCGACATACACGCGCTGGCCGAGCACCGGCATCTTGTCGCGGAAGGGGCGCAGCGGGGTCATCGGCATCTCCGGAAGAGCAGGGCAATCGCGATGATGATACCGCGTGCAGCACGCAGCCCTGCCGGTAGTGCCGGCCGCTGGCCGGCAACTGCAGAGGTTCTGCCGAAGGTGCATCGGGTTGCCGGCCAGCGGCCGGCACTACCGTTTTTTCATGCCACGCGTCCGCGCCGTGCGCGCTCCAGGTGCACCAGCAGCAGCGAGATCGCCGCCGGGGTCATGCCCGGAATGCGCTGGGCCTGGCCGATGGTCTGCGGACGCACCCGCTCGAGCTTCTGCAGCGCTTCGGCCGACAGCCCGCGCACGATGGCGTAGTCGAAATCGCCGGCAATCGGCGTTGCTTCATGGCGCTGCTGGCGCTCGATCTCCTCGCGCTGGCGATCCAGGTAACCGGCGTACTTCACCCCGATCTCCACCTGTTCGGCCACCTTGCCATCGGCCACGGCCGGGCCGAGCGAGGGCACCCGCATCAGTTGCGCGTAATCCAGTTCCGGGCGCTTGATCAGGTCCAGCACGTTGGTTTCGCGGCTGACCGCCACGCCCAGCGTTTCCTGCACTTCTCGGCCCAGCGCATTGGCCGGCGTGGCCCACAGCGCACCCAGGCGCGTGCGCTCGGCGGCCACGGCAGCCTGCTTGGTTTCGAAGGCACGCCAGCGACGATCATCGACCAGGCCCATGTCTCGGCCGGCCGGGGTCAGGCGCTGGTCGGCGTTGTCTTCGCGCAGCTGCAGGCGGTACTCGGCGCGGCTGGTGAACATGCGGTACGGCTCGTTGGTGCCGTGGGTGATCAGGTCATCCACCAGCACGCCGAGGTAGGCTTCGTCGCGACGCGGGCACCAGCCCTCGACGCCACGCACCTGGCGAGCGGCGTTGAGGCCGGCCAGCAGGCCCTGTGCGGCAGCTTCTTCATAACCGGTGGTGCCGTTGATCTGGCCGGCGAAGAACAGGCCGTTGACCAGCTTGGTTTCCAGCGAAGCCTTCAGCCCGCGTGGATCGAAGAAGTCGTACTCGATGGCATAGCCGGGGCGGGTGATGTGCGCGTTCTGGAAACCACGGATGCTGCGCACCATCTCCAGCTGCACGTCGAACGGCAGCGAGGTGGAAATGCCGTTGGGATAGATCTCGACGATGCCCAGGCCTTCGGGCTCGACGAAGATCTGGTGGCTGGCCTTCTCGGCAAAGCGCACCACCTTGTCCTCGATGGAGGGGCAGTAGCGCGGGCCGATGCCTTCGATCTGGCCGCTGTACAGCGGCGAACGGTGCAGGGCGTCGCGGATGATCTGGTGGGTCTGCTCGCTGGTGTGGGTGATCCAGCAGCTGACCTGCTGCGGATGCTCATCCACCGAGCCGAGGAAGGACATCACCGGGCGCGGCGTGTCGCCGGGCTGCTCGTCCATCACGCTGTAGTCCAGCGAACGGCCGTCGATGCGCGGTGGCGTGCCGGTCTTCAGGCGGTCCACCTGGAACGGCCGCTCGCGCAGGCGTGCAGCCAGCGTGGTGGCGGGCGGATCGCCCATGCGGCCGGCTGCGTACTGGGTCGGGCCGACGTGGATCTTGCCGGCCAGGAAGGTGCCGGCGGTCAGCACCACGGCCTCGGCATCGAAACGCAGGCCGGTCTGGGTGAGGACCCCGCGCACGTGGTCGCCCTCGATGACCAGGTCATCCACCGCCGCCTGGAACACGGTCAGGTTGGCCTGGCCCTCGACGATGGCGCGGATCGCCATGCGGTACAGGTTGCGGTCGGCCTGGCAGCGGGTGGCGCGCACGGCCGGGCCCTTGGAGGCGTTGAGGGTGCGCCACTGGATGCCGGCGCGGTCGGCGGCATGCGCCATCGCACCGCCGAGGGCGTCGATTTCCTTGACCAGATGGCCCTTGCCGATGCCACCGATGGCCGGGTTGCAGCTCATCGCTCCCACCGTTTCGATGTTGTGGGTCAGCAACAGGGTGCGCACGCCGGTACGGGCCGCAGCCAGCGCGGCCTCGGTGCCGGCGTGGCCACCGCCGATGACGATGACGTCGTAACGATGGAAGGAATCGATCATGGGGGCTGTTCAGCAAGGGGCAGGCGCAGCCGGAGACGGCGCCGGGGTGGCGATTTTAGCGCCAATCGGGGCAGGGACGTTGGCGCCGGCCGGCCGGCGTCGAAATCAACCCTAAAGTTGGCAGGATTTTTGCAGATAACCCAATAGCACCCACCGTGGCTGGCGCCGCAGGCGCTGGTGACCGGAATTGGAACAGGGGCCGGTACAGGCGCACGGTGGGGAAGCAGAGGGGCCGGCAGTCGGGGGACTGTCCGGCCCTGTTTTTTGGGGCGGCTGGGAACGCGTCATCCACGCATGGCGTGGATCTACTGCCCGCGCGCCCTGATGTCCCAAACAACGAACGGCCCCGCAGTGCGGGGCCGTTCGTCTTTAAAGGTGCCGACATCCGACAGGGCCGGAACAGGGGGGATCCAGATGTTCCTGTCGGATATCGACGTAGAGCTGTTTGGGACGGGCCCTTAACGCTTTTGTCACTTTGTGACGCTGGCCGTCACCACCTGCGTAGATTGAGGCTTGGACCGTGTGAAATGCAAGATGGAACAAGCGTCAACTGTGCGCTATCTCTCACGATCCATGGCACGCCAAGGGGAACTGTTCATCCTCGGCGCACGCGGAGCCGGAGCCGGACGCGCCTGCGGCGGCGGCGAGGGGCGCTCGACCCGCTGTGCAGGCTGCGGCGGTCGACGCATCGAATCCATGTTGCGCCAGGGCGAGCCGCCATTGTTCTGGCGCGGCGGCGGTGGCGGGCGGTTTTCGCCGCCGTTGCCGGGACGCGGTGGCGGGCGGTGGTTGTGGTGCGGCGGGCGGTAGATCGGCCGCTGGTAGTACGGGCCACCATAGCCGTAATAGCCACCGCCGCCGTAATACGGATAGCCGTAGTCGGCCGGGTAGCCATAGGGGTAGCGGTACTCCACCGACGGCGCACCGTGGTAGTAGCCACCGCCGCGGCCACCGACATAGTCATAGGTGGTGCAACCGGTCAGGGCCAGCAGCAGGCCACCGGCAAGCATCAGGCGCGTTTTCATGATGGGTCCCCCCAGAGGACGGGTATGCAGGCAGCTTCAGCCGCCGGCGTTGAATCAGCCCTTAATTCCGCCGGCCAGGATGAATGGCGGTGTAGGCATGCACGCTGGCATGACCGATGGCGCCCTCGCCAGCGCGGGGCCATACGTTAATCTTGCGTCATGAGCGATTCACTGTTGCCCCGCGCTGATGACGTCCTCGCCGCCGCCGCGCGGATCGCGCCCCATGCCAGCGTGACCCCGGTGCTGCGCTCGCGCACGCTGGATGCGTTGGCCGGTGCGCAACTGGCGTTCAAGGCCGAGCACCTGCAGCGCGGCGGCGCGTTCAAGTTCCGCGGTGCGTGCAATGCGGTGTGGTCGCTCGACGCCGAACACGCCGGTGCCGGTGTGGTGACCCATTCCTCCGGCAATCACGGTGCCGCTTTGGCGCTGGCTGCCCGCACACGGGGCATTCCCTGCCATGTGGTGGTGCCGGAAGGGGCCGTGGCCGCCAAGCTGGCCAATATCGCCCGGCATGGCGCCACCCTCTGGCGCTGCCCGGCCACCATTGCCGACCGCGAGGCCACCTGCGCCAAGGTGCAGGCCGATACCGGCGCCACTCTGGTCCATCCGTACACCAACCCCGCGGTGATCGCCGGGCAGGGCACGGCCGCGCTGGAGCTGCTGCACAGCGAGGGGCCGTTCGACGTGCTGGTGGTGCCGGTGGGCGGTGGTGGCCTGGCCAGTGGCACTGCGTTGGCCCTGCGGCACGCCAGCCCGGGCACGCGGCTGGTGCTGGCCGAGCCGGCCGGTGCCGACGACACCGCCCGTTCGCTGGCGACCGGCAAGCGCCAGGAGGCATTTACCCCGGACACGATCTGCGACGGACTGCGCACACTGATCGGCGCACCCAACTTCGCGCTGCTGCAGGCCGCGGGCGCCGAAGTCATCGTGGTTGACGATGCCGCCACCGTGGCGGCGATGCGCCTGCTGTGGGACGTGCTCAAGCAGGTGGTCGAGCCGTCCTCGGCGATCGTGCTGGCAGCGGTGCTTGCGCAGCCTGCGCGCTTCGCCGGCCTGCGCGTTGGACTGGTCCTGTCCGGCGGCAATGTCGATCTGCCTGCCCTGCGTTGGGGAGCGCCATGAGCCGCGGCCGCCATCGCGAACGTACCGGCCTGCTCGGTTGGGTGTGGCGGTTGTTCGTACTGCTGGTGATCTGGCTGCTGGGCGTGACCGCCTGGATCGTCTGGGTCGGCGAACGCGACCAGGCGGCCAAGGCGGACGCGATCATCGTGCTGGGTGCGGCGGCCTACGATGCCAAGCCCTCGCCGGTGTTTGAAGAGCGCATCCGCCACGGCCTGGATCTGTACGACGCCGGCTACGCGCCACTGCTGATCTTTACCGGAGGCTACGGCGGCACCGGTGCGCGCTTCTCGGAATCGCAGGTGGCCCGGCGCTATGCGCTCAAGCACGGCATTCCCGATGAGGCGATCCTCATCGAGACCGCCTCGCGCAATACCGTGCAGAACCTGGTCGAGGCCAAGCGGCTGATGGACCAGCGCAAGCTGCATTCGGTGATCATCGTCAGCGACCCGCTGCACATGGCGCGCGCGCTGCGCCTGAGCAAGGCGCTGGGCATCCAGGCGTTGGCCTCGTCCACGCCCAGCACGCGCTTCCGCAGCTTCCATACCAGCTGGCGCTTCCTGGTGCAGGAGATCTACTTCTTCCACCGCGACCTGGTACGGCCGCCGTTGAGTTCACCGGCCAATACCTGAGCGGCTGCCGCTGCGCTCGCCGGGCATGGCCCGGCGCTACCCATAACGCGCGCCTGGCCGGGACCTGCTTTTGGTAGTTGCCGACCTTGGTCGGCACGGGAAGCACAGCGCCGATCAAGGTCGGCTGGTAGCGCCGGGCCATGCCCGGCGGCGCCTTCGAATCAGGTCTGCTTGCGCCGGATCGGGATCGCCGACACCGGCACGGAAGCAATGTCATGCCCACCTTCGCGGATCGGCGCGCCCGGATCCGGCGCCCAGGCATGGGCGTAGATCACTTCCCAGCTGCTGGGCAGCTTGCCATCGGCACGGCGCATCGGTTCGTACGCCGCCGCTGCCGCCGCGAACCGCCCCCGGCCGGTCAACGTATGGCGGCGATCGACCCGTGCGTTGGTCGCGCCCATCGCGCGCAGCTCGCGCATCAACGAGGGCAGGTCGTCGTAGGTCAGGGTGAACAGGTCGCGGTCCAGAACCGGATCACGGAAGCCGGCCATCATCAGCGCATCGCCGAACTGGGCGATCTGCGCGAAGCGGCTCACGTGCGGGCGGTCGTCGGCGGCGGCGAAGGCCTCGTTGAGCTCGACCAGCGTTTCCGGCCCGAACGTCGAACACACCAGCAACCCACCGGGCTTGAGCACGCGGCGGAAACCGGCGAACACCGCCGGCAGGTCGTCCACCCACTGCAGGCACAGGTTGCTGAAGATCACATCGACGCTGTTGTCGGCCAACGGCAGCGCCGTGGCATCGGCGGCCAGGCGCTGGAACGGCTTCCACCAGCCGGCCTGGCGCTTGGCCTGGTTGAGCATCGGCAGCGCCACGTCCAGCGCGATCACCTGCGCCTTCGGCCAGCGCTTCTTCATCAGCGCACTGGCATGGCCGGTGCCGGCACCGATATCCAGCACCACCTCCGGCTTGCGTGCCTCCAGGTAGTCCAGCGATTCCAGCAGCCGCGACTGCACCTCGCGCTGCAGGGCGGCGGCAGCGTCGTAGCTGGTGGCGGCGCGGGCGAAGGCGCGGCGGACATGGCGGGCATCGAAGTGGGACGGCATTGCAGAAGTCTCTTAGAACGTACCGGGGTAGGCGCCGCCGTCGATCAGCAGGTTCTGCCCGGTGAGGTAACCGGCCTGTGCACTGCACAGGAAGGCGCAGGCGGCGCCGAATTCGTCCGGCGTGCCGAAACGGCCGGCGGGGATCTGCTGGCGGCGGCGTTCGGCCACCGCCTGCACGTCCCCGTCCTGGCCGGCGGCGTGGGCGAAGTTGGCGCGCAGGCGGTCGGTATCGAACTGGCCGGGCAGCAGATTGTTGATCGTGACGTTGTGGACGACGGTGCGCCGCGCCAGCCCGGCGACGAAGCCGGTCAGGCCGCTGCGCGCGCCGTTGGACAGCGCCAGCGCGTCGATGGGTGCCTTCACCGATGACGAGGTGATGTTGACGATGCGGCCGAAGCCGCGCTCGATCATCGCGTCCACGGTGGCGCGGATCAGCGCGATCGGCGCCAGCATGTTGGCGTCCAGCGCGGCGATCCAGTCGTCGCGCTCGAACGTGCGGAAGTCGCCCGGCGGCGGACCGCCGGCGTTGGTCACCAGGATGTCGACCTGCGGGCAGGCGGCCAGCGCTTGGGCGCGGCCCGCCTCTGTGGTGACGTCGGCGGCGATCGCCCGCACTTCAGCGGCACCGGGCAGCGTACGCAGTTCTTCAGCCGTGGCCTGCAGCGCAGCGTCACCGCGGGCGACGATGACCACGTTCACGCCTTCGCGCACCAATGCGCGCGCGCAGCCAAGGCCAAGCCCCTTGCTGGCGCCGCAGACCAGTGCCCAGCGGCCGGAAATGCCCAGATCCATGCGTCAGTCCTGCACAAGCTTAGGAAGGCTCATTGTCCGCCATCGGCCGGTGACAGGCCGGCAACGAAGTGTTGCAGGGCGGCTGCAACGTCATCGGCGTGGCCGAGGAAGGGGGCGTGGCCGCCATGACCCACGGTCAACGACTGCCCCCCGGGCGCCAGCGCGGCAGCGGCCTGCATCGCCGCCGGCGAGACCAGACGGTCACGCTGGCCGGCAATCCACAGGCTGGGCTTGCCCAGTGCGGGCAGGGCACCGCGCAGATCGGTGTTCTCCAGCAGCTGCAGGCCCTCGTGCAGTGCGCGTTCGGTGGGCGCTCCGCGTTCGACCAGGCGCTGCCGCAGGGTGCGCAGTTCCTCGCGGGCATGCGCCGAACCCATCACATCCAGTGCCAGGAAACGTTCCAGGGTGCCACTGAAGTCCTGCGCAAGGTCACGACCGAACTGCTCGAATACCGATGGCTCCACCGCATGCGGCCAGTCATCACCGCGCACGAAGCGCGGCGTGGCGGCGATCATCGCCAGACCGCGCACCTTCGGCAGCGTGGCCGCCGCGTGCAGCGCGAACAGACCGCCCAGTGACCAACCGCACCACACCGCTGGCGGCGTGGCCGCGGCAATGGCATTGACCACGAACGGCAGGCGCAGCGGGGTGCTGTCGTCGCGGCTGTGGCCATGGCCGGGCAGGTCGACCAGATGCAGCGTGAATCGATCGGCCAAGCGCTGCACCAGCGGCGCAAACACGCCGCCCTGCAGGGCCCAGCCGTGGATCAGTACCAGGTCCGGCCCATGGCCGGTCACTTCAATATGCATGGGGAACTACACGATCACTCAGGCCAGCGCCGGCAACGACGGCGGCAGCACTTCACGCGCGGCAAAGGCCACGCGGTCGCGTGCAACGGCGATGGCTTCGACCAGGCCGCGTACCTGCTCAGTGGTGTGCAGCGCGGACAAGGTGACGCGCAGGCGCGCCTTGCCTTCCGGCACGGTCGGTGGGCGGATCGCGCCGACCAGCCAGCCGGCCTGCTCCAGCGCCTGCGACATCGCCATGGCAGTGTGGTCGTCGCCACACAACAGCGGCTGGATCGGCGTTTCCGATGCCATCAGATCCAGCCCATGACGTCGCGCTTCGCTGCGGAACAGGGCAATCAGATCGGCCAGCTTCGCCCGCCGCCAATGATCGCGGCGGGCCAGGCGCACCGCTTCCAATGCGGATGCCGCCAGCGCCGGCGCCATGGCGGTGGTGTAGATGTAGGGGCGTGCGGTTTCGGCCAGGTGCTCGATCAGGTCTTCGCGGCCGAGCACCAGCGCGCCGGAACCGCCGAGCGCCTTGCCCAGGGTGACCAGCTGCAGCGGCACATCGTCCACGCCCAGGCCGGCGGTGGCGACCGCGCCACGACCATCGCCGAGCACGCCCACGCCATGCGCATCGTCCACGTAGAACAGCGCCTGCTGCAGGCGCGCGACCAGCGACAGCGCACGCAGCGGCGCGACATCGCCATCCATGCTGAAGACACCGTCGGTAGCCAGCATCGCTGCGCCATCGGGCGCATGCTTGAGTTGGCGCATCGCACCTTCCGCGTCCAGGTGCGGGTAGCGGCGCAGGCGCGCGCCGGCCAGCCGGGTGGCATCGAGCAGACTGGCGTGGTTGAGCTTGTCCTGCACGCAGACATCGTTCTCTTCGCCCAGCAGCGCCTGCTGCACGGCCAGGTTGGCGGTGAAGCCACTGCCGAACAGCAAGGCACGCGGATAACCGAGCCACTCGGCCACTTCGCGTTCCAATGCGTCGTGCAGCGCGTGGTGGCCGCAGACCAGATGCGAGGCACCGGCACCGGCGCCTTCGCGCGCAGCGGCATCCTGCAGTGCGTTGACCACGCTGAACTGCTGGGCCAGGCCCAGGTAATCGTTGCTGCAGAAGCCGGTCAGCCAGCGCCCATCGACTTCCAGGCGCACACCATCGCGACGGGTGACCGTGCGCCGCGGGCGGCGACGGCCTTGTGCATCGCGCAACGCGCGCTGGGCTTGGAGGCGGGCGGTCAGGTCGGGGCGTGCCATGGCGGCTGGATGCGGCGACGGGGCGGCTAGGGTAGCGCGTTGCCGCGACGCCTGCTTGGCCGCCGGCTCAGGCCGCGTGGGCGCAGCCGCAGCCGGGGCCATCGGCGCTGATATCGGCATGCACGGTGCCGCCATGGTCATGACCGTCGGCGTCCACCTGCACCGCCATCGGCTGCAGGCCCAAGCGTGCGAACAGGGCCATGTCGCGCTCGCTCTCCGGGTTGCCGGTGGTCAGCAGCTTGTCGCCATGGAAGATGGAGTTGGCGCCGGCCAGGAAGCACAGCGCCTGCAGCTCATCACTCATCGCCTCGCGGCCGGCCGACAGCCGCACCATCGAATGCGGCATGGCGATGCGGGCCACGGCGATCATGCGCACGAACTCGAACGGGTCCAGCTCGGCACTGCCATGCAGCGGCGTGCCGGCCACCTGCACCAGCTTGTTGATCGGCACCGAATCGGGATGCGCCGGCAAGGTGGCCAGCGCCAGCAGCAGGCCGACCCGCTGCGCGCGTGTTTCACCCATGCCAACGATGCCGCCGCAGCAGGTCTTCAACCCCGCATCGCGCACATGGCCCAGCGTATCCAGGCGATCCTGGTACTGCCGGGTGTGGATGATCGACTCGTAGTAGTCCGGCGCGGTATCGAGGTTGTGGTTGTAGTAGTCCAGGCCGGCGTCCTTCAACGCGCGCGCCTGCTCGCCACTGAGCATGCCCAGCGTGGCGCAGGTTTCCAGGCCCAGCGCTTTCACCCCGGCGATCATTGCCGCCACCTTGGGGATGTCGCGGTCCTTCGGCGAACGCCACGCTGCACCCATGCAGAAACGCGAGGCACCGGCCGCTTTGGCTTGGCGGGCCTTGGCCAGCACCGCATCGGTGTCCATCAGCTTCTGTGCGTTGACCCCGGTGCTGTAGCGCTGCGCCTGCGGGCAGTACGCGCAGTCTTCCGGGCAGCCACCGGTCTTCACCGACAACAGCGTGGAGACCTGCACCTGGGCCGGATCGAAGTGCTCGCGGTGGACGGCGGCGGCGCGGAACAGCAGTTCCGGGAAAGGCAGGTTGAACAGCGCCTGCAGTTCGTCGTGGTGCCAGTCGTGGCGGATGGCGGTTGCCATGGCGGGACCTTGGAAGGGCTGGAGCGAGGGCGCAGTCTGGGTGGGGTTGGGAACGCTGTCAACTATTAATATAAAATAGTGGTTTACAGGAAGTCGTCGCCCGGGTCAGTTGCAGCGGTGCTAAGTTCGCCGCTACGCATGGAACGTGAGAATCGGCATGGACACGCACAAGAACGCCGCAACCCTTCGCAACGCTGTGCTGTGCAGCCTGGCTGATCTGCCCGATGGAGGCTTGCGCGTGGTAATGGATGACCTGCGGAAATCGGACACCGCCGGTATGTGGCAGCACCGCACGTTCGTTACGTTCAAGGACTATCCACCAGGCATGCTTGCCGACCCGGTAGGCCTGTCCGAAGCGGAGTTGGCAGACTTTGGCTTCTTCGTGCTGGTCCGCCTGCTGGCTGTAAATGGCCGGCTGGCTGACACTGACGACGCGCCGGACTGCGATGCGCACCTCACCAACGAACAGCGGCACCGCATCGCAGCGCTGACCGAGGAGGACGTCGCGCGGATCGATCAGCAGCTGCTTTCCCACTGTGACGGTCAGTTCCGCAAAGTCGCCTATATCGTGGGCACGGCGATGTCGTTGGATCCCGAACGTCCGCCGGGAATTCCAGATGTGTTCTACGCAGGGCGTGTGCGCAAGCTGGTCGAGCGTGGCGCGCTGCAGGCTGCCGGCGACCTGTCGCGCATGCGCTACAGCGAAGTGCGCCGGATCAGCTCTGCTTGAAGACGGTTCTCTGCCCGATCGCGCTGGACTTTCGAACGTCGGACCGGCCCAGCCCGGGAATCAGGAAATCGGCAGGGCTGCGGCCATGCTTGGTCTTCTCGGCAAGCCAGCGCGGCATCCGGCCGCGGCCCGACCACGTATTGCGCTTGTTGTCCGGGTCGCGGTACTTGGCCGCCACCTTGCCCGCCTTGCGCCGTGTGGCAGGTTTGCGGACCGGTGCAGCGGCCTCGGCGGGCGCGGCCCCGATCAGCTCTTCAATCGTGTAGCCGCACTGCGCGGCGAAGGCGATCAGCTTGCGACGGACAACGGCCACGGGGCGGCGGCTGGCAACCAGCGCCCTTCGCTGCTCGGCAGCAGTCACAAGGGCGTTCAGTTCGCGCAGGCTCAGGTGTTCGACGTCGATTGTCATGCCGCGAAGGGTCCGGACATCCCGGCAGCCTGTCAAGCAGCGGACGGGTATCTCAGCCTAGGCAACCAGTCCCCCAGCCGGGCTGCCACCAGGCATCTCGCCACCAGTGTGGGTAGGCCCAGGGCGTCCAGCATGCTGCTGACGCTGTGGGGTATGTTGTTGAAAGGCGGCGGACCCAGCCGCTACCTTGTCGAGTACTTTTACTTTATCGATGCCGCTGAGCGTGGAACGAGACCAGACCGGAAGCATGCCCACAACTGACCGAAAGCTCCTGGTGCTCGATCTCGATGAAACGCTGGTTCATGCCAGTGCGCGTCAGTTGCACCGTCCTGCTGACACTCAAGTGGTGGGCTATCACGTCTACAAGCGGCCCTACGTTGACGACTTCCTGGATTTCGCATTCGCGCACTTCAGCGTAGGGGTGTGGACATCTTCCGGCAGTCTGTATGCCGAGCCACTGGTGGCATGGTTGATGCCAGGGCGCACGCTGGAGTTCCTGTGGTCGTCCCAGCGTTGCAGTACTGCGCGTGATTGGGAGACCGGTGGCTACACCAGCCAGAAGCGCCTGGCCAAACTGAAACGTCTAGGCTTTGCGCTGGAGCAGATGATCGGCATTGACGACACTCCCAGCAAGTACGCCAAGAACTACGGAAATCTGATACAGGTGCGGGAGTTCACTGGTGATGGTTGCGACGATGAATTGCTTCATCTTTCTCGACATCTGGATGTACTGCGCGCGCAGCCCAACATCCGGACCGTGGAGAAGCGCCGTTGGCGAGAGCGCATGATGGAGTGAATCGGCAGGATCATTGATTCACCCGCTTCCAGTGTCGTTTGCGGAAGTGTCACGCTGCGCACACCACCGCACTCCTGTGCGCGGTGCCCGCAGCCGGCCCCCTTTCTGGTTTCACCGACGTCTCTGCGCTTTCGTATGAAGCGGACGACCAGCAATGTTGAAGGGACGAGTGGGCGGGTTCTTCGCCGATTCAATGGTGCTGGCCGACGTTCCTTCCAGTACGATTCCGCGAACGTTCGCAAGCGCAAGGATGCCTTCGATGTCGACCGCTCAGCACTCTCGAATGATCAATGCTGCAGCCAGAACGGTGCTGCGCCCTCTGGGCTGCGTGCAGAAGGGACGCTCCAGAATCTGGATTGACGACCAGGTATGGTGGATCGGCGTGGTTGAATTCCAGCCCTCTTCGGGACGGAAGGGAAGCTATCTGAATGTTGGAGCGTGCTGGCTCTGGCATGAGAAGGACTTCCTTTCATTCGACGCCGGACACAGAGTGGGAACCTTCCACGAATTCATCGACGAGGAGCAGTTCTCGGCGGAGGCCACGCTGCTGGCCAGGCGTGCAGCGCAGGAAGTCGTTGCGCTGCGCGATCGCTTCCCCTCGATCGCCCACGCGCTGGCGTGGACTACTGCCAATGCATCGCCCACGCTATGGAACACGTACCACTCGGCGGTGTTGGCGGGGTTGGCGGGTGAGGTCGAACGCAGTGGGTTGCTGTTTGCAGAAGTGATCGCCGATCCAAATGACGTGCCATGGGCCGTTGAGCTGAAGCAGAGGGTTGTCGGGCTGCTGCATTGCCTGGAGTCAGGGGCTGGCTTTGAACAGGATATCGCGGCCACGGTCGGGCGAACGCGTATCGCGCTGGGACTGCCTGCCTGCCAGCGTGCAGCCAACGGGATCGAGTTTTGAGGGGAATTCACGGTGGTCGATCCGCTGCGTGCGGCTGACCCCCGGTGAGCCCAAGCCAGCCACGTCCAGCCTTGGGCTGCCGCCGCCAGGAGCAGGGCAAGCCCTTGCGTGGTTGCACCGTCCTATTGGCCATCCTGGCGCGGGCGAGTGCTGACCGGGGAGCTGGGGGGCTCCCCATCGTCATATCGCCCTGATCAGGAACAAGCGGAAGTCTGTTCCTTCTGACTCGGCTGGGATGCTGCACGCCATGCCCATCCTTGCAAGATTCCGTTCCCAGAATGCGTGCGCCACATGATCCTTGCGGAATGTGGCCAGCAGCCATTCTCCCGCCGTTGGCCGCACAAGCTCTGCGACCACTGCGGACGCGATGCCTTTGCCCCGATGCCTTGGAAGGATGAACAGATCGGCCAACTCTGGCAGGCGCCGCCCCTGGAAGTCGACTTCATCCACCTGGACGAATCCACACAGCTGGACATCGAGCCAGAGCAGACGGGTCCACTCCGGCTCTTCCTGCAGGCGGGCCCGGACATCGGCAAGTGTGCAGTCGTAGAGACCATCGGCAAGGATCTCCTCACCACTCCAGGCAGAGGCTTCGAAGTAGTACAGCTGCATCAATCTGAAGACCACATCTGCGTCCTGCGCAGTTGCTTTGACCAGCGTCAGTCCGTCCATGCAGTAGAGGTCCATCCAGGGCAACCGCGCCCATCCCGATGATAGCTGGCGCAGGATCGGCCAGTAGTGGTTCTGCAGTTCCGGCCGTACGTGGATGGAAGCGCGCGGTAGCAGGTGCGATGCAGGTCTACGGCCTGGCAAGGTGCAGCCCCCATCGGCCAACGCTCCCTGTACTGACATGCAGGCAGCCCCTTCACCGATGGGCAGCCTGCGCTTGCAGGGCGATGCTGCGGCATGCGCTTCCCACTGCCTTCTGCCCTTGGTGAACCATTACAGGCGGCCTTTCGCCTGTTGCTGCCCCTGCGCTGCCTGGTCTGCAGCGAGCGCGGCCATGACACCCTCGACCTCTGCGTCGCCTGTCTCGCCGATCTACCGTGGGCGGGTCGCGCCTGCCTTCGCTGCGCGCTGCCGCTACCGGACGAAGCCCTGCCCATCTGCGGCACCTGCCGTGACGAGCCACCGCCGCAGACCGCTACCCACGCCAGCCTGTTGTACGTGCCGCCGATCGATCAACTGCTGGTCCGCTACAAATTCCACCAGGACCTGGCTGCCGGACGCCTGCTTGCGCAGTTGATGCTGCGCAACCCGCCGCCATGGTCGTGCCCACCGCTGGTACCGGTGCCGCTGCATCCCAAACGCCTGCGCCAGCGCGGCTATGATCAGGCAGCCGAGCTGTGTCGGCTGCTGCGGACGCCGAGGTGGCGCGGGCTGTACCGTCGCCGTCATACCGCGCCGCAGTCCGAACGCAGCGCCGAGCAGCGCCGCGACAACCTGTTCGACGCTTTCGATGTGCGCGGTGCCGTCCCCGCGCGGCTGACCATCGTCGATGACGTGATGACCACCGGCAGCACCGTGCTGGAAGTCGCCGAGACGCTGCGGCTGGTGGGGGCTGAAGATGTGCGGGCATGGGTCTGTGCGCGGGTGCCGTGATCGCACCTTTCATTCCGTAGGTCTAGGATGTCCACGAACCCGGATCGAAGGAGTGGTCATGAATTCCCCTCTGTCTCCCTTGTTGTCGGCCGTTGGACGCAGCTGGTGGATCCTGCTGCTGTACGGTCTGGTCGCGCTGGGCTTCGGCATCATCGCGATCGGCTGGCCGATGTCAGCGGCCATCGCGCTGGCGTGGACGCTGGGTGTGATGGCGATCGTGGAAGGCGTCATCAGCCTGTTGGCGTTGATTACCGGTGGTAGTGGCGCCTCGCGTGGCTGGCTGCTGCTGTACGTGGTCGCCTCGCTGGGCTTCGGCATCCTGGCGGTGATCAATCCACTGGCCACCGCCAGCGTGCTGGTGCTGTTCCTGGCGGCATGGCTGCTGGTGGCAGGCATCTATCGCATCGTCTTCGCCATCCGCGTGCGCAGGCAGATCCAGGGTGAGTGGTTGCTGATTCTCAGCGGTGTGCTGGCCATCGTGCTGGGCCTGCTGTTCGCGGCCAATCCGTATGCCGGCGTAGCGGTAACCACGTTGTGGATCGGCATCGGCAGCCTGCTGTACGGCGTGCTGCAGGTGCTGGTGGCGTTCAAGCTGAGGAAGCTGCGCTGATGCGGGCCTGGAACAGATGGGCGCTGCTCGGCGGCGGCCTCGCGGTGTTGCTGCTGGCGGGCTGCAACCGGGTGCTTCCGGCGGAGACCCGGCATCCGCCGCGGGAGGGGGTGCAGGTGCAGATGCGTGAGGTCGATCCCGATGGCCGCGCTACCCTGCAGTGGCAAGGGCGCAGCATCGCCGTGAAAGCGCCGCCGATGCTCACCAGTGCCGATATCGTCGACGTGCGAGCGGCGTTGGACGCCGCGCACCAGCCCGTACTGGAACTGACGTTCCGCAAGGAGTCCGCCGGCCGGTTGCTGCACGCGACCGAGGCCCTGGTGGGCAAGCAGGTGGCGCTTACCGTCGATGACCACGTGCTGTCCGTGGCCACCATAGCGGGCCCTTTTGGCGAGTCCATGCAGGTGGCCGGTACCAACATGAGCGTGGCCGAAGTGCACGACATGGCGCGCTACATCGTGCACGGCGGCCCTGCGCCGCCACAGCAGCGCTGAATCAGCGCTGCTTTCCTGCAAACCCGGCTTCGATCTCTTCCAGCGAGCGCCCCTTGGTTTCCGGCAGCCAGAATGCGGCCACCAGGAAGAACACGAACGTGCAGCCCGCCCAGAACAGGAACATGCTGGCGTAGCCGTAGTGCCCCACCGTCGGCAGGAAGATGGCGGCAATGGTGGTGGACACGAACTGGTTGATCAGCAGCGCGATGCTCATGCCGTTGGAGCGGATGCGGTTGGGCATCAGCTCGGACAGCGCCAGCCACACGCACACGCCTGGGCCAACTGCGAAGAACGCCACGAATACCAGGATGCAGGCAGCGACGGCCCAGCCATGCGCGGGCGGCGGAATCGGGCCGATACGGGCTTGCTCGATGCGCAGCGGTGCCTGCGCGGCACTGGCCGGGTCGGCGAACGGATTGAGGTGCAACGTGCGGAAGAACGCGCCGATGACGCTGTCCGACTGCACGGTGCCGGCGCGCTCGATGCGCAGCTCGCGGTCGGTCAGGTTGTCGCTGCGCAGCGCGCGCACGTTGGTGAAGTCGCCATAGGCGTAGGACACGGTCAGCTGCAGCGGCCGGCCTTCGCGGTCGATGCCACCGGCAAACCGCTGCCACTGCGCGTCATCCAGTACCAGTTGCAGGCCATCGCCACTCACTGCGGCCTGCAGGTGCGGCTGCACGTCGGCGCGGCCCCGTTCGGCTTGGAAGAACAGCGTTGCTGCGGCCAGCAGGGCCACGCAGATGCCACCGCTGCCCAGCATCAGCAGGAACTTGCGACCCTTGCGGTCGACCAGCAGCAGCGCGGCGACGGTCATCACTGCGTTGAGCAGTTTGATCGCCACGTCGGCGCCGTTGGCCACCGAGCCGGACAGGCCTGCCTGGTTGAGGATGTTGACCGCATAGGCCAGCACCGAGTTGATGCCGGTGGCCTGGGTGCAGGCCAGCACCACGCAGGCCAACACGAACGGCACCACGTAGCGGCGGCTGAGCAGCGGGTCACGCTTGCCGCTGCTGCTGCTCGATTCCGGAGCCTGGATCTGCGCCAGGGTGGGCTCGACGTCGGCAGCGGGCAGCACGCGCTGCAGGCTGCGGCGCGCATCATCGATGCGGCCACGACGCACCAGCCAGCGCGGTGATTCGGACAGCCAGAAGATGCCGGCGCAGAACAGCAGGCCCGGTGCCAGGCAGGTCCAGAAGATGGTGCGCCAGGCGTGGTCCTTCACCGTGAACAGCTCCTGCGCCTGCTGCGCGACCGGCAGCGAGCGCACCGACTCTGCGGCGGCGTCCACGGCATGGGCGTGGTACAGGCCGATCAACGCGGCCAGCACCAGGCCGACGGTCAGCAGCAGCTGGAACATCGCCGCGCCGCGGCCGCGTCGTTCCGGGCTGAGCACTTCGGCCAGGTACAGGGGAATGACCACGCCGATCAGGCCGCCGCTGACACCCTGCAGCAGGCGCCCCAGCAGCAGCGGGGTGTAACCCGACGCCAGCGCCATGATCGGGATGCTGGCAGTGAACAGCACGCCGGCCAGCAGCATCGCGCCACGGCGGCCGATGAGGTCGGCGATCATGCCGGCGAACAGCGAGGACAGCACGCTGCCCAGCAGCACCGCGGCGACGACGAAACCGAGCTGCTGGCTGCTGAGCTGCCAGGCGTGGCTGGCGGTGGCTTCAAGATAGGGCAGGGCGCCAGCGATGATGCCGATGTCGATGCCGTACAGCAGGCCACCGAGGCCGCCGATGAAGAGCAGGTAACGTACGGGCCAGCGCGGGGCGGTGGAAGCGGGTACGGCAGGTGCAGTGGCTGCGGTCATCGGCTCGTTCCTGGACTGACGGGATGGTGCGTGGCTGATGCA
Source organism: Stenotrophomonas sp. 1337 (assembly GCF_031455455.1). Classification (NCBI taxonomy): domain Bacteria; kingdom Pseudomonadati; phylum Pseudomonadota; class Gammaproteobacteria; order Lysobacterales; family Lysobacteraceae; genus Stenotrophomonas; species Stenotrophomonas sp. 1337. The sequence continues at coordinate 96,924 of NZ_JAVDSR010000001.1, read as the reverse complement.
ATGCGCTTGCGCGCCTTGAGTGCGGCATCCGGGCCGCATGGCGTGTGTCAGTCCAGATCGATCAATCGACCGCCCACCACGACCTGCTGCAGGCGCAGTTCCGCATCCAGCACCACCAGGTCGGCGCGGGCGTCGGGCGCAATGCGGCCGCGATCGCTCAAGCCCAGGTAATCGGCCGGGAAGGTGGACACGCGCTGCGATGCGTCAGCCAGATCCAGACCCACCTGCACCAGGTTGCGCAGCGCCTGGTCCATGGTCAGCGCGCTGCCGGCCAGCGAGCCGGTGGCCAGGCGCACGCAGCCGCCGCACTTGTGCACGCGCTGCTCGCCCAGTGCGTACTCGCCATCGGGCATGCCGGTGGCGGCCGTCGCGTCGGTTACCGCATACAGGCGCGGAATCGCGCGTGCGGCCAGACGGATCACGCCGGGATGGATGTGCTGCAGGTCGGGAATGATCTCGGCGTACTGCGCATGCGCCAGGGCAGCGGCGGCGATGCCCGGCCGGTAGTGGTCGACGCCGGTCATGCCGTTGAACAGATGGGTGAAACCGGAAGCGCCGGCCTGCAATGCGGCCACGCCTTCCTCGTAGGTGCCGGCACTGTGGCCGAGCTGCACGCGGATGCCGAGTGCGGACAGCGCGGGGATCAGTGCGGTGTGCTCGCCGATCTCCGGCGCCAGCGTCATCACCCGGATCGGTGCCAGCGCGTGCAGCTGCCGCACCAGCGCCATCGTCGCCTCGATCGTACGATTGGGTTGTGCGCCCAGCCGCTGCGGGCTGATGAAGGGGCCTTCCAGGTGCACACCGGCGATGCAGGCGGCATCGGCATCGGGCGCTGCCATCGTTGCCGCAACGCCCTGCAGCGCGTATTCGATCTCGTCCAGGCCAGCGGTCATGGTGGTCGCCAGCAGCGTGGTGGTACCAAAGCGCGCATGGGTGCGGGCGATGGTGCGGGCCACATCGCCGCCCTGCATCAGGTCGACGCCGGCTGCGCCATGCACGTGCAGGTCGATGAAGCCGGGCAGGATCACCGGCAGCTGCGGGTCATCGCCGCCGCTGTGGTCCTCTACCTGCAGCTGGCGCACGTGTGAATCGAACTGGACCTGGCCGCGACGCCAGCCCAACGGGGTGAGGATGCGGCCGTGCAGGGAGCGGGTGTCGGTCATGCGGGGGGCTCGGCGATGATCACTTCGATGCCCAGCCGCTGCAGCCCCTCGCGGGTCGCGTCGTCGATGCCGGCGTCGGTGATGATGGCGTGGATCTGATCGAGGCGGGCGATGCGGTGCAGGCTGACGCGTCCGAATTTGGAGGCGTCAGTGAGCACCACGATGCGCCGCGCGCGTTCGACCATGCGGTGGTTGAGGCGGGCTTCGGCTTCGTCGTGGGTGGTCAGGCCGAACTGCAGGTCCAGGCCATCCACGCCCAGGAACAGCGTGTCGAAGCTGTAGGAGTTGAGGCTGGCTTCAGCCTGGCTGCCCTGCAGCGACAGCGATTGCTGGCGCAGCAGTCCGCCGGTCAGCAGCACGGTGATGCCGGCGGCGTTGGCCAGTTCCCAGGCGATGTTCAGGCCGTTGGTCATCACCGTCACATCGCGGTGTTCGCGCAGGTGGCGGGCCAGGGTCATCGTGGTGGAGCCGGAGTCGATGATGATGTTGTCACCGGCCTGCACCAGGCGCGCGGCCGCCGTACCGATGGAATCCTTCAGCGGCAGGTTCAGCGCATCCTTTTCGTGGATGTCCTGTTCCTGCGGCGGTGTACGCACCAGGGTGGCACCGCCGTGGGTACGCGTGGCCAGCCCCTGCGATTCGAAGTGGGTCAGGTCGGCACGGATGGTCACCGCCGACACGCCGAAGCGCTCGACCAGATCGGCCACCTGCACCGAGCCGTGCTCGATCAGCAGCTGCAGGATCTGTTGCCGACGGGAGCGGGTGTTGCGCATGGCCATTCTCAGTTTCGCAGGGAAAGGTAGAGATTAGCCGTTCGCAAGATCGGCGGCAGCCGGACTTGCGTTGTGCTTGCGGGTTCCAGCCTGGTTGGCGCTGCAGGCGCGGGCGTATTCGCCCAGGCACAGGCCGATGCGATGCTGCACCAGGGCGGTAGGCGTATTGGCCAGGGTGCCCTCGCGCACGGCGCGGTACTGCTCCGGCAGGTACTGGCTGAGCAGCACCAGCGGCGGCGCGTGCTGTTCCAGGTTGGCGAACAGGGTCTGCACGGCCTGCACCAGCGCCGGCTCGCCCCAGTAGTAGCGGCAGCGGTCACTGAAGGAATAGCTGCGCAGCAGGCGCAGGGTCGCTTCGTCGCCCTGGTAATAGGACTGCCAGGACTTCGGCTGCGCCACCATCACCTCGTCCAGCACCTGCGGCAGGCGCGAGCACTGCGCGGCCGGCAGCAGCTCGGCTTCGATGGCAGCGAGTGCGAACAACGCTTCGCGGTAGGCGAAGGTGGCCGCGGGGCCGACCTTGAGGATGGCGAAATGGTCGCGCACCAGGGCATGCAGGCCGCTTTCGCGCTGGTAGTCGGTCGAATGCGCTTCGAACACGATGCGCGGCTGCTGTTCGAGGAAGTCGGCCAGCTCGCTGGCGGCGGCCGCATCGTACTCGTGCACGCTGCTGTGGTCGAAGTCCACGCCCGGCTGCACCACCATGGCCAGCACACGCTGCCATGCATCGCGCAGCAGCGGGGTATCGAAGGCCTGCCGGTGGATGGCCAGGGTCTGCGCAGCGGCGGCCGGGGTGGTCACCTGCAGGCCACCGGCCAGCGAGGCTTCGCCACCGGGAATCGGCACTTCGGTACCGATGACATAGACCGGCGGCGGCAGGCCGTGCTCGGCGGCGGTGCGCTCGGCGATCTCGGCCAACTCGGCCGAACGTGCAGCAACGATGGCATCGGGCAGCGGCACCGGGTCATCGGCGCAGGACATGCTGCAGTCCAGGTGGATCTTGTGGAAACCCGCGGCGACGTAGGCCTCGATCAGCACGCGCGCATGGGTCATCGCTTCGGCGGCCGGGCGCTTCTGCCACGCGTTCGGGCCAAGGTGGTCACCGCCGAGGATCAAGCGCTCGCGCGGGAAGCCTTCCTCATCGGCCAGGGTGCCGACGTAGTCGCGGTACTGCGGCGGGGTCATGCCGGTGTAGCCGCCGAACTGATCGACCTGGTTGGAGGTGGCTTCGATCAGCAGCACGGTATCGTGCGCCAACGCCACGTGCATGGCCGCGCGCAGCACCTGTTCGTTGCTGCAGCAGACGCTGTACAGGCCGACGTTGTGGCCGGCGCGGTGGGAGGCAAGCAGGGTCTGCAACGGGGACATGGTCAAGCTCCGGACATCAGGAAAACGAGGGTTGGCAGGCCAGCAGGGCGGCACCGCGTGCACCACCGGCATCGCCGAAGCGCGGCGGCACGATGGGCGGCACCTGCACGCCGTTGAACAGATGCGCGGCGATGGCTGCCGGCAACTGCTGGTACAGCGGTGCGTACTGGGACAGGCCGCCACCGAGCACGATCACGTGCGGGTCCAGCGCCAGCACCAGGGCGGCCAGGCTGTGGCCGAGCAGGTCGCGATGGATGTCCAGTGCCTGCCGTGCACGCGCATCGCCGGCCTCGGCCAGGGCGACCACCACGCTGGCATCGGCAGCGCTGCCACCGAGGTGGCGCTCGATCATCGCCAGGCCACTCCCGGATACGTAGCGCTCCACGCAGCCTTGCAGGCCACAGGCGCAATCGATGAGCGGCAGGCCATGGCGCTGCAGCAGGTGACCCGGCACGCTCCAGTGGCCCCATTCGCCGGCCAGGCCGTTGAAGCCGGACAGCAGGCGCCCCTGCAGGCAGAAGCCGCCACCGGCACCGGTGCCGAGGATGGCGCCGAACATGCTGGGGTAGCCATCGGCGGCGCCACCGTGCGCTTCAGAGAGCGCAAAACACTGCAGGTCGTTGCCGAAATGCAGCGGGCGCTGCAGGCGTGCCTGCAGATCAGCCGCCACGCATTGACCGGTCAGCGCAGGCACATTGGCGCTGAGCTGGCGGCCGTTGCGACGATCACGCACGCCGGGCAGGGCGATGCCGATGGCCGCATCGCTGCGACCCAGCGCAGCATCGGCTTCAGCAACCAATGTCACCACCGCCTGCAGGAAGCCGTCGTAGTCGCCCTGCGGGGTAGCCACGCGGCGGCGCCAGGTGACCTGCATCGCCGCATCGCACACCACCAGCTCGATCTTGGTGCCGCCGATGTCGATGCCGTAGCAGGCGTTGGCGATCAGCTCAGCCATGGTGGATGGTGACACCCTTGACCACGCGGTTGACGGTGCCGTCCGGGAACGGATTGTCGGGGGTCAGGCCAAGTGCGGCCGAACGCTGCAGCGCGTACAGCTGCGCAAAGCCCAGCCACACTGGGGCCAGCCACGGGTCATCCAGGGCAGGCACGGTGAGGGTGTAGTCATCGTCGGCGCCGATATCCGAATGCGGGCCGATCGACAGTACCTGGCCGGCCACGCCATCGCGTCGCAGCTCTTCCAGCAGGTCCTGCTCATAGCGGCGCGCCAGCGGCTGCACGCTGCGCAGCACGACCACCAGGGTGCTGCCGTCCAGCGTGGACTTCGGTCCATGGCGGAAGCCGAGCGGGGTGTTGGCCAGCGCCAGCACGCGGCCGGCGGTGAGCTCCAGCACCTTCAGCGCAGCCTCGCGCGCCAGGGCTTCCAGCGGGCCGCTGCCAAGGTAGATGACCCGGTTGAACGGGCGCTGCGCCAGCGCGGCCACAGCTGCATCCCATTGCGCCTGGCCTTCGCGGGCCAGACCGGCAATCTGCTGCAGGCGTGCGATGCGCGCATCCCACGGCGAACGGTCGAACACGGTCAATGCCGCCAGCAGCATGCAGGTCAGGCTGCTGGTCATGGCGAATGCACGGTCGCAGCTGGCCGACGGCATCAGCAGGGTGCAGGTGTCGGCACGGCCGGCGCCACGGCGGGCCAGTTCGCCCTCGGCATTGCAGGTGATGTCCAGGAAGCGCGCATCGTCCACGTCACTGCGCACGCGGTCGACGGCGGCAACGCTTTCGGGGCTGGAGCCGCTGCGGCCGAACGACACCAGCAGGGTCGGACGATCGCGCTGCAGGTACAGCGCAGGATGGGTGAGCAGGCTGGTGGTATGCACCACGCGCACCTCGGCCGGCCACTGCGCGTTGATGGCATCGGCCACCATTTCAGCGATGAAGCCGGAACTGCCGGCGCCGGTGAACAGCACGCGCTGGTTCGGGTCGTTGAGGCTGTCGCCGAGGAAGGCCTGCAGGCGGTCGCGGGCACGCGACAGATCCTGTGCAAGGGCTTCCCACAGCGCCGGCTGCTGGGCGATTTCGGTAGCGGTATCGGCTCCGCCGCGGCGCTGCCAGGCGGACACATCGGAAAGCAGGGTGACGTCCATTCGGAGGTTCCAGTTGGGCCAGCGCACCATCTGCGTTTTCTTTCGAAATGTCAAATACCGAAAGTAAAAAGAAAGATATCGCGGTAATGACTTTCCTCGCGTGGCATCACTCTGGAAACGAAAGAAACCGCCGGATGCCGTATCGCACAATGCTTAACAGGCACCTGCAAGCGATTACACAAAGTATTGCGCCGCAACAACTTTCGTTTCATGTAAATATATCTTCCTTTTTCCTTTCAATTTGTTGACATCTTTCGAATCGCTGCCCTAGAGTCGGCCCAACCGCTTTCGAAACGCCCGGTGAACGGGTTGGGAGTCCGTGTGGAAATCTGCGTTCGTCGTTCGCCACTGCTGCTGGCCCTGTTGCCGGCACTGCTGTCGGCGTCCCTGTCGGCCCAGGCCGCACCGGTCGGCAACCTGCGCTCGGTCAGCGCCAGTGCCAGCACCGACGGTGTAAATGGCTGGGACCTGCAGACCGACAACGGCACGCGCATCCGTATTGAACTGCCGGCCACCGACATCATCCGCGTACAGGCCGGCCGCAACGGCAAGCTGACCGGTGCCGGCGACAAGGCCGCGCCGATCGTGCTGCCACAGCCCAAGGCCAACGTGCAGGCACAGCTGGAAGAAGACGCGCAGGAGATCCGCGTGCGTACCGCTGCACTCGTGCTGCATGTGCAGCGGCAGCCGTTGCGCCTGCGCCTGGAGCGCCTGGACAACGGCCAGCCCACCGCGCTGTGGCAGGAACTGCAGCCGCTGGACCTGGATGCCGCGCAGAGCGTGCAGGTGCTGTCCTCGCAGGCCGATGAAGGCTATTACGGCGGTGGCCAGCAGAACGGCCGCTACCAGTTCAAGGGCCGCGAACTGGACGTCTCGTACTCCGGCGGCTGGGAAGAGGGGGATCGCCCGAGCCCGGCACCGATGCTGCTGAGCAGCCGTGGCTGGGGCATGCTGCGCAATACGTGGAGCGATGGCAGCTACGACCTGCGGCAGAGCGACCAGGCCACCCTGCTGCATCGCGAAGACCGCTTCGATGCGTACTACTTCGTTGGCGCCGACCTGCCGAAGCTGATCGAGCGCTACACCCAGCTGACCGGCCGCCCGAACATGGTCGCGCGCTGGGCGCTGTCCTACGGCGATGCCGATTGCTACAACGACGGCGACAACAGCAAGAAGCCCGGCACCGTGCCCGAGGGCTGGAGCGACGGCCCGACCGGCACCACCCCCGATGTGATCGACAGCGTGGCCAAGCAGTACCGCGCCAATGACATGCCCGGCGGCTGGATCCTGCCCAACGATGGCTATGGCTGCGGCTACAAGCAGTTGCCGGAGACGGTGAAGGGCTTGGCCGGGTACGGTTTCCGCACCGGCCTGTGGACCGAAAACGGCGTCGACAAGATCGCCTGGGAAGTGGGCAAGGCCGGCAGCCGCGTGCAGAAGCTGGACGTGGCCTGGACCGGCAAGGGCTACCAGTTCGCGATGGATGCCAACCGCCAGGCGTTCAACGGCATCCTCGACAATTCCGATTCGCGCCCGTTCCTGTGGACGGTGATGGGCTGGGCCGGCATCCAGCGCTATGCCGTGGCCTGGACCGGCGACCAGAGCAGCAGCTGGGACTACATCCGCTGGCATGTGCCGACCCTGGTGGGTTCGGGCCTGTCCGGCATGGCCTACGCCAGCGGCGATGTGGACGCGATCTTCGGCGGCAGCGCCGAGACCTTCACCCGCGACCTGCAGTGGAAGGCGTTCACCCCGGTGCTGATGGGCATGAGCGGCTGGTCGTCGAATGCGCGCAAGCACCCGTGGTGGTACGACGAGCCCTACCGCAGCATCAACCGCGATTACCTGAAGTTGAAGATGCGCCTGACCCCGTACATGTATGGGCTGGTGCATGAGGCTGCGCAGACCGGTGCACCGCCGGTGCGTGGCCTGATGTGGGACAACCCGCGCGATCCGCACGCGCAGGATGAAACCTACAAGTACCAGTTCCTGCTCGGCCGCGACCTGCTGGTTGCACCGGTGTACCGCAGCCAGGCCGCCAGCCGTGGTTGGCGCCGCGACATCCACCTGCCCGCCGGCGGCTGGATCGACTACTGGGATGGCCGCCGCGTGCAGGCCGCCGCCGATGGCCGCCAGCTGGACCGCCAGGTGGACCTGGCCACGCTGCCGGTGTTCGTGCGTGCCGGTGCGATCCTGCCGATGTACCCGTCGATGCTGTTCGACGGCGAGAAACCGCTCGATGAAGTGACCTTCGACCTGTACCCGCAGGGTGATTCGCAGTACACGCTGTACGAAGATGACGGCAACACCCGCCGCTACCAGCAGGGCGAATCGAGCACGCAGCGGATCAGTGTGCAGGCGCCGGCACAGGGCAGTGGCCCGGTACAGGTGCAGATCGATGCGGTACAGGGCCAGTACAACGGCCAGCTGGCACAGCGCCGCTATGGCCTGCGCGTGCTCAGCCGGCAGGCGCCGCGTGCGGTGCAGGCCGCTGGCCGCGCGCTGCCGGCGCTGGCCGACGCGACCGCATTCAACAGCGCCAGCGAGGGTTGGTACTTCGATGCCAAGGAGCGTCGCGGCACCCTGCATGTACGCACCGCGGCGCAGGACATCCGCCAGCCGCTGCAGCTGCAGCTGGACTTCGCCGTCGCCGCAGCGGCCGCCGACGATGCCTATCCGGCTGCACCGGTGCTGGGCCGCGAACTGCCGGCCGACAGCCTGCTGGTGGCCAACCGCCCGGCCGAAGAACCCGGCCATGCGCTGGAAAATGCCTTCGATGATGATCCGGCCACCTGGTTCCGCAGCGTGCGCAACCAGGCCGTGCGCACCGGTGCCCATGAGTGGGTGATCGGTTTCGGCGAACGGAAGATGATCGATGGCATCGACATCGCGCCGCGCAACGACAAGAACTGGAAGCACGGCCAGGTGCGCGACTACGAGGTGTACCTGGGCGACAGCAACGGCGAGTGGGGTGAACCGATTGCCCGCGGCCACCTGCAGCTGAAGGAAGGCACGCAGCGCATCGACTTCCCGGCCCACGCCGGCCGCCTGCTGCGCTTCCGCGTGTTGAGCGTGCAGAACCCCGAAGGTGACGGTGCCTCCAGCACCGATCCGATGGTGACCGCTGCACAGGGCAGTGCGCGTGCCTTCGACGCGCTGCAACCGCGCGACGTCGGCCCGATTGCGCTGTCCACCTTCCACATCCTCGAACACCAGGAACCGGAGCGACCGGCCCGGCAGCGCTATCTCTCCGAGCTGCCGGTGCCGGCCGCGCTGGCCAGCCAGGTGCACGCCGACAAGGCGTTCACCGGCGACGCCGGCATGCGCATGAACGGCCTGCAGTTCCGCCGCGGCCTGGGCGTGTCCGCCAACAGCCGCATCGACCTGCGCCTGCAGGGGGGATGGCGCCTGCTGCGTGCCGACCTCGGCATTGACGACGCCTGCCGCACGGCCGGTGGCCTGCAGTTCCAGGTCTGGGGCGACAACCGCCTGCTGTATGACAGCGGCCTGGTGAAGGCACCCGGCGTGGTCAAGCCGGAGCTGGACATCCGTGGCCTTTCCACCCTGAGCCTGCGCACGCTGGGTGCGCAGGGCAGCCAACCCGCCCAGGTCTGTGCCAACTGGGCCAACGCCGTGCTGATCGGCCAGGAGGGCGACTCCGCCAGCATCGTCGCCCCATGACCGCCACGTAACACCGCTCCTCCCCCGCCCATTCCGACTACGGCTTCACCACGACGGTGGGAGCCGTGGCCCGGGAGCGTTTTGCCCGCCGATCCACCATTCGCGCCGCACCCCTGCCAGGAGAGAACCCCGATGTTGCCCGCCCGCCACCGCCCCCCCTGTCGTTCGATCGCACCGCTGTCGCTGGCCATCGCCGGCGTGCTGCTGTCGGTCGCCGTTCCTGCCTTCGCCCAGGAGAGCAAGGACAAGGCCACCGACCTGGCCCGCATCGAGGTCACCGGTTCCAACATCCGCCGCACCGACGTTGAAACCGCCTCGCCGGTGCAGGTGATCAGCAAGCAGGACATCCAGAACATGGGTGCGCGCACGCTGCTGCAGGTGCTCGACAACCTGCCGGCCGCCCGGCCAGCGCAGCAGGATTCGCGCTCGCTGTTCACCGGCTCCGACGGCGCTTCGCAGGCCAACCTGCGCGGCCTCGGCGCACAGGGCACGCTGGTGCTGTTGAATGGCCGTCGCCTGTCGTACTACGGTGCGCCGGCGGGCTTCCAGACCCAGTTCGTCAACATCGATGCGATTCCCGCCGCCGCCATCGAACGCATGGAAGTGCTGACCGACGGCGCCTCGGCCGTGTACGGCACCGACGCGGTGGCCGGCGTGATCAACGTGATCACCAAGCGCAACTTCCAGGGCGCGGAGATCAGCTTCACCAACGACACCTCCTCGCGCATCGATTCCTACGGCGAGCGCCAGGCCAGCATCACCGCCGGCTTCGGTGACCTCACCGAGAACCGCTTCAACATCTACGGCGCGGTGAACATGTACCGCCGCGACGCGATTCCGCTGGCCGACTTCTATGACAAGCGCCCGGACCAGTACTACGTCAACAACCCCAACTACCTGAACAACCTGCGCCTGGGCGTGGGCAGCAAGCCGGGCGAGTTCAACCCGGGCAGCTATTTCGCGTTCGATCCGGTGACCGGCCGCCGCGTGCAGGAAGCCGCGCCGGGCTGCAAGAACGTGCTGACCAGTGAAGCGGCCGGCCCGCGTTGCGTCTGGGAAACCTGGATGAACAACGAGATCGACGCGGGCGCCAAATCCGAGCGCAACACCGCCTACCTCAACGGCACCTTCCTGGTGGGCGACAGCACCGAGATCTTCGCCGAGGCCACCTATACCGATATCGACCTGCGTGCCAACGGCGGTACCCCGCGCAGCTACGGCACCACCACCGGCAACCCGACCAGCTGGTTCTCGCGCGATACCGGAAACAACGTCAACCAGTTCCTGTATCCGTTCCTGGGCCCGAACAACGAGTACAACCACGCCAGCCCCGAGCTGAAGGCCATGATGGGTGGCGTGGTCGGCCTGCAGTACCTGCTGCAGGATGCCGGCGCCAACTACTTCGGCCAGCGCAACACCGACAAGAGCTACCGCGTGCTGACCGGCGCGCGTGGCAACGTCGGTGACTGGAACTGGGAAACCGCGTTCGCCACCGCCGGCACGCACTCGACCACCTACCAGACGATCAACGTCAACGTGAAGGGCTTCGAGAAGGCCTTCGGTCCTTACAGCATCGACCCGGGCACGGGCCGTGTGATCATCTCCGATCATCCGGCGTACAAGTTCGGTGAGATCAGCGAGGCCAACGCCGCACTGATCCGCGGCGCCTTCCCGACCTTCGACATCCAGTCGTGGACGCGCCTGCATACCCTGGACGGCAAGATCGAAGGCCCGCTGTTCCAGCTGCCGGCCGGTGACATGCGCGCCGCGTTCGGTTTCAACGCCAGCCGTGAAACCTTCTACACCCCCGGCAACGCCGACGCGGCCGCCGGCCTGATCACCCAGCAGGGTGGCTCGTGGTTCGACGGCGCGCGCAACACCTATGCGCTGTTTGCTGAAACGGTGGCGCCGATTACCGAGAAGCTGGAGCTGGACGCGGCCGTGCGCGTGGACAAGTACCCGAACTTCAGCGCCAACGTCGCGCCGAAGATCGGCTTCAAGTACCAGGCGTTCGACCAGCTGATGCTGCGCGGTACCTATTCCACCGGCTTCCGCGCACCCAGCCTGGCCGAGTCCGGCAACGGCGGCGTGTACGCGCAGCTGGGCGGCTACCGTGATGAACTGCGCTGCGCCGAGACCAACGCCATCGCCAACCTGCTGCTGAAATCGCAGCGCGGCGGTGATGTCGACCTGGGCAAGAGCCTGCTCAACGTAGACTGCAGCCGCACCGTGGCGCGCATGACACAACCGAACCAGGACCTGAAGCCGGAGAAGGCGAAGATCGCCACGCTGGGCTTCGTCTACGAGCCGGCCAGCTGGCTGTCGGTGTCGGCCGACTATTGGTTCATCTACCGCGACAACGAAATCGTTGCTCCGGACTACCGCCGCGCTGAAGACATCATCTCCTCGTCGCGCTCGCCGATCACCGACAGCGACCGCGCCAACCTGGCGCAGCTGGCGGCGATGTGCGCCGACCCGGCAAGCGGTGTGAGCTGCCCGGGAACGCTGCCGGGCTACTCGGCCGGCAACGTGGCCAGCGTGGTGGGCCAGTACAAGAACCGCGGCAAGACCCTGATCGATGGCTTCGACATCGATGCGCGCAGCCGCTTCTCGCTGGGTGAGTGGGGCGGGCTGAACATCGGCCTGGCCGCCACCATCGCCAACCGCAACCGCTTCTACATGGATGAACAGAACGGCTGGTACTACGGCGACGTGGTGGGCTATTACAACAACCCGCGCCTGCGTGCGACGCTCAATGCCGACTGGACCTACAAGCAGGTCACCACCAGCATGTTCGTCAACTACGTGGGCGGCACCAAGTGGGCCACCGACCAGATCGACGAAGAAAGCAACAACAAGGAAACCTGCACCGGCGGTTACCTGGCCCTGGAAAAGAGCAAGTGCGATGGTGCACCGTCGTGGTGGACCGCCAACATGAGCGTCACCTGGCGCCCGGATGACGCGTGGAACCTGAGCTTCACCGTCAAGAACCTGTTCAACCGCCTGCCGTTCTACGATCCCAACAGCTTCCTGGGTGACTCCAGTGACTACGCCACCATCTTCGGTCGTGGTTACAGTGTGACCATCGGCTACCGGTTCAAGTAATTCCGTTTGCGTGACCCGGCGCGCCGGCCCAGGCTGGCGCGCCTTCAAGAGGAGAGTGTTTGCCATGAAGCGTAGGGAATTCATCGCGGCCAGCGCCGCTGTCGCCGCCAGCAGCCTGCTGCCGCAGACCCCGGCATGGGCACGTGGCCGCAAGGTACGCCTGGCCGTGATCGGTACCGGCATGCGTGGCCTGGTGCTGCTGAAGGAACTGGTGCGCCGCGACGACGTGGAGGTCGTTGCCCTGTGCGATATCGAGCCGATCATGCTCGGCCGCGCCGTGGACATGGTCAGCAAGGCGGGCAAGCCCGCGCCGAAGACCTACGGCCAGGACCGCGACATCAACGCCTGGAAGCGCCTGCTGGAGCAGAAGGGCATCGATGGCGTGATCATCGCCACGCCGTGGGAGTACCACGCACCGATGGCGATTGCCGCGATGCAGGCCGGCGTGGCCGTGGGCTGCGAAGTGGTGGCCGGCATCACCCTGCAGGATCACTGGGATGTGCTGAAGACCCAGCTGAGCACCGGCACCCCGTACATGCTGCTGGAAAACGTCTGTTACCGCCGTGACGTGATGGCGGCCCTGCAGATGGTGCGGCAGGGTCTGTTCGGCGAACTGGTGCACCTGCAGGCCGGTTACCAGCACGACCTGCGCGGGGTGAAGTTCAACTCCGGCGACCCGAACCAGCCCTACGACAGTGGCGTGGAATTCGGCCCCAAGGGCTGGAGCGAAGCACGCTGGCGCACCGAACACTCGGTGGAGCGCAATGGTGAGCTCTACCCCAGCCACGGCATCGGCCCGTGCGCGATGTATACCGGCATCAACCGCGGCAACCGTTTCACCCACATCAACGCATTCGCCACCAAGGCGCGTGGCCTGCACGAATACACCGTAGCCAAGAGTGGTGGTACCACCCATCCGAGCACCAAGGTGAAGTTCAAGCTCGGCGACATCGTCACCACCACGCTGGCCTGCGAGAACGGCGAGACCATCCTGCTGCAGCACGACACCTCGCTGCCGCGACCGTATTCGATGGGCTTCCGCGTGCAGGGCACCAAGGGCCTGTGGATGGACGTGAACCATTCGATCCACATCGAAGGCCGCAGCCCGCCGCACCAGTGGGAAGAGTTCAAGAAGTACCAGGACCAGTACGAACATCCGCTGTGGAAGCAGAATGCCGATACCGCTGCCAGCGCCGGCCATGGCGGCATGGACTGGTTCGTGATCCATGCGTTCGTGGAAGCGCTGAAGGCCAAGGCGCCGATGCCGATCGACATCTACGACGCAGTGACGTGGAGTGCGATTACCCCGTTGAGCGAGCAGTCGATCGCCAACAGTTTCCAGACGCTGGAGTTCCCGGATTTCACTGCGGGCCTGTGGCAGAAGCGCAAGCCGATTTTTGCGTTTGACGGAAAGTACTGAGGTCTACACCCTTCCACGCTGTGACGGAGACGCCGGGTATTGCCCGGCGTTGCTGTATGTGGCGCCCCCCTGCCAAGCCCATGTTAGGCTCGGCTTCGTGCCGGACAGTTGATGTCAATCGACAGAGAGGAGCTGCCTGATGCGCCTGCTGACCTTCACCTGTCCACTTTGCGGCGCTGCCGGGCAGCGATTCCCGCTGCTTTCCGCATCGAGACGGCAGGCGAAGACGGCATGCAGGGGATGTGGCGTGGTGCTGCGCTCGGATCCCCGTTTGGGACTGCATACGCTCTACCTGCTTTATACGCGGATCGTCGTACTGCTGGCTGCATTGCCCATGATCTCGGCGTATGCCTCGGGCCGATGGTTCTGGCTGGCTGCGATCTGGGCCGTGGTGTTGGTGTTGTCTTGGTTCCCCGGCGTGATCAGGCACGCACGAAGTCCGATCGTGCGCGCCTGGCGCGATCCCGATTACAGCTATGCGCGCAGGCCGGGCGCCACCACTACGCGCGCCGCTGCAAACTCTGGGCAGGGTAGCGATGTGCCAGGTGCCAGCCCATGATCCGACCGATCATTCTCCTCCTGACCGCAAGCCTGGCCGCGTGTGCATCGCACCCGGCCGATGCCGTGCAGTGTCCCGAGGCCACGATCACCTACGTCGGCAGTGAAACCGTGGATGCCGTGGTCCTTGGCAGGTTCCAGATCACTACGGAGGGATCGCAGGCACTACGGCTGCCACTGGCCAGCGTGGATCGGCAGGCGCATGCACACGCGGTATCGACCGATATCCGCGACGAACACGGTCTGGCCTGGCGTCCCTTCAGTGTTGTTCTGGAAGAGCTCAAGCCGCCGGCGGCGGACCTGGTGGTTGCACGTGGTGAGATTGAAACCTTCCTGTACGACGGCAAGGGCGCCTTCCTGCCCGGTGCCGTGCAGAAAGGGCAGGAGCTTTCCATCCTCGTGCGCGATCTTCAAGGTTGCGCACATCGCTCGATGCCGTTCGCTCCTGAGCCGCGTTGACGTGGAAGCGCAAGCGAGAGGCCTGGAGTGACGGGTACGAGCAGAGAAAGATGGCGCGCCCGGAGGGATTCGAACCCCCGACCAATGGCTTCGGAAGCCACTACTCTATCCGGCTGAGCTACGAGCGCGTGGTGGAACCGCCGCGCCGTCGGCCAGGGCCGGGGCGGGCATCGCAACGCAATGAGGCGGTGCGGGATGGGCATTCTATCCAGTTTCGCCGCACAAATCTCCCCCCGCCGGCAAAGTCGGTCCGAAGGCACAGGAGTATCCTAGTGTCATGGCTGATACCCCCCTTTCCGCGCCGCATCCGGCGCCGACGCCGCGCTGGCGTCATTACTGGAGTCTGATGCGCGCCGATCGCCCGATCGGCACGCTGCTGCTGCTGTGGCCCACCTGGTGGGCATTGTGGCTGGCTGCGGGCGGCCTGCCGCCGCTGTGGACCCTGTTCGTGTTCACCGCCGGCGTCTGGCTGACCCGTTCGGCCGGTTGCGTCATCAACGACTACGCCGACCGCTGGCTCGACCCGCATGTGGAACGCACCAAAGCGCGGCCGCTGGCCACCGGTGCGATCAGCGGCCGGGCGGCGCTGGCGCTGTTCGCGGTGCTGATGCTGGTGGCTTTCGGCTTGGTGCTGACCCTGAACGGCCTGACCATCGCCCTCAGCTTCATCGGCGTGTTCCTCGCGGCCAGCTATCCCTACCTGAAGCGCTACACCCATCTGCCGCAGGTCTACCTGGGCATGTCGTTCGGCTGGGGCATCCCGATGGCCTTCGCCGCCGTGCAGGGCGAGGTGCCGATGCTGGGTTGGCTGCTGTATGCCGGCAACATCCTGTGGTCCACCGCCTACGACACCTGGTACGCCATGGTCGACCGCGAAGACGACCTGAAGATGGGTTCGCACTCCACTGCGATCCTGTTCGGCGATCTGGACCTGGTCATCCAGGGCGTGCTGTACGCGCTGTTCCTGGCCACGATGGCGCTGGTGGGCGTGCGCGGCGGGCTGGGTGGGTACTACCTGGCCGGCGTAGCGGTGGCCACGCTGCTGGTGGTGTACGAGTTCTGGATCTGCCGCAACCGCGAGCGTGGGCCGTGCTTCAAGGCCTTCCTGCACAACAACTGGGTGGGTGCCGCGCTGTTTGCCGGTATCGCCGTGGATCTGGCGCTGCGTTGAGAAGACCGCCGGGCATGGCCCGGCGCTACCCGGCGCCCATGTGCACGGATCAGAATCCTCGGCCGAACTGGTAGCGCCGGGCCATGCCCGGCGGGCGGCCACCTACGACCAATAGGTGGCTGACAGCCCGCACCCCACCGCCCAGAATCAGGCCATCGAACCTGGGAGGGTAGGCAATGGCCTCGACGGCAGCAGTACAGGACGGCTGGATGGCGCGCGCCGCGCTGCGCTCGGCCGCCTGGGCGGAAAAGTGGTTCCCCGATGCGTATGTATTCGCGGTGCTCGGGGTGGTCATCGTCGCGCTGGCGGCGATGGGCTTCGGCGCCACCCCGCAGGCTACCGCCAGCGCCTTCGGCGACGGCTTCTGGAGCCTGATTCCCTTCACCATGCAGATGGCCTTCGTGGTCATCGGTGGTTATGCGGTAGCCACCGCACCGGTGGTCGCGCGCTTCATCGACTACCTGGCCCGGGTGCCACGCACCGGTCGTGGTGCCGTGGTGTACGTCGGCCTGGTCAGCATGCTGGCCTCGCTGCTCAGCTGGGGCTTCTCGCTGGTGTTCGGCGGCCTGCTGGTGCGCGCGCTGGCCCGCCGCACCGCGCTGCGCATGGACTATCGGGCTGCCGGTGCCTCGGCCTACCTGGGCCTGGGCGCGGTGTGGGCGATGGGCCTGAGTTCGTCGGCGGCACAGCTGCAGGCCAACCCGGCCAGCATGCCGCCGGGGTTGGTGGAGATCACCGGCGTGCTGCCGTTCACCGAAACCATCTTCCTGTGGCAGTCGATCGCGTTGACCTCGGTGTTGATCGTGGTTTCGCTGCTGATCGCCTGGCTGACCGCGCCGGCCGCCGGCAGTGCGCGTACCGCCGAAGATTTCCCCGGCGCGGCGCAGGCCGAACCGGAGCCGCTGCAGCGCCGCACCCGCCCGGGCGAATGGCTGGAGTACAGCCCGTTGTTGACCGTGCTGCTTTCGCTGCTGGCCTTCGGCTGGCTGTTCAACGAGTTCGCCAACAAGCCATTGGTCAGCGCGATCGCCAACCTCAACACCTACAACTTCATGTTCATCTCGCTGGGCCTGCTGCTGCACTGGCGCCCGCGCAGCTTCCTCAACGCGGTGGCCAAGGCGGTACCGAGCACCACCGGTGTGCTGATCCAGTTCCCGCTGTACGGCGGCATCGCGATGATCCTCACCCACGCTGCCGGTGGCGACGGTCAGACGCTGGCGCACCGGCTGTCGAGCCTGTTCGTGCACGTGGCCAGCACCGATACGTTTGCGTTGGTGATGGGCGTGTACTCGGCGGTGCTGGGCTTCTTCGTACCGTCCGGTGGCGGCAAGTGGATCATCGAAGCGCCGTACGTGATGCAGGCCGCGAACGAGCTGAAGGCGCACCTGGGCTGGGCGGTGCAGGTCTACAACGCGGCCGAAGCGCTGCCGAACCTGATCAATCCGTTCTGGATGCTGCCACTGCTGGGCGTGCTCGGCCTGAAGGCCCGCGACATCGTCGGCTTCACGTTCATCCAGCTGCTGGTGCACATCCCGCTGGTGCTGGGGTTGCTGTGGCTGCTGGGCATGACCCTGGCCTACGTGCCGCCGGTGATGCCGTAGCGCAAGCACGGGGTCATGTGGGGCCAGAGCCTCTCCGCTGGAGAGGATCCGACCCCGGGGTCAGATCCCTTTCGAAGGACGGGCTCTGACCCCGGAGACCCTCAGCCAGCCGGCGCCAGTTTTTCGATCTCGGCCTTGCGCAGCAGGAAGCGCTGCAGCTTGCCGCTGGGCGTCTTCGGTAGTTCCGCCACGAACGCCACCTGGCGAGGGTACGCATGGGCGGACAGCCGGCGTCGCACATGCTGCTGCAGTTCCTGGGCCAGCGTGTCGCTGCCGCTGAACCCAGCGCGCAGGATCACGAACGCTTTGACGATTTCGGTGCGCTCTGGATCGGGTACGCCGATCACCGCCGTTTCCGCCACCGCAGGGTGTTCCATCAGCACGCTCTCCACATCGAATGGACCGATGCGATAGCCCGACGAGGTGATCAGGTCGTCCGAGCGGCCGATGAAACTGATCGAGCCGTCGTCCTCGCATTCCACCGAATCACCGGTGAGGTAGTAGCGATCGCCCAGCGCCGGTGTGTCGGCACCGTAGTAGCCGGTGAACCACATGATCGGCGACTGCTGCAGGTCCACGGCGAGGATGCCGGGCGTGCGCGGCGGCAGTTCGTTGCCGGCATCGTCCAGTACCGCCACGCGGTAACCGGGCATCGCAAAGCCCGATGATCCCGGCCGCACGGCGTGGTCCAGTGCGTGGTGGTTGTTGACCACCATGCCGGTCTCGGTCTGGCCGTAGTGGTCGAGCACCGTGGTGCCCAGATGGGCGGCGAACCAACGGGCGATCTCCGGGTTCAGCGGTTCGCCGGCGCTGCTCACCACCCGCAGCTTGCCGTTGATGGCCGCACTGGCCTCGGGCCCGGCGGCGATGATCTGCCGGTACGCTGTGGGCGAGCCGGCAAGATTGGTGACACCCAGCCGCGCGACGATGTCGTTCAGCCCCTGCACGCTGAAACCGGCTTCGCTGAAGGTGGTGGCCTGGCCCTGCAGCAGCGGGCCGATCACGGCGTAATACAGGCCATAGGCCCAGCCGGGATCGGCGATGTTCCAGAACACGTCCTCTGGGCGCAGGTCCACGGCCAACTGCATGTAACTGGCAAAGGCCAGCAATGCGCGCAGCGGCACCGGCACGCCCTTGGGGCTGCCAGTGGTGCCGGAGGTGGACAGCAGTGCCATCAGCGCATCGCCGCGCAGCATCACCGGCGCGAAATCAGGTGTGGCATCGGCCGTGCGTGCGGTCCAGTCGATGTCGCCGGCACGTAGTGTCTGCTCCGGTGCCAGGAGGGTGGCGACCGGCGGGCAGCCATTGACCTCGTCCAGCTTGCTGCGGTTTGCGCTGTCGGTCACCACCAATGCGGTGCGCCCGGTTTTCAACCGTGTTTCGATGGCCTTGGGGCCGAACGCAGTGAACAGCGGCTGGTAGATCGCACCCACCCGCCAGGTGCCGAGGATCGTCGCCAGCAGGTCCGGTGTACGCGGCAGCAGGCCGGCCACCACATCGCCCTTGCCGATGCCCTGCGCGGCCAGCACCTGGGCAACACGCGCAGAGGCATCGCGCAGGTCCTCGAAGGTGTACCGATGCAGGGCACCGTGGGCGTCCACCCAGCGCAGCGCCAGCGCATTGCGGCCGCAGTGGCGGTCGCAGCACTCCACGCAGGCGTTGATGCCGGTCTGCAGGTCACCGTGCAACCGTCGCTGTCCGCGCTCGATGCTGAAATCGGCCAGTGCCTGTTCGTAGGTGGGGCGTGCTGCAGTGTCGCGGGCCATGCGCATCTCCGGGGTGACGTCATTCCGACGATAGGCGGCGGCCCTGCATGCTGCAAATGGGACCATGGGCGTAGGCCGCCGCTGCGCGCGCCGCGGCGGGCAGGCACGCTGAATGCGTTCGTTTCCGGCTGCAGCATGACGACATGCCAAACCCGCATGAATCCTTCAGTCGCTTGTGCCGCAAGGGCTGGCGCCGGTTCATTCACGCACGTACACATGGGTGTAGCCCGCTCACAACGCATGGTTAACCCATCGCTGCCGACGATGGCCCCGTCCACCGCATTCCGCGCGTGGCATTTGGAGATCGGACATGGCACAGCAGAACCAGAACCCGAACCAGAAGCAGCAGGGCCAGCAGAACCAGCAGGATCAGCAGCAGGGGCGCGGCCGCGACCAGCAGCAGCAACAGCAACAGCAGCAGGAACAGCAGAAGCGCAACCAGAACCAGCAGCAGGGCGGGCAGGACGAGGAAGAGTGATCCTGGCAGCCGCCATCCATCACCGACGAAGCCCCGCCCCGCGCGGGGCTTCGCTTATTCCAGCACGCCGATCCGCTGCAGCACCGGTGCTGCAGCCATGTCGTTGGGGTTGGTACCGGGCAGGCCCTGCGGCACCTCCATGCCCATGCCGCGATACAGATCAACCCAGTGCCGGGAGATCTCACCGGTCTGCGGATTGCGGAAGTTCATCGGCTGCAGCGCGAACACATGGTGCGCACGGAACGCGCGCTCGATGAAATCCGAGCAGTAGTAACTGTCGTCGTTCAACACGTAGGCAGTGTTGTACGGTTTGCCCAGCATCGTGCGCGCGGTGGCCACGGCATCGGCGATGGCATTGTCCGGCGGCGCACGCAGGCGATAGACCACGATCTGCCGCTGCTTGCCTTTCGCGTCCTCGCGGAACTGTTCCAGCGTCTGCCGGCGCGAGCCCTTTTCATCGGCGTGCAGCACCTCCCAGCCCTGCGGTGCGGAAGCCACCAGCGCGACATGGTCGAAACTCGGCGCGCCTTGTTTTCCGGTCGCATCGTCGATGGCCGCACTCAGGCCGCCATGGCCGGCGGTGACGAACAGCACGACGCCTTCCTGGACCTCCAACGCGGCCACCGAGCAGGGCCACAGCGCAGGTACCAGCAGGGATAAGACAAGCAGGAATACGCGCATCGGGCCAGGGTCAAAGCGGGGGGGCGGGGTAGTCTAGCGGCAGCCGCGACGACGATGGCTTCAATAGTAATGTGATATCCATCTCATTTCTGAGTGTCGGGATATTCCTGACAGCGTGTGTTGAAACTGAATTGACAAAGGCATGGCTATCCTTGCCTCCCTTTCGCGCCGGAACCGCGCGCGACCGCCCGGAATCAGGAGGATCCCGTGAACCAGCTTCGCCCCGTTGCCCTGCTTGCCCTTGCGTTGGGGCTTGCGCTGTCGGGCTGCAAGCCCGCCCCGCAGGCTGCCCCCGCCGATGCCGCCGCACCCGCTCCGACCAGCACGGCTGCAGCCACGACGCCCGTCGCACCGGGCGCCACGACCGCGGCAGAGGCCGCTGGCAACTGCCCCCATCCGGTCTTCGACGAGTTCCTCAAGCACTTCGGCAACGAGATCGCGTTGCAGGAAACGTCCACGGCCGATCCGCTGCTGGACAGCCACATCGATGCCGAAGCCGAGCCGGAGCCGCGCAAGGTGGAGGAGAAAGTGCCACTGGCCAAGGTCGAATGGCCGGTGATGCCGGATCCGGCCACGCTGCAGCGGCAGGGTCGCCAGATGCAGGTCACCCGTCTGCCTGACGGACAGGTGCAGGTGCAGATGCGCACTCCCGATACCAGCGACCAGCAGACCTACACCTTTGCCCAGAAGCCGTGCTGGCAGCTGGTCAAGCGTGAGGACGAATCGATCTGATCCTCCGCGCGACCGCCTGCGGGGGTCGCGTGGTTCACCCCAAGGAGCATCGCATGCGCCTGTTTCCCGTTGCCCCCGTGCTGGCCCTGATGCTCGCTGCCTGCAGCGGCCCGGAGGCATCCGCGCCGGCGGCGACCCCTGCTTCTTCGAACCCGGCAACGACACCGGCCGCACCTGCCGCCGCGGCCGCATCCCTTCCCACCTCCCCTACGCGCGATGAGACCGGCATGCATATCGATTGCCAAGGCACCCGCCTGCACCTGGCGGCCCTGCCCACCCAAGACACGGACGCTTCCCGGCTGACCACGCTGGAAATCGAAAAGGACGGCACACGCCAGGCCATTGCCGTACCCAAGGAAATGGACGGCTACACCGCCGTCGGCCTGGCCTGCGTGCAGGACCGGAGCGGCACGCCGTATTTCGTCGTGCAGTACGGTGAACTGCCGTTCGGCTGCAGCTTCTGCGAGTGGTACTACCTGTACGACGCCAGTGGCCGCCAGCTGACCCACAGCACGCCGCCGCTGCGTGGCACGGAAGGCGATGAGCAGGAGCCCAACAACGACGAGTACGAGAAGCTGATCGACACGCTCGGCATCAAGCACCCGGAGGTGAACTACATCGAAGACTGAGCGCAGCGGCAGGACGTCGCATGTGCGCTGCGAGCGCAGTACCGCAACACCGGAAGTACCAGGAGCAGTACCCCTTAAGGAAATTCCCTTTTTCATAGAATGGATAGCACAGACATGGCAGACATCTACCAGGACATGGTCCAGCCCCGCGGGGCGGCCTACAGCAGTGACCGCATCAAATCGTGGAGCCACTACCGCGAGCCGATCGACCAGAGCGACGGGCGCCTGCACGGGAACTCCCGCCGCTGGGGCGATGCAACCCCGGAGGTGCAGTCACGGGTGATCGACACGCTCATCGAGTCGGCGCGCGAGAAGGGACTGACCCCGCGCGAAACCGCACACGTACTGGCCATCGCCCGCGTGGAATCGGGATTCAACCCCGATGCTGCCGCAGGCACCACCTCGGCCTCGGGCCTGGGCCAGTTCATCGACAAGACCGGCAATCACTACCACCTCAACAACCGTAACCGCTTCGACGTCGGCGCCCAGTCCGATGCATTGGTTGACCACTACATTGACAACCGCAACCTGGCACACAAGCGCGGCCAGGGCGAGGAGTACATCTACAAGTACCATCACGATGGTCCGACCCGCGACTACGGCGGCCTCAACCTTTCCGAAAAGAAGGTGATGCCATACGTGGACAGGTACGAGCAGTTCGTGGAGCAGCGCCTGGCGCAGACCCACGGCCAGTCCCATGGTGGCCAGACCGCAGCCGCCGTGGGCGCCGCTGCACAGGCGCAGGCCAAGCCGGCAGCGGCACATGCTGAAGGCCAGACCCGCAACTTCGAGCAGACGATGCAGGTGATGCTGCCCCCGCAGAACGGGGTCAAGCCGCACGTTACCGGTGAGTTCGGCGAACACCGTGCGCACAAGCCGCACGGCGGCACCGACTTCAACTACGTCGGTGGCCAGCACGGCCGCAACCTGCAGCATCCGACCGTCAATGCGCCGATTTCCGGCACGGTGACCTTTGTCGGTGGCGACTACGGCACGGTGAAGATCAGAGATGCGCAGGGCAACTCGCACGAGATCCTGCACCTGCAGTCGACCCAGGTGAAGGAGGGCCAGCCGATCAAGGCCGGCGAACCGATCGGCACCATGGGTGGGCGTGGCCCCGGTGGTGCAGGGCAGTATGCCCAGCACGTGCATTACCAGTTGAAGGATCCGCACGGCAAGCTGGTCAGCCCGCAGGATTTCTGGGACCAGGGCAAGCTGAAGGAAACCGGCAAGGGTGGCCATGCGCACGATGGCGACCACGGCGGTGTACTGCGCCAGGGCGCCAAGGGCGAGGAAGTGACTGCCATGCAGAAGGAGCTCAACCGCTTGGGCGTGCGCGACAGCCACGGCAACCGGCTGAGCGAGGATGGCAACTTTGGTGCCAATACCCGCGATGCGCTGACTGCCTACCAGAAGCAGCATGGGCTCTCCGCCGACGGCGTGGCCGGTCCGGCCACGCTGGGCAAGCTGGCCGAAGGCCGCAGCCATGCCGAGGCGGCGCCGAAAGGGCCGCAACTGGGCGACAAGGCGCATCCGGATACGCCGCTGCACAACGCGATCCGCGGCCACATGCCGGGCATGATCTGCAACGAGATGGCCGCCCATGTGACTGCCCAGGCCAAGGCCGCCGGCATCGATTCGCCGGAGAAGCTGCAGGGCGTGACCTTGCAGGATGGCAAGGCATTCGTGATGGGCACCGTTCCCGGCTTCCGCACTGCGGTGGACATGACCCAGACGGCGCCAAGCGTGCAGGAGACCAGTGCTGCACTGCTGGCCAAGCATGAGCCCTCGCAGCAGCACGTACAGGACGAGCAGCAGCGAGTGGCCATGGGCCGTTGACCGCCGCCTGACAAGAGGTGTGTGGCAAAGGAGGCCGGCCGGGGCGACCCGGCCGGCTTTCCCTTTCCGGGGTGAGGAAATACACGGATGCCGTTCCGAAGCATGTGTACCACCGTCATTGCCGAGCAACGGGTCGGCCCCACGTCGTGCTCTGCACGTGCAGAGCGCGGCAGCCCCATGAGCCCGGTGCCGCAGGCGCGCGTTGCCAGGCCGTGGGCATGGCTTGCACTGCTGCTCTGCCTGCTGCCGCTGCCGCTGCTGGCGCTGGCGGCAGCCCCGGTCCCAGCGTTGAATGACCCGGTGGTGGACACCGCCAATGCGCTGTCCGCCAGCACCCGCGCCGCGCTGCGCGAGCAGGCATTGCAGCTGCAGGCACGCAAGGGCGCGCAGCTGCAGGTGCTGGTGGTGCCCAGCGTTGGCGAGGAAGGCATCGAAGCCTATGCGCAGCGGGTCTTCGACCAATGGCAGCTGGGCCGCGCCGGTGTCGATGATGGCGTGCTGCTGCTGGTGGCGGTGCAGGATCGGCGTGTACGCATCCAGACCGGCTATGGCCTGGAAGGCACCATTCCCGATGCCTACGCCGCGCGCATCATCGACAAGGCGATCGTGCCGCGGCTGCGCGAGGGAGACCTGGACCAGGGCGTGCTGGACGGCACCCACGTGCTGGTTGCGCTGGTCGACGGCGAGCAATTGCCGCCCTGGGAAGATACGCCAGCACGCAACGTGTTGCCCGCGGACTGGCGCACGGGGGATTCGGTCGTCGCGCTGACGTTGTTGGCGGGCTTCCTGGCCGGTCTGTGGCGATCGCCACCGCGTCTGCTGGCGACCAGGACCGAAGCCGATTTCATCGGTAACCGCCGCGAGCGGCGGCGCAAGGCACTGGCAGCCAATGCGACGATGCCCAGGTCAACGTGGCCGACATTGCCTGCATGGGGCAGACCGCTGCTGGTGACGGCGGTGATCGCCGCGGGGGGGCTTTCTGCGTCGCTGCTGCTGCCGCGCCACGTGCTGCCGGCGTTGGTCTTCGTGCTGCTGCCCGCCGTACCGGTGGCAACCCTGCTGGGCTGGTGCTGGCGTCGCAGCGGCGGCGTACGCATCGTGCTGTACGGCATGCTGGCCGTCAGCACCGGCTTCTTCGCGGTGATGCTGGTGCGCGGCCAGTTGCCGCCCAGCCTTGCGCTGCACACGCTGCTGAACCTGGCAGTCGGCATCGCCGCCATGCTGGTGTTCTTCCTGGTGCAGGCCGGTCGTGCGCGTTGGCGGAAGAACCGCAACAGCTTCGCCATCCGCCTAGTGGTGCTGGTGCTGCTGACCGGTGGCTATGCGCTGGGCGCGCTGCTGGCCATCGACCGTGCCGGCGACGAGAACGCCCGCGTGCTGGCGACGATCGTGTCCAGCATGGGCACGCTGTTCCTGTACTTCATCTGGGTGTTCACTCTGCTGCCCGGCGAAAAAGCCCGCGGCGGCCGGGGGGCGTCCAGAGGCTACCGCTCCTCGTCCAGCACCTCGTCGTCCAGTGCGTCCTCGAGCAGTTCCAGCGACTGGTCCGGTGGTGGCGGCCGCAGCGGAGGCGGTGGCGCCTCGGGCAGCTGGTAACTCAGGCCGCCTGCACCCGCCAGCCCAGCGCGGCATCGTGCAGCTCGCCGCTGCCGCTCACATCGGCCACCTGCAGCTGCAGGCCCTGCGCGTTGGGCAGGTCCTTCTGCTCGGGGAACCAACGGCGATCGGCAGCGACCACGATCAGCAGGCCCTCGTCATCGCCCATCGGCGCGAACTGGGGCGACGGCGGGCTGATCGGCCGCAGGCCGAAGCACTGGTTGGATTGTTCACGCACCGCATCGACATCATGGCTGGGCAGGCCGACCTCACTCAGGCAGGTCAGTTCGCTGCCATGGAAGGCGCCAGTGCGGTCGCTGGCCGGCAAGCGCCTGCGGCCGATCAGTTCCAGGATCAGGCCATCGGGTCCGGTGAAATACACCGACTGCGACTGCCAGCTGCTTTCCAGTGCGAAGTAGTCCAGCCCTTCCGGATTGCATTGCAACGGCGTGCGTGCACGCAGCCAGCTCATGGCGTCGGCGAAGCGGTTGTCCGGCACATTGAAGGCCAGGTGCACGCCGCCTACCGGACGGCCATTCGCCGGTTGCAACTGGATCGTGCTCCAGCCAATGCGGACCTGGTCGCCGGCCACCTCCAGCTGCAGCACGTCGCGGAAGTACGCGGCGACGCTGGCAACATCGGATACCGGCAGAGAAAGATGCAACAGGCGCATGATCGATCCTCCGTGGAGCGCTGGGGGCAGTGTAGTCCCGCGCACCTTTGCGCCGCGTCATCACCTGTGCAACGAATCGTTGTTGCCAGCCCTGGCATCGAGCCGTGCTCGACTGTCTTCAGCGCAAGGCTTCCCTGAAAAAGCGCACCGCGTCTTCCACCGCCACCGCATGCGTCTGCTCCTTCGATACCGCAGTCATGCACAGCGCCTGCAGCCGCTCATCTGCCAGCGGCGTGCAGGCAGACAGGAAATCGTAGTGGCCGACACCGGGCAGCGCGTGCAGCGTTGCTTTCGGAATCAGTGCCGCCGCCACATCACCGTTGGTCGCTGGCGGCGCCACTTCATCCGCTGAACCCAGCACGATCATCACCGGCTGTCGCAACGCCTTCAGCTGCTTCGGTGCAAACGCCTGCACGATGGCGGGCGCCAGCACGAACACCGCGCGCACGCCGGCAATCGAACGATCATCCTGCGCATGCTGCACGTACGGTTGCAGTTGTGGTGACGCCGCCGCAGCAAGACGCGCCGCCATCGTATGCGCGGCCGCTTCCTGCTGCGGCCTGCACACGCCGTCGTCCGGGTGCGCCTGGCAGAACGCCAGCAGCCGCGTCATGTCCGGCCGTGCGCCGGCGCTGAGCAGTGCGGTGAAGCCACCGGCGGAATAACCCACCACGCCCAGCCGCGACGCATCAACATGTGGCCCCAGCTGCGGGTCGGCCTGCACGGCCGCCAGCGCCGCCTTCAGGTCGTCGGCGCGCAGCCAGGTCAGCACGCTACCGGCCAGCGTCATCTCATCGGCGCCGTTGTTGCCGGGGTGGTCCACGGCGATCACCAGGTAGCCAGCCCGCGCCAGCGCGGTGCCCAGCCACCCCATCATGCGCGCGGTGCCGCCATTGCCATGCGACAGCAACAGGGTTGGCAGGCGCCCGCCGGCAATGGGGGCGTCCTTCGCCGCGCGCCCCACCTCGAACAGCGGCGTATCCGGTGGCCCGACTGTCAGCGGCGTTTCTTCGCTGCCTGGCATTGCCGGGTACCACACGGTGAAGCGCAGCACCTCGCGCTGAGCACCGTCGCGGATCGCCGCGCTGTTCAGCGTTGTCACGCCATGACGTTCACCGGCAATGGTGGGAGCGGCCGCCATCGCCATCGGCGCCAGAGCAGCCAGCAGCAGGGTCAACATCCATCGTGTCGCGCGCATCATCGGTTTCTCCGGGTCAGTCAGGACGGTGATCGACCGGCAGCCAGATCTCCACGCCGCCATGGCCGGTATGCTCGTCGAAGCGGGTGTCGTAGCGTTCAAGATCCGGCGCGTTGGCCAGGTGGAGGCTGCTTGCCGGCAGGTACTGGTCCAGCAGCCAGAACCAGGTCGAGCGGATGCTGGAGATATGGCCGCCATGCCAGGCCACCAGGTAACGGCGCGCAGGCACATCCACCCGCTGCCAGTGTGCAGGCACCGATGGCAGTGCGTTCACCGGCAAGGCTGCGATGTAGTCGAAGCCACCCTCGTCGTCGCTGTTGCAGCACACACCGAAACTGACCGGCGCCGGTGTTGGCCATTCGCGGTTGAGCTGCGCCCACTGCCCGGGAATCGCACCGCCGCTGTCGCGACTGTGGCGCATGCCGATGCCGGCCACCTGGAAGGGCGTGCAGTCGATCAGCCTGGGCGCCTCGGTGCAGGGCTGTGGCGCGTCGTCGAGGCGGATCGCGTGCACCAGTGCCAGTTCCTGCAGGCCCCGCTCGCGCACGCGCTCCGGGGTCTGCCCGAACTGCTCGCAGAAGGCACGGGTGAACGCGGCATGCGTGCTGTAGCCGGCTGCCAACGCCACCTGCAGGATGTCGCCGGCACCGTTGGCCAGCTGTTGCGCGGCGGCGGTCAGGCGACGTCCACGCAGGTAGCGCACCACCGAGGTGCCGGTGCGGGCCTGGAACAGGCGTGACAGGTGGAAGGGCGACAGTCCGGCGGCTGCCGCGATGTCGGCCAGCGCCAGCGGCTTGTCGGCATGGCTTTCGATGTACCACAACGCTTTGCCGGCTGCGCTCATCGCGCTGTCCCTCGTTCGAATGCCGGGCAGCGTACCGGATCGACGGGGTGGGGCGCTTAGCAGTTCTTGCGCCGGCAGGGCTTTGCGTTGGCCGTTGCACCGGCAACAATGCGGTCTTCATGGACACGATCGAGGCCAGGGACATGCCGGAAGTCACCGCTATCAGCCAGACCGCGCAGATCGCCGCATGTTGATGATCATTGCGATTGCCCTGCTGCCGGCGCTGCTGCCACTGGCGCTGCTGGTGCTCATGTGGCGGCGGGCACCGCGCTGGCGCGGCGACCCCTGGCTGTACCGTGTGATGTTCTCATTGCTGGCAGCACTGCTGGCGCCCACGTTGTTGATGGCAGGCCATGGCGGCCTGCCGTGCCCCACCATCGGTGGCCTTGTGCTGGTGCTCATGGACCTTGAGTGGATCGGCCAACTGCAGGTGAACCTGATTGCCTTCGGAACCGAGGACACTGCCATCCTCTCCGCGCCTTTCCTGTTCGTTTTCGCGATCGCGCTGGTCATCCCGCTGCGCACGGCGCGGCCCGCCGTCTTCGGCTTCGACGACGACACCGCATAGCGCAGAGCCCGGCATGGGCGGCGGCTGCACCTCCAGCGGTCGCAACTGTCGTCTCCACGTCATCGCTGCTTCACATCCCGCCCCGAGACTGCGCGCCTTGTCCAGGTCCCACCTGGCCCTGTCGTGCCTTCCCGGAGTCCTGCCGTGCATCGTTCGAAGCTGTCGCGTTCCATCCTCCTCGCCCTTGGTCTGGTCAGCGCAGGAGGCGCGATCGCTGCAGATGCCGGAACGGCAGGCACCAGCAGCGGTGGCAACGCCGCTGCGCCCACCCAGCTCGATGCGATGCTGGTCACCGGTACCCGTGCCTCCAACCGCACCCAGTTTGAAACCCTGGCGCCGGTGGACGTGTTCACCAAGCAGGACATCCAGTCGGTCGACTCCACCGACCTGAAGGACGTGCTGGCGCAGCTGGTGCCTTCGTTCGTGGTGCAGCGCCTGCCGATGGCCGATGGCCAGGTGTTCGTGCGCCCGGCCACGCTGCGTGGCCTGTCGCCGGACCAGACGCTGGTGCTGGTCAACGGCCGCCGCTTCCATCGCAGTGCGTTGCTTGGCAACCGCGGCGCACAGGCTGCCGACCTGGCGCAGATTCCGACCAGCGCCATCAAGCGCATCGAAGTGCTGCGCGATGGCGCGTCGGCGCAGTACGGTTCGGATGCCATCGCCGGTGTCATCAACATCATCCTGGAGGACAGCCCGGGCACCGAGATCACTGCGGGCTATTCGCAGTACGCGCAGGGCGATGGCGGCTCGCGCGACTTCAGTGCGCGCACCGGCTGGGCGCTGGGTGACTACGGCAGCCTCGCCCTGTTCGCCGAATCGTCCAACTCCGACGCCACCTCACGCACGCGCCAGCGTCCCGACGCCATCGCCTTCCAGGCCGCGCATCCCGAACTGGACGTGCCCAACCCGGTGCAGCGCTGGGGCCAGCCGGAGCTGGAAAGCCGCCGCGTAGGCTTCAACCTGAAGGCCAATGCCAGCGACACCCTGGAGCTGTATGCCTTCGGCCTGTACAGCCACAGCGACGGCGTCAGCGATTTCAACTGGCGCAACCCCGATACCACCACCGGCGCGTACCGTACGACCAGCATCTTCCCGGGCTGGAACCTGCGCTCGCTGTATCCGGTGGGCTTCAGCCCGCAGTACGGCAACACCCAGAACGACCTGCAGCTGGTCGCGGGCCTGCGGGGTGAGATCACGCCCAAGCTGCGCTGGGACCTGAGCGCCTCGTATGGCCGCAATGCCATCGACTACAGCCTGGACAACTCCATCAACGCCTCGCTGGGCCCGGACAGCCCGACCTCCTTCGACCTCGGCCGGCTGACCCAGACCGAGAAGAACGCCAATGCGGACTTCAACTACGAATGGGACGTGGCTGCGCTGTCGAAGCCGGTCAACGTCGCCTTCGGTGCCGAATTCCGCCAGGAGACCTACCAGGTGCGCGCCGGCGACCCGGCCTCGTATGCGGTGGGCCGTGGCGCTGCGGCGGGCCTGGAAGCCAATTCCAATGGCGCGCCGGGCTTCTCGGCCAGCCAGGCCGGGCAGTGGAGCCAGCGCAGCAAGGCCGCCTACGTGGACATGGAAGTGCCGCTGGGCGAGCGCTGGAGCATCGGCGCGGCCGGTCGCTATGAAGACTTCTCCAGCTTCGGCAGCACGGTGGATGGCAAGCTGTCGGCACGTTTTGCGATCACCCCGAACGTGGCGCTGCGCGGCACGCTCTCCACCGGCTTCCGCGCGCCCACGCCGGCCCAGCTCAACACCACCAGCACCACCCAGGGCCTGGACACGCGCACGCTGCAGATCTTCACCAGCGGCCGCCTGTCGCCCAGCGATCCGTTGGCGCAGCTGCTGGGTGCCAAGCCGCTCACCCCGGAAGAATCGCGCACGGCCTCGCTGGGCCTGACCTGGCGCACCGACCTGGGCCTGTCCGGGTCGGTCGATGTCTACCGGATCACGCTCAGCGACCGCTTCAGCCAGTCGGCCAGCTTCGCCATTCCGGCCGGCACGCCGAACCCGCTGGGCTATACCTCGGTGAACTACTTCACCAACGATTTCGACACCACCACCACCGGCGTGGATGTGGTCGGCAACTACCTGCGCGACCTCGGCGCAGGGCGGATGACGCTGACCCTGGCTTACAACTACAACCAGACCCGCGTCGACAACGGCAGCACCTCGGTGGCCACCAACGAAACCCAGCGCGTGCTGTTCGAAGACCGCCTGCCCGAGCACAAGGGCAGCTTCACCGGCAGCTGGGACGTCGGCGCGTGGTCGTTGATGGCACGCGTGCGCTATTACGGCAAGTGGACCGACTCCACCGGCAATGCCACCGGCGACATCTACCAGCAGTTCGGTGCGATGACCTTCCTCGACCTGGCCGTGGGCTATCGCATCAACGAGCACCACAGCCTGCGCGTGGGCGCCGACAACGTGTTCGACCGCTACCCGGACGAAGCCACGTTCCAGGCCAGCCGTGGCCTGATCTATTCGCGCAACGCGCCGTACGACACCGATGGTGCCAACGTGTACGCGCAGTACCGGCTGAGCTTCTGATGGACCGCAGCCGCCGCTCCCTGCTGCGCGCAGGTGCGCTGTTGCCGGCCAGTGCAGCGCTTGCCGCGCTGGCTGCTCCGACGGCCGCGCGCTACGCTGTGCCGATGGACATTCCTGCACCTTCCACGACGCCGGATGTGCTGGCCCGTGACGAGTCGTACTGGTCCGCCGTCGCCAGCCACTTCGACATTACCGATGAAGTGAACCACCTGGAGAACGGCTACTGGGGCGCGATGGGCAAGCAGACCCTGGCCAGCTACCAGCGGCATACCGCCGAAGTGAACCGGGGCAATGCCTGGTACGGTCGCCACGCGTTCCCGGCGCAGTACCTGGCCGTGCATCGGCAGGTGGCCGACATGCTTGGCGTCGGCGCCGACGAGATCGCGCTGACCCGTGGCGCCACCGAAGCGATGCTCGCGCTGATCGGCGGCTACAACCGGTTGGCCGCGGGCGACCAGGTGCTGTACGCCGACATCGACTACGACAGCATGATCAACGCGATGCGTTGGCTGCAGCAGCGTCGTGGCGTGCAGGTCGAGCGCATCGCACTGCCGGTGGCGCCCACCCATGAGCAGATCCTGCAGGCCTACGATGAGGCATTCGCGCGCCTGCCGCGCCTGAAACTGGTGCTGCTGACCCAGGTCAGCCACCGCCATGGGCTGGTGCTGCCGGTGGCCGAGCTCGCCGAGCGTGCGCGGGCGCGCGGCATCGACGTGATTGTCGATGCCGCACATGGCTTTGGCCAGATCGACTACGCGGTGCCGGACCTGAAGGCCGATTTCGTTGGCATCAACCTGCACAAGTGGATCGGCGCACCGGTGGGCGTGGGCGCGATGTACGTGCGCAAAGGACGCGTGGCCGACCTGGATCCGTACATGGGTGAGACCGACGACGGCCGCGTGGGCAGTCGCGTGCACACCGGCACGGTCAACTTCGCCGCCTATCTGGCGCTGCCGGAGGCCATCGCGCTGCATCAGCGCATCGGCGCAGCGAACAAGCAGGCGCGGCTGCGCTACCTGCGTGAGCGTTGGACGGTGGCGGCGCGGCAGATGGCGCATATCGAGGTGCTGTCGTCGCCGGATCCGGCGTTGGCCAGTGCATTGGCCAGCTTCCGCCTGCGTGGCCATGCCTCGGTGGAAGACAACCTGGCGCTGCAGAAACGGCTGCTGGATGAACATCGGATATTCACCACCCATCGCGATGGCCTGGACTCCGGCGCCTGCGTGCGGGTGACACCATCGGTGTTCACCCGCCCCGCGCAGATGGATGCGCTGGTGCAGGCGTTGGCCGCGCTGGGGTAGTGCCGGCCGCTGGCCGGCAACCTCATGACCGTAGTGTGCATGCCGTTGGCGGCCAGCGGCCGGCACGACCAGGCGCAACACCCATCCACGCATGGCGTGAACGGGCATTGCCAACCAAGGTTGGCATCTACCGGAACAGGCCCAGTAGATCCACGCCATGCGTGGATGCCCTTCCACTACCGGTCAATCGCCGGCAACGCATCGGACAACAACAACCGATCGATCCGCCGCAGCGCGTTTTCCAGTTGCCGCCGGTCCGCAGCCAATCCCAACGACAGCCGCACCCCGCTCGCGAACGTTGCGCCCGGCGGACAGAACGCCGATGAAGGCGCGATCGCCAGGCCCTGCAGCTGCGCCGTACGCACCAGCGTGGCGTCGGTCCACGGCGCTGGCACCCGGCACCACGCATGCAGCCCATCGGCGCGCTCCAGCAGTGAGGGCGCCAGCAGATACCGCGCCATCCGCGTGCGCTCGCGCGCTTCCTCGCGTACCTGCGCCAGCAGAGCCTGCGCCGAGCCATCCAGCAGCAGCTGGCTGGCCAGCGCGGATACCAGCGGGTGACCCATCAACCGCGTGGCACGCAGTGCGATGGCCATCGCCTCGGCATGGGCGGCGCCCGGGCATTGCACGAACGCGGTACGCAGGCCAGGGCTGATCACCTTTGAAAGCGTGGCCACATGGAACACGTGTCGCGGTGCCAGCGTCGCCAGCGGAATGGGCGCGGTGACGGCCAGGTGCCAGTACGGATCGTCCTCGATCGCCAGCAGGCCTTCGCGCTCCAGCACCCGCGCCAGCGCTTCGCGCCGCGTGGTGGGCACGGTCAGTGCCGTCGGGTTCTGGCAGGTGGGGTTGAGGTAGACCAATCGCGCGCCATATTCCCGCGCCCGGCGGGCCAGCGCCTCCGGGCACATGCCGTGTTCGTCGCCCTCCACCGTGACCAGCCGCCGTCCCAGTGCGGCGGCCGCCTGCAGCAGACCCGGATACACCAACCGGTCGCAGAGGATCGCATCGCCCTCGCGCCCCTGGCTGAGCAGGATCGCCGCCAGTGCCACCTGCGCGCCTTCGGTCAGCAGCAGGCGTGCGTCGTCCACCGTGCCCAGCATCGGCTGCAGCCAGCGCGCCGCCGCGTGGCGGTCGGTCGGGTTGCCACCGCCCAGGTGATAGGTCATCAGGTTCGGCGCATTGCTGCGCGCAAGCACCGCCGCTGCGCCTCGACGCAGCATTTCCGCCAGTGCATCGGCGTCGGGTACCGGTGGCACGTTCATGCTGAGATCGACGGCCTGGTCAAAGCCCGCCTTGGGCGGCGCGATGAAGCTGCCCTGTGGCCCGCGTGCTTCGATCAGCCCACGCTTGCGTGCTTCATCGAAGGCGCGGGTCACCGTGGTCAGATCCACGCCGAGCTGCTGCGCCAACGCGCGCTGCGAGGGCAGCCGTTGCCCGGGGGCAAGGCCACCGCGATTGATGGTGCGTTCCAGCGTGTTGACGATGCGCAGGTAGATCGGGCCGCTGTGCACGTGCACGTCCTGCACCCAGCCCAGCCCTGCAACGCCAGGCCCTGCGACATCGGGTCGCGGCATGTACGGAGGATGTCGGGGCGTATCGTTGCTTCCAACGGCGGGAGCCTGTCCATAACCATCGGTCGGTTCGGACAGGTGACCGCCGTTGTTGTGTGTGGCGGCTGCGCCGGCCAGCGTCGGTGATGTCATCGCGCGTCCTCAGCGCTGGGCCTGCCAGGGGCAGTAGCAGCCCACGGCAAGCAGTCCTTTCGGGCGCACGGTTTCCCCGCGCACCAGTTTGTCCAGCAACGGTTCGACGAAGCTGTTGGCCGAATTGCAGACCATGCCGATGCTGTAAGGGCCGGCATAGGCCAGGTGGCCCTGGCGGTCCCAGATCGCCACCGCCGGGCTGGCCGGAATGTTCCCGATGCCGTCGATGGTCGGCAGGGGGATCACCTTGCTGCGCAGCGGCTCGGGCAGTTCACCCTGGGTGCCGGGGCGGCGGATGGCATAGAAGTCGATGCCGGCGCGGCGATACATGCTGATCAGGTAGCTCAGGTGCGCACCGGTTTCGCGGTTGCACACGCTGCAGGCCGGGTCCCAGAAATGCACCACGCGGATGCGGCCGGTGTCGCCGGCCAGTTCCGCCGGCAACCGCAGCTGCGAGTCATCGAAGACGATGGCCTGTTCGGCAAACGTGGACTGCTCGCCATAGCCGAAGTACTGCCACAGTGCCGCCGCCACGCCGGCCATGAACAGGCAGGCGAGGGCGATCATCACCGGCAGCATCGAACGGCGTGGGCGCGGCGCGGCTGCGCCCATCAGGAGCCGTCCGCGCCGAACTTGTGCACGTACTGCTTGCGCATCTCGCGGCAGGAGTCGGCCTGGGCGCGGCGCTGGATCTCGCTGCGCGCCGCGTCCTCGCTGCGGTGCAGGCACTGTTCAATGGCGTGGCGCTCGGCGGCCTGCACATCCACGGTCTGCGGTTGCAGGCAGACCCAGGCCAGGGCGGCCAGCATCAGCACGACGAACCCGCCGCAGCCGGCCATCACCAGGTGGAACTTCAGTTTGTCGGCGGCCATCTGCGGCACATCCCTCCGTCCATACATTGCATACAAGATATCATCTTGTATGGGTATGGCCCACGGGATGGCTCAGACGATCGCCGAATGCCGCGCGTCGGGCGCCTCGGACAGGATCTCGTTCAGCTTGGCCAGCGCGCCGGCCAGTGCCTCCTGGTCCACCGCACCGCCCAGCGACAGGCGGATGGCGTTGCCCGGTGGCGGTTCCTCCACGCTGAAGGCGTCGGAGCTGGCAATGCCCAGGCCCTGTTCCTGTGCCGCCTGGATCAGCCGGTACTGGTCCAGCCGCGGCGGCAACGGCAGCCACACATGCAGGCCGGCCGGGTGGGCCTGGCGGCGGGCGGGCAGGTAGCGGGCAGCAATGGCCTGGCGCTCGCGCAGTTCCTGCTGGAAGCGCTGCACCATCGCCTGCGCCTGGCCGGTTCGGATCCAGTGCGAGGCCACGGCCACCATCGACTGGGTGGGCATCAGCGCGATCGCACGCAGGGCGTCGAGCACCGGCTCCATCGGCTCGCCGCCCGGCACCACCAGGTAGGCCGTGCGCAGGCCGGGGGCCAGGCACTTGGACAGGGTGGAGATGTAGTAGACCGGGCAGCCACCGTCGGCCAGCGCGGCCAGCGGCGGGGCGGCATCGCCGGCCAGCAGCCAGTAGGGATCGTCCTCGACCACGGTCAGTTCGTGCCGCCGTGCCACCGCCAGCAGGGCCTGCCGGCGCTGCGCCGACATCGTCGCCGTGGTCGGGTTCTGGATGGTCGGCACCAGGTACAGCAGGCGCGGCCGGCGCTGCTGGCAGGCTTCGTCCAGGGCATCGGGCAGCATGCCCTCGGCGTCCATCGCCACCGGCACCACGCCCCGCTGCAGCACGCGCGCAGCGGCCAGCAGGCCCGGGTAGGTCAACTGCTCGGCGGCGATCAGTTCGCCCGGCTGGGTGCGGGCCAGGATCAGTGCGCACAGCGCAGTCTGCGCGCCGGGGCAGATCACCACCCGCTCGGCGCCCACCGGGCCGAGCACCGGCGCCAGCCATTGCACGGCCGCAGCGCGGTCGTCGCGGCTGCCGGCACCGACGTGGTAGCTCATCAGCTCGCCCTGGCCCAGCTGCTGGCCCAGGTGCTGGAAACCGGCCTCCATGCCCTGTGCGAACGGCGCGCTGCCCAGCAGCGGCGGGATGTTCATGCTCAGGTCGACCGAGGTGCTGCGGTTGCCGGCGGACATCGCAATGAAGGTGCCGCCGGCGCCCTGCGCGTCCAGCAGGCCGGCCTGGCGCAGTTCGGCAAAGGCGCGGGTGACCGTGGTCAGGTCCACCCCCACCTGCTGGGCCAGGTCGCGCTGCGGCGGCAGGCGATCGCCCGGGCGCAGCACGCCATCGTCCACCGCCTCGCGCACCTGCTGGGCGATCTGCAGGTACAGCGGTCCTGCACCCTCACGGAACGGGCGGACCCAGGTCCGGTTGGGGTGTTTCAGGCGGCGGCCGGCAGCAGGAGGCGTCATCGGTCGGATTTTTCCATACGTGCAGATGGACAATTCCATACAATGCTGTATCTTGTATGGGCTTGATTGGAGTGGCTCGCCTGTTTGTAGGCGACCTCGTACCCACAGTGTAGCCGCTCCACGCCCGGGCGCTGCGCGCAGGCGAGCCGGTCAAGCGCGCATCTTCAACAGGGTTGACCACCAATGAATATCTGCTGGAACCGCATCCGCCTGGCGCTGGTCGCCCTGGCCTGCATCGCCCTGACGGGCTGCGATTGGGTGCTGCTGGATTCGAAGGGCATGGTCGGGATCGCACAGCGCGACCTGATCCTGATCTGCATCGGCCTGATGCTGATCGTCGTCGTGCCGGCCATCGTGCTGACCTTCGTGTTCGCCTGGCGCTTCCGCGCCGGCAATACCAAGGCGAAGTACACGCCGGACTGGTCGCACTCCACCAAGGTGGAAGTGGTGGTCTGGGGCGTGCCGTTGCTGATCATCGCGGTGCTGGCGGTGATCGTGTGGAAGTCCACCCACGAGCTCGATCCGTACAAGCCGCTGGACGTGGCCGGCGAACCGCTGCACGTGGACGTGATCGCCACCGACTGGAAGTGGGTGTTCGTGTACCCGGACCTGGGCATCGCCACCGTCAACCAGCTCAACTTCCCGGCCAACCGCGCGCTGGCGTTCAACATCACCTCCAACTCGACGATGAACACCTTCTTCATCCCGCAGCTGGGTGGACAGATCTACGCGATGGCCGGCATGCGCACGCAGCTGCACCTGATCGCCAACGAGCCCGGCCAGTTCCGTGGCATGTCCGGCAACTACAGCGGCCATGGCTTCTCGAACATGAAGTTCATCGCCACCGCCAGCAGCACCGAAGACTTCGATCGCTGGGTGGCCGAGGTGCGCAGCGCGCCGGATGCGCTCAGCTTCGAGCAGTTCAAGGCGCTGGCCGCGCCGTCGAAGAACGCGCCGGTGCAGCACTTCTCCAGCGTCGAACCGCTGCTGTTCAAGAAGGTCATCGACCAGTTCATCGGCGTTGGTGAGAACACCGCTGCTGCAACCCCGGCGGGCGCTGCCGGCGGTGCCCAGGTTTCCCAGGAGTAATGAACATGTTGGGTAAATTGACGTGGGAGGCCGTGCCGCTGCACGAGCCGATCGTCGTGGTCACGTTGGCGGCCATGGTGCTGGGCGGCCTCGCGCTGCTCGGCGCGGTGAGCTATTTCAAGCTGTGGGGCGTGCTCTGGCGCGACTGGTTCACCACGGTGGACCACAAGAAGATCGGCATCATGTACGTGGTCGTCGCGCTGGTCATGCTGGTGCGCGGCTTCGCCGATGCATTGATGATGCGCGCCCAGCTGGCGGCGGCCGGGCCGGGCAGCGATGGCTTCCTGCCACCGGAACACTACGACCAGATCTTCACCGCGCACGGCGTGATCATGATCTTCTTCGTGGCCACCCCGTTCGTGGTCGGCCTGATGAACATCATCGTGCCGCTGCAGATCGGCGCGCGCGACATGGCGTTCCCGTTCCTCAACGCCTTCAGCTTCTGGATCTTCGTCGTCGGCGCTGCGCTGATGATGATCTCGCTGGGTGTTGGCGAATTCGCGATGACCGGCTGGGTCGCCTATCCGCCGTTGTCGGGCATCGAGTTCAGTCCAGGGGTCGGTGTCGATTACTACATCTGGGCGTTGCAGGCCTCCGGCATCGGTACCCTGCTGACCGGCGTCAACCTGTTCATCACCATCCTGCGCATGCGTGCGCCGGGCATGACGTTGATGAAGATGCCGGTGTTCACCTGGACCGTGCTGGTCACCAGCGTGATCATCATCGCCGCCTTCCCGATCCTGACCGTGGCCCTGGGTGCGCTCACCCTGGACCGCTATCTGGACTTCAACTTCTACACCAACACGTTGGGTGGCAACCCGATGATGTA
Organism: Stenotrophomonas sp. 1337; assembly: GCF_031455455.1. NCBI lineage: Bacteria > Pseudomonadati > Pseudomonadota > Gammaproteobacteria > Lysobacterales > Lysobacteraceae > Stenotrophomonas > Stenotrophomonas sp. 1337. The sequence goes on along the minus strand of NZ_JAVDSR010000001.1, from coordinate 58,684 downwards.
CGTGAACCTGGTGTGGGCCTGGGGCCACCCGGAGGTGTACATCCTGGTGCTGCCGGCGTTCGGCATCTTCTCTGAAGTGACCGCCACCTTCTCGCGCAAGAAGCTGTTCGGCTACAAGTCGATGGTCGGCGCCACCCTGGCGATCGGCATCCTGTCCTTCATCGTCTGGCTGCACCACTTCTTCACCATGGGCTCCGGTGCCAGCGTCAATGCCTTCTTCGGCATCATGACGATGATCATCGCCATCCCCACCGGCGTGAAGATCTTCACCTGGTTGTTCACCATGTACGGCGGCCGCGTGGAGTTCAGCGTGCCGATGCTGTGGACCATCGCCTTCCTGGTCACCTTCACCATCGGTGGCATGACCGGCGTGCTGCTGGCCATCCCGGGCGCGGACTTCCTGCTGCACAACAGCCTGTTCCTGGTCGCGCACTTCCACAACACCATCATCGGCGGTGCGCTGTTCGGCTACCTGGCCGGCTTCGTCTACTGGTTCCCGAAGGTGTTCGGATTCACCCTCAACGAGCGCCTGGGCAAGTGGTCCTTCGCCTGCTGGGTGATCGGCTTCTACCTGGCCTTCATGCCGCTGTACATGCTGGGCTTCATGGGCATGACCCGGCGCATGAACCAGTACGACAACCCGGCGTGGACGCCGTACCTGATCGCCGCCTTCATCGGTGCGCTGTTCGTGTTCGCGGGCATCATCCTGATGCTGGTGCAGATCTACGTCAGCGTGCGCGACCGCAAGCGCAACCTCGACCTCACCGGCGACCCGTGGAATGCACGCACGCTGGAATGGGCCACGCCGTCGCCGCCGCCGTTCTACAACTTCGCCGTGGTGCCCAAGGCCGATGAGCTGGACGCCTTCCACGAAGCGAAGAAGCGTGGCCTGCCGCCGCCGCCGAAGAAGTACGCACCGATCCACATGCCGAAGAACACCGGTGTGCCGCTGATCCTCAACGTCTGGATCCTGATGCTGTGCTTCGCCCTGGTGTGGCACATCTGGTGGATGGCCGGTGCCAGCTTCATCGCGATGATCGTCACCCTGATCGCGCGCTCCTACAACGAGGACGTGGATTACTACGTCAGCTCCGAAGAGGTGGCGCGTACCGAAGCGGCCAACCACGCCAAGCTGCAGGAGGCAGGCGCATGAACCTGTTGACCCGTCCGCAACTGGACAGCGATGTGCTGGTCCACGACGACCATCACGAGCACGATCACGCCCACGAACAGGGCGGCATGAAGGTGTTCGGCATGTGGGTATACCTCATGTCCGACCTGGTGCTGTTCGGCTCGCTGTTCGCCTCGTACGCGGTGCTCAGCACCGCCTACGCCGGCGGCCCGACCGGCAAGGAACTGTTCTCGCTGCCGTTTGTGATGGCCGAGACCTTCATCCTGCTGGTGTCCAGCATCACCTATGGCCAGGCCGTGCTGGCCATGCACCGCCTGGACAAGGCGGCGGTGCTGCGCTGGCTGGGCGTGACCTTCGTGCTCGGCGCCTCGTTCATCGGCATGGAGCTGTACGAGTTCTCGCATCTCATCCATGAAGGTGCCGGTCCCAGCACCAGTGCCTACCTGTCGGCGTTCTTCGCCCTGGTTGCCACCCACGGCCTGCACGTGGCCAGCGGCCTGATCTGGATGGCGGTGGTGATGCACCAGGTGTATCGCCGCGGCCTCACCCCGACCAACATCACCCGCGTGTCCTGCCTGAGCCTGTTCTGGCACTTCCTGGACCTGGTGTGGATCTGCGTCTTCACCTTCGTCTACCTGATCGGAGCCTTCTGACATGGCCCACGTCGAAACCTCGCGCGCCGGCAATGCGCACGGTTCCACCAAGTCCTACCTGATCGGCTTCGTGCTGTGCGCGCTGCTGACGGTGGTGCCGTTCGCGCTGGTGATGAACCCGGTGCTGTCGCGGCCGGTCACCCTGTTCCTGCTGGTCGGCTTCGCGGTCGCGCAGATCCTGGTGCAGCTGGTGTACTTCCTGCACATGGACCGCAAGTCCGAAGGTGGCTGGAACCTCGCCAGCTTCGTGTTCACCCTGGTGATCCTGTTCATCGTGGTCGCGTTGTCGATCTGGATCATCTGGAGCATGCACTACCACATGATGATCAACTGACCGTGGCCGGGGCGATCGGCAAGGAGTGCGCGATCGCCCTGGCACCTCAGCCCTCTCTTCCCCCAGGGCAGGCCTGACCGAGACCGCGCCCACCTCGTGTTGGTGGTACCCGTGATGCGTGTTGCTTCCGTTGTTCGTTCCCTGCGCCTGCCGCTGCTTGCCGCAGGCTTCGCACTCGGCCTGCTGGCCGGCTGCAGCGCGCAGTCGCGCATGGATTTCTATTCCAAGGACATCGCCTGCGAGGAACTGGGCCAGCACTGGACCATGCCTGACAGCGCCGGCACCCTGCGTGGCCCGAAGGACCTGCAGGGGCAGGTGACCTACCTGTTCTTCGGCTTCACCAGCTGCCCGGACGTGTGCCCGACCACGATGGTCGAACTGAGCCAGGTCAAGCACCTGATGGGCAAGGATGCCGACCAGCTGCAGGTGGTATTCGTCAGCGTGGATCCGGCGCGCGATACCCCCGAAGTCGCGCACACCTATGTGCACGCGTTCGACCCGAAGGCGATGGCACTGGTCGGTGACGAGGCACAGCTCTCGGCGATGGCCAGTGACTTCAAGGCGTTCTACGAGAAGGAGCCTGGACAGCTGCCGGACACCTACACGATGAGCCACATCGCCGGCGGCTACGTGTTCGACCGACAGGGCCGCCTGCGCCTGTTCGCGCCCTACGGCATGCCGGTGGAGCAGCTGTTCTCGGACGTGCAGCGGTTGCTGCTGGAGCCGGAACATCCGGCCGCAGGCAGTGAAGCGTTGGCGGCGTGCAAGCTGCCGCACAGCGCGAGCGTCGCCGCACGCTGAACGACGCATCGCCCTGGTAGGTGTCGACCTTGGTCGACACGCGATGAATGAATCTGGTGGGTGCCGACATCCTGATTCTGGCGGGTGCCGACATTGGGAACCTGGTGCATGCCGACCGTTGGGAATCTGGTGGATGCCATTGGAATCTGGTGGGTGCCATTGGATTGTGGTGGATGCCATTGGATTGTGGTGGGTGCCGACCGTTGGTCGGCACGCCCTCCCGCTCGCCAATCCCCCGACCGGCCAGGAGAGCCAACCGGCCGGGGGCACCACGCAACGCCCTAGATCACTTCTTCTCTTCCCACTGCACCACGTCCGGCTCGGCCGCGCGCACGCCCGCAGTCGACAACAGCCGGGTGCTCGCATCCAGCGCCGCGTTCACCGACGGGTATTCCACGATGGCCAGACCTGCAGCCTTGGACACCTTCACCACGGTGCCGCCAGTGGCCTTTGCCGCGCGCTGTGCAGATGCCGCATCGGTAAAGAACACCTTCACCCGCGAGGTCGCCACCACTGGCGCACCATCGTTGGACACCGCAGCGGCGAACTTGCCGGCGCCGGCATCAGCGCCAGCTGCTGCCGCGCCATCCAGCGAACGCTTGCTGCGCGAACTGGTGGTGGCCGCTGCCTGCGGCGTGATCCGGAACTGGCCGCCCGCAGCCTGCTGCACCGTGGTCGACGGGGACAGCTGGAAACGCGTGCCGCCCACGTCGAACGAACGGCCGGTGGCCGAAGCTTTCAGTTCCTGTGCATCCACGGTGGACAGGCTCCGTGCCGGAGGGGTCTGCCCCGAGCTCTGTGCCCAGGCAGGGGAGGTCATCGCCGCGAAGGCGAGCGTGCTCAACAGAATGGTCGTTTTCATCATCAGTGCCCCAGAACGCGGATCTTGAAGAATTCGAGGTTGCCGCGCGATGCAGCATTCGCGGCCTGCCCCATGTCGGTCACTTCCAGCGTCCAGGTGCCGGTGGCACTTTCATCCAGGAAGGCATTGCTGGACAGCAGATCCCAGTTGGTGAAGTTGCGCTGCACGCCATTGGTACCCGAACCGATGGCGGTGAAGGCCGGCTGCACCACGCTGCGCGTACCACTGGGCGAAACAAGCACGAACTGCAGCTGGCGGGTATTGCTGTGGTTCACCCGGAAGCCCAGCTGCACCGACTCGATGTTGCGTGCGCCATTGGCCAGCTGGAAGGTCAACCGCGCGGCGGCGGCGGAGGTGTTGCCGATGGCCACCGTGCGCGTGGTGGTGCGCCAGCCCGTATCCAGCAGTGGGCCCAACGACTGGAAGTTCTCGGCGACCTGCACGGCGCGCGCCGCGTTGACCACACCGAAGCCGTACCAGTTGCTGTAAGCGCGGTTGGCTGCATTCACCGTCCAGCCCGGCACCAGCGTGCGGCCGTCGGCCAGCGTCACCGCCGGCTGGTTCGGATGGTTGCGGGTGGCCGTGGTGGCCAGGATGTACTTCACATCGCGGTAGGACAGGTTCGGGTTGGCCTCCAGCACCAGCGCCGCCACGCCCGACACCATCGGCGCCGACGCCGACGTACCGTTCATCTTCGCGGTGTAGTTGCAGGTGCTGTCGATCGCCGACAGGTTGCTGTCCAGCGTGTTCTGGCGGTTGGTGTTCTTGTTGCTGCCCTGCGTGCAGCCGGTCACGTCGGTGGTGACGATGGCCGGATCGTACGCACGTGCCACCAGGTTCGGGGCGTACTGCGCCTGCAGGCCGTACTCGCCACCAAAGGCCGACACCCACAGTGCCGAACCGGTGGACGAGTACGACGAACGCACGCCATCGGCGCGCACTGCACCCACGGTGATCACGTTGAACAGGTTGTTGCGTGGATCGCGGCCGGCCGGCACACAGCCGGTGTTGCGGTTCTTGGTATCGGTGGTGCAGACGTCCTGGGTCTGGCTGATCGAGGCGTTGTTGAAGTTGTTGCCGGCCGACTTCACGTAGATGCCGCCGCGGCCACCGCGCGTGCCCGACAGTGCCTGCTCGTATGAACTCACCGTGTTCTGGCTGTAGGCCACGGGCAGGTTGGGGTTGCCCGGGCCAGCGCCCCAGCTGTTGTTGAACACCTGCACATCGGCCGACTCGGCGCCATCCCACCAGGCGTATTCGATGTTGCTCTGCTGGTTGCCCTGCGCATTGGAGGCCAGCACGTTGAAGCCCTTCAGCGTTGCCGCCGGGGCCACGCCACGCACGCCCAGGTTGTTGGCGCCCACCGCACCGGCGATGCCGCCCACCATCGTGCCGTGGTTGTCAGCATCGGGATTGGACGGCGTGGGATTGTTGGAGCCGTTGGCGAAGTTCTTGCCCGCTACCGCCGCCACGTTCGCGGCCAGGTCCGGGTGGGCGATCTGCAGGCCGTCATCGACGATGCCGATCACCACGCCCTGGCCACGGATGCCATTGCGGAACAGGCCATCGACGTTGAGATCGTTGCCGGCCACCGGCAGCGTATCGGCCGGCACCGTCTGCCCGGTATTGAGCAGATGCCACTGGATACCCGCCAGTGGGTCGGCCTGTTGCGCCTGGGCGGTAACGGCCAGGCTGCCCAGTACCAGGGCAGTGGCCAGGGCCAGGCGCGCAGAGCGCGGTGGCGCGGAGCGTTGCGTGTGTCGCTTCATACACGAATCCTTCTGTTGTGAATCGGCATGGCAGGACGGCGGGGCGGATCTGCCCCATCGCAACGAGCCAAACGCGACACAACGAACAACCCCCTACCTCTTCACGCAGTCGATGTGCGGATGTGCCAAATACGTCACAAACACTTATGCCGCCTTGTAATGACGACTGCGCCGCTCTGGTCGGTGCCCCGGTAGGTGCCAACCTTGGTTGGCACAATCCACCCGCACCGGAACCCCACCGCCATGCCACCATGCCCAGGCTCCCCGGAGGACACCGGATGAAACGCCCCAATGCCCGCGCCCGCGCCGATCTGGCCCCACTCACCGTGGCCACCATCCGCAAGGTGGTGCTGTCGATGTATCACCGTCGCCACGATTACTGGACCGATGCCGACATCGCCGAGCTGCTGCCGGAGCTCAGCGCCTTCAACATCACCACGGTGAAGCAGCTGCGCCTGCTGATGAAACGGCACCGCCGCGCGCTGCTGCGGGAGGAAAGCACAAAGATGCCCCGGGCGCAGACGCTGGATCTGCTGGCAGGGGGCGGTTGGCATGGCATCGATGTGCACGCCAATACCAGCTGGTTCGCCATTGGCGGCCTGGTCCGCATCAGCATGGAACACGAATTCGGCTTCGAGACCATGCTGCCATTCCATGAGATACGGGACGCTGCCATGGAGCTGGATGCGGAGGCGCAGACGTGAAGAACCTGGCGTGGCTGTTGGCGATGGCAGCCGTGTTTTACGTGGGGGGATGCTCGGCTACTTCCATCCTGGCCGAGCGCGGCATCGCTTCCCTGCAGCCCGGGGACCGTCGAGAGGCGGTCATCGATGCGCTGGGCGCACCCGATGTCACAGAGCCGCGTGGACAACGGTTTTCCCGCTATGCCAGCACCCCATGCAGTGGCACCTGCGTGGAACGGCTGTGGTACGAAAATCCATTCCTGCCCCATATCGAGGCGTGGTCGGTGGAGCTGGATGGCACTGGCCACGTCGTGCGGACTTCGCATTGGGCATCGCCATAGCGTCGAGGCCATCCGATGCCCAGATCATCGCACCCCCTCCCGCCCCCCTGTGCTACTACAGCCCGTGCACCCCTTCCCCGAACGGAGCACGACCATGGTCAACCCCGTCGCCCAGGCCCATCGCGGCCTCGGCACAACACTCTTCAGCCTGTTGAATCCGATACCGTTCGGCTTCTTCGTGGCCGGCCTCATTTTCGACATCCTCTACCTCAACACCGCTGAAGTGATGTGGGGCAAGTCGGCGGCGTGGCTGATCACCTTCGGCCTGCTGATCGCCATCCTGCCGCGGCTGATCAACCTGTTCGCGGTCTGGCGCCGCAACGGCACCGCCACCGGCACCGACCGCCTCGATTTCCTGCTCAACCTGGTCGCCATCGTGCTGGCCGTCTGGAACGCCTTCGTGCACAGCCGCGACGCCTATGCGGCGGCCGTGCCGGGCACCATCCTCTCCGCGCTGACGGTGGCACTGATCGCGCTCGGCTTCATCGTGCTTTCGCTGCAGCAGCCGGTGCTGCAAGGAGCCCGTCATGGCTAAGCGCATCCTGCCCGCCGTGGGCGTGCTCTCGTTGTCCCTGGCGTTGGTCGCCTGTGCCGGCAAGGCCGAATACCACCCGGCCGACCAGTCCGGCGCGCAACCGCCGTTGCCCAAACCCGAGAACTACCTGTTGCCGCCGATGCAGGTGCCCAAGGGCGTGGGCTGGGCCGAGGGCCAGGCACCGTCGGTGGCCGACGGCCTGAAGATCGAACGCATCGCTGCCAACCTGCAGCACCCGCGCCGGCTGCTGTCGCTGCCCAATGGTGATGTGCTGGTAGTGGAAGGCAACGGTCCCGGCGAAGAGCCGGTCACCACGCCCAAGCAGTGGATCGCCGGCAAGGTGAAGGCGCGCTCGGGCAAGGCCGGCAAGGGCGGCAACCGGGTCACGTTGCTGCGGCGCGAGCCGGGCACCGGCACCTGGACCCAGCACGTGTACATCGAAAACCTGCACTCGCCGTTCGGCATCCAGCTGATCGGTGACACGCTGTATGTGGCCAACACCGGCAACATCATGAAATACCACTACGTGCCGGGCGAAACCCGCATGTCCGACAAGGGCAGCGAGTTCACCGACCTGCCCAGCACCATCAACCACCACTGGACCAAGGAACTGCTGGCCAGCCGCGATGGCAGCAAGCTGTACGTGGGCGTGGGCTCCAACAGCAACATCACCGAGAACGGCCTGGCCGTCGAGTACCGCCGCGCGGTGGTGCTGGAAGTGGACGTGGCCACCAGCGGCAGCCGCATCTACGCCTCGGGCCTGCGCAACCCCACCGGCCTGGACTGGGAGCCGAGCACCGGCAAGCTGTGGGCGGTGGTGAACGAACGCGACGAGATCGGCGCCGACCTGGTGCCCGATTACCTCACCTCGGTGCAGGAGCACGGCTTCTACGGCTGGCCCTACAGCTACTACGGCCAGCATGTGGACGAGCGCGTGCAGCCGCAGCGGCCGGACCTGGTGGCCAAGGCAATCCGCCCGGACTTCGCCATCGGCTCGCACGTGGCACCGCTGGGCCTGCTGTTCTACACCGGCCAGGCACTGCCGGCGAAGTACCACGGCGGTGCCTTCATCGGCGAGCACGGCAGCTGGGACCGCTCGCCACTGAGCGGCTACGAAGTGGTGTACGTGCCGTTCAAGGACGGCAAGCCGGCCGGCCGCCCGGAAGCGGTGGTGAGCGGGTTCGCGTCCAAGGACGAGAAGACGCTGATGGGCGCGCCGGTGGGCATGGCCATCGATGCGGAGGGCGCGCTGCTGGTCGCCGACGATGTGGGCGACGTGGTGTGGCGGGTGTCGGCGAAGTAGCCGGCTGCCCGCGCATCACCCGTGCTGTAGAGCCGAGCCCATGCTCGGCTCTACAGCGCCGATGACCCGCTGCGGAAGCCGCTGAACACTGATTCGGCCGCAAAGCCCACGCCGCCCAGCAGCACACCGAAGTACACCACCGACGCCACCACGAAGCCGTAGCCGGCTGCCACCGCCGCGCCATCGCGCTGGATGAAGCCGATCGCAAAGGACATCAGCGCCAGCGCCGGCAGCGTGTTGCTGAAGGGAATCGGCCCGGCCGGCAGCATCAGCAGGATCGTGGCGAACACCAGCGCCAGGTTGTTCAACCGCATCATCTTCTTCGAGCGCACCATCGCTGCCAGCCGCATCGGCCGGGACAACCGCTCCATCCGATGCACCCATTTCAGGGCACGGCCCAGGTTGGCTTTCAGCTTGTCGGTGGCGATCTGCTTGTCGGCCAATCGCTGCGGCACCCACAACGGACGGTCGCGTACGCGGCTCAGGCCGATCAGCAGGATGGACGCACCGAACACCGTGCTCAGCCCGGGAATCGATACCGGAATCAGGAAGATCGCCGACAGCAGGATCACCACCAGCATCAGGCCTTCGTCGCCCAGCGCATGCAGCAGCGTGCCGACGCGGATATGGTCGCCGGGCAGGCCGTCGATCAGGTCTTCAATCTGCTGGGCGAGAGGGGCGGTGTCAGTGGCGTCGGGCGCTTGGTAGGTCATGCGTCGAAAGAATGTCCAGGGAAGGGCGGTCGATAGGGCCGTCCTGCGGTGGGGGACGCACAGGCCCCACGAGTATCCCCGGCCAGCGCCGCGCAGAGGTGAACGATGCATGAGGCCGGCGTTGCCAGGCGGCCTGGCCTAAAATGGGCGTCCCCCGCACTGGTTGAAGATGATGGACATGGGTCGCAGGCAATCGACCATCGAACTGGTCGCCATCGATATGGATGGCACCCTGCTGGACCCCGCCCACAAGCTCACCGCGCGCGTGAAGCAGGCCATCGCCCAGGCGCGCGCGCTGGGCGTGCACATCGTGTTGACCAGCGGCCGCCCGGTTCCAGGGCTGGCGCCGTTCCTGCATGAGCTTGGCATCGAGGGCGACGATGACTACTGCATCGCCTGCAACGGCGGCCTGGTGCAGCGCATCGGCCCGCGCGAAACCGTTGTCGAGTATCCGCTCAGCTTCGACGATTTCGTGTACTGCGAACAGGTCGCCCGCGAGATCGGCGTGCACTTCCAGGCACTGGACGCGCAGCGCATGTACACGCCCAACCAGGACATCAGCATCTACACCGTGGCCGACTCGCATCTTTCGCGCATGCCACTGTCGTACCGCCGCGTGGCCGACATGGACCCTGGCATGTCCTTCATCAAGCTGATGATGATCGACGAACCGGACGTGCTGGACGCCGCCATCGCGCGCCTGCCGGCCGCGCTGACCGAGCGTTTCGCGGTGCTGAAGAGCGCGCCGTTCTTCCTGGAAGTGTTCGACCACCGCGCCGGCAAGGGGCCCAGCCTGCAGAAGCTGGCCGAGCACCTGGGCATCGACCGCGCCAACGTGATGGCCATCGGCGACCAGGAGAACGACCTCACCATGCTGCAGTACGCCGGTACCAGCGTGGCGATGGGCAATGCCATCGATGCGGTGAAGGCCGCGGCGCGCTTCGAGACCGCCACCAACGCCGATGAAGGCGTGGCCAGGGCGATCGAGCGCTTCGTGCTGCAGTAAGAAGCCGGCAATACGAAGAAGGGCGCCGCCACGCACGGTGGCGGCGTCCCACCAACGGTTTTACTGGCAGACGTACTCGTTGCCCGACTGGACGCTCTCTACATCGAGCTCATGGTTCTGGATCTCGATCGTTTCCATGCGGGTCGAAACCACCACCGCACGGGCACCGACGTTGCAGTTGGCAGGCAGGCCGCCAGCGTAGACCTGCCCATTGATCGCGTACGCCAGGCCGTAGCAGGCCGAGCCGAGCTTCTGCGAGTCGAAGTGGCAGGCATTGAGCTGGTTGTTGGCCGATGCGCTGGCGGCGTTGTAGTTGGTCGTCCAGCCGCTGAACGGATCGTTGGCGCAGGTGCCCGGGAAGTCCTGGATCGGCGTGCCGCCGGTCGTGCAGGTGTGTTCCCATGCGCTGGAGAAGGGGCTTTGCTTGAAGTACGCAGTGCGGCCGCTGTCGACCCATTGCGCAGCGGCGGCATTTTCGGCGAAGGCGGACAGGCCGAGCAGGCAAAGTGCAGTTGCGGCGAGCGGTTTCAATCCATTCAACATGACGTTCGTCCTTTGAAGTGTCGAGTTAACGCGTCGGAGCCTTGCATGGCAGCGCGTGCGGAAGGCATCGCAGATATCCGCGCGGCCGCCGCCGACATGATCATTCAGCATCCAGGGTGGCGCAAGTCGAGCCAGGAACGAATAGTCGAAAGGCTGACCGAGCGCACAGACATCACGCTGCAACGTGCAGGTGATAGCGCGGCATCGAAAGCGATACCTGCGTATAGCCGCGCTTTCCCACGGTGCAATGGCGGATGTGGCGGTCCGATGCAACACTTCCGCACGTCGAAATCACGCCATCGAATCGTTCGGCAGCTGATCGTCTTCGTCTGCCGCTGACCGGCGCGCGCAGCGCCGTTCCCGCCTTCAACGCAATCGCGTCACCAGCCACTGCATGGCCATCCGGCGCTGCATCGCGCTGGGCGTGCGCCTGCGTCCTCTTCTCCCTGCACCTTGGAATCTGGCCATGAACACTCCACCTACGCTTCTTGCCCTGGCAATCGGCATCGCCCTCGTTGCACCGCTGCACGCTGCCGAATCCACCGACGCCGCGCACGACACCCCCACCACCTTGAATGCGCTGCAGGTCATCGCCACCCCACGCGGCGCTGCCGTTGCCCCCACCCAGGTCGTGGGCCCGAACCGCTACGTCATCAACGCCACCGACCTGGATTCGATGGTGTCCGGCAACAACGGCCTGTCGATGCTGAAGAACGTGCCGGGTGGCAGCTACACCGCCACCGACGGGCTGGGGCTGGATATTTCCGCCACCAGCCTGTTCGTGCGCGGTTTCCGCATGAATGAAATGGGCATCACCTTCGAAGGCGTGCCGCTGAACGACAACGGCTTCCTCTCGCTTACCGGCACCAGCGTGGTCAACGTCGGTGTGCCCGATGGCATCGGTTCGATCACGGTCAGCCCGGGCGGTGCACCGGTCAGTGTGTTCTCCAGCAGCGTCAATGGCGGCAGCCTCGAGTACCGCCTGCGCGACCTGCAGGACAACCCCAGCCTGCGCATCAAGCAGGGCGTGGGCAGCAACAACACGCGGGTCACCACGGTCTCGGGCCAGAGCGGCCAGCTGGGCGAACACGGCCCGAAGCTGCTGGTCGACCTGCAGCGCGTGTCGGCCGACAAGTACCAGGGCGCCGGCACCCAGAAGTTCCTGCGCGGTGACCTGAAGGCGCAGCAGGATGTGGCGTGGGGTGACTTCACCGTGTTCCTGTCCGACAGCAAGGCCGCGGTGTGGGGCTACAACAACATCTCCTTCGACATGATCCGCAAGCTGGGCTGGAAGGCCGACAGCTTCTATCCGGACTATGCATGGGCGTACTACGTGGCCTCGCCGGAGAACGCCGACACGTCCTGCGGCGCCTACACCTGCGGCGAGCTGTCCGAGCTGATTCCCTACGACACCGGCCAGGTGACCCGCGACCGCGTCGCGTCGATCAACCATCGCTTCCAGATCACGCCCGCGCTCAGCGGCAACGTGCAGCTGTACAACGCCAACAGCCACACCCAGGCCACCTTGACCGACCCGACCGTGCCCTCGCCCAACGGCGCGCCTTTCTCCGAACAGGTGCAGACGCCGCACCTCAATCGCCTCGGTGGCATGTTCAATCTGCAGTTCGAGACCGGTGCGCACACCCTCACCGCCGGTTTCTGGCAGGAGAAGAGCAAGGCGGCCGCAAAGACCGAGTGGTACCAGCAGCCGCTGCTGGGGCAGGGCAAACCACTCAAGGCGACCGGGCCGTTCGATGTGTACGGGCCGGCGTTCCAGACCGACAACGCATCCAGCTGGGTGACCCGTTCACGGCAGCTCTACCTGCATGACAACTACGCCGTCACCGACACGCTGGTGCTGGGGCTGGGCTTCAAGGCCCTGGACTTCACTACCACCGGTGGTGGCATCGGCGACTCAGCGGAGCGCCCGGTGTTCGGCACGCTGCGCGCAAAGAGTAACTTCCTGCCACACGTGTCGCTGTACTGGAGCCCGACCGAGCGGACCGATGCCTTCATCGACCTGGTCAACACCATGAACGGCTATCGCGTGGCCCAGCGCGGCAACATCGGCTATACCGCGTCAGCCTGGACCATCAGTGACCAGAAAGAGTTCGACCGCGTGGCCGGCACCCTGCGTCCGGAAAAGAACTGGAACCTGACCGTGGGCGCCAGCCACCGCTTCGACCGCCTGACCGTGACTGGCGATGTGTTCTACAACGATATCCGCAACCGCCTGCTGTCGGCAGCCATCGGCACCCAGTTCGCGCAGATCAACACGGTGCGCTTGATGCCGAAGATGCACGTGATCGGCGCCGATCTCGGCATCACCGCCGACCTGACCGACCACCTGCAGTTCTACCAGGGCATCGCGCTGGCGCGCTCGTACTACGACAGCGATTTCGTGGTGGGCGATACCGTGTACCCGATCAAGGGCAACGCGCAGCCGGGCTACCCGCAGCTGTCGCTGGTCAGCGACCTGTCCGCGCATTTCGGCCACTGGCGTTTCGGTGCCACCAGCACCTCGTACCTGCGCCAGCCCTTCACCTATGAAAACGACATCCGCGTGCCGACGTTCTGGCAGGTCAACGCGTACACCGCCTACACCCTGGGCCCGGACAGCCTGCTGCCGGGGCTGGAGCTGCGGCTGGACGTAAGCAACCTGTTCAACCGCAACAACATCGGCACCGCCACCATCGCCGGCTCGTCGTTCTCGGGCGACTACCAGACCCTGCAGCGCAGCGCCCCCCGGCAGGTGATGTTCAGCACCTCGATAGCCTTCTAAGTAGATCCACGCCATGCGTGGATGCACTTCGCGGCAGGCTGGGTAGCGCCGGGCCATGCCCGGCGAAATCCCTCCGGCGCCGACGCGCCTTGCCAATCAAGGTTGGCATCTACCCAAGCGTGGCCCTTCGCCGCACGCAATCCGGTAGCGCCGGGCCATGCCCGGCGGAATCGCTCCGGCGCCGACGCGCCTTGCCAACCAAGGTTGGCATCTACCCAAGCGTGGCCCTTCGCCGCACGCAATCCGGTAGCGCCGGGCCATGCCCGGCGAAATCCCTCCGGCGCCGACGCGCCTTGCCAACCAAGGTTGGCATCTACCCAAGCGTGGCCCTTCGCCGCACGCAATCTGGTAGCGCCGGGCCATGCCCGGCGGAATCGCTCCGGCGCCGACGCGCCTTGCCAACCAAGGTTGGCATCTACCCAAGCGGGGCCCTCGCCGCACGCAATCTGGTAGCGCCGGGCCATGCCCGGCGGAATCGCTCCACCCAAGCGGGCCATCCGCCGCACGCAATCCGGTAGCGCCGGGCCATGCCCGGCGGAATCGCTCCATCCCAGCGGGCCATCGGCCGCACTTTGCACAATCAGCACTGATATTCCGGCACCAACGCAAGGTTCCCACAATGTTGCTGGGTCATCCTGTAGGCATGGCACAGCACAACCCCCGTTTCCCTCCGGTTCGCAGGCGCGCCCATGGACGTGCGCGTCCGGTGCCGTTCGCAGCACCGGCGGTCGACCTGGAGGCCGAATACCAGTTCTGGCAGGTCTATGACCGCGTAGTCCGCCCCCTGCCCGGAGGCGAGTTCCGCCTGGCCTGGCTGGTGCTGCAGGCCGTGTACCGGGCGCGGGCGCGCTATCCCGCCGACACCCACAAGGCCGCGCTGTCGCGGGTACTGTTCGGTACCAACATGACCGAGGCGCGCGCGGCCGAACTGGAAGAACTCTACGGGCTGGTCAGCCGCAGGCTGGCGGCGGTGGCCGTGCGCACGCTGGCACCCGGCAGCACCGCCTAGCCCGCCTTGCAGGGCATGCAGATCCGTCCCACCCCGCCGGCACCGGCGCGCAGGTCAGGGTCGAAGAACTCTTCCTGGCTGCGGATCTGCCCACAGCGGCTGCAGACTTTCTTCTCTTTCGATTCCAGCCCCTGCACCTGCTCGATCACCTGATCGACCGCTGCCGAGCGGATCTCCGTGCCGGCCACTTCAATCAGGCGATAGAGCCGGTCGGACAGCGTCTGCACCGGGTCGCTGCCGAGGTTGAACCGGTTGATGCGCAGGAAGCGGTAGCCGTAGCTTTCCAGGGTCAGCTGGCGCTCGACGTCGGCCTCCACCAGATAGCGCTCGTGGTTGCCCACATGCACCGGCTTATCGCGGCGGAAATGGAATTCGAAGCCGTCGTACTCGATCACGATCTGCAGCGCGCCACGCACGGTCTGCACGGTCACCAGGAAGTCCACGCGCCACGCCGGGTGCTGATAGGTCGGGTCAAGCTGGCGCAGGTAGTCACCCACCGGGAACTGCGGAATGATCTCGACCGCATCGCCATGGGCAAGCACGAACGGCGTCTGCTGCAGCCACTGCAGCACCTTCGATTCCATCGGGCTGCGCGCATCGGTCTGCGCGGCGTCGGGCGCGGGGCGGTCCAGCTGGCTGGCGTAGTAACGCAGCGCATTGCCGATTGCGCCGCGGAACGCATCCACCGGCATCGAATGGACGAACCAGATCGCCTCCTGCGCACGGGAGAAGCCGACATTCAGACGCTGCACTTTCAGCTTGTCTTCCACCGCATCCACCGCGCCGCTCAGGCTGACCGGGAAGATGTAGTTCAGCGCATCCTGGCCGGCGGTCGCCACCATCGAATAGAAGATCAGCCCGCGTTCCTCACCCTGGCAGGAGTCGACCGTCATCACCTTCAGCCGAAGCCGCTCTTCGAACTCGCGGCCGCGCGGATGGTTGAACAGCGTCTTGGACAACAGCGTCTGCTGCTCGCGGAACGGGGTGATGATGCCGACCGTGGGCGGCGCGTCTGTATCCAGCAGTTCCACCAGGCGCTCGGCGATGAACGCCGCTTCGGCGTCGTTGGTGCTGCGGCTGGTGCGGTGCCCGCTGGCATCGACCTGGCTGAAGCGGATCACTTCCTGCAGCGGCCGGCTGCGGATCTTCAGTGCCTGCAGCTGGTGGTTGTAGAAGGTGGAGGACGAGAACCCGATCAGTTCCGCATAGCTGCGGAAATGCTTGCGCAGCATCACCGAGTACGAGGCAGAGAGCGAGCAGAACTCCAGCACCGAGCGCTTCACATCGAACATGGCCAACCGTTCCAGCACGTCGGCCTGCTGGCTGACGTTGGTGCGGAAATAGTTGACCAGGTCCGAGCGGTACTTGTCGTTCAGCGCGATGCTGGCGTTGGCGGCCTTGACGTTGGAGAACTGCTTGGAATCGCCCAGTACCACCACCTTGCGCGCGCGCAGCAGCGCCGGCAGCGCCTGCGCCACTGAGACCTGCGAGCCTTCGTCGATCACCAGCACGTCGAACAGGTCCGGTGCCAGCGGCATGTATTCGCCGAACTCGCGGATGCTGGCGATCATCACCGGGAACGACTCGCGCACGCTCTCGAACTTGTCCACCGGGAATTTCTGCCGGTTGGCGATCACGCCCGCCAATGCCCGCGCATCGGCGCGGTGATGATCCATGAAGCTGATCAGGCGCCCATCTACATGGGCGTTCATCACCGAGGTGTTCAGGCGCTCCAGCTTGGTCTTGGTGCCCACATAGTCGTACTGCGGCGCGTCGACGAAGGCCTTGCGCGTGGCCATCCAGCCCTGCAGGAAGCGCAGGGTCAGCGCCCACAGTGCGGGATCGTCCTTCGGCTCGGCCAGCAGGGCCTCGACGATGGCCGGATTGAGCCGCGCCAGCAGGGTCATTGCCTGACGTGCAACCGCCGCACCCGGTCCCGGCGCGGCGCCGTGGGCAATCTGCCGGTAACTGGCCGGCAGCTGCGTGCCCAGGCCTTCGGCCTCCAGCTTCATGCGCAGCGCGTTTGCGCCCTGCACGATGTCCTGCAGGGCGGCTGCATCCTGCTTGAGCAGCAGCGGGCGGGTGGTGCCGAGCTGGTTGAGCTGAAGCTCCAGCCCGCGCACCGCATTGCCACGCAGCAGATAGCCCAGCAGCGGCATCTTCAGCTGCTGGTACTGCAGCAACAGCGTGCCCAGCAGCCGTATCTGCCCGGCATCCAACGACTCGAACAGCGCCCAGCCGTCAACCGGTCGGTCGGCGAGGAAGGCGGTGGTCACCGCATCGCGGCGGATACGTTCGTCCAGTGAGGCCGGCGTGTAGTCGGTGCTGCCGAACAGGTCGGCAAGATAAGCTTCCAGTGCATCCGCCTGCGCGGTCACCGCTTCCAGCTCGGACAGCACGTTGGCATCCATCACCGCGTGTACCTGCTGCAGCACCGCGGGGGCGCGCTCGCCCAGCGCCGCTTCCTGCTCGTGCATGGTCTTCACTGCAGCAAGCGATACACGCCCCAGCGTCTGCACGGTAGTGGAGATGGCCTGCCGGAGCGTCTGTGCCGTGTCCTGGCGCTCGCTCTCAAGGGCGGGCTGGTTGGCCTTCATCGCCTTGGCGAAGGCCGAGATCTGGCTGATCGTGCCGGTGGAGGTCAAGCGCTTGAAGTTGGCCGCCTGCTGGCCGAGCCGCAGGATCGGGTTGGGGAAATCGCGATCATGGCGAACCCGGCTCATCGCATCGGACAGCTTGTCGTACACCACGTCCAGCGCTTCGGTCTTGTCCGACAGCACCAGGCAGCTCTTCTTGTTGAACGCGCAGTCCGCAGCGATGGCGGTGATGGTGTGCGACTTGCCGGTGCCGGGCGGGCCTTCGACCACCACGATGCGGCCCTGTGGTTCGCGCACCGCCAGCAGGATCTTGCGCTGTTCCTCGTTCAACGGAATGGGCGAATCGAACACCATGCGCTCCACCAGCGGCAGCGCATCCCAGGCCGATTCCACGCGTTCCCCGATGGGCTCGGGGTTGCGCATCAGCACGCCTTCCACCATGCCGTGGAACAGATCCACCAGCTTCGACCCCCCATTGCGGGCCTGGTCGATGATCTCCTCGAAATCATTCAGCAGCGCCTCGTCGGCGCGCTCGAACGCAGCCAGGTGCAGGGCAGGCGACAGCGTAACGGTGGCGGTGGATGCCTCGCTGGCAGACGAGGAAAGCGAGACTTCGCCGCCCAGATCCACCGCGTTGGCTACCTGCCGGAACAGCGACGCCGCCACTTCGAACAGGCTCTGCGCCGGGTCGAGGTACTGGATGCGCTCCTGGATCGGCGACACCCACTCGCGGGCCATGCCCACGGCCAGTTCCTGCAGCACGAAGTCGATCGCGCGGCGGTTGGCGAACAGACGGTTGCTGAGGGTCAGGGTGTAGCCCGACCCATCCTTGGCCCGCACCACGTCCAGCGGCAGGTAGAACACCGGGTACTGCACGCCCGCGTACTTGAGCGTGCCCACGTAGAGATACAGCTGCAGGCCATCACCGGTGGCGACATAGGTTTCCAGGTCGCGGAACTCATGGAAGGCGTCGGCCGCCACGAAGTTCTCGAAGAAGGCCATCAGCGCGCTGATCGTGCCGTCGCGGGTCAGCTGGTGCTCGCAAGCCTGCTGCAGCGGCAGTTCGTCGCCGGTGGCCAGCAAGCGCGCCAGCACCTCCGGCAGGGTCTGGTACAGATCCACAACGGAGCGGGTGACCAGGTCCGATTCAGCCGCGTGCAGCGAATCCATCACCCAGTACGCCTGGCCCTGCAGTGGGCCGGCCAGATGCGCGATCAGCGGCCGCACCACCTGCACGCACATCGCATCCACCAAGGTGCCCTGCACCGATTCCACCCAGGCTTCCGGGTCTTCCAGTGCACCGGCCATGCTGGCGCGCGCCTTGTCCAGCACGGCCACGCGCACCGTGGCGATGGCGGTCTCGGTGATGGCGTTCACTTGTTCTTCGACGATGCGGCGCAGCGTCGCGCTGATCGGCCGGGTATAGCTGCGCGGGCCGATGGTGAACGAAAGCTCCTCGCCGGAGGGCCGGCTGAGCAGCTTCCACAGCTCCTTGTCCAACGCCGGATACGGCGCGGTGCGCATGCCTGCGCGGAAGCCGGAATCGCTGGTAAGCACGATGCGGCGCCGCGGTGCCTGCGCGCGCTTGAAATCCGATTCAAGGAAATCGCGGAAGTACTGCGAGATCCGCACCGCGATTTCGCGCATCTTCGTTTCACCCAGAGGCCCGTCGCCGCCGGTTGCCGCAGGTGTCAGCGGGGTGGACGCATCGGAGGTCGGCAGGTGCGGCGGTTGCAGAGTGCTCATGTATGGCAGGGCGGGCACCTGGCAGGGCAGGCACCGCTAGGGACTGGGCCCTGCATGGTCGCACGCGTCGCCCACGGCGGGGAGGGGGCCAGTGCCCTCCAGTACCGACGGCAGGATCATGTGCGACGTCAGCGATCGCCAGAACAGCGACTCGTCGTAGCTGTCGAAGTCGGTCCGGACCAGAATCGGCGACGGCAGACCCTGCGCGCGCAGGCGCAGGCGGATACTGGCGACTTCCTCGCTCAGCCCCATGCCGAACAGCACCAGCTGCACCTTCGCATCGCGCAGCACGAACGATTCCTGCAGGCGCGTACCGAGGCCGGCCGCCAGGAACGTTCCCACCAGGTCGTAGTTGCGCCACTCCAGCACCGACAGGCCGCCGTCCACGCTGTAGATCGATTCCATGCGGATCAGGCCGCGCCGTCCTATCGTCCGTGATATCCGCTGACGGGCGGCCTCCTGCCCGCCCATGATGAGCATCCTGAGCAAACCGCGTCTCCTTGTGTATGGGCTCGCGGAAATGGTCAGGGCGCAGGTGGCATGGCAGATATCAGATGAATCTGATTCCTTCGTGCATGCAACAGAGTGCTATGCACCTGGTTTGCCCCGGTCCAGCTGCCGGTAGCCGATGGCCTCGGCCAAGTGCGCGGTCCGGATGGTCTCGCTTTCGGCCAGATCGGCAATGGTGCGTGCCACGCGCAGGATGCGATGCATCGCCCGCGCCGACAGCTGCAGGCGCTCGATGGCTTGTTCCAGCAGATCCTGGTCGGCTTCGCTCAAGCGCGTGCACGCGCGCAGGGCAGCAGGCGGCAGGTGCGCGTTGAGGCCACCGCGCGCCTGTTGCCGCGTATGTGCCGCTTCCACCCGCGAACGTACGCTGGCGCTGGGCTCGCCCAAGGGTGTGCTCTCGCGCAGCTCCACCGCATCCATGCGGCTCACGTTGATGTGCAAGTCGATGCGGTCCAGCAACGGGCCCGATACCCGTGCGCGGTAGCGGGTGATGCGCTCGTCGCTGCACAGGCAACGGTTGCTGCGGTCGCCGGCCCAGCCACAGGGACACGGGTTCATCGCCGCCACCAGTTGGAAGCGTGCCGGGTAGACCACGCTGCGCGCTGCGCGGGAGATGCGGATGTGGCCCGACTCCAGTGGCTCGCGCAGGGTTTCCAGCGCACTGCGGTTCCACTCCGGCAGTTCATCCAGGAACAGCACGCCGTGGTGCGCCAGCGAGATTTCGCCGGGGCAGGGCGGATTACCGCCCCCCACCAAAGCCGCAGCGCTCGCACTGTGGTGCGGCGCCCGGAACGGCCGCTGTCGCCAACGCTTCGGGTCCAGCCCTTCGCCGCTGACCGAGGTAATGGCCGCCAACTGCAGGGCATCGATCTCTTCGGAATCCGGCAGCAGGCTGGGCAGGCGCGAGGCCAGCAGGGTCTTGCCGCAGCCGGGGCTGCCGATCAGCAAGCAATGTGTGGCACATTACACCCCATGACGCGAGCTTACACGTACATCCGCTTCTCTACACCCGAGCAAAGTGAAGGGAATAGCCTGGAAAGACAGCAAGCAGCTATCGATGCGTTTGTACGCGAGAAAAATCTGACCCTCACGGAGAGCAGTGCATTCCAAGACTTGGGCGTCTCCAGCTATCGAGGCGCCAACCTGCGCAACGGCTTGGGGAAGTTCATTGCAGAGGTAGACGCTGGCAGAGTGCCAAAGGGCTCGTACCTCTTGGTTGAGTCGCTGGACAGACTCTCCCGTCAGAAGGTAATGGATGCGCTGTCTTTGCTTGTGTCTCTGATAGACAAAGGCATCAAGATTGTCCCGCTCAATGATGACGGGGCGCAGGTGCTGGATAAGGCGTCAGGGCTCGGGCCACTGGTCATTGCGCTGAGTGTCATGCATCGCGCCAATGAAGAGTCTGAAACAAAGTCCAGGCGAGTGAAGGCAGCGTGGCAGGCGAAGCGTAGGAATGCTGCGAACAAGCCTGTTAGTCGTAGAGCTCCGGAGTGGCTGGAGTTCGATGAAGCGACCGGCTCGTTCAAGCCCATTCCGGAGCGCGTCGACGCAGTCAGAAAAATTTACGAGCTGGCCGATGCCGGTCTTGGGCGCGGGCGCATCGTGAAGTATCTCAACTCCAATGGCTTTGCCAGCTTCCGGAATCCCAATGAGGGCTGGCAAACCTCATCCGTCTCAAAGATTCTTAGAAACCGCTCTCTCATAGGCTTCTATCAGCCGCACCGCATGTACTACGACTCGGCGACGGGCGTAAAGAAGCGAGTACCTGACGGCGACGAGGTACCGGACTACTACCCGAAGGTGCTTGAAGAAGACCTCTTCCTTCGAGTGAACGCGAGGCAGTACGCTCCAATTGCTTCACTCGTTGGTCGGCAGGGGGAGACGCTGACGAACCTTTTCACTGGATTTGTGTACTGCCACTGGTGCGGCGCTCCAATGTCTATGGCTAACAAGGGTCCAGGACGTAAGGGCGGCCGCTACCTTGTCTGCTCCAAGGGGCGCCGTGGCAAGGACTGCAAGTACAGGTCATGGAACTACGATGACGTGGAGATGTATGTGCTCTACGCGCTTCGCCAGCTTGACTTGGCAGCGGTGCTTGCTGGTGTTGACACCAATCAGCGTCGGCAGGATATCCGCACTGAACTCGCGCGAGTTTCGTTGGAGCTAGCTGACTCAGAGCGTAGACTCGCGAGCCTGTCAGCGGAACTCGTCTCGCAGGCCCCGGCAAACGTCAGAACCCTTGTCAGTGTGGTGGCCACGCTCGAAGGGGTGGCGGATGAGCAGAGGAGGCGCTGCGATGAGCTCCAAGCGGAGGACGCGGCTCTAGGAATGGCCGTTGACGACCCTGGTACCTTTGCTCAGAACCTCTTGCGCCTGTATGACCAGATGGCATCAGTGGAGAAGCAGCAGCTCTATCTTCTCCGAGTCCGACTTAGACAGAACATTTCGCGTCTTCTGAGTCGGATTGATGTCATGGCGGTAGGGAGAGGGGAGCCGCATGTCACCAAGAACGGAAACAACTCTCCCAAGCTCTTCCTCACCTTCAAAGACGGGCGGCGAAGAATGGTGTTGCCAATCGGAAAGAATAGTGTCCACCTATCGGACCTTCCGCCTATTGGCAAAGGATAGCCGAGAAGGGCAGAGAGCTCGCCTCTCTGCCTTTAAGGGGCCAATAGGTGGCTGGTACTTAGTTCACAAGTCGATTAAAAGCCAAACTTGCTTTGACCTCGCACTCACCGTGGCGTGAACTCGATGGCATCGGTAACTGCTATTCCATTCAGGCGGCCGCTGACAACTGCCACTCCAAACCCACAGACGTATGCGCCGCGATTGTCCATCATCGGTGAGGAAGCTCCTCCCTTCATCAGAGAGCCCTCATTCACTCTTGCATTGGTTGCTTGCGCGGACGAACGGAAGAGCAGTCCATCAGTTGAGCCAGCGGTCTGTAGCGTCCCTGAGAATAGCGTCTCGTTGGCAGTCTTGATTGGGACGATTACATTCTTGGCGAGCCCTTCGAAGTAGACGACTTGACCGTTTCTGAGGCGGCTAGGGTCTGTCGTGCGGTCAATGAGACCGCTGGATGCATCGATACTTCCGTTCCTGACGGCCTGCACTAAGTCGACTTTCAGCTCAATGCAGGAGCTCGTCTGCCCTCTTTGAACTCCGGGGTAGCGTGCGAGGTAGCTGGGCAAATCAGTGGCAATCTCATCTAGTGAATGTGACCCTGAGTCACGCGCGCAAGCTGCTACGTTGACGAGAGCAACAGACAGAATGACCATGCCAATTGATATGCGCTTCGGTTGCCCAGGGGCCGAACGGTTCAGAGGTTGGTTCCTCGTTGGGAAGCATCCTTGTTGTTGGCTTGACTAGCAAAAAAGTTGGTGAAATCTCCGGCAGCTCGCCACCTTGGGTACTACTTGACCGGAGCAGGTGACTCTGGAATTGAGTGATAGCTCGCTCCCGTTACCGTAGCTCTGGCTGCTTAAAACACATGCACCTTAGCGAGCACAAAAAACCCTGAAATGCTTGTCCTGCAAGGCTTTCAGCAACACATTGGTTGCCCGTTCTCGCAAAAGCAAACAATGTTCCAAGAGGTGTCGTGCTACAGATAATGTAGCATACGGCAGTGCGCGAGATGGCCATCCTGTAGGCCGCTACAGGATGGATTCGTCTCGGCTTATGGCGCTCCCAAAACTCCGCAGTCTGTTCACCAAGCGCCTTAAGGAAGCGCGCTTGGCTTTGGGCATCTCGCAGCGAGAGCTTGGGCGACGGATTGGGTTGGCGGAGGATGTCGTGTCCAGCAGGGTAGCAAGGTACGAGTTGGGAACTTCTGAGCCAGATTTCGCGACCGCTGGTAGGTTGGCGAAGGAGCTGGGAGTACCGCTTGCTTACCTGCTAGCTGACACGGAAGCATTGGGGGACATCATCCTTCTTGCTACGACACTATCGCCCGCCGAGCAGCGAAAGTTGGCTGCTGATTTGCGAGCCGGTCGGGTAGGGAAGCCCTCATCGTCTGCATAAAGGAGTCCGAGTGAAGATTCAGATTCGCTGCGTCGATGAACATGGCAACTACGTTCGTACTCTGACGGCAGAGGCGCTGCCGCTCCACCCTCGCCTAGCGGCACCTGTGGACTACCAAGTTGCCCTGGCTGATGAAGATTTCAATCGGTTAAAGCGTGCGTTCCTGCGTTTTACGCGCTCTATTGAGGCGCGCCAGGCCGTCGGTGACATTGGCCTGGCGTTCAACAACGGGCAACTATTGGCCTCGAAAAAGCCCAAGCACTCTGACGTTAAGGTGCTTGCTATGGAGATGCGGCCCTTCTTTCTTGAGAAAGACCCTCTCTGCTTCACAAAGCTTCTTTCGCTGCGCTCGCTCGGGGCCGCGGAGGACTTGCGGCCTTGCTTGAGACAACATCGCCTGCGATGGGAGAACAGCGCTTTCGAGGGCAGGATGTCGATGGCTGTTGATGGCGCGAACTTGAACACGTCTGCCGTAGTGAGAGCATGGTTCAATGACGACTTCTTTCACTCGGAGTCTGAGAGAGCCAATGAGCTTTCACTAGCCCAGCTCGTTTCGAAGGCAGGCGGGGAGGACCAGGCTATGTCGCTTCTAACTCATCATATGATTGAGTCGCTCAGGGTGGTGGCTGAGTTCTTCCAGGACATCTACAACGTGTCCGCTGAGTTTAGAGCATGGTCGGCCACCGTTCCGGGATGGACTAAGAAGCGCTAGCTATCCTGCTCGCGAGCAGCTTTCAAGGCTCGATAGACGCTACTGCGGCCAATTGCAAATCTTTCAGCTAACTGGTCAATGCTGAAGCCTTCTTCCAGCCGCATCTTCCTAATGCGCGCTTCTTGAGCTTCAGTGAGTGCCTTCTTTCGTCCAAACTTTGTACCGTTCTTCTGAGCGAGTGCAATGCCATCGCGTTGGCGTTCGGCGCGTATATCAGCCTCGAACTCCGCAAACGCACCCAAGAGATTGAACATCAACTTTCCTTCTGAAGAGTTTGTGTCCAATCCCTGGTCCAGCACGCGGAGACTCACATTCTTGCGCTTGAGGTGGTCGGCGATTTTGGCTAGGTCCAGCACCGAACGCGCGATTCGGTCGAGGCGAGAAATGACGAGGACATCGCCATCACGCACATAGTCGAGAGCATCTTGAAGAGCTGGACGATTCTCTGCTTGGCGCCCTGAGCGCTTCTCTTGGTAGACCCTGGTGCATCCTGCATTCGACAGCTTCTCCAACTGCACCTCTAGAGACTGGCCTGCTGAGCTGACACGTGCATAGCCGACGACTTCCATCTTGGGTGTCCCGTAATTCCTAGAGGTTGCGAGACTATCATTTTGGGATGAGTTTTGGAATGGTGGTTTGGTAGTCCCATGAGGTATACAAATTGAGAACTCCACGCCGCCATGGAAGGCTATGCTGCACACATGAGAACGCCACCTGCACTCGTTACTCCCGCGTTGCTGACTTGGGCCAGAGAAGCGGCTGGATTGACCGTCTCCGGCTTGGCGGGAGCTATTGGTCAAGCGGAAGAGCGTGTATTGGCTTGGGAGGAAGGAATCGAGCAGCCGTCCATGGCTCAGCTGCGCGACATCGCGGACAGGCTGAAAAGGCCAACTGCAACGTTCTTCCTTCCTGAGCCTCCGCCCGAGAAAGGACGGCGACAAGTCGACTTCAGAACTCTTCCGGAGACTAGTGAATCGGGAATGGGTGTCGCATTGGAGCTAGAGCTCCGACTGGCCGAGCTTAAGCGTCAGGATGCGTTGGACTTGGCTGAGGAGCTTGAGGTCCCATTGCCTGAGTTCACCTTTAGGGCATCTCTTAAGGATGACCCTGAAGTCGTTGGTTCCAAGCTCAGGCGCTGGCTGGATGTCCCGACTCCCGGCAACCGACTTTGGCGCGACAAGTACACGGCGTTGAAGACTTGGCGGGAGGCGATTGAACGAGTGGGTGTTCTCATCATGCAAGCCTCCGGTATTCCGGTGAGCGTGATGAGGGGATGCGCGTTGGCGTCTTTCCCGCTGCCAGTCGTCATTGTCAACGGGGGCGACGCACCGGCAGGTCGCACCTTTACCCTGCTTCATGAGCTCGGCCACCTTGCACTGGGACAAGACAGTCTCTGTGACCTTGTGGATGGAACTGGAACGCGTTCGCCCTTGAAGGAGAGCATTGAGGTCTTCTGCAACCACATTGCCGGCGCCGCATTGGTCCCCATGGATGCCCTCCTGAGCTCACGGACCGTCGTTGAGGGACTGCGGCGGAACACAGAAGGTGAGTGGGACGATTCCTCCTTAATTGAACTATCAAGGCACTTCGGTACCTCTTCAGAGGTTGTGCTTCGTCGTCTAGTGATTGGGCGTGCCGCATCCCCTGACTTCTATGGACATTGGCGAGCTCAACAACAGCGGGCAATGGAAGGGGCCTCGAGCGACGACGGAGGGTTCGTTGAGTACTTCCGGCGTGTGGTGAATCACAACGGGAGAGTATTCACCCGCTTGGTGGTTGATGCGTACCAGCGTGAGCTCATTACAGGGACTGAACTCTCTCGCATGTTAGGGACCAAGCTTTTGCATCTGCCAAAAATTCAGGCGGAGGTAGGGATGCCGGAGACACTTCGATGAGCTATAGCTTTGATACGAGTGCACTCATAGAGCCTTGGACTCGCCGATATCCCCCGGACCTGTTCCAGCCCATTTGGGGGTGGCTGGAGAACCTGGTCGACCAGGGGCACGTTGCTGCTATTGACGAAGTCAGGCATGAACTCCACCGACAGGAAGACGAGCTATCGGCTTGGACGAAAAGCCAGGAAAAGCTCTTTGTACCTGCCAGCGCAGATGTGCAGACCGCACTGAGGGATGTTCTCATCGCTTTCCCGAACTTGGCAGACCATGAGCGAGACAGGTCCGGTGCGGACCCGTGGGTGGTCGCTTACGCTCTTTCGGCGGGGAGAAGCGTCGTCACCTACGAAACGATGGGGAAGGCTTCAAAGCCTAAGATTCCCAATGCTTGCGCCCACTTCGGCATTGGGTGCCTATCGTTGGTTGACGTGCTTCGCCAGACTGGCTATCGCTAGCCCGCCCAGCTGTGCGCATTGACTCACAGTCAAAAAATATTGACAGCGCCCTTCTGAGCCCCTATCTTGAGTCCTAGGCCGAGTGACATCGCTCGGTTGATGTTCTCGGTGGTATGAGTTCCTCCTTCTGTTCGCTGAAAGCAAGAGCTAGCTAATCGGTTCTCGATGAAGTGAGAACGCTTCATGTCCATTCATGGAGCTATGCGCTGTGCACACGTCTCGAGCCTAGGCCCGATTCGTCGTACGAAGTGATGTGCAAGTTGATGGGCACGTTACAGAGCGTTTAATGGTGATTGGCTTGTTGTATCGGGTTGGCCCCTTCCGGCTTCTTGCTATGGGCACGGGCAATGTCGCCCGGATTGAAGGAGAGTCCATTGGACGCTCGCACGACAGAGAACAGCGTTGCGGTACTCAAACGTATTCGTGACGCTCATCAAGGCCAACTCGGTACAAGTGTTATCGCGGAAATTGACGCTGTCATTGCCCTGCTTGAAAAGAGCAACGACATCGAGAAATTGAAGGCCAAGGAGACATTGGGCTTTCGGGTTCTTACGCTAATCGCGGACTTAGTTCGGTTGTTGACGAACGTGTCCGAACTGATGAAGTGAAGGAATAGGCGATGCACAACAAGCCTTTCATGTTTTCTGGAGGTTCCTCTTATGAACATCGGGAACGCGATACGCATGTGTCGCATTCGTCGTCAGCTCAGCCAAGCGGAACTGGCGCAGCGCGCAGGATGTTCGGTTTCATATCTCTCGCTTCTGGAGAACTCCAAGAGAGACCCCACGCTATCTACTGTGTCTTCTATAGCCAGTGCGTTGGGTATCCCGACAGAGATTCTGTTCTTCTTGGGTGCCGAGAAGGGCGAGCTTGCCGGTCTCAATGCCGAGCTGGCCGGTCAGTTGGCCATGGTGGCATTGGACTTGCTGAATGAGCCGAGTGCCCCCCCCTAGCTACCCGCATGGGAGCATCCAAAGCCTCGCGGCGCTGTCTCGCACGCTCGGCGTGCCAGCCGACAAACTACTGCAGATAGCCAAAGATGCCGACAATAGCTACAGATTGGCAAAGCCAATCGTAAAAGCTGATGGCTCTGTGAGACGTCCTGTCGATGCCAGGGTGAAGCTGAAAGGCGTCCAAGTCCGGATTAAAGAGCGGATTTTGGACCAAGTCAGGTTCCCGGACTACCTCACCGGAAGTCTCAAAGGGAAGGACGCAGTTGCAAATGCTCGTCTGCACGTTGGAGCGTCGGTGGTCGTGTGTGAGGACGTAGCCGGCTTCTTTCCGGCCACCAGTTCACCGGCCGTGCTTGGCATCTGGCGAGGATTCTTCGGCTTCTCTACTGAGGTGAGCGAACTGCTGACTCAGCTGACTACGCTGAACGGGGCATTGCCTGAGGGGGCCGTAACGAGTTCCCATCTCGCAAATCTGGCCTTTTGGCGCGAAGAGCATGCTCTGTATGAGGAGCTGCATCGTGAGGGCATTCGCTATTCCCGATATGTTGACGACGTATCGGTGTCGTCTGTGAATCAGCTTAGTAGACAGGAGCTTGCTGCTTGCATCTCTCGCGTCTATACGATGATGGGGCGGAACGGATATCGCCCCAAAAGAGCAAAGCAGCAGATTCAGTGGGCTAATGGTCCTGTTCTAGTGACAAAACTTCAGACTAATACACGCGTCGCCCTTACGAAAAAGGAACGACACGCGATACGGGGGGCTGTGCATGGCCTGGAACGGATGGCTCTAGCCGGGCCTTCTGATGAGCTGCTGAGGCGCCTGAGCAGTGTGTCGGGGCAAGTTGCTCGCCTGCGACGACTTCATCCAAATGAGGGCCAAATGCTGAAGAGTAGGCTTGATGCGCTCAGAAGACTGCTGACAGCAGCAGTCTAGAACAGGCGAGCCATCTTGGGCTTAGTGAAGGCGCTGAAGCTGCTTTGACGTCATGTTCTCGACTACGACACCTTCGAGGCCCGACGGGCGAATGAAGAACACGCTGTTACCCCGTTCGTTCGGCCATGAACCAATATCCTTAGCCAAATAGGACGCAAGACCGTCGCTGTCGCTCACCTTCCGGACATCCGTTCTCTCCGCCGCAGACATCGTCTGTCCGTGTTCGTCACGAAGCCATTCTGCTGTGCGAATCACTGCGGACCTAAGACGTTCCTCGCATACGTCCTCCAAGTCATGCACCAGCACGTGGAAATGGAGCCTGCCTCTCAGTTCCTGGCTGAGTTGGTGCCTTTCCGCGACGACCGTAGCATGCATGCCAGCCCTCTTCTTCGACCATCTAGGTCCCCACATCTCTCTGTTGATGTACTTCGTTGCTTCCCAGAGGGCCTTGATGCATTGGGAGTCGGAATAGGGACGCATGAATGACAAGGTCCACAGGTATGAGTCTTGGCTGAGTTCGGATAGGAACTGCTTCCACCCCTCCACGCAAGAATTCTTCTTCTTGGGCTCTGCCGTGTTCCATGGTGCAGGTTCAACCTGCAGTACTCCGCGATACCTCGAATAGTTTGAAATTTTTTCTTTGTGCGTCATGTTCGTCTACAAATTTTGGATGCTTCTTCCCTTTATTGGGGTGGGTGCCTGACTGCGGGTCTAGCCTCAGCAGCGGGTGGCGGAACTGCCACAACGAATATTTAGAGCCGAGTGAGCAAGGCTGCAAATTCTCCAATTTGCTGCTTTCCAAAAAAGGGGTGTAATGGCTTCCAAATGGAACAGATGGTGACCACCGGCCGCGGCCACCTCCAACGCTCGGCGTGCGAGCGCCTGCCCGCGTACGTCGGCCAGATCCGGCAATGGCAGCGGCGTGGTGTCCACGCGTTCCACCTGCGGTAGCAAACGCGGGTTGCCCAGCCCGGCGCAGCATTCCAGCAGCGTGCGCGCCACTCGCACATCGGCGTGCTGGGCCAGCGCGGCTTCAGCGGCATTGGCCGGGGGCACGATCAGGATGCGTCCGGCTTCGGCGGCGGCAATGGCGGCCGGCAGTGCACCGGACACCGCGCGCAGCTCGCCGGTCAGGCCAAGTTCGCCGAGGAACTCGTACTGCAGCAGCGACTGTGGGTCCACCTGACCGCTGGCCGCGAGGATGCCCAGCGCGATGGCCAGATCGTAGCGACCACCTTCTTTCGGCAGGTCCGCGGGGGCCAGGTTCAAGGTGATGCGCCGCTGCGGGAAGTCGAAGCGCGCGCAGAGCAGGGCGGCACGCACGCGCTCGCGTGATTCGCGCACGCTGGTCTCGGCCAGGCCGACAATCTGGGTGACCGGCAGGCCGCCGGAGAGATGCACTTCGATCCGCACCAGCGGGGCATCGACCCCCGCGCGGGCACGGCTGTGGACCAGCGCCAGGCTCATGTGTGGATTCCTGCGGAGGGGCGCTTGATGGTGAGGGGGCGGTGCGCCGATCACCATCGGACTACTCCGGCGGGGTATATAGGATTTGTCCGGCCAGCCACTACGTGTGGTTCAGTCGTCGGAACGACGTCAGATATGGCGTTCGGCAGACCTCATCAACTCAACAATGTTGTCGAGGAGGGAGATCGGCAGGTTGCGCGATGCCGTCAACATGTGGGCTTCCATCTGCAGGCGCATTCCTTCTGGCTTGCCACCATCCGCGATGGTGTCCCCCGTAATCAGCCAAGATACGCTCACGCACGTGACCCTGCTCAGCGCATGCAGATGGTCGATAGACGGCACGAAGCCTAGTTCGCGTTCCCAGTGGCCCACCGTCGCCCGGTTTACGTTCAGGGCTTTGGCGAGATCGGTTTGAGATAGCCCGTTGCTGATACGCGCAACGCGGATCCGGGCGGACAGTGAATCAGTGCGGAACTCCATGAATACTCCCCTTCCTATGCTGCCTTGCACAGGGCGTGCGGGGAAGTGTGTGAGCGCCAATACAGATCGTCAATTCTGTAGCAGGCCTACATATGTCGGTTCTCGCACGAATCTCTTCTTGAATGCGCTGAGGACGCTGCTTCTGACACGTGGCGATGCGGGATGAACGCCGCGTCCTCCCTATCCTTGGCCAAGACGTTAGCGACAGTGACGTCCTTTCAGGGCCAGCACGCAAGCGCAAATGCAAGCGCTCGACCCGTGATGGTTGCCCTCTGCACGCAGTGAAAGCTGGGGCGCAACCGCCCAAGCGCGGCGGAAGCTGTGCGCGGCACAGCAGCGAGGTTGCAGCTGGATGCCGGCGGGCCGTTGAATCAAGTTGAGCCACAACGCTGATCACGTTCGCAGCTCAGAAGATCAAATGCCCACCATTACATGGAGTAAAGAAAAATGACCCAACGCACTGCTGTGAAGACTCTCTCGTCCCTCACGCTGATCATTGCGGGTGTCGCGGCCGCAGGTTCGGCTTCTGCTGCTGCATCGAACGGAACTTTCGCCAATGACATTGCGGCGTCGACGTCCATCCAGGCGGATATGCAGTCTCTGAGCATCAGTGAGTTCAGAGACGAGAAATCTGCGCTTCTCGCAGATGGGCACCATCACTCCGATTCTTTCGGATCCCATCACCATCATGACACGGCGAGCAAGCAGATGGCATTTGCTTCGCGCATCGCCGCGGATTCCCGATTCGACGTCTGAAGAGAGAGGGGCGGGGATCTCTCCGCCCCTTGCACGTGAATCACTGTCATGCAGAGCCTATGGAGGCCGGAGGTGGTTTTTTATCTTGGGCCTCAAAGTGGATTTGAAGGGTGGATAAGAGCGGCCAGGAGCAAGTGGCGAGGACGGCGATCCCCACATGGAGTAGGAGAATGAGTTCGATGGCCCAGGCGCAGCCGCCAGATGTAAAGAACCCGATCTGCCTGATGGAAATCGCAGATACAACAGAAAGCATGGAGCCGGTCGTCGAGGGCATCCTCTGGTCAAGACTCCGCAGGATGAGAGCGCGACTTCAGGAAGTGCTTGCCGACCAGCAGTACGGGGCCATGGCTCGTGCCATGCACCAGATGTACCAGTCAATCAGTGCCGATCACCAAGCCCGCGTACTGCTCAGTTCCGAGTTCTGTGAGCAGTATCTGTGCCTGGAGTCCGCACGGAAGGGTAGGCTGGAGGCGGGAGCCGACGAGCAGGAGAGGGCAGAGGAACAGGCCCGCGCGCTTGGCGCGCTGCACGACATCATCGCTCGGGAGAAGTCGATCGCCGAACTGGCGCAGGGGCGGACCGGCAGATATCTGAGAGAGGCGCGGCAGTGGCAGCTCTACAGTCCGGTTGGAGACTGCGTTGCGGAAAAGGATGCCACGGGCGTGTGGACCCTTCGGCAGTTGCCGAAGCTGGGTGACTGTATCGCGTTGGATCTTGAGAGCCCACCGGCGCGGCACCATGAGCCGCGTTCTGGGGTGCTGAGCCAACCGTGCCTGCCGCTGACCGATGTGGAGTGCGAGCATGTCTCGCGAAAGCTGTCAGACGCACTGGCGGCGATCGATAGTGCAGAACCCATGTACGGCCTTCTTATCCGCAACTTCGTCCGGCGGATCACCGTACGCAAGTCGGCAGACGTCACCTCCGATGAAGCCGGCCGCTACGGCTCGGAGCATGTGCCGAGGCAGCCGGGTTCCATTCGACTGCTGAACACGCATAACCCTGAACTTCTGGTTGAGGCGTGCATGGAGAGCATCATGCATGAAAGCACGCACAACTATCTGGCCGCGTGGGAGCTTGCCAACGGGTTCTTCGTTGCCAATGACTACCAGCACCGTGTCGTGTCTCCGTGGTCCGGCAATCCCATTCCCAACTCCTCCTACATCCACGCGGTCTTCGTCTATTACGTGTGTCATCGCCTGCTCAAGCGTCATCTTGAGATCTCTCCGGGCCTGGGTGAAGCCGCCAAGCGCCACGTCCAGCGCAGGTTGGCCGTCTGCGCCGCCGGCTTCCTGATCGAGCAGGATCTCAGTGGTCGGTTGATGACCAAGGGCGCCATCAATAGTGAGGTCGGGCAGATGATCGATCGAATGCAGGCCGAAATGAAGCGGCAGTATCGTTATGGGGAGTGGCAGCAATGAGCAGAACGGTCGTCATCCATGCGGATCACCTTGACCCGGTCGCCCTGCGGGCCATGGCTACGGGTGTCCCTGCCATGCACATTGATGAACTCATCCCGGTAATGGAGGGCCAACCCTGGCCCGAAGTACTCCGCTTGAGCCCAGGTGCGCATCTCGAGCATCTGTTCCGCGGAGCCAATGTGGTGAACCGGGTCTTCTCCCTGGAAGGAACGCAGGTCGAACGGTTCCTGGCCGAGCACGGAGTGGACGCCCGCTGGTTCCATATCCGCCTGCAGCCGCTTCTGGCGCTGGGGGTGAGCCTCTGTCACGACACCGGCACGCGCGGTGTGTCCCGGTGCCTGGCTCCGTTGAACGTGCAGTGGTTTGAACTCGAACGCGCTCTTCCAGAGGCGAACACGCCTGACTTCGCCTACAGTTTTGGCTACGACGAACCAGACCTCTCCCGCATCGAGGACCCCATGCAGAAGTCGGTATGGTCACTTTTTGACTGGCGGCAGGAACGGCAGCTTGATGATGAAGAGCGCCGCAGACACCAGTTCCACGTTTCCAGGCCGAAGGGCGTCCCTGTGGTTGCGTGGTTCCTTGGGCGGGACTACAACGGAATCCACTTTCCCCGTGAAAGCGTTGAGGTCGATGGTGGTGTGTGCGAACAGCTGACGCGAGCGGCCGCACACGCCTTCCGATCCGAAGCGGGAGAGATGCTCCTGTATGTGACGGAGGAGGCGGTCACCTTCCATGCATTCTCGCCTTACCTTCGTTCCGTCGCCGCCGACGCGGCAGTGCAGGATGCGTTGGACGCGTGGTTGCTTACCGGCAGCGCCGGAGGTGTGAATGCTGCTTGAGAAGCTGAGCTCGCTGCGCGAGTCCATGGGCTGGGTCTACGGAAGCGAGGACCTGTGCGTACTGTTGTACAGCCTGGTCAAGCGGATGCGCCCACGCATCGTGGTTGAACTGGGTACCGGCTTTGGCGTCACTGCAGCCTGGATGGCCGGTGCGCTGCGGGAGAATGGTGGCGGTGTCATTCACACCTACGACAATGGCTCGCACTTCTCCAGCGAGCCAGGCATCAGGTTTGTGGACGGCCTGCAGGGGCCGCTTGCCGATTCACTGCGGGAGATGGGGCAGGACTATCCCGCTTTCCTGCAGCACGTATTCCAGTGGGCCGGGGTCGAGAATCACGTTGTCGCCAACTGGCAGGAGATCGGCTTTGCCGAGATTGCCCAGGCCCCCGCCTTTGACGGCGGAATAGACATGGTCTTCTCCGACTTCAACCACTCCCAGGACAGCATCCAGGCCTTGCTGGCGGCGTTTCTGCCGCGCATGGCGGAAAGCGCTTCGATCTTCATCGACAGTGCCTCCACCCAGCGGCTCAGCTACCTGACCCTGGAGGCCGTTGTGGACGCCCTGAATCAGAATAAGATACCCAGGGCGTTCATCAAGGATCGCAGCGAGCAGGACATTGACGCGCTGCTGCGTATGGTCCAACGCTCGCGCTTCCGGCTGATGCATCTGCTGGAAGCCTGCGATAGGGCGCAGAACAGCACGGCGTGGATCTCGATTGAACCGGTGGACGTGATTCCGACTGCGGCCACCTTCCTGCATTAGAGAGATGTATATGTTCGGCTATTACTTTGCGCTGGCCCGCACCAGGCTTATGGAAACCAAGGGGATGAGCGCAGCGCTGATCCTGGCGCTGGGGTTGGGCATCGGCGCAAGCATGACAATGCTGACTGTCGTGCGGACAATGACGTGGGATCCACTGCCGGGGCGGAGCGAGCATCTCTATCACCCCTTCATTGACGCGCTTCCCACGTCCTACGACGTCAGGCCGGGCATGGACCCGCGCGTGGCTCTCACCTGGGTGGATGCGCAGAACCTGCTGCGGCAGGCCCCGGCATCCCATCAGACCGCGCTGGCATCTGCTCGTCTATTGGTGGATGCGCAGCGCAGCGTGCAGATTCCATTCTTCACGCAAGGGCAGTATGTCACTGCAGATGCGTTTGCCATGTTCGGCATCCCAGTGGTGCAGGGCAGGGCCTGGACGCGTGAAGATGATGCTGCCCACGCCCGGGTTGTCGTGCTGGGTCAGGATCTGGCTGCTCGTTTGGGCGGTGAAGGCCTGGTGGGTACAACCGTTCGGGTGGGTGGCCAAGCATTCACGGTGGTGGGTGTTGCCGGTCCGTGGAGCCCACGCCCCAGGTTCTATACGGACCTTCAGCAGGACGTGTTCAAGGGGCGCGAAGACTTCTTCATACCGATAGGTGCCGCGGCAGAGATGCAGATGACGGTGTCCAACAGCGTCTTTTCATGGAGTGGTGACAAATCACCCAATCGCCTGCAGGACGCTCGGACGTCGTGGATCCAGTTCTGGGCCGAGTTGCCTGACGCGGCCAGTGTCGAGCAGTACGAGCGCTTCCTGGGCAACTACGCACGTACACAGCACCAGGCGGGAAGGTTTGACAGGACAACTGCACCGCGGATGGTGTCCCTGAAGGACTTCCTGGTCGAGCATCGCATCATCCCCAACGAGGTGAAGCTGCAGCTGGCGCTGTGCCTGGGGTTCCTGATCGTTTGCCTGCTGAACATGAGTGCCTTGATCTTCGCCCGCTTCATCCGCCGGTCCCATGAAATATCGGTCCGTCGGGCGCTGGGTGCGCGTCGGCAGGACGTCATCTATCAGCTCTGCACTGAAGCACTGATCATCGGCGGCTTGGGCGGGGCGGTAGGGTTGATCGTTGCAGAGGCCGGCCTCTACCTTGTGCGGATGCAGCCGGAAGACTACGCCTCGTTGGCCAACATGGATCTGAGCATGGCCGCCCTCACCGTGGGCCTGGCGTGTGTCTCCAGTGTCATCGCTGCGTTCTTCCCTGCGCTGCGCGCTACCTCAGGCCGTCTGGCCATGCAGATCAAGGCGTCAGAATGAGCATTGCAGAAGTCCCCCTTATCGTCCGTGCGCTCACCCGCAACCGCGTCATCGCGTCCATTCTCCTGGTGCAGGTGCTGGTTGCCACGGCGTGCGTGACGAACCTTGCGTTTCTGCTGTCCGAGCGGCTGGGAACCCTCACCTACAAGACGGGCCTGGAAGAGGCGAACCTGGGCGTCATCGAGACAGAGTACCTGGGGCCTGCAGCAGCCAACCCTGCAGCCTCGATCAGGACCGACCTGGAGGCCATCCGGCAACAGCCAGGCGTCGAACAGGTAGTCGCAGCAGAGTCGCTTCCCCTCTCCCAGCGCAGCTGGTCGGTGGGATTCACCAACAAGGTGCTTGAAGGAAATGATATCTCCGGCATCGTAGAGGCCGAACCGACTGTCTACACGGCATCTTCGCCTGCCGCCAAGGTGTTGGGCCTGACCCTTGTTGCCGGCCGTGACCTGTCTGCGGGAGCGTTCGTGCCGATGGAGGCCAGCGCCGACTATGCCGGGCTCTACAAGGCAAGCGAGGCCGTTGTCTCGCAGGCACTGGCAGACAAGCTGTTTCCGGAGGGCGGCGCAGTCGGCAAGTTCCTGTATGCCGATGCGCAGCACCCCATCCAGGTGGTCGGCATCGTCAAGACGCTTTCCCGGCCTGTTCTGAAGACCGATGCAGACAATGACATGTCACTCATCCTGCCGCTGATTCCGGACGGGCCTCGCGTGATGTTCGCCATCCGTGCCGCGGATGGGCGAGTGGCGGATGTGATTGCGTCCAGTGAGGCGACCTTGTCGCAGCGCGACGCAAACCGCACCATCGCCCGCAGCACCTCGTTCCGGGAACTGCGCGCCGACTACTTCCGCCACGATCAGACCATGGCGATCATGTTCCTGAGCTCCGGGTTGGCGCTGTTGGTGGTAACGGCTACGGGCGTGTACGGACTGGCCAGCTTCTGGGTTCGCAAGCGGTATCGTCAGATCGGTATCCGGCGCGCATTGGGCGCCCGGAAATCCGACATCCTCCGGTACTTCCTGGTGGAGAACCTGATTCTCACCGCCACCGGGTCTGTTGTCGGCACCGTACTGGCCATCGGCCTGAACATGGCCGTGGCCCGGTACTACGAGGTGGCCAGGATCGAGGCGCCATTTCTCGCCATTGGCGTACTGACCGTGCTTCTGTTGGGCCAGGCCGCAGCATTTGTTCCGGCCCGACGAGCAGCCAAAGAGGCCCCGGTGGCGATCCTGCGTAGCGCCTGACCCGGACGGGTCTGTCATCCGGCCAGTGCTCGCGCCAAAGCACCGTTCCTTACGGCTACGCGATGGCGACTCGGAGGCGCTGCGATGGACAAGGCGTGTAACACGGCAGTGGAGGAAAGGAGTAACCGGCAATGCGATGCATTCGGATACCAACCATCCTCTCGCTCATCCTGGGCCTGCTGGGGTGCAGGGACGAGGTGGAGAGTTCAACGTATCCCATGGGTCAGACCGGAAAGACCTGCGCTGCCTATAAGGGCTTTGATCGCCACCCCCTGAAGGGGGTGTTGCCGAGCTTTCCAGACGGGGGTTGGATAGTCACAGGCTGATTCATAGAACAATCTGCGGCTCGATCACCAGCTGGGAGATCCTTCCTGCGGGGGCGTCGATCCATCGGATACCTCCGCCAGATGTGTATGTAAGCGTCCGGCTGAGGGAAGACGGCTCCGTTTCCGTCAGTACGGATCGCCCATGATGTCGGCGCTGCCCCTGATGGTCGAGCATCGGGCCAGCGTCACTGGACGGCAGGATTGCTACGTGGGGCGCTGGGTTTGTCCAGTACCCGGAGAGGTCAGCCTCTGGCCGGAAACGAATCTGATCGATGACGGCGTCGCAATTCGATTAATGCGACGGAGCCCAATCTGATGGTCTGCGGAGGGTGGACAGAGGACGCACGATGGTGCGACGAGCACTCTGCGGGCTGCGATCGGGAGTCGTTGGCGGAGCGGCTAGAGGGATTGCGACCAAGGGCTGCCCGCGGTCCCCAACAAGCAACGCTGCTCATCAGGCACTGCCCCATTGAAACGCCCAAACAGCGCTTCGATCCACGATGTTCCTGCACTCTCCACCAGCAACGCGCCCTGGCTCTGGTGGTAGTCCAACCATCGCTCGAAACTGAGGCGCAGGCGCTCGATATCCGGCGCCCGCGTAAGTGCATCGGCGGGCACCCGGATCAGCACGCGTGAGGGGCCGTTCTCCACGTCCATCACCAGGACGCCCTTGCAGCGGATCTCGAAGGACGTCACCCCGGCATAGCGCGTGTGCAGTTCAAAGCCCTCATCTGCTTTGGCGGTCACGAAGCCGAGTGCATCACTGTGCAGCAGCCGGTAGTCGACTGGCTGCAGCTTCTGGTAGGCCCACACCTGATCGCCCGCTGGCTCCGGCCACCCCGCCCATACCGCGCCGATCAACGCGATGCACACCGCCGCCGCGGCAAGCCCACGCTTCTTCATTCATCACCCCGCACAAAAACAGAACGTCACGCCCACAAGCGTGCCCTCAGTCTCTTGGCCGCACCCGTTCGTGGATGAAGGCCGTGAGTGCGATGTCGGCCATTACCAGGCCCTCCATCACCCGATCGCCCACGTACTGGTCGGGCTCACCGTTCTGGCGCGTGCGCTCGGCCGCCAGCAGGATTTCCTGCACGATGCGCTGGCCCGTCAATGCGCAGTCGGCGTCGGACAGCTGCATCTGCCGGCTGCGCAGGTGATGGCGCTCGGGCCAGGGCTGACCATCGGCTGCAGCGCCGGCGCCGATGCTGCGCAGGATGGCGATGAGGCTGTTGGGGTCCAGAGCAGATGCAGGCGAGGGGGCTTCCTGGATGGGGCGCGGGGGAGGGGAGTGCGGCGTGGTCATGGCAGGCTCCGTGCAAGCAGGCAGAAGCCGCCACCGATAAAGGTGGCGGACGATGCGTGGCTCGAAAACCGGATCACTAGACAATGCCGGCGGGTACAAGACCCCCACGCACCGCCCGCCATAGCCGGCAGACGGATTGCCAGCCGGCACCGCGCGTGGCGGCACCGGCTGGCAAGCGTAAACAACGTCTAGTGAATCGGGTTTTCGACGCCCGGCCACCCGTTGTCGGTGGCTCTACCAGAGTTGCCTGATGTTGTTTGAAATGCCAAGGGGTTGGGCCAAAGCCGCCAAAGCCCGAGACGTTTTTGGCATTGTCGCATAGGAGCGTTTACTGCGAGATTCCTTGGGGGACAAGAGCTTTGGCACTTATGGGGGGAGCATCGGCCAGTTGTTCCGATGTCAGGCTCGGAACATGGCAAGTGCGACATCGCTCGTCCAGCTATATTGCCGAGACGCCCATGGGCTGGAACCGGAAGGTGCCGCTTACCTACTTGCGA
This sequence comes from Stenotrophomonas sp. 1337, assembly GCF_031455455.1. Classification (NCBI taxonomy): domain Bacteria; kingdom Pseudomonadati; phylum Pseudomonadota; class Gammaproteobacteria; order Lysobacterales; family Lysobacteraceae; genus Stenotrophomonas; species Stenotrophomonas sp. 1337. Next base: position 19,982 of record NZ_JAVDSR010000001.1, on the reverse strand, counting down.
ATACCAGGTGCGGGCCGGTGCGATGTCCGCTTCTGGCCGGAAGCGGACACATTGCGGGCAGGCCACTTCCAAGGCTGATTTCCAGCTCCTAGCGTGGGCCTGGCGGGCCAGGGTTCTTGCTGCCCTCGTTACGCTGATAGCCCTTCAGAATGCCAAAAAGGTCTTCCATGCGATGGAAGATAACGTGCGCCCCTGCTCTGAGGAGGCTTTCTGACGTACTTCCGTAGACGCCGCCTGCGCTGTAGCCGAACACGACTGCACCCGCCGCGGCGCCGGCCATCGTCCCGGTCTCGGTGTCCTCTATGACAGCGCAGCGCCCAGACGACGCCCCCAATGCCGCCGCTGCCGCGAAGTACACATCGGGATAGGGCTTGTTGCGAGGCACGTTCTGCCCGCTGAAGATGTTGTTGGCGAATGGCTCGGCAAGTCCAACCTTCTGCAGTTGCAGTGTCACCTTCTGCAGATCTGCCCCGGATGCACAGGCAATCCGACCGCCCGTGGCGGCGAAAATGGACGCCACGGCGACCTTGGCGCCGTGGACTTCTACCAGGTCACGCTCCAGTAAGACCTTACGGCGGCGACGGAACTCATCCAGCCATAGCGTGGTGAAAGGTCTTCCCGTATGTGCCTCTATCACGCTCGCCTGCCCAGCGATGGCCTTCCCGATGAAACGCTCGGCCGCCTGCTCTGGCGTCAGGAGCCAGCCTTGCTCGCTCAGCATCTCCGACAGCACGCAGGCGGTCAGAGGCTCGGAATCAACCAGTACGCCATCGCAGTCGAACAGCACGGCATCGAATGGAAACGCTGGCATGATTCAGTTCCTCGCCTTACGGAATGCAACCTCACGGTTACGCGAAAACTGGGATCAGGGACGAGTAGCCTCGGCCACGGCAAGGCTGTTCTCAAGCATCAGGAAGTTGGAGATCTCGCCCCCTGCGATGGTCAGCACGATCACAAAGGGCGAGTCGATCACCTTCCCCGTGGCGGTGATGAGCGTAACAAGCTCACCCACGATGACGGCCCGGTCATCGCTGACAAGAACATCATGCACATCCAGTCGGATGCGCTCCATCAACGTGCTCGACTCACGTACGAAGCTCTCCACCGCGCCTCGTCCGGATTTTCGACCGATCCAGGGCAGGGCGGTGCTGTCGCCCGGAATGTGCCATTCCAGGTCAGCGCTGAACAGTGACGCGATCTCCTCGGGCGCTGCGCCGGAACCCATTTTCTCAAGCAAACAGTGCGCAATTTTCAGGTTTTCCTGCATGGTCATTTCGTCTATCTCAGTGGGATGGGAGGGCGAACTGCGGGGTGTCCTACATTGCCATGTCAGATCTGGGTCAGGCCGCCGTCGACCGTCAGCTCCACGCCGGTGATGTAGGACGCATCCGGCGACGCCAGGAACGACATTGCCTTCGCAATCTCATCCGGGGTGCCCGCACGCCCTAATGGGGCCTTCTGCTCTATGTCGGCAAGGTAGGCGTTGATGTCCTGGTCGCTCATGCCCAGCTCGGATTTGTAGGCTGGGGTAACCACAACGCCGGGCGCAACCAGATTCACCCGAATATTCCGACCCTTCAGTTCGGACGCCCATGTCCTCACGAACGAGCGCAGCGCGGCCTTCGACGCCGCGTAGACACCGAACGCGGGTACGCCCTGATTGGCCGCAATAGAACCCGTAACGACGATGGCACCGCCAGCGGCCATCAACGGAAGTGCCTTCTGCACCGTAAACAGCGTGCCTTTGACATTGATACCGAAGTACTTGTCGAACCCTGCCTCGGTGATCGAGCCAATAGGGGTGAACTCGCCACCGCCTGCGTTGGCAATGAGAAGGTCCAGCCGACCATGTGCTGTGCGGATGGCATCCATGATGGCGTCCAGGTCAGCGGCGATGGAGATGTCACCGCGCACTGCAAGCGCACCATGCCCGATATCGGCTGCGGCGCGGTCAAGCTCGTGCTGGCGCCGCCCGCTGATGACCACCAGCGCCCCCTCGTGCGCAAGGCGCTTGGCGGCGGCCAAACCGATGCCCGAACTGCCGCCGGTGACCAAAGCGACCTTACCCGCATGTTTCGCGGTGTGGACGTTGACCAAATCCTGAATGTGCATGACGTTGTCTGCTTGGACGGCTGCTGCCGCGATGGTGCAAGTCTATTAGGTCGCATTTGCCAGATAAACGCAGAACTCATTGATTCTTTATTTCCCTAGGTAAATAATCTCACATTACCGGGAGCCCCTGATGGACCACATGCAGGCAATACGCGCCTTCGCTCGCGTCGTGGAGACGGGCGGCTTCAATCGCGCGGCTGAATCACTCCAGATGCCCAATGCCACATTGAGCAAGTCGATCAGCGCACTGGAGAGGCATCTTGGGGTCAAGCTGCTCGAGCGCAGCACTCGCCGCGTCAGCGTCACCAATGACGGGGCTGCATACTACGAACGCATCCGCCACCTGTTGACGGAGCTGGATGACGTGGAGGCCACGCTGGGGCGTGCCCAAGGCAGCCCCAAGGGCCGGTTGCGCGTGGACACTGGCGGCTCGACCGCCAGTGGTGTGCTGATCCCGGCACTGCCCGAGTTCCGCGCACTGTATCCGGACATACAACTGCACCTGGGCGTTACCGACCGGACGTCGGATGTCATCGGCGAAAACATAGACTGTGCCATCCGCAGCACATCAGACGACGGTGCATTGATCTCCCGCAGGATCGGGAGTCTTGAATGGACCACCTGCGCTAGTCCGGCGTACATCTCACGCTACGGTGTGCCTGCTCACCCTGAAGAACTGCTTCAGTCTCGGTTTCCGGTAGTCGGGTACTTCTCCGCACACAGCGGCAAGGCACCTCCGCTCCATTTTCTCAGCGACGGAGTGCCGATGGAGATCGTGCCCAACTGCGCGGTGATGGTCAATGAAAGCAACGCCCACCTGGCAACGGGATTAGCTGGTCTCGGGCTCATCCATACTCTGGATTTCATGGTGCGACCGGCAATCGATCGGGGCGAGCTGGTAGCTGTCCTCCAGGAATGGCGACCTGCCCCTCTGGATGTCTTCATCGCCTATGCACCGAGCCGGCAACTCAGCACAAAAGTTCGCGTGTTTGTAGAGTGGGTCAGCGAGATCTATGCCCGGCTCGAACGGTCAAACTCAGTAGCCAGGCACTGACGCACGCGAGCGCTAGCCCCGGGCCAAGTGAACGAGAGAGCCGCAGTAAGGTCGCCGGAGGTCTGCTTCTGGCCGGAAGCGGATGTGAGCCTCCCTGGCAGCGCGCTTTAATGATGAGGAACGTGTCGATGGTCAGCACCCGGTGCAACATCTGCGGTCGAAAGCTTGGCGTCTCTGCCGATCTGCTCTCTGCCGACTGCGGCGGAGACTGCTGGGGCTGCGTGGGAGCGATGGAGCTCGGTTGGCCAGAATCGGCCAAGCGGGTCGCGAAGGAAATCCGAGCCGGGCTTCGGGAGCCTGATGGGGCGGCTAAGCCGCGGTCCGGCAGTTAGCGGGCCAACGTCCGCTTCTGGCCGAAAGCGGACATCGTTCGAAAACCTGCTGCGTTGACCGTCCGCCGGCCAAAGCACGGACACTTCTATTCATCAGTTGATGATCTCCCCACTCCCCGACGCCACAAACGCCCGCAACTGCCGAACGAACTCCGCATCGTAGGCCTCCCACTCCGTAATCTCCCCAACAACCCGCAACGGCTCCGCACTCCGATACGACCGCGTCGGATTCCCCGCAAACTTCTTGTTGGTCACGTTCGGGTCGTCCTCAAATGGCCCGGTAGGCTCCACGACATACACACGCGGTCGCCCCTCACCCTTGGCCATCTCCGCAGCCAGCCCGGCGCCCTTGGCAATCGCCGTGAAATAGATGTGGTTCATCACCACGCTGTGGCGATAGTTGGAGCGGAACCCCGCGCTCAGCAGCTCGCCCACCGCGAGGTCAGCGCGGGTGCCGTGATAGAACGGCCCGGCAACCTGGTCGCAGGTGTCGTGCGATACGGGTGTCCATTCGGTGTCCTGTGCCATCGGCACTGCCCCTACCTGTCCTGCCGGATCGACAGGCCGGCGAGTCTAGGGCGCCGGGCGGGCCTTGCGGCAAGGCCCCATCAAGGAAATAATCTGTAAGTGGGAGGCGCGGTGCGCCTCCTTTTTTATTCTGCCGTGCCGCGGCCTTCAAGCTCACGCACCGCCGTTTCCAGCGCATCCAGCTTCTCGCGGGTCTTCAATAACACGGCGCGCTGCACTTCAAACTCTTCGCGGGTCACCAGGTCCAGCTTGGCCAGGCCGGCCTGCAGCGCGCTCTTGAAGGTGGCCTGCAGCTCCTCGCGCGATTCGCGCAGGCCCGGCGGCACTCGGTGGTTTCGCGCCGGCTGCGTGCAAGCGCTATGCTCCGGGCCGGGGTGCAGCAGAACGCCGCTGTAAGGGCGTGTCGTGTACACGCTGTTTCGGGCCTCAGCCCAAGAGCGTTGAGGGTTCCGTCAAGTGCTGGGAAGCACGTCAGCAAAGGACCGCGAAGGACAAATGACCATGAAGCCAGCGTGTGCCGCGTTCGTGCTGACCCTGATGCTGCCTGCATGCGCGCATCGTGTCGCGACCACGGTGGAGGTAGAGCCCCGCGACGAATTACTGTGCGCCATCGCGGGCAACCCCAGCCAACACGATGGGGAAGAGCTTGTGTTGTCCGCAACGTACATAACGGATAACCGGCACTTCGAGATGTTGCGCAATTCCCATTGCGGCGAGGGTGGGCACATCCTGGTGATCGGCAGGCATGGGTCGTCCGATTCGGTCAAGCGGTTCTACGCGGAACAGAAGCGCATCTGCTTGAAGCGCGATGCTCCAGCGGTGTGCAACACCACGGCCGTCGTGGAGGTATCTGGGCGGGTACGGCTGCAGCCGGAGGGTCTCGTTGTCTTTGACATTGAGGAGGTCCGGTCGTTCCGGTTCAATGAGTAAGCCGATGGCCCGGGCAGATGCTACGTGTTGACCATGCTGGAGTGAGCTCGCTGGGCATGACACGGCAAGGCCTGCAATCGCGGGCCTTGTTGTTCACCGCCGCAGGGGCGGTCCACTCAGCCGGCGTCGCTGCGGCCCTGTTCCAGCTCGCGCACCGCCGTTTCCAGCGCATCCAGCTTCTCGCGGGTCTTCAGCAGCACTGCGCGCTGCACTTCAAACTCTTCGCGGGTCACCAGGTCCAGCTTGGCCAGGCCGGCCTGCAGTGCGCTCTTGAAGGTGGCCTGCAGCTCCTCGCGCGATTCGCGCAGGCCCGGCGGCACCAGGTCGCTGAGGCGACGGGCGAGGTCATCGATTTGGTTCAGGTCGATCATGGGGTGCTCCGTGGGGTGGTGGGCCTGCGCATCCGGCGCGGCCACGGCTGTTCGGCGCTAAGGATACTGCCGGCCCCGGCCTGCCGGACAGGCGCTGCGGGTTTCGCACCGGCCGCGTTCAGGCGCTATCCTCCACGCCGGAATACAGGAGATAGACGATGAAGATGGTCATGGCGGTGATCAAGCCGTTCAAGCTCGACGACGTGCGCGAAGCGCTGGCCGAGCGCGGGGTTACCGGGATCACGGTGACGGAAGTGAAGGGCTTCGGTCGCCAGAAGGGCCATACCGAGCTGTACCGTGGCGCCGAGTACGTGGTCGACTTCCTGCCGAAGGTGAAGCTGGAAGTGGCGGTGACCGACGATCAGGTGGACGTGGTGGTGGAAGCCATCGTGAAGGCGGCCGGCACCGGCAAGATCGGCGATGGCAAGGTGTTCGTGTACGACCTGGGCAGCGTGGTGCGTATTCGTACCGGTGAATTGGACGCGGACGCGTTGTAAGCCGCCGAGAGGGACGGGACCGGCGAGGTTTTGCGTCGCCGGAACGAAGAGCGGTCGAGCAAGCTCGACCCCCACCAGAGCGAAGCGCCTACCGACGCTTGGCCCACTTGTAGAACCGCTTCCAGCCTTGGCGCACAGCCGCCACCCAACCGGGGTCGGCCACCATGGCCGCCTGCGCAGGGCTCGGCGCCTGCCCGGTCACGCGCTGGCGCATCTTCAGCAGGTTCTTCATGTCGCTGCGGCTCAGCTGCCGGCTCAGCGGGTTGCGGCGCAGCCAGCGCGGTACGCGCCAGGCCGAGGTGAAATCCAGCAGTACCGGCACGCCGGCGCTGACCACCACGTTGGTGCCATGCAGGTCGTTGTGGGTGATGCCGGCGGCATGCAGGCGGCTCAGCGCGTGCTGCAGCTGTTCGAACACTTCATTGCCCACGGCCTGCGCGGTGCTCAACGTCTGGCCGGGGATGAATTCCATGCCCAGTGCGAGGCCACCGAGGGTGCCGAGCAGGGCCGGGGCGTGCTTCCAGCCGCCCAGCCGCTCCAGCATGCGTGCCTCGCGGCGCACCATCAGCCGGGCGATCGGCGACACCGGGGTGCCACGGTAGCGGGAGTAGTCCTTCACCACCGCCGGACGGCCGTCCAGGCAGGTGCGGTAGACATCGGGGGCGAGGAAGCGCTCGCCGCGCTTGAGCAGCAGCGGCGCCACGGCGTCATCGCCGCAGGACGGGGAGGGAGTGATGGAAGGGATCATGTGGGGTCTCGGGCGACCCGGTGGGCGGCGCTGAAGCGTCAAGCGAACCGGTACGACGGGGGGAACTGGCTAAACTTTCGTTAAGTCAATTTTAGTACCGGCAAGTTCGCTATTCCACGATTTGTCGGAGAAATGTCGGCGTCGTGGCTGGAACAGTTCGTCGCGCTTTTTCGGACAATTCTGTCTCACTTTTCGAAAAGCAATTTGATTTCAATAGCTTGCAGATGCGTCCGGCAGCGCTCGCGGCGCGGCGCTGCGGCCCACGCACGCTTGGCTTGACCCCGGCGCACGGCCTGCCGACCATAAGCTGTTACACGCGACATCGACGGCCGCACCCACCCGGCACGTCCCCGTCTCCTGCCGCGTTCCCCCACTGATGCCGGCCCTGCGGCCGCATCGCCCTGTTTCCCTGTCCGGCGCGTGCTGGAGGAAAGTGCTTTGATCATCAAAATCGTACTTGCGGCGCTGTTCGTGTCCTGCGTGCTGTACATCCACTTCCGTGGCAAGGTCCGTGCGCGCTGGTCGCGCCAGCTGCTGGACCACTCCAGCTTCATGGCCCCGATCAACGTGGTCATGTACATGTTCTCCAAGGTGCCGACCACGCCGTTCCTGGACCCGGGCAAGGAATTCCCGCAGCTGGAGCCGTTGCGGCAGAACTGGCAGATGATCCGCGACGAGGCACTGGCGCTGCGCGATGCGCAGGCGATCGCTGCCTCCAGCACGTTCAACGATGCCGGCTTCAATTCGTTCTTCCGCCGCGGCTGGAAGCGCTTCTACCTGAAGTGGTACGGCCCCTCGCACCCGTCGGCCAAGGCGATGTGCCCCAAGACCACCGCGCTGCTGGAATCGCTGCCGGACGTGCGCGCGGCGATGTTCGCGCAGCTGCCCTCGGGCAGCGAGCTGCGCCCGCACCGCGACCCGTTCGCCGGTTCGCTGCGCCTGCACCTGGGCCTGGCCACGCCCAACAACGATGCCTGCTACATCGAAGTGGACGGCATCAAGAAGAGCTGGCGTGACGGTGAGTGGATGATGTTCGACGAAACCTACATCCACCATGCGCACAACGAGACGCCCGATGACCGGGTGATCCTGTTCTGCGATATCGCCCGCCCGCTGCGCTTCGGCCTGCCGGGCCTGTTCAACCGCCTGGTGGCGTCCACGCTGCTGGCCGGTGGCGCCTCGCCGAACCTGCCGGGCGACCCGACCGGTGGCGTCAACAAGGCCTTCGGCAGCGTCTACAAGGTGCGGCTGAAGGCCAAGGCGCTGCGCGAGCGCAGCGTGGTGGCCTATCAGGTGATCAAGTGGGGCCTGGTGGTGGCGGTGATCGCCGGTATCTGGGCGCTGTAAGCGGACGGCCGCCGGGCATGGCCCGGCGCTACCGGAAAACGAAAAAACCCGCGCTGTCGCCAGCGCGGGTTTTTGCTTTGGTAGGTGCCAACCTTGGTTGGCACATCCCAACCCCGGTGGGTGCCGACCGTTGGTCGGCACGCCTTACTTCAACGCCGCCTTCACGAACGGCGGGGTCACCAGCACGCCGGTGTGCAGCGCGGCGGTGTAGTACAGGGTGTCGAAGGTCTTGGCGGCCGAATCGGCCTGGCGGAAGTCGAAGCTGCTGTCGCCCTTGCGCGCCAGGGTCACGCTCCACCAGCCGGTGGGGTAGCACGGCTGCGGGAACGGCAGGGTCTTGAACGAGCCGAAGCCGGCCTTGCCCATCTCGGTGCGCATTTCGTTGATCAGCTCCAGCTGCATCAGCGGCGACTCGGACTGCTGCACCAGGATGCCGTCGTCCTTCAGGGCCTTGAAGCAGCTCTCGTAGAACGCCTTGTTGAACAGGCCTTCACCCGGGCCAACCGGATCGGTCGAATCGACGATCACCACGTCCACGCTGCCGGCCGGGCAGTTGGCCATGTAGGCCACGCCGTCGTCGAACATCAGCTCGGCGCGCGGGTCGTCGTTGGAATCGCACAGTTCCGGGAAGTGCTTGCGCGCCATCACCGTCACCTGCTCGTCGATGTCGCACTGGGTCACGCTCTCCACGCCCTTGTGCTTGAGCACTTCGCGCAGGGTGCCGCAGTCGCCGCCGCCGATGATCACCACGCGCTTGGGCGCGGCGTGGGTGAACAGCACCGGGTGGCTGATCATCTCGTGGTAGAAGAAGTTGTCCTTGCTGGTCAGCATGATGGCCCCATCGATGGTCATCAGGTTGCCCCAGTCGGTGGTCTGGAAGATCTCGATCTTCTGGAACGGCGACTGCACTTCGTCCAGCTTGCCGGTGATGCGGTAGCCGATGGCCGAGCCGGTGCGCTCGAAGTGTTCGATGTACCAGTTGCTGTTGTCAGTCATGGGAAAGCATTCCTGTTCGGAGGGGATGGAGCCGGGCTGAAGGCGGGGTGCCACGCATCCGGACGGATCGGCCCGTTCAGGTTCAGACCTGCCACGGGCGCGGGCGCGCATGATAACGAACCTGTGGGCATATAGGCGTTATCATGCCCCCCCTTTTATTTGCCACAAGGCCGACTGCAATGACCGATTGGTCCCTCGACCAAGCCCGCAAGACCTACTCGATCCCGCACTGGGCGGATGGCTATTTCGACGTGGATCAGGCCGGGCACATGGTGGTGAGACCGACCGGGGCGGATGGCCCGGTGGTGTCGCTGCCCAAGGTGGTCGATGCCGCGCGCGCGGCCGGTGCCAAGCTGCCGCTGCTGGTGCGCTTCCCGGACATCCTCGGCCAGCGCCTGGGCAAGCTGCAGGCGGCGTTCGCCCAGGCCCAGCAGGATTGGGACTACCCGGGCGGCTACACGGCCGTGTATCCGATCAAGGTGAACCAGCACCGCGGCGTGGCCGGAACCTTGGCCAGCCACCACGGTGAAGGCTTCGGCCTGGAAGCGGGCAGCAAGCCGGAACTGATGGCCGTGCTGGCGCTGTCGCGCCCGGGTGGCCTGATCGTCTGCAACGGCTACAAGGACCGCGAGTACATCCGCCTGGCCCTGATCGGCCGCAAGCTGGGCCTGCAGACCTTCATCGTCATCGAGAAGCCGTCCGAGCTGAAGCTGGTGCTGGAAGAGTCCAAGGCGCTGGACGTGAAGCCGGGCCTGGGCGTGCGCATGCGCCTGGCCTCGCTGGGCGCCGGCAAGTGGCAGAACAGTGGTGGCGACAAGGCCAAGTTCGGGCTGTCGCCGCGCCAGCTGCTGGACCTGTGGAAGTCGCTGCGCGATACCGAATACGCCGACTGCCTGAGCCTGCTGCACTTCCACATGGGCTCGCAGATCTCCAACGTGCGCGACATCGCCAACGGCATGCGCGAAGCCACCCGCTACTTCGTCGAGCTGTCACAGCTGGGTGCGAAGATCACCCACGTCGACGTGGGCGGTGGCCTGGGCGTGGACTACGAAGGCACCCGTTCGCGCAGCTTCTGCTCGATCAACTACGGCCTCAATTCGTACGCCAGCAACATCGTGCAGCCGCTGGCCAATGCCTGCGAAGAACACGGCCTGACCCCGCCGCGCATCGTCACCGAGTGTGGCCGCGCGATGACCGCGCACCACGCGGTGCTGATCGCCAACGTGTCTGAAGTGGAACAGGCGCAGGAAGGCCGCGTGCCGGACCAGCACGATGACGAGCCGGCTTCGATCCGCCACCTGCGCGAGATCCACGAAGAACTGGACGTGCGCCCGGCGGTGGAGCTGTTCCAGGAAGCACAGCACTTCCACGCCGAAGGCCTGTCCAGCTATGCGCTGGGCCAGATCGACCTGCCGCAGCGTGCACGCATCGACGATCTGTTCTATGCCATCGCCCATGGCGTGCGTGCGCGCCTGAGCTACGACGAGAAGAGCCATCGCCCGGCGCTGGATGAACTGAACGAGCGCCTGGTCGACAAGTACTTCGTCAACTTCAGCGTGTTCGAGTCGATTCCCGATGCGTGGGCGATCGACCAGGTGTTCCCGATCGTGCCGATCGAGCGCTTGAACGAGATGCCGGATCGCCGCGGGATCATCGCCGACATGACCTGCGATTCCGATGGCATGGTCAAGACCTACGTCGAGAACGAAAGCCTGGACAGCTCGCTGCCGCTGCACGCGATCAAGCACGGCGAGAGCTACCGCATCGGTTTCTTCATGGTCGGTGCCTACCAGGAAATCCTCGGCGACATCCACAACCTGTTCGGCGATACCGACGCGGTGGAAGTGCTGGCCGATGCCGATGGCTATGCCATCACCCAGCAGCGTCGCGGCGATACCACCGACGTGATGCTGGACTACGTGGGCTACAAGCTGGATGACCTGCGTGCGGCCTACGCCGAACGCGTGGCATCGGCGGACCTGTCGCCGGAGCGCGCCCAGGAACTGTCCGAAGCGCTGGAAGCGGGCCTGACCGGTTACACCTACCTGTCCGACGAACCGTTGATCTGAGGGTGACGGGAAAGCCGGGCATGGCCCGGCGCTACCGGTGCTGATGAGCGCCCGCGCGATCTTTCATCTGTTCCTGCATGCCGCCGTGCCAGCCCTGCTGGCATGGCTGTTCTGGCGCAAGCGTTTCGCCTCGGCGTGGCTGTTGCTGCTGCTGGGCTGGATCATCGATCTGGACCACCTGCTGGCCGATCCGATCTACGCCCCGAACCGCTGCAGCATCGGCTTCCACCCGCTGCATACCGCACCGGCGATTGCCGTGTATGCCGGGCTGTGCGTGCCGAAGAAAACGCGGCTGGTGGGCATCGGTTTGATGATCCACATCGTGCTCGATGCCATCGACTGCTGGTGGATGCATCACCGTTGAGGCTTGGTAGATGCCGACCTTGGTCGGCGCTCTTGATGCGTGTCGACCACGGTCGACACCTGCCGGCGCGCGCATGATCCGGTAGCGCCGGGCCATGCCCGGCGAGCGCAGCGGCGCGTCACCCCATCGGCAACCACAACGTGGCGCGCAATCCCGGTTGTGCATTCTCCAGCGCCAGCCGTCCACCATAACTGGCGGCGATATCACCCACGATGGCCAGGCCCAGGCCACTGCTGTTTTCGCGCTCATCCAGCCGTACGCCACGTTGGGTCACCTGCGCCAGCGCCTCGGCTGCCAGCCCCGGACCGTCGTCGCGCACATCAATGCGCAACTGTTCGTCGTCCACGCGCGCAGTGACCGTCACCTCCCGCTGTGCCCACTTGCCGGCGTTGTCGAGCAGGTTGCCGAGCATCTCTTCCAGGTCGGCGCTGGCACCGGCGAACTGCAGGTCGTCGGCAATGCCTTCGGCCTGGAACTGCAGCGCACGGTCGCCATGCACGCGCGCCATCAGCCCGCACAGCGCCTGTGCAACCGTGGCCACCGGCGTGCGTTCGCGATGGTCGGCGGTCAGCCCGGCGGCAAGGTAGCGATCGACGCTGGCCTGCATGCGTGCGCCCTGTTCGCGCAGCGTCGCCCGCCACGCGCGGCCCTCGCCATCGGCTTCGGCGGCGAGCACGCTCAGCGGTGTTTTCAGCGCATGCGCCAGATCCTGTGCGCTGGTGCGGGCGCGGCCCACCATCCGTTGCTGGTGGTCGAGCAGGGTATTGAGCTCCTCACCGAGCGGTGCGATTTCAGCGCCCAATCCGGCCGTATCGATGCGCTGTGCATCGCCGCGGCGCACGCGTTCCAGCTGCGCACCGAGACGCTGCAGGGGCCGCAGACCGAAATGTACCTGGCTGGCCAGTACCGCCAGCCACGCCGCCACCAGCACGGCCAACGCCATTGCGCTGCGCTGGCGGAACGCGGCGACGTCCGCATCCAGTGCACTGCGGTCGGTGGCGACCACGGCGACATAGGGTTGGTTGGCGCGGGGCAGGCGCACCGGCTGCACGCGCGCGCGCAGCGATTGCTGCAGCGGGCCCGGAAGATTGCGTTCGGCCGTGCCAGTGGCGGCCACTGGCAGCGTTTCGTCCCATAACGAACGTGACTGCAGCAGCACCTTGCCGCTGCCATCGGCGATCTGCCAGTACGCGCCGGAGAACACGCGCTGGAAGCGCGCATCGTTGGGTTCCTGGCGCAGCTGCAGCTGGCCATCGGCATCGATCTCGGCCTGCGCCAGCAGGGTCAGCATGTCCTGCTGCAGTTCGTTGTCCAGGCGGTCGCGCGCGCTGCGCTTGAACAGTTCGCCCAGCAGCGCACTGGCCAGTGCCGAGACCAGCAGCAGGCCGATGCCACCGGCCAACAGCAGCCGGCGTCGCAATGACGGCTGCCGGCTCACGGCGCGGCCAACCGCCAGCCCTGGCCGCGTACGGTCTGGATCAGGTCGGTGCCGAGCTTGCGGCGCACCCGCCCCAGCAGTACGTCCAGCGCATTCGAATCGGGGTCGTGACCGCCATCGAACACATGTTCGCCCAGGCGGTCGCGGCCGATCACCTGGCCGCTGTGGTGGATGAAGTAGCTCAGCAGGCGGAATTCCTGCGGGCTCAGCGCCAACGCCTGGCCATCCAGGTCGAAGCGCCCGGCATTGACGTCCAGCTGCAGCGGACCGCACTGCAACCGTGGACTGGCATGGCCGTGGCTGCGGCGGATCAGCGCGCGCAGGCGCAACACCAGTTCGTCGGCCTGGAAGGGTTTGGTCAGGTAGTCGTCGGCACCGGCGTCGAAGCCGGCCAGCTTGTCGTGCCAGCGGCCGCGTGCCGTCAGCACCAGCACCGGAAAGTCGCGGCCGTTGCCGCGCCAGCGTTCGATCACGCTCAGGCCGTCCAGCCCGGGCAGGCCCAGATCGACGATGGCGGCCTGCAGGTCTTCCACCTGGCCGATCTCCTCGGCCTGGCGACCATCGGCCACCACCTCGACCACGTAACCGGCCTGCTCCAGCAGCGGCTGCAGGCGCTCGGCCAATGCGGCATCGTCTTCGGCCAACAGGATGCGCATCAGTCGTCCAGCTCCGTCTTCAACAGCCTGCCGTTGCGCGCATCATAGTCCAGCTCCACCACCACGCCGTCGGCGCGCAGGATCTCCACTTCGTACACGCCATCGTCCAGTTCCACTTCCAGCAGCTGGCCGGGGTGGCGCTTGAGCGCATCGCGCACCACGCCTTCCAGCGGCACGTAGCGGCCTTGCTGCACGGCGCGGCGCGCGACCTGCTGCGCCGGGTCCTGGGCAGGGCCGGTGGCGGTCGGGGCGCTGGCCAGGGCCAGCAGCAGGGACAGGGAGGGCAGGATCGGCACGTGAGTGGCTGGGAGCATGGGAACAAGTGACAGGCGCGAGTGTGCCGCGGCCGACTAACGGTTGGCTAACAGCGCCGGCTAGGCCGCTGTTAACCACGCCGTGCATCGTGGCGTTGCCGGGATGGTCCGGCACCGAACAGGAGAACCCCATGTTGAAGTCGCTCACCCTCGCTACCGTTGTCGCCCTGGCCGTGGCCCCCGCCGTACAGGCGGCACCGCTGGGCATGGCCCAGGTCGAACAGACCCTGCGCAAGGCCGGCTACACCCAGATCCATGAGATCGAGCGGGATGATGGCCTGTGGGAAGCCGATGTCAGCCGTGCCGACGGTCGTTTCAGCGAGGTGTATGTGGACCCGAAGACCGGCGAGATCTTCGACGAGCACGATGGGCGTGCGCAGCTGAGCACCGAGCAGGTGCTGGCCAAGGCGCAGTCGCAGGGCCTGCGCGAGATCCATTCGCTGGAACGCGATGGTGCGACGTGGTCGCTGGAAGCGCGCAATGCCCGCAACCAGAAGGTGGAAGTGCGCCTGAGCGGTCATGACGGCCGCATCCTGCACAGCGAGCGCGATGGCTGGCTGGATTGACGCCTGCTTCGGGATGGGGCGTGTCGCTGGTAGCGCCGGGCCATGCCCGGCGAGCGCAGCGGACGCATCAGGCCGCCGGGCATGGCCCGGCGCTACCTTCCGCTGTTACCAGTAGAGGCCGACCTTGGTCGGCCCAGGCCCGACGCGGGGCTTACCAGCCGTAAGGCGGCGGGTAATCCCAATAGCCCGGGCCACCACCGTAATACCCACCACCACCGTACGGCCCGAAGAAGCCCGGGCCCTTGCCTTCGCTCACGTGGATGTTGACGTTGACCCCACGGGTCTTGCCTTCATCGTTGGTGTAGTTCTTGCTGAGATTCAGCGTGGCGGCGTTGTAGTGGGTGTTGCCGTAATTCTTGGCATAGCCGATGCCGGTGGTGAAGCTGCCGGAGACCTTGACCTTGTCGTCCTGCACGTCGGCGATCCTGCCGTCGCCGTGCACGCGCGGGCCGGTCTTGTCGCCGTAGAACGTGCCGGGCGGATCCTGCTGCAGCGTCGGATCGTTGAGATAGCGCATCGGCGTCTGCGGCACGGACAGGTCCAGGCCGGACGCCTGCGGCGCGGTGGCGCCGGCGGCGGACTGCGCCAACGCGGTCCCGGGCAGGGCGGCCAGGCACAGCAGCAGGGTCAGGGGGCGGATCATGACGGCACTCCAGCGCAGAGGGGCCGCGCAGCACGCGGCGGTACAGGCCGACGCTAGCAGGCGTTGCTTGAATGATGCCTGTCGGCGCCCGTTTGCGGTAGAGCCAGGCCATGCCTGGCTTCACGCTACAACCGCCCGAACCCGAACAGGTCCTGCAGCGGGTGCCGGCGCCGCTCGATCCGCGCCCGCAGCAGCCCGGCGCCGATCATCGAATAGGTGATGCCGTTGCCACCATAGGCCATGGCGAACTGTACCCGTGGCCCCCATTGCGCATGCGGCCCGAAGAACGGCAGGCCGTCAGCGGTCTCGGCAAAGGTGCCCGCCCATGAAAACGCCGGGGTCGGCTGCAGGTGCGGGAACCATTGCAGCAGCTGCTTCATCAGTTTGCGGGCCTTGCTGTCCACCCGGCCATCGCGGCGGGCGGGAATATCGATGGCATCGTCCAGCCCGCCCACCAACAGCCTGCGGTCGCCAGTGGCACGCAGGTACAGGTAGGGGCGCGCGCTCTCCCAGACCATCGTGCGCTGCAGCCAGCCCAGTTCATCGGCGTTGATCGGGTCGGTGATGAACGCATAGCTGCTGCGGTTGCGGGCCACGCGTGGGTCCAGCCACTGCTGGTTGGCATAGCCCATCGCCAGCACCACGTGGCGGGCGCGGATCTGCATGCCGGATTCGGTGCGGGCGGTTACGCCGCGCGCGGTGGGGGTGAGGGCATGCAGCACGGTGCGGTCATGCACAGTGCCGCCGCGCCGCTGCAACCGCCGCAGCAGCCCGTAAGTGAAGCAGTAGGGATCAACCCGTGCGGCCTGGCGGGTCAGCAGGGCGCCTCCGGCATCGACGCTGAAACGTTCCTGCAGCGCATCCCGGTCCAGCCAGCGCGCATCCAGGCCGATACCACGGCGCGCCTCGCCTTCGGCCATCAGCCGCGGTACGTCACGGCGACGGCTGGCCAGGTACAGGCTGTCCATCTGCTTGAAGTCGACGTCCTTCAGGCCGCGCGCGACCTCGCCCAATGCAGGGATCGCGTCCGCACAGGCCTGGTAGGCCAGTGCCGCAGCGTCCTGGCCATACTGCGAGGCCAGCTCCAGCAGGTGGGTATCGATCTCGTACTGCAGCAGCGCGGTACTGGCTGCGGTGCTGCCCCAGCCGATGTCACGCTGCTCGATCAGCGCAACGTCGTGGCCATGGGCCGACAGCTCATCGGCGATCAGCGCGCCGGTGATGCCACCACCGACCACCAGCACATCGCTCTGCAGATCCTGTTCCAGCGGCGGAAAGGCCTGGATCAGGCCGTTGCGCACCGCCCACCACGGGTAGCCACTCTTCAGGTCCATGCGGGTTCGTGCTCAGGCGGTGGGGTGGCCGGTATGCGGGGTCAGGATCAGTTCGGACAGATCGAAGCCCTGCAGGCGCGCGCTGGCCAGATAATGTTCCTGCACGGTGGCATCGAGCCGGGGCTCACGTGCCAGCAGCCACAGGTACTTGCGATCCGGGCTGCCGACCAGGGCAACGCTGTAGTCCGGCGCCACCTGTATCACCCAGTAGTCACCCTTGGCGAAGGGCAGCCAGCGCAGGCCCTTGGGCAGGAAGCTGACTTCCAGCCGCGCGCTGTCGTTGTCGATCGCGCAGGCCTCTCCGGTGGCTTCCTCGATCTCGCCGTCCATGCGGCAGCGGTTGGTGACGCCCACGTTGCCGTTGTCGAGCAGCTGGTAATGGGCCGACACATCGGTGCAGCCCTCCGGCTCGTGGCGCATCGGCAGGCGGGCGATCTCGTACCAGGTGCCCAGGTAGCGGGGCAGCTTGAGGTCGGTGACGGTCTTCAGGGGAGGCAGGTCGGTCATTGTCAGGCGTGGCAGGAGAGGACCTCCACGATGCCGAGGACACTGCCACGGGCGGGTGAAGCCGGGGCGAGGGCCATGTCCAGAACATTCCGTCGCCCGGGCGGAGCGCGTGCCGTCATCGGCGCAGCGGTATGCTTCCGCCAGCGCCGCGTTTTTCCGATCCAACCGAAGTGGAGGTGCCGATGTACCAGGTGATCCTGTTGAAGAGTGAAACCCAGTTCGCCCGCGAGCAGTGGCCGCAGGTGGACGATCTGGTGGACTACGAAGGCGTGGCCTACAGCCTGCGCGCCGGGCCGCGCCAGCCGTTGCCGACCGACCACGCCTGGCACCCGATCGCGGTGTATGCGCCGGATGAGATCACCGAGGAAGAATTCCAGGACTGGTACGCGCTGCAGCAGCCGCAGGTGGAAGAGCTGCGCCTGAAGTACTGAGCCGCAACCAGCGGCCAGCGCCTGCGCATCCGCCGTTTACAGTACCTGCCGTATAGTCGCGCGCAGGCGCGGTGGTCCGCGCAAAACGGTGTGGCTGGCTTGTCTTCCTTCTTCCGAACGATCCTGGTGCGTGGCCCCTGGTTGGCCCTGCTGTTGTGCTGCACGCTGCTGCTGGCTGTGCCGGCGCTGGCCCAGGATGACGACCCCACGCCCAAGCAGCAGCTGGCGCAGATCGACAGCACGCTGAAAGATGTTGAGCGCAAGCGTGTTGATGCCGAGGCCACCGAAACGCTGGGCACGCTTTCGGAAAATGCATCACAGGCCAAGCGTGATGCCGAGGCGCTGGAAAAGACCCTGCAGCCGCAGCTGGACCAGCTCAACGAGCAGCTGACGCAGCTGGGCGAGGCGCCCAAGGACACCACTGAACCGCCGGAGCTGGCGGCGCAGCGGCGCACGCTGACGCGCCAGCGCGATGCCCTGGCGGCATCGATTGCCCAGGCCAAGTCCAGTGCCGTCCGTGCGCAGCAGTTGAGCGCGGACATCGACAAGCAGCGCAACGCGCAGCGCACCGAGGAACTGGGGCGCAAGGTCGCCTCGCCACTGTCGCCAACGCTGTGGCGACAGGTGGCCGACCAGTTGCCAAACGACATCGCCCGCGTCACTCCTTTGGCCCAGCAGGGCCGTGCCGCGCTGACCACGGCCATTGCCACCCATGGCTGGGGCACGTTGCTGCTGGGGCTGGCGGCGGCACTGGTGATGATGTTCCCGTTGCGCCTGTGGCTGCGCGCGCTGGGGCGCCGGTTCGCTGCGTCCGAGCGTGCCCCCGACGGCCGCCTGCGCCGCTCCGGTCTGGCCATGTGGCTGCTGCTGGTGGGCACCCTGCTGCCCGGCTACGCCGTGGTGGTGCTGGTGGCTGCACTGGATGCCATCGGCGCGATTCCGCCGCGCCTGCAGAGCGTGGCCGAAGGCGTACAGGCGGCGACGTTTGCTGCGGCCTTCATTTCCGCGCTCAGCGCCTGCCTGCTGGTGCCCAAGCGGCCTTCGTGGCGGCTGCTGAACCTGGATGACACCGCCGCGCTGAAACTACGCAAGTACGCCTGGGGTGCCGCAGCACTGGCCTGGCTGAGCACGGTGCTGGTGGCCATCGATCGCGCCACCCGCACCAGCGACGTCACTACGGTGGCGCTGGACGGCGTGATCGCGCTGACCTATCTGGGCCTGATCATGGCCATGCTGGTGACCCTGGCGCGCCTGCATCGGCGCCAGACCGCCGAGGCTGAGGCGAAGCTGGAAGCGCAGGCCGACGGCCAGGGTGCGGCCGTTCCGGTGCGGCGCAGCAGCTGGCTGGTGCTGGCACGTGTGGCCGGCAACATCGCCGTGGTGGCCGCGATCATCGCCACCCTGATGGGCTATGTGAACTTCGCCAAGTTCGTCAACCAGCAGCTGATCGGCGGCAGCATCGTGGTGCTGGCGGCGACGCTGCTGTTCAAGTTCGTCGATGATTTCTCCACCTGGCTGCTCAACGCCGACAGCAAGGTCGGCCAGACCATCCTGCTCAGCACCGGTCTGAGCGTGTCGCGGCTGGAGCAGGCCGGTGTGCTGCTGTCCGCCGTGCTGCGCACGTTCGTGGTGCTGATCGCGCTGCTGGCACTGGCGGCGCCGTTCGGCAACATCGGCTCGGTGGTCGAGCGCGTCGCTTCGCTGGCCAACGGCATTTCCATCGGCGACATCACGCTCAAGCCTGCGCGTATCGCCATCGCCCTGCTGGTGATGCTGGTCGGGTTGGGGCTGACGCAGCTGCTGCAGCGCTGGTTGACCGACACCTACCTGCCCAAGACCGAACTGGACCTGGGCGCGCGCAATTCAATCAGCACGATCACCCGCTACGTGGGCATCATCCTGGTGGCGCTGTGGGCGCTGACCGCCATGGGCCTGAACCTGAAGAACCTGGCGTTGCTGGTCAGTGCGCTCTCGGTAGGTATCGGCTTCGGCCTGCAGGCGATCATCCAGAACTTCGTCTCCGGCCTGATCCTGCTGACCGAGCGGCCGGTGAAGATCGGTGACTGGGTGAAGCTGGGCGATCAGGAAGGCGACATCCGCCGCATCAACGTGCGCTCCACCGAGATCCAGGTGAGCGACAAGTCCACCTTGATCGTGCCCAATTCCGAGTTGATCACCAAGACCATCCGCAACATGACGATGGGCAACAACCAGGGCCGCATCCAGATCCAGTTCGCGGTGCCGGCCAGCACCGATGTCGCGGGCCTGCGGCAGGCGCTGCTGGATGCCTACGGTGCCCACAACACGGTGCTGCAGCAGCCGGCGCCGTCTGTGTACATCGACAGCATCGCTGGCGGCCAGATCACCATCAACAGCTTCGCCTACGTGGCCAGCCCGCGGCAGGTGTATGGCACGCGCAGCGATCTGTATTTCAGCCTGCTGCAGATCCTGGCCGAGCGGAACATCCCGCTGTCCACGCCGACCGACATCCATATCACCCGCGATCCGCCGCAGTAAGCGGGTGGGTCGGCAGGGCTGCGCCCTGCACCCGCCGAAGCGGTAGTGCCGGCCGCTGGCCGGCAACCTCAGGAGCAACAGCAACAGCAACAGCAACGGCAACAGCGAAAGCAAAAGCAAAAGCGGGTTTCCTGTGGGATGGCGGGGTGGGTCCGGTTGCGGGGGACGCCGTAAACCCGTCCTTGGGGGCTTGGCCGCGGCATCCATGCCGCGGACACCCCCGCAACC